>NZ_CP014161.1:0-658087 GCF_001543175.1 Aerococcus urinae
GTGATTAGTGGCCTAGCCAATGCCACCGCCGATGTCTTGGTTAGCTTGCTCCCGGTTATCCTAATCACCTTAGCCCTAGGGACGATTGGAATTGTATTGTTTGCTAGTTTAGCGGGGAAATTGCTAAATATTTCCACCTGGCTAGCCATGGGTATTGGAATTTCAGCTCTCTTTGGCTTCCCTGGGACTTATATGTGTCCCGTAGAAGTGGCTAATGCCTTGTCAGATAAGCATGAGGAACGCCAAATTATATTAGAACGGATCCAACCCCAAATGCTGGTTGCTGGTTTCGTCACCGTTTCGATTGCTTCGGTAGTCTTGGCGGGAATTCTTTCCCCCTTGCTAGCGGCTCTCGCATAGTTCTCACTCTAAAGTTAAATCAAAACAAAAAACTGAGCACTTTTCCTTTTTCATGTGAGGAAAACGCTCAGTTTTTTTATTTTTCAAGGCTTTAAATCACTTCAGCATTCAAGCAAGTTTTGAAATGGTTGAGGGCCCATTCATGTCCTTGAGGGTTGAAGCTGGCCACGCAGTCCTTATGGATAACGATCTTGAAGCCTAAATTATAAGCATCAATGGCGGTATGGAGGACACAGATATCGGTGCAGACTCCCACAATATGCAACTCTTCAATATGGCGTTCCCGTAATTTGATCAATAAATCGGTTCCCGCAAAGGCGGAATAGCGGGTTTTTGGCATGTAGTAAACCTGGCTATTTTCCTTGTTGTCGTCATAGACCTGAGCTAATTGCCCATAGAGGTCTTGACCGTGGCTACCCACGATATTATGGGGTGGGAAGAGCTTGGTTTCTGGATGGTAGGGGTCGCCCTTATGGTGGGCATCAATGGCAAAGACGAGGAAGTCTCCCGCTTGGATAAATTCTTCACTGAGCTGACTTATCGCCCCTTCAATGGCTTGGGCGGGTTCTCCGCAAGTCAGGCTACCATCACTCGCCACAAAATCATTAGTATAGTCGACGTTAATTAAGGCTCTCTTCATTGTAATCCTCCCTAAAAGTTACTTTTTGCAAATGTTTTTCCTTATTATAAAGCATGGCTTGGTATTGTGAGACAAGCAAGTCATTTTTGTAACCAGAAAGTAATAGACTGGGACAGTTTCCGCCCGAAAAGAAGAATAATTGCCTTTTAAGTAATCATCGCTTATGCTTTTTAGGGGAGAGTGATAAGATGTCCTGGTTGCTAGCCATTCTGGTGGTCGTTTTACTAGTGTTGTCCGCCTTTGTGCTACCTAAAAACTTATTCAAGAAAAAAATCTCAAAAAGAGAACAAAAAATTATTTCTAGTCTCTTTGTCTTGGGCCTAGTGGCTCTGGCCCTCTACCTGGAGCCTAGTCAGACAGGTGATTTGGGAGGGGAAGAGAGCCAGTCTCAAACCTCCTCGTCAAGTCAGGAAGATAAAGCGTCTGGCCAAGCGGAAAGCCCCTTTCCCAAAGAAAGTCAGGCTCATCCTAGTGCCCGCCCCAGTGATGAGGAAGTCCAAGCCCTGCGCGAAGAAATTCATCACAGCATCCCCCAAGTGCCAGAGGGGCAGACTTTTCTGGTAATAAATAATAATGTCCCCCTCTTCACCACTAGTGAATTGGAACTGACCACTGCCTATGCCAACTACGGGGACTTAGATTTCTTGCAGCGGGTGACTGGGGCTTGGGGCCTTTTGGGGGTGGAACTCATGCCCGATGATGCCCGCGAGCCCTTGACCAGTGTGACGCCTACTGGTTGGCGGCAAAGGTCCTACGTCAATATTCCAGGCGGCTGGCTCTATAACCGCTGCCATTTGATCGGCTATCAGCTAACGGGTGAGAACGCCAATTCCAAGAATTTGATGACGGGAACGCGCTGGTTTAATACTGAAGGCATGCTGCCAATTGAAAACTATGTGGCGGCCTATCTTGAAGAGACAAAAAACCATGTCAGATACCGGGTGACGCCAGTCTTTAACCAATTTAATCAATTGGCTTCTGGGGTTTATATGGAAGGCTATTCCATTGAAGACCAGGGCCAAGTCCAGTTCCATATCTTTATCCCTAACCGCCAACCTGGGATTTCCATTGATTACCTGACTGGTGAGAGTCAAGGCCCCGCTGGACCGCAAGCAAGTGGGGACTTAAGCTCCTAAGTGAATCGCTTTTCTTCTATAAAACTGCTTAGGCCTGGCTATGGTTGGTGTAGGCCTGGAGGAAGAGGATGCAGATGCCTAGGGCGGTGAGTGTCATAGGAATGAATATGGTCCAGATGCCCAGCCAGTTTTGGCCTAGACTGATGGCTAAGACGCCGGTAAAGTAGGAGAGAATAATAGCGATAAAATAAAAAATATTACTTTTGGCGCTGGCCTTGACGGTGGCGTTGGGATAGAGAAAGTAGTCGAAGAGATTTTCGGTGAGGCGTTTGAAATTTCCCGACATCATGGTCGGGGTATAGTTAGTTCCTTCCAGCGAGCGAAATTCCTCAAATTGGGCGGCGGTCGAAATGGTCAGGAAAGCCGTAGCGAGCAGGTGGTGACCAGTTTGACTAATCCAGGCCACAACAGCCATGGCTAAAAAGGAAATAATCAAGACCAGGGCATTGCGTCTAATTTCGTGAGAGGGATCATCATAATGAAAATGAAGGATGCGGGTCAGGACAGTGCCGATCATGAAGAAAATAATCGAGACGAAATAGGGTGGTAGGTCAGCAAAATGCCCCTGTCCCAAGTTGACTGCCATGCGGATGAGGTTACCACTTTGAAAACCAGCAAAAACCCCCTTATGGTTGAGATAAGAATAAGCTGTTTGTCCCCCGCTAGACATGGTCAGTAAACAGGAAAAGAACAGCTTTTCAGCCAGTTTTTGTGTTTTTTTCATGGGATCGCATCCTTTCGTTGTTTTCCACTTAGCATTATAAGCTTTAGAACTAAAATAATGCAATAAATGCTGAATTTTCCTTAAGATCCGCTTTGAAAATTCACTTTTAGGGGGAACTGTGCCATAATAGAAGTTAAGAATTTTGCCATAAGGAGTCTAAAGTATGCAAGAATTTGCGGTTATCATTCCAGCCTATAAACCTACCCAAGACTTGGTCCCCTATGTCGACCAATTGCTCCAAGCCGGCGTCCCGCAAGTAGTGGTCGTTAACGATGGAAGCCCGGAAGACTGCCAAGCCATCTTCGACCAAGTCGCTGAACGGGACCGGGTAGACGTTTTGACCCATCTTATTAATCGTGGCAAGGGGACTGCCCTAAAGACCGCTTTTGATTTTGAATTGAAACATGGTCAAGACTATAAGGGCTTTGTCACTGCGGATGCGGATGGCCAACATACCGTCAAAGATGTCTTAAACATTGGAAAAGCGCTAGTAGACCACCCGGATGTCTCCTTTGTCTTGGGCAAGCGGGATTTTGACCAAGACCAGGTGCCCTTTTTGAGCCGCTTAGGTAATAAAACCACGACCCGCCTCTTTGACTGGCTCTTTGGTTACTGGATTACCGATACCCAAACTGGTTTACGGGGGATCAATGCTAAAGAATTGCTTTGGTTGATTGATTTACCTGGGTCGAAGTTCGAGTATGAAATGAATATGTTGATCGTGATGGCGAAGCGGGAACTTCCCTACTTAGAAGAGACCATTGAAACGGTCTATGAAGAGGACCGGACCACTCACTACCATCCTTTTCGCGATAGCTGGCGGATTGCCAAGGTGCTCATTGATGGCAAGCGGTCGGGTGAGGATGAATTGATTTAGTCAGCTTATCCTTTTACAAATCTTGGGAGTCTGGCTATAATGAAATTACAGTAACTCTCCAAAGTGTAGCCGATGAAGAGGTGAAGGTCATGGTGATTTTTAAGCATAATACTTTCAAATGCGTGCTTGGATTTCTAGGAGAGCTATTGCCTTTTTTAACACCAGTGAATAAAGAGATGTTAACGAGCTTGATCTAATTGAGCTCGTTTTTTCTTTGTTCGAGGAAGGGAGTGAAGGATTTGGAATTAAGCCCAATCATTTCTCAACAGAAAGGTTAAGGTGATCCAAATGCCAATTAAGGCCGTATCTCGCTACTAGGCGTTACATAGTATTATGAAAACAATTAATTAAACATACCTTGTTACAGTAAAAAATTCTTCCCTAAGATTAGAAAAAGTGTCTTAATAAAGAAGCTTAATATCAGTATGATTACAGGGGTTGTGGCTACGGTCATGACCTCTTTTTTCTTTTGACTTGTTTAATTTGAGGCGGATATGCAAGGGGAGGAGTTTTTGGGAGGCTAATTTATCCCATCTTTTCCTAGATATGTTACAATCGATGGGAAAAGTTAGAAAAGGGGTGCTCAATTGCAAGAAAGAACCACTAAGCAAACACCAACGATGCAAAAGAAGATTCTAGAAACTGCTCTCTTAGCCGGGCAGATCATGTGTGAAAGTAATGCGGAGTCTTACCGGGTGGAGGATACCATGAACCGGATTTTAACCTATTCCAAGGCCTCCTATGCCGTTGCGGTCTCATTCTCTACCAGTATTTATGCCATTCTAGATGATCCTAATTATGCCAGTGGGGGGTTTGCTGGGATCAAGCGGATTACCTCCCGATCCAACAACCTCAATAAGATCTCCAAGGTGAATACCGTTTCCCGGGCCTTGCTTGGTGGCAAGATCAGCATGGATGAAGCCTACCAAGAGCTCACGATCATCCGCCAGGCCTCCAATCAATATTCAACCTGGGTATCTTCCTTGGGGATTATTGGCTTAGCTTTGAGTTTTTCGATTTTATTTGAAGGTGGGCTGGAAGAATTTATCGCTTCCGGAATAAATGGAGTGATCCTCTCCATGATGACCATCCTGACTGATAAGTATTACATCAACCATGCTCTCTCCAATGTGATCCAGTCCTTGGTAGTTACTTTGGCGGCTTATTTAATGCTCTTCCATCTCTTCCCAGAAATGAATGTGGCCACCGTTATTGTGGCTACCCTTATGCCCATGGTACCGGGGACGGCGATTACTAACTCCTTGCGGGATATTTTCCGGGAAGATTATATTGCGGGGTCGGCACGGGCCATGGAGGCCTTCTTTGAAGCCTTGATGATTGCCATTGGTTCCGTGGTCGGCTTAGCGATTTTAGGGGGGTTATCACATGTCTAACTATCTTATCCAACTGATTGCTGCTTATTTTGTCGGTATTTCTTGCTCCATTTCTGTCGAAGAGCCCCGTAAGATGATTTTAAAAACATCAATTATTGATACTGCCGGCTGGGCCTTGTACCTATTGTGCCTGGACTTCTTCAATATAGGGACGGTTTTAGCCACCTATATTGCCGGCCTCTTGATTGCTGGGATGTCCCACTGGTTCGCCCGACTCTTCCATGAACCGGTGACGGTTTTCTTTATCCCGGGCTTCTTTACCTTGGTGCCTGGGGGAGGCATGTACCGGACCGCCTTCTTCCTCTTCCAAGGAGACATGTCCCGGGGGCTGTCGGAATTATCGACCACCCTCTTTATCGCTCTGGCCATTGCCCTAGCCGTTTTTACCACCGATACTTTGGTATCCATCATTTTCAACCAGCACCTACCTAAATTTATTCGCCGTAACCGCCGGATGAAATTTAAGTAAATGATTCAAACACAAAAAAGGCCAGCTAAGACCGCTCAGGATCTCGGCTGACCTTTTTATTATGGATTGATTAAGCTTAAGCTTTTATGCCGTCGTTTTCGATATAGCTGGAAACGATGGTAGCCATCCCTTTAGCAGCAACGATAAGGGCGCCTTCATCCATGAAGAATTTTGGATGATGGTGAGGGTAAGTGGGATGAGCATCTTGGTCATCACTTGCACAGCCAACCCATAAGAAGGCACTTGGGACCTCTTTCGCATAGAAGGCGAAGTCTTCGGAAGGTGGTTGTGGTTGGGTAGCTTCCACTTTCTTCAATTCAGGATACTTGTTATCTTCTAGGGCTTTCACAGCAAATTCAGTCACTTCAGGGTCATTGTAGAGGACTGGGTAGCCTTTGAGGTATTCCAGTTCGACAGTGACACCAAAGCTGGCTTCTAAGCCTTTCACTTTAGCCTTGATTTCTTTTTCAATGGTTTCGCCGACTTCCGGTGACATGGAACGGACGTCGCCAGAGATTTTGACTTGGCCATTGATGGCGTTAGCAGCACCGGCAGCGTCGAAGTTACCGATGGTGATGGACCCCACGTCAAATGGATTGAGACGGCGGGAGACGATACTTTGTACTTGGGTAACGAAATAAGCACCGGCAACGATGGCGTCGTTAGAAGTGTGTGGTGAGGAAGCGTGTCCACCTTCCCCTTTAATGGTAAGGAAGAAGTTATCGCGACCAGTTTGGGCATTACCTTCTTTATAGTAGATACCACCTACAGGCATGTTACTCATCACGTGCATACCGAAGACATTATCTACCCCATCTAAACAGCCAGCTTCCACCATGGATTTCGCACCACCAGGGCCTTCTTCTTCAGCGTTTTGGTGGAGGATGACAATCTTTCCTTGCCAGAGGTCTTTTAATTCGATAAAGGTCTCAGCGAGGATCAATAAGTAAGCCGTATGACCGTCATGTCCGCAGGCATGCATGGCATCGGTTTTTGAAGCGAAGTCAAGGCCAGTATCTTCTTTAATAGGTAGGGCGTCGAAGTCGGCGCGTAGGGCTACGGTCTTGCCTTCCTTGCCTGAATCAATTGTTACCACGATTCCATAACCATTACCGACATTACGTTCAACCTGACAATCTAGATCTTTATAGAAGTCAGCAATATAATCTGAAGTCCATTCCTCTTCAAAAGATTTTTCCGCATGTTCGTGAAGTTCACGACGAATTTCAATCATACGGTCATTCTTTTCCTCTAGTTTTTCATAGAGTGTATCTAACAATTGACTCATATTTTTTCCTCCTTGGTAATTTGTTATCTTATGTTAAGATAAACTTATTATAGGTGCTTTATTGAATAAAGACAAATAAGTTTGGTTACAAGGGTCCCAGATAGCCAAGCCTCTTAGACCTTGATAAAATAATCATGTAGAAAAAAACAATCAAAAAACGGCCTCGAGCCTAAGTAAAGGATGGTTATGATGAATGAGACCTGGTATCAAGACCCCTACCCAGGAAAGTCCCGCAAATGGTTGGTTATCTTTAGTGTTATCGCTTATTTTGTTGGTGAAACTATTATCCAGGGCCTAACCCTATTCTTCCTAAGCCCCGAGCAAAATGTTGACTCGGCTATGGATGTCCTGCTCTTGTTAAATTCTTATCCCCTAACCTATATCATCCTAGATGTTATCTGGATGGCTCTCTTTATTTGGGGCATGAGTGCTTGTGGGCTCAAGTTCTTTAGCCGGCAGAAGTTGCCCAGCAATTTTTTCTCTGGAGTCTTGATTGGAGTGGTCTTAATCTTTGCCTTTCAATGGCTGATCGGGGGCTTGACCCAATGGCTCTATCCTGAACAGGTTGATTCAGTTAACCAGACCATTTTAATGAACTCGGCTAACCAGATGCCCAATTGGAAGATCTTCCTCTGTTTCTGTATCCTACCGGCGATTAGTGAAGAGATTCTGACCCGGGGCTTAATCATGCGGTACTTTGTTCCTAAGCATCCCTTCTTGGGGATGGTTTTAGCGGCCGCTTTCTTTGCTACCCTCCACGCCTCAAATCTTTGGATTCATTGGCTGGGTTATTATGCCATGGGGATGGCACTGGCTTGGACTTATTACCGGACCGGCCGGATCGAAGCCGCCATGACGGTTCACTTTATTAATAACTTTATTGCGACGATCCCTATGTATCTGTCCTAGTTACTTGTAAATGAATTGAGGGAGAAACCGGCTTTTAGGCCGGTTCTTACTATATAGAGGTAGACTTAGTTGCGGACAGCCTATTGACGGGCTAGGGAAAATGTTTTTTAATGGATGCAGGAATGAGCTTAGGCATGAAGAGGATAAGGAGCGAATGTGATATGAATGAATGGCTACCAGAAGGCAAGCTATCGCTGGTGTCCACCAATTTCTTTCAAAGAAAGGCCCCGTTGTTGTGGGCCTGGCGAGAAGCCCCCGCATTGGTGAATGATAGCGGCTGGCGTTTTTTAAGTCAGGCGGATACCACCACTTCTCTTAAGCATTCCCAGGCCAAGTTAGTCAGCTATGAGCAAGTCCTAGCCCTTGAGCCTGCCATTGCTTTTATTTACCGCTATCCCCTGGGAGCTGACATGCAATTCTCCAATAAGACCAACCCGCCTCACTTTGTCTACAATGATAGCTATGAGAAGGTCCGTCCTATTCCAGCTAACGAAGATTATCCAATCAAGGACCCGGTCTTCAAACGTCACTTTCCTTCCTTTGTCCAATCCTACCAGGGGGATAAGACCGGATTAAGCTGGTCCTATCAGTTATCTCAGGAAGAACTGGCCCAGCTTAACCACTTAAATGGCGAACTTGTTACTTTCTTTAATCTCTGCCTGGAACAAACAGATCGTTTAGATAATGACTTGGACTACTATTTACTTGCTGGCCTGGCTTTGGGCTTCCTACATATTAGTGATGAGGCTAGTCCTGCTGACCATTGGCAGGATAATGTCAATAATGTGATCGCCAATGCCCTCTTTACTCGTTTCTCCTATCCTTTAGAAAAGGGCAAGCAGGTCGTCTTACAATTTCTAAGCGACCGCAAA
Organism: Aerococcus urinae; assembly: GCF_001543175.1. NCBI lineage: Bacteria > Bacillati > Bacillota > Bacilli > Lactobacillales > Aerococcaceae > Aerococcus > Aerococcus urinae. The sequence goes on from NZ_CP014161.1 coordinate 8,670, forward strand.
AGTTCTCCTGTTGCCCAACAAATTCACCTTTATGGTGAGCAGATGCGTCTGTGGTACCAAGCCAATCAAAAGCAGCGCATCCAAGGAGAATACCAGGGTTTGCGAAATCATTATATAAAAGATTAAAAAAGTTCTTGCCAAACATCATAAGCTGTGATAGTATTTTACTCGTGCCTTTCTTCCAGGGAATACAAATTCCAGGACAAAGGTAAAAAAGATTCAAAAAACTTGTTGACATCCTGATGAAAACAAGATATACTAATTGAGTTGTTTCTTTTAAGAGGCAACCCAAATATAATTTGTAAGCCGAGTGCTTCAAAAAATATTTTAAAAAACATGTTGACATCAACATCATCATGTGATAATATATAATAGTTGTCAAAAGGACAGCGGTTATAAATTATAGACCTTTGAAAACTGAACAAAGAAGACGAACCAAATGTGTAGGGCATCAACATTTTGTTGATGAACCAACAATTCAAACAATAAGTCTAGACCAGACTATAACTAGTCAGCAAACAAATGAGCTATCAACGCTCATGATTCTTTCGTGAGAGTTTGATCCTGGCTCAGGACGAACGCTGGCGGCGTGCCTAATACATGCAAGTCGAGCGAACCGACGAAGTGCTTGCACTTCTGACGTTAGCGGCGGACGGGTGAGTAACACGTAAGGAACCTACCGATAAGCGGGGGACAACATCCGGAAACGGGTGCTAATACCGCATAGGAAAGGTCACCACATGGTGACCTTTGGAAAGACGGCTTTGCTGTCACTTATCGATGGCCTTGCGGTGCATTAGCTCGTTGGTGGGGTAACGGCCTACCAAGGCAATGATGCATAGCCGACCTGAGAGGGTAATCGGCCACATTGGGACTGAGACACGGCCCAAACTCCTACGGGAGGCAGCAGTAGGGAATCTTCCGCAATGGGCGCAAGCCTGACGGAGCAACGCCGCGTGAGTGAAGAAGGTTTTCGGATCGTAAAGCTCTGTTGTAAGAGAAGAACAAATTGGAGAGTAACTGCTCCAGTCTTGACGGTATCTTACCAGAAAGCCACGGCTAACTACGTGCCAGCAGCCGCGGTAATACGTAGGTGGCAAGCGTTGTCCGGATTTATTGGGCGTAAAGGGGGCGCAGGCGGTTTCTTAAGTCTGATGTGAAAGCCCACGGCTTAACCGTGGAAGTGCATTGGAAACTGGGAAACTTGAGTACAGAAGAGGAAAGTGGAACTCCATGTGTAGCGGTGGAATGCGTAGATATATGGAAGAACACCAGTGGCGAAGGCGACTTTCTGGTCTGTCACTGACGCTGAGGCCCGAAAGCGTGGGTAGCAAACAGGATTAGATACCCTGGTAGTCCACGCCGTAAACGATGAGTGCTAGGTGTTGGAGGGTTTCCACCCTTCAGTGCCGGAGTTAACGCATTAAGCACTCCGCCTGGGGAGTACGGCCGCAAGGCTGAAACTCAAAGGAATTGACGGGGACCCGCACAAGCGGTGGAGCATGTGGTTTAATTCGAAGCAACGCGAAGAACCTTACCAAGTCTTGACATCCTTTGACCACTCTAGAGATAGAGCTTTCCCTTCGGGGACAAAGTGACAGGTGGTGCATGGTTGTCGTCAGCTCGTGTCGTGAGATGTTGGGTTAAGTCCCGCAACGAGCGCAACCCTTATTGTTAGTTGCCAGCATTCAGTTGGGCACTCTAGCGAGACTGCCGGTGACAAACCGGAGGAAGGCGGGGATGACGTCAAATCATCATGCCCCTTATGACTTGGGCTACACACGTGCTACAATGGATGGTACAACGAGCAGCGACCTTGTGAAAGCAAGCGAATCTCTTAAAGCCATTCTCAGTTCGGATTGTAGTCTGCAACTCGACTACATGAAGCCGGAATCGCTAGTAATCGCGGATCAGCACGCCGCGGTGAATACGTTCCCGGGTCTTGTACACACCGCCCGTCACACCACGAGAGTTTGTAACACCTGAAGTCGGTGAGGTAACCTTTGGAGCCAGCCGCCGAAGGTGGGACAGATGATTGGGGTGAAGTCGTAACAAGGTAGCCGTAGGTGAACCTGCGGCTGGATCACCTCCTTTCTAAGGATATATTCGGAATGCATATTTGAGTCTTCTTTGTTTAGTTTTGAGAGGTCTATCCACATGGTTGATGGATTTAACCGGGCCTGTAGCTCAGCTGGTTAGAGCGCACCCCTGATAAGGGTGAGGTCGATGGTTCGAGTCCATTCAGGCCCATTACATGTTCATTAAATGACCATAACTCATACCCGGGGGATTAGCTCAGCTGGGAGAGCGCCTGCTTTGCAAGCAGGAGGTCAGCGGTTCGATCCCGCTATCCTCCATTGCAACGGAAACGTTGCAGATTGTTCTTTGAAAACTGAATACTATCATAACATTCCGCATTTCTATTTTTTGCGAGATAGAAATGTCAATAAACCAATTTTACCAAGCGTAAAAACCGAAAAAGAAAGAGTTTTAAAAACTTTTCGCATCATACAACTTAACCGGTGGTTAAGTGAATAAGGGCGTACGGTGAATGCCTTGGCACTAGGAGCCGATGAAGGACGGGACGAACACCGATATGCTTCGGGGAGCTGTAAGTAAGCTTTGATCCGGAGATTTCCGAATGGGGGAACCTCATTGTTTTAATCGACAATGGTCCACTCAGTGAACACATAGTTGAGCGGACGGTAGACGTGGTGAACTGAAACATCTCAGTAGCCACAGGAAGAGAAAGAAAAATCGATTTCCCGAGTAGTGGCGAGCGAAACGGAAAGAGGCCAAACCAGCGTGCTTGCATGCTGGGGTTGTAGGACTGATGGACGGGAGTGAATGAGCTAGTCGAACGCCATGGAAAGGGCGATCAGAGAGGGTGACAATCCCGTAGGCGAAAGCTCAGCCACCTCATTCAGTATCCTGAGTACGGCGGTACACGTGAAATTCCGTCGGAATCCGCCAGGACCATCTGGCAAGCCTAAATACTCCCTAGTGACCGATAGTGAACCAGTACCGTGAGGGAAAGGTGAAAAGCACCCCGGAAGGGGAGTGAAAGAGTACCTGAAACCGTATGCCTACAAGCAGTCAGAGCCCGTTAAGGGGTGATGGCGTACTTTTTGTAGAACGGACCGGCGAGTGACGATAGCAAGCAAGGTTAAGCTGAAGAAGCGGAGCCACAGCGAAAGCGAGTCTGAAGAGGGCGTTGAGTTTGTTGTCGTCGACCCGAAACCAAGTGATCTACTCATGTCCAGGCTGAAGGTGTGGTAAAACACACTGGAGGGCCGAACCCACGTCTGTTGAAAAAGGCGGGGATGAGGTGTGGGTAGCGGTGAAATTCCAATCGAACTTGGAGATAGCTGGTTCTCTCCGAAATAGCTTTAGGGCTAGCCTCGGATGATGACTATTGGAGGTAGAGCACTGTTTGATCGAGGGGTCCATCCTGGATTACCGACATCTGATAAACTCCGAATGCCAAATAGTTTAGTCCGGGAGTCAGACTGCGAGTGATAAGATCCGTAGTCGAAAGGGAAAGAGCCCAGACCACCAGCTAAGGTCCCAAAGTTTCAGTTAAGTGGAAAAGGATGTGGGGTTGCTTAGACAACTAGGATGTTGGCTTAGAAGCAGCCATCATTGAAAGAGTGCGTAATAGCTCACTAGTCGAGTGACCCTGCGCCGAAAATGTACCGGGGCTAAACTGAACACCGAAGCTGTGGATCCGTAGGATGGTAGGAGAGCGTTCTATAGGCAGAGAAGCATGATCGTGAGGACATGTGGAGCGTATAGAAGTGAGAATGCCGGTATGAGTAGCGAAAGACGGGTGAGAATCCCGTCCACCGAATGACTAAGGTTTCCTGGGGAAGGCTCGTCCTCCCAGGGTTAGTCGGGACCTAAGCCGAGACCGAAAGGGATAGGCGATGGACAACAGGTTGAGATTCCTGTACTTGTTTGATTTGTTTGAGCGATGGAAGGACACAGAAGGCTAAGCGGAGCGCGGAGATGGAAAAACGCGTCCAAGCAATGAGTGAGAAGGTGAGTGAAAGGCTTGCCTCAGACTTCATGAGTTGTGACGGGGAGGGAAATAAAGTACCGAAGCCGCCGACGTCACGCTGTCAAGAAAAGTTTCTAGTGAGAATCAAACAACCCGTACCGCAAACCGACACAGGTAGTCGAGTGGAGAACACTAAGGTGAGCGAGCGAACTCTCGTTAAGGAACTCGGCAAAATGACCCCGTAACTTCGGGAGAAGGGGTGCTGACCGCAAGGTCAGCCGCAGTGAATAGGCCCAAGCGACTGTTTATCAAAAACATAGGTCTCTGCCAAATCGAAAGATGATGTATAGAGGCTGACGCCTGCCCGGTGCTGGAAGGTTAAGAGGAAGGGTTAGCGTATGCGAAGCTCTGAATTGAAGCCCCAGTAAACGGCGGCCGTAACTATAACGGTCCTAAGGTAGCGAAATTCCTTGTCAGGTAAGTTCTGACCCGCACGAAAGGCGTAACGATTTGGGCACTGTCTCAACGAGAGGCTCGGTGAAATTGTAGTACCAGTGAAGATGCTGGTTACCCGCGACAGGACGGAAAGACCCCATTGAGCTTTACTGTAGGTTGATATTGAATGTTTGTGCCACATGTACAGGATAGGTAGGAGCCATCGAAGTCGGGACGCTAGTCTCGATGGAGGCACTGGTGGGATACTACCCTTGTGGGATGACCATTCTAACCCGCGACCATTAGCTGGTCGGGAGACAGTGTCAGTCAGGCAGTTTGACTGGGGCGGTCGCCTCCTAAAGTGTAACGGAGGCGCCCAAAGGTTCCCTCAGAATGGTTGGAAATCATTCGCAGAGTGTAAAGGCAGAAGGGAGCTTGACTGCGAGACCTACAAGTCGAGCAGGGACGAAAGTCGGGCTTAGTGATCCGGTGGTTCCGCATGGAAGGGCCATCGCTCAACGGATAAAAGCTACCCTGGGGATAACAGGCTTATCTCCCCCAAGAGTTCACATCGACGGGGAGGTTTGGCACCTCGATGTCGGCTCATCGCATCCTGGGGCTGAAGTCGGTCCCAAGGGTTGGGCTGTTCGCCCATTAAAGCGGTACGCGAGCTGGGTTCAGAACGTCGTGAGACAGTTCGGTCCCTATCCGTCGCGGGCGTTGGAAATTTGAGAGGAGCTGTCCTTAGTACGAGAGGACCGGGATGGACACACCGCTGGTGTACCAGTTGTTCCACCAGGAGCATGGCTGGGTAGCTATGTGTGGACGGGATAAGCGCTGAAAGCATCTAAGCGTGAAGCCCCCCTCAAGATGAGATTTCCCATACTTTTAAAGTAGTAAGACCCCTGAAAGACGATCAGGTTGATAGGTTTGGAGTGGAAGCTTAGCAATAAGTGGAGCGGACAAATACTAATCGGTCGAGGACTTATCCAAAGGATAAGGTTGTATGAAGGTTTAAGGGGATTATGATAGATTCAGTTTTGAGCGAACAAGCTCAAAAAAATAAATTGTACGGTGACGATGGCAAGAAGGACCCACCTGTATCCATCCCGAACACAGCAGTTAAGCTTCTTAGCGCCGAATGTAGTTGGGGGTTGCCCCCTGTGAGACTAGGACGTTGCCGTGCAATCTTATTTTATTCCGCAATAGCTCAGTTGGTAGTAGCGCTTGACTGTTAATCAAGATGTCGTAGGTTCGAGTCCTACTTGCGGAGTTATTTTTTAGGAATATTTTTGCTGCTGTAGCTCAGTTGGTAGAGCGTCGCCTTGGTAAGGCGGAGGTCACGGGTTCGAATCCCGTCAGTAGCTTTTTTTATTGCTTTCATAATCGTTTTAAATAACTCAGTAAGGGAGAATGTTATCGTTGACATTCTCTTTTTTTATTGAGTAAATTGATTAAAAAGGAAATGATCGCTTACGGCGAACAGCTGTGTTCTGTTATTCTTAGGCAAAAACCGTCTCTAGCATGGTATGATGATAGGAAAGATGTGAAGGAGTCTGTATATATGGAACATATTGAAACCTACCTTGCTCAGCTTGGTAACCGCAGCGATCAACGTACTGGAGCCGTTAACACACCAATTTATTTAAGTACTGCCTACGCTCACCCTGGTTTGGGCGAGTCCACTGGATTCGATTATTCTCGGACAGCCAACCCGACTCGAAATATCCTACAAGAGGGGATTAAAAATTTAGAAGCGGGCGACTATGGTTTTGCCACGAGCTCAGGGATGGCAGCCATCCAACTAGTCATTGAAGGGCTTTTAGAAGCGGGCGACCATGTCGTCACCTTGCAAGACTTATATGGGGGCACCTACCGCTACTTCCATGCCGTAGAAGAACGCGGCCAATATCGCTTTACTTACTGTTTAAGCGCAGAAGAAATTGAACAGTCCTTAAATGATGATGTTAAATTAGTCTTCATTGAAACGCCAACCAATCCAATGATGACGGAATTCGATATCCAAGCCATCGCTGATAAGGCGCATGCCGTTGGGGCCTTGGTAGTTGTGGATAATACCTTCTATACCCCTGTCTTACAGCAACCTCTTCGCCAAGGGGCAGATGTTGTAGTTCATTCGGCCACCAAGTATCTCGCCGGGCATAATGATGTTTTAGCTGGCTTGGTAGCCTGTAGGGGCGAAGCCATTGGTGAAGCCCTAGCCTTCCAGTTAAATACCACAGGAGCAACTTTAGGTCCAATTGATTGTTGGTTGACCATTCGTGGGCTCAAAACTTTGGCCTTACGGATGAACCAACACCAGTCTAATGCCCAAGCCATTGTTGATTACCTAAAAACTGAGTCATTAGTTTCCCAAGTCTTTTATACAGGAAAAGGCGGTATGGTAACCTTTGAAATGGCTGACCAAAGTAAAATCAATGACTGGTTACATGCGGTTAAAATATTTACCTTCGCAGAAAGCTTGGGTGGGGTAGAGAGTTTGGTCACTTATCCAAAAACCCAGACCCATGCCGATATTCCAGAAGAATTACGGCTTAAATATGGTCTCAATGATGGGATTGTCCGCTTGTCAGTCGGCATTGAAAATGGCCAAGACTTAGTAAAGGATCTAAGGAATGCATTTGATCACATACGTTAATTAATTATTGATAAAAGAGGAATCCATATGAATTTTCAAAAATTAAAATATGCCGTGGTAGTTGCCAATAGTGGTTCCTTTCGTGAAGCTAGCCGCCGTTTGTATATGGCACAATCTAGTTTGTCTACTGCGATTAAGGAATTAGAGGAAGAGTACCAAATTCAAATTTTTGAGCGTACTAAGCGCGGAGTATTCATTACCAATGAAGGAAGCGAATTTCTTTCCTACGCTGAGGATATTCTCTCACAGGTTGAAACATTAGAGAACCGCTATTTGGAAGATAATGAACGGCGCTTGTTTTCTGTCTCAGGTCAGCATTATGACTTTGCTTGTGAGGCATTTAGTCAATTAATTGCTGAAGAGAGCGGTAATGGTTGGGATTTTCGTTTTTTGGAAACGTCAACTAGCCAAGTCCTAGAAGATGTCAAACGCTCCTATTCTGAGTTAGGGCTTTTGTATATCAATGATAAAAACCAGCGAGTCATCGAGCAATATCTTAACCGCTATGAGTTGGTCTTTCATAAATTGGGGAATTTCTACCCCCATGCTTTTGTGGGGACTAAGCATCCCTTGGCTGACCGTGACCAGGTATCTTTAGAAGAATTGAGCCAGTACCCCGTGATTAAATTTGAGCAAAGTCGGGGCTCTTCCATGCAATTTACCGAAGAATCTCTGGAGCCTGATTTTGAAGGACAAGAGGTTGTTTATGCTTCTGACCGGGCAACCGTGATTAATGTTTTAGCCAATACCCAGGCTTATTTGATTGGGTCTGGCCTAGTGACTTCACCTTTTGCTGATTTAGAACGCATTATTCCTATTGAAGGACATGATGATAAGGCCAATAAAATTGGTTACATCGAAGCCCGCTACCGGAAAACTTCACCTTTCGCTAAACGCTACATCGCCTTATTAGAAAATATGGTGAATTCATGATATTCTGATCCTAGTGAGAGAGTGTGTGACAAGCGCAAAAAAGAGTTTAATGCTTTTGTCCCAGTCTCCAGTGAATGAACTAGGAAATGAGGAATACATATGTCTTACGAAATTAAGAAAGACGGTAATGCTTTTATTATTGAAGGTGAAGAGGGCCAAAGGATTGGAGAAATCACCTGGAGTCCAGCGGAAAACTTTGTGATTGCTGACCATACCTGGACCCATCCTTCCCTTAGAGGCAAGGGAGTGGCCGGGCAGTTACTGGACCACTTGGTGGATTATATGAAAGAGGAAGGTAAATACATCTTAGCTAGCTGTCCTTATGTGGTAGAAAAATTTAAACGCCAACCCCAAAAATACGACTTTATTAACTACCAAAAACAAGGCCAAGATAAAAACTAATTCAGTTAGGATTAATCACTACTTTCTTTACACTTTATCAAAATGAGCCTACAATAGGGATAGTAACTTTTGACAAATCAACAAATGGAGGGGTATAGCGGATGAAAGCAATGATCTTGTTAAGTAAGGATTATGAAGAAACCGAAGCAGTCGCAGTGATTGATATTTTACGCCGGGCTGAAATTGCTATTGATGTAGTGGCTACTGAAGGTGACCTCGATACAGTGGGCGACCATAATATCACTATCCGAGCGGACTATCTCTTAGAAGATATTAAGGGAGCGGACTATGATATCTTGATCACCCCTGGTGGAGTCGGAGGGACCAATGCCCTTAGAGAAAACGCTAAAGTCATCGACCTGCTTAAGGAACAATACCGATCAGACTCTGGATATATTGCCAGCATCTGTGCGTCACCAAGAGTCTTAGATAAGGCGGGGATTTCCCAAGAAATTCGTGGAACTATCTTCCCTGCTTTAAGTGACCAAGTGAACTTTAAGGAATATGTAGCCGATGAGCTTGTTGTTAATGATAAGGACCACCAAGTAATCACGTCACAAGGCCCTGCAACGGCTTATTACTTTGCTCTTGAAATTGTTCGGCAATTGAAGGGTCAAGAAGTCCATGATCAAGTGGCTAAGGCGCTCTTAATTCCTAATGTTGAAGCAGCGGTTAAGGCTTAATGTTAACTTATATACTGCAAGCGCTGGTAAAGTTTTACCAGCGTTTTATTTCGCCTGCCTTACCGCCCTCTTGTCGTTACTATCCCACTTGCTCCACTTATATGCTTAGGGCTCTGGAAAAGCATGGCTTTTTTAAGGGAGCATTGATGGGGCTGGCCCGGATCCTACGCTGTCATCCCTATGCCCGTGGCGGCGTCGACCCAGTTCCCGATCATTTTAGCCTCAAACGCAATGACCAAGAAGTCAACCCCAGAGAACGCGCAGCCCTGGCCAGACTAAGTAAGAAATAACAGAGTGCGACAGTCACACCAAAGGACGAAACCATTGGATAAAACTGATCGTGAAATAAAAAAGGAGTCCCAATCGAGGACTCCTTTTAATTGATTAAATGATAATTTATTCTTCTACCCCGTAAATGTCAGCAACTTTGTCAGCAATGCGTTGGGCATAGCTTAAGGCGAGGTCATCACTTTGAGCTTCGACCATGACCCGGAGTAAGTTTTCGGTACCGCTAGGACGGACTAAAACCCGACCTTCTTCCCCTAATTCACTTTCAACCGCATCAATTTCTGCTTCGACTTCCGCGTTATTCATGGCTTCTTCCTTGCCGGCACGGGTCACTTTGACATTGATGAGCTCTTGAGGATAGCTTGGCATTTCATCAGCTAATTCGCTGAGTTTCTTCCCGGATTGTTTGAGGACGAAGAGTAATTGAATGGCGGTTAAGAGGCCGTCACCGGTTGTGTTATGGTTCATAAAGATAACATGGCCGGATTGTTCTCCTCCTAGGGTGTAGTCGCCTTTACGCATTTCTTCAACCACATAGCGGTCGCCTACCTTGGTGACCTTATCGTTCATCCCTGCAGCTTCAACAGCCTTATGGAAACCTAAATTAGACATGACGGTAGCAACAATGGTGTCGTCTTTTAACTTGCCATGGTCTTTGAGGTATTTCCCACAGATGTACATGATATGGTCGCCATCCACTAAACGGCCCTTGTCATCAACAGCAATGCAGCGGTCAGCGTCCCCATCAAAGGCAACCCCAGCGTCAGCCCCTTGTTCGAGGACCAGTTTTTGGAGTTCACCAGGGTGGGTAGACCCGCAGTTATCGTTAATGTTTAGACCATCAGGACGGGTCGCCCGGGCATAGAAGTCTGCATTTAAATCAGCAAAGAGACGGTTGACTAAAGGTGCAGCGGAACCATTAGCAGCGTCAATACAGAGTTTTAAGCCGGATAAATCATTAGAAATGGTGGTTTGAAGAAATTCGAGGTACTTGGCTACCCCTTCTGGATACTCACTGACCGTCCCTAAGCCTTGGGCACTAGGACGAGGTAAGCTGTCCTCTTCTTGGTCTAAGTAGTATTCAATTTCAGCTTCTTGGTCATCCGATAATTTAAAGCCGTCACTACCAAAGAATTTGATGCCGTTATCCTTGGCAGGATTGTGGCTGGCTGAGATCATTACCCCAGCAGTTACCCCGGTAGTCCGGGTGAGATAAGCGACAGCTGGTGTGGTAATAACGCCCAGCTGTAACACTTCAATGCCGACAGATAAAAGCCCTGAAATTAAGGCGTGTTCTAATAACTGACCAGAAATCCGTGTATCGCGGGCAACGAGGACACGGGGATGCTTTTGTTCTTCCTTGGCGTGTTGGAGCAAGACATAGCCACCAAAGCGGCCTAATTTAAAGGCCAATTCAGGGGTAAGTTCCTTATTGGCTTCTCCGCGAACACCGTCAGTTCCAAAATATTTTAACATGATATACTCCTTTGATTTACCAATCTTATTAACAATTCAATATACTACCACGATTTCAAGTCTTTGCCAAATTAGGGGGAACTAGACTTAGCCTCTGCTTGACTGCTCGATTCCCTTTGCCGGTTAGTGGCTGGTTGGCTTTCATCCTTGCTAGTCTCCTGCCTTGCCTGGCTAGAAGAATCACTGGAGGCTTCACTTCTTTGGCCGCTGTTTTTGGGACGGGCGGTCACGGTGAGGGTGATGGATTCGGGCTCCATGGCTTCAACATTATCGGGACGCTCTAGAGCCACTTGGACTCGTTGACTTTGGGTGATCCCGCTGACGTCAATATGACCGACAACGGCTTGGATAGCGGCTAGGGCCTTCTCATCACCAAAGAGGGTCACTTGCCGGGTGGACCAGTTACTTAAGTCATAAGTGTAGTCATCATTAGGATTATCGAGGTCGATTTGAATAGGTACCGAGCTCCCCTGTTTACCGATGGCTATATCGACGCCCACTTGACTTGGGTTAGCAGTGATGTTTAAGATATTGCCTTCGCGATCCTTGACAATGACCCGGCCACTGCCGTGGTAGTCGGAATTGGTATTGTTAGGGAGGCTGACGTCGACACTCACTGAGGCAATCTTGCTGAGGCTTTCGGCTGATCCGGTCAAGGTGACTTCTGCTGGTGTGGCCTTAGTCGCATGAATTTCATAGCCAGGGGCCAAGTTGGTCGGATTAACATGGATTTCCACCGGGTATTTTTGACTTTGCAGTTGAGCAATATTGATTTCAACACTGGAAGGTGAGATTCGATAATTGAGGTCTTTAGAAATATTAGTCATGGTGAGCTGTACATAGTGCGATCCTTCGCCGAGTTCTTCCAGGTTTTCAGTCACGACCTTAAACTCGCGAGCTTGCAGAGTTTGGTCGATGATATTACTTGGACCTGAAATTTCCACAGAGACAGTTTCAGGGAGTCCGGTAATATAGTAGTCATCCACATCACCACTGACATAGACAGGAACGTCGGAAATGGTTTCTGACTTGGTTTCACTGATATTAGTGAAGAAACTGACCGGGTTATTATTATAACGTTCCGCTTTGACAAAGATAAAGAGGAAAAGGGCCAGTAAGAGTGAGAAAAAAATCATGGCGGCTTTATTTTCATAGAGCTTATTCATCTTTGTCACCTCCATTTTTCTTTTGGAAGATATTCTTCAAGAAGTGGTTGCCTTCAATAATGGCATCGCTGTCTTCGCTCTCAGCAAAATGTTGACGGAGGGTCTCGCGGATTTCTTCTTCAGACAGGTCGCGCATAATTTTTCCTTTATAGGTGAGGGAAATGTCACCGGTCTCTTCAGAAACCACTACAACTACCGCATCGGTGACTTCACTGAGGCCAACCGCAGCCCGGTGGCGGGTTCCTAATTCTTTAGGAATTTCGGGGTTTTCCGAGAGGGGGAGGAAACTCGCTGCTGAGCTAATCTTCATATCTTGGATCACCACTGACCCGTCATGGAGCGGGGTGTTGGGGATGAAGATATTAATGAGGAGTTGTTCAGTAATATCAGCGTCCAATTTGATTCCCGTGTTGGCATATTCGGTGAGCGATTGGGTATCTTCAATAGAAATTAAAGCGCCGATCCGACGCTTAGCCATGTACTGGCAAGCCCGGATAATTTCTTCAATCATTTGCTCAATGGGGTCATTTTGGGTATTTCGTAAATTTTTCATGCGTAAACTTTGACCGAGGTGATCGAGGCCGTTTCTGATTTCCGGTTGAAAAATAATGATAATCCCGATGACTGACCACTGGATAATACTATTCATGATCCAGTCGATGGTTTCTAATTGAAAGACGGTCGAAACCATTTTAAAAAGTAAAAAGATAATGATGCCATTAAAGATATTGACCGCCCGTGTGCCCCGGATTAACTTGAGCAACTGATAGATGATGAGCCAAACAATCAAGATATCGATCAGGTCAAAGGCGTGTGACCAACTGAAAATTGATTCCCAATCCATCGTTTTCCCTCCTATTTAGTGATGTTTTAAATTCATTAATAAGTATACCATAGACACTGTCTGACCAGGCTTTAGGTCTTTCTTAAATTATGGATAGTAGGGAGTGAATAGGCGTAGGACGTCCGTCTCAAAAAAGAGCAGAAAAACAAAAAAGCGATATTAAATAGAAAAAAATTGGCAATAGCCCTTGCATTTTCTAGGGAAATAGTGGTATATTAATTGAGTACTGATTTGGAGGGATAGCGAAGCGGCCAAACGCAGCGGACTGTAAATCCGTTCCTTCGGGTTCAGAGGTTCGAATCCTCTTCCCTCCATTTCTAATCATATTGGGGTATCGCCAAGCGGTAAGGCAACAGACTTTGACTCTGTCATGCGTTGGTTCGAATCCAGCTACCCCAGTTCAATGAGACTGTACTTGTGCGTACAGTCTCTTTTTTGTTTTCAACTAAAAAATAATTTCTATTGTAACTATAAAACTCCCTTAGTCATTCCCAAATAAGGAAAGAGCTAAGGGAGTTTTTTCTACTTTATTTAATTGGAAAACGGGGGAACTTATAAGGCAGGTGCTTGTTGAGGTACTTGAGGAAGAGGTAACCCAATTCAAAGTCCATCATCCCATGGAAGAGGGAAGAGATGCCGAAGAGAATGAAGAGGGAAGCCCAGTAACCGTATTGACCATCCAAACTGGTTAATCCTGCCGTCACAAAGCAATGGATAACGATCATTTCCCCGAGCCCGTGTAAGCTATTAATTCCGGCGTTAAAGAGGGTTCTTTTCCAAGGGTTCAAGACAAATTGGTTGGACCGTTGGAGAGTATAGGCCCCTACTAAGGTGAATAAGAGGTGGGAAACCGCCCGGAAGACCACTGGTAAGGGGAAGCCTGCTATCAAGAAACCAAATGAGGTGGCTAAGGCCACAAAAGCGGCTGAGGCTGGTGAAATAAAGAGTGCCATATCAATGGCAATGTGTGAGCCCAGGGTCCAGGAAAAGGGACCAAAAGCGATTTTAATGGGGCTAATCATAGGGATAATGATACCGATGGCTGTTAATAGGGCTACGGTAGTCATTTTACCCGTATTTTTTTTGCTAACCGAAATACTTTCTTTCATTGTAATCCTCCTTGAAGAATGAGTCCTAATATAATCGATATAAAACCAAATAATGATAAAAATTTAAAAATTATCATAAGCTTAGCCCTTATTTTTGTCAAGTCTGTCTAAAACGATCACTTTCCGTATAAGACTAGGGGTTTTTGCTGCCTTGGCTTATGGTATGATAGGTAAAAACAGTATCAGCTTTTTTGGGCTTTTTAGGCTCAGGAAAGTCAGCCTTCTTTGGCTAGTGAAAGTGGCTAGTCAGAGAATCAGGATAGAAAGAATGAGGAGGCGGTTAGTGATGGCTAATCCAAAACAAGTGTCTAATTTTAGAAATCTGAACCAAGATATTATTGATGAATTAATTACCCTAGCCTTTAAGGAAGATATTCCTTATGAGGACCTGTCGACCAATGCCATTTATCAAGGGCAAGCGGCCCAGGTGGAGCTCTTGGCTAAGGAAGCGGGAGTGATTTGTGGTTTGGATCTCTTCCAGCGGGTTTTCTTCCATTTGGATCCTGAGGTTCAATTTGAGAGCTGGGTTCGAGATGGTGACCGGGTGGCGAACCAAGAGACTCTGATGGTGATCAAGGCCTCCGTCAATACCCTCTTAAGTGGCGAACGGATTGCCCTCAACTTCCTTCAGAGAATGAGTGGGATTGCTACGGCTACCCGTCGTTTTGTAGATGCCTTGGAAGGCAGTGGCATTAAGCTATTGGATACCCGTAAAACTACCCCAGCCTACCGTCCCTTGGAAAAATATGCAGTCCGGGTAGGGGGCGGTTATAACCACCGTTACTCACTCTCTGATCAAATTATGCTCAAGGATAACCATGTTGCTGCAGCCGGTGGGGTCAAAGCAGCCATCCAAGCGGCTAAGGCCTATGCTCCTTTTGTGAAGAAGATTGAAATTGAAGTCGAGGATTTGGACATGGTCAGAGCGGCAGTGGAAGCGGGAGCCGATATTATTATGCTCGATAATATGGACCATGACACCATGGAGGAAGCCATTGCAATCATTAACGGTCAAGCGATTATAGAAGCTTCAGGAAACTTTACCTGGGATAATGTCACAGATTATAAGGACCTAGCCATTGACTATATCTCTAGTGGGGCCATTACCCATTCGGCTGGAATCTTAGATTTGTCCCTCAAACATCTGAAAGTTAGCGAATAGGACTGGACCTCCTGAGGCAGAAATCCTTGATGTCTAAAACCAATAAATAAAGCTTGGTCTTGACTTTTGTTACAGCAAGGTTACAAGGCGACAGAAATGTTTCAGAAAATCCTTTTAAAATGTCAAAGTAATTAAAGGGCCTTAACAAGTCAGAAAATCCCTTTTCTTCGTCTGGAAGCCATGATAGTATATTTCATGTCGACGAGGGAAAGACCTCGTTGAGAGATAAAAATGAATCTGAATGATTAAGATGCTTAATCATATTAAATAGAAAAAAGAATGAACTTTGCACATAAGAAAGGATTTTTATTACACATGAATATGAAGAAAGTTTTAGTAGGTACCTCAATCGCTTTATCAGCCTTAGTAAGTTTTGCTGCTGGGGAAACGACTGAAGCACACGCAGCTGAATGGCAAGCACGTTCAGTTGAAGAAATCAAAGCTGACTTCCAAAAATTAGATGACAACGAAAAAGTTTATGTCATTAAATCTGGTGACACCTTAAACGCTATTGCTCAAGCAGCAGACGTGAACACCAAAGAACTAGCTGAAATCAACAACATCGAAAATGCTAACTTAATCTTCCCAGGAACTAAATTAACCTTCAAATCTGACCAATCAGGTAAGGTTAATGAAGTTGAAGTAGAAAAACAAGGTCAAGCAGCTCAAGTTTACACCGTCGATGAAACTGCTGGTCAAACCTACCAAGCACCTGCAACTGTTCAAGCTGCACCAGCTGCTGCTCCAGCACCTGCACCTGCACCAGCTCCAGCACAAAGCGCTTACACTGGTTCTTCTTCATCCGCTAAAGAAATCATTGCTCAACGTGAATCTGGTGGTTCATACTCAGCAACTAACGGCCAATACATCGGACGTTACCAATTAAGCGCTTCTTACTTAAATGGTGACTACTCCCCAGCTAACCAAGAACGTGTGGCTGACCAATACGTAGCCGGTCGTTACGGTTCATGGGACAACGCTCTAGCATTCTGGAACGCTAACGGTTGGTACTAAGATAGAAAAAGAGTGTGACAATCGCGTCAAAGAGCAAGACCGCTGGAAGAAAAAGGCGTTTAAATTCTCAAAGAGAATTTAGCGCCTTTTTCTGAAGCGGACGCTTGCTCTGCGCTTGGAACACGTTTCAAAAGAGTGTGACAAAAGTCAAAGGAGCCCTGAACCACTGGAACAAACTATGGAAGATAGGCGAAAGCCTATCGCACATAGTTCGTGAAGTGGACGTCAGGGCTGACTTTTGGAACACGTTTCAAAAGAGTGTGAGACTTTTGTCCCAGACTCCTCAATCAACTCCGGCTCCCTGGGCTGGAGTTTTTTATTTATCTTAGCTTTTAAAGGGGGCCTAAGTGGTCAGCCTTGAATAGGTAAGCGGTTTCTGCTATAGTTAGAAAGTACTCACAAGAGGTGCTTTTGCTGAGATAGGTGGAAACCTGGACTCTTTGAACCTGAGAAAGTTAAAACTTGCGTAGGGATGTGAGAATTCAAATATCGTTGTACGGTATAGCCAAGCTTTGGTAAAGCCTAACGATAAGAAGTCCTGCAAAGTACAATCAGTGGAGTATACTTTGCAGGACTTTTTTTCTGTCTAGAAATAAAAGACCTGCAGGTAAAATATGCAGTCTGAACAGAATAAGAGAGATGAGTAAATGCCTAAAAAAACAACCATTCCCTTTGCCAAATATAGTCAGCAGATCAAGGCCAAGGCCCCGCTGGTCCAAGTCTTGAATAATTATGTCACCATCCATGATGTAGCCAATGTGATCCTAGCCAGTGGCGGGCGTCCCGTAATGACCGATAACCTACCTAATAGTCAGGATGTGGTCAAGACGGCTGACCTCTTGCTCATAAATGCCGCTAGCCCTAGGCCTAACCAGGAATTATTAGACCTCGCTGCCACAGCGAAAAATGATCAGCATCCCGTGGTCTTAGACCCAGTGGGAGTTGCAGCTATGCCGTCTAAATTAAAGCTCTGCCAAGATCTGATTGACCAAGGTCTAGTGACTGCGGTAAAGGGGAATGCTTCGGAAATTCGTAGCCTCCTCTTTGAAAGAAGCCAAGGATCAGGGGTCGACTTGGGGCCTGGAGACGAGGTGACCTTGGCTAACCTGGCTGATTTTGCCCCGGCCTTTAAAGCTTATGCCCTAGAAAAAGGGATTATCCTAGCCATGTCAGGCCCGATTGACTTAGTAACTGATGGCGAACGGCTGGCAGTCATTGAAAATGGTCACCCCTGGATGGCTTCTTATACGGGATCAGGTTGCCAGTTAAGCGGCGTCTTAGCCAGCTTTTTAGCTGGTAATCCGGGAGAAGATCTTTTTTACCTGACGACGGCGGCCATGGTTAGCTATGGGGTGGCGGGAGAAATCGCTGCCCAAGTGCTCCAGCCTTATGAGGGCAATGCTACTTATTCCAACCGAGTCATTGACCAGGTCTTCTTATTAGAGGCCAAAGAATTAGAAAGGAGAGCCAAGTATGCCATTCAATAAAAATGATTTATTGGTCTATGCTATTACCCCCGACCGCTTTGACCATGATGAATTAATCCGGCAAGTCAAGGAGGTCTTAACGGGCGGGGCCACGATCTTACAATTACGTCTGAAGGACCATCCCTTTAAAGACCAGGAGGAAAAGCTGGATCTGACCAAAACAATCAAAGCGCTCTGCCAAGATGCAGGTGTCCCCTTTATTATTGATGATGACTATGAGCTGGCCTTGGCGGTGGATGCTGATGGCCTCCACGTCGGAGCAGATGACCTGCCAGTCGACCAGGCTAGACAACTGCTAGGTCCTGATAAGATCATCGGGGCTTCGGCTAAGAGTTTGGAGGCCGCCCTAAAAGCCCAAGCAGCTGGTGCAGACTATTTGGGAGTTGGCGCCCTCTATCCGACCCAGTCTAAGGCCAATGCCCAAGGAACTAGTCTGACTACCCTGAGAGCGATTGCCCAAGGGGTCAATATTCCTATCGTAGGCATTGGCGGGATTAATTTAGATAATATGGCTAATTTACGTGACCAGGGTCTGGCTGGGGTGGCTCTGATTTCCGCCTTATTTAAGGCGGAAGCCCCCTACCAAGCGACTCAAGCCATCCGTAAAGCTGCTGAAAAGCTTTTTAAGCTCCAAGCCGTCCTCACCATTGCCGGCTCAGATTCCAGTGGGGGAGCGGGTATTCAAGCGGACCTCAAGACCATGCAGGCCAATGGAGTCTTTGGCATGAGTGCTATTACTTCAGTGACCGCCCAAAATACTAGGGGTGTGACCGGGGTCTATGACCTCAGTCCAGAGGCCTTGGCTAGCCAACTCCAAGCGGTCTTTGAGGATATTCCCCCGGCTGCTGTCAAGATTGGCATGGTTTCCCAGGTGGACTTAGTGGAAGAAATTGCTAAGGCCCTCAAAAACTACCAAGCTAAAAACATTGTGGTAGACCCCGTTATGGTAGCCACTAGTGGATCGAACTTGATCCAAGACCAAGCAGTTCAAGTCTTAGCAGACCAGGTATTTCCCCTAGCCAGCTTAATTACGCCCAATATTCCTGAAAGCCAGGTCTTAGCGGGACAAGAAATCCATTCGGCAAAGGATATGGAAGCGGCCGCTAAAAAAATTAGCCAGACCTACCAAGTCGCGGTCCTCTGTAAGGGTGGGCACCGGGTTAATGATGCTAACGATGTCCTGGTGACTCCTGTTGGCGAAGTCCACTGGTTCCAAGGCGACCGGGTCGATAACCCCAATACCCATGGCACCGGCTGTACGCTATCCAGTGCCATTGCCAGCAACCTAGCCAAGGGTGATGACTTAGTCACTGCCATCGCCCGGGCCAAAACTTATCTCAGCCTAGCTCTTAAAGATCAATTAGATCTAGGTCAGGGGAGTGGGCCCTTGAACCATGGCTTTGGCCTCTTGACTTATTACCCTAGTGACCATTAATTTGCTTTAGCTTCCCTTAGCCAATAGTTTTTAGTCTTTAAACCCTTCCAGGCTAGAACCACTAAGGGAAGAGTATCTGTACACCGATAAGGGTCATGATAGCTTGTCATGGCCTTTTTTTTATATTTAGAAAAGGGTCTATCTGTTTTTAAAAAAGGATATCTTTATCTAACATTGTGAAAATAAACACATATTTTCTCTTTTTAATTAAAATATAAAAATATTCTTTTAAATCTTGTAAGCGATTACAAGGTTAAGTTACTAATGTTTCAGTAATTGTAAGCGGTTGTGGGTAAAAAGAAAAACAAAAAATAACTTGCTTTTTAATTGTGAATAATTTAACATAATAGCCATAAAGATGAAAGTCATTAAAAATAAACGAAAGGTTAGGAAGAACAATGGCTAAAGGAAAAGAACAAAAAGTAGATATTCCACAATTTATCGATGAGACAGTGGCTAAGGCTAAACAGGCCTTAGAAGATTTTATGGCCTTAGACCAAGAGCAAATCGACCATATTGTTACTAAGGCATCGATTGCAGCTCTAGACCAACATGGGGTTTTAGCTAAACATGCCGTTGAAGATACTGGACGTGGTGTCTTTGAAGATAAGGCCACCAAGAATTTATTTGCTTGTGAACATGTGACCAACCACATGCGTCACTTGAAAACAGTAGGCATTATCGACCGTGATGAAGCCAAGGGATTAACCTATATTGCTGAACCTGTCGGGGTAATTTGTGGGATTGTTCCTACTACCAACCCAACATCGACAGCAATCTTTAAGTCCTTGATTTCCTTGAAGACCCGTAACCCGATTGTCTTCTCCTTCCACCCCCAAGCCCTGGAATCTTCTATCCATGCGGCCAAAGTAGTGCGTGACGCGGCCATTGCGGCAGGGGCACCTGAAAACTGTATCCAATGGATCGATCCAAAACATGCGTCGATGGAAGCCACCAATTTACTGATGAACCACCCTGATGTCGCTACTATTTTAGCCACTGGGGGATCTGCCATGGTTAAGGCTGCTTATTCTTGTGGGAAACCTGCTTTGGGTGTGGGACCAGGGAATGTGCCTGCTTATGTTGAAAAAACGGCCAACCTCAAGCAAGCTGTGAATGATATTGTCATGAGTAAGGCCTTCGATAATGGGATGGTCTGTGCTTCAGAACAAGCTGCCATTGTTGACCAAGAAATTTACCCTGCCTTCATTAAAGAAATGAAGTCCTACCATGTTTACTTTGTCAACCAAAAGGAAAAAGCCCTCTTAGAAGAATTCTGCTTTGGAGCTAAAGCCAATAGTGAGGCGGTTGACCAAGCCAAACTCAATGCCGATATTGTCGGGAAATCAGCGGTTTGGATTGCTAAAGAAGCTGGCTTTGAAGTGCCAGAAGAAACTGTCATCCTAGCAGCAGAAGTTCCTGAAGTGGGTCCTGCCCAACCGCTAACCCGGGAAAAATTATCTCCAGTCCTTGCCATCTTAAAGGCTGAAACAACCGAAGATGGGATGGCTAAGGCCGAAGCTATGGTGGAATTCAACGGTTTAGGCCACTCCGCCGCCATCCATACCAATAACCGCGACTTAGAAATCGAATACGCCAAACGGGTGAAAGTGGCCCGGGTCATTGTCAATGCGCCTTCAACCTTTGGAGGGATTGGGGATGTTTATAACTACTTTATTCCTTCCTTAACCCTAGGCTGTGGGTCTTATGGACATAACTCCGTAGCTGGTAACGTGGGACCTTTAGATTTGATTAATATTAAACGAGTAGGGGAGCGGCAAAATAACATGCAATGGTTTAAAGTCCCTCGGGTTTACTTCGAAAAGAATTCCATTAAATACTTACAAGAATTAGACCATGTGGAACGGGTATCGATTATTTCTGATAAAGGCATTGCCAAACTCGGCTTTGTCCAAAAAGTCATTGATCAACTCCAACAACGGCAAAATAAGGTGGTCTATGATGTCTTCGATAACATTGAACCGGACCCAGATATTTCTACAGTTCAAGCGGGTGCTGATGCCATTCGCGCCTTCCAACCGGACACCATTATTGCTATTGGTGGGGGATCAGTTATGGACTCCGCTAAGATCATGTGGCTCTTCTATGAACGTCCTGACGTTGACTTCCGCGACCTGGTTCAAAAATTTATGGACATTAGAAAACGGGCCTTCCGTTTCCCAGCCCTCGGTGAAAAAGCCCAATTAGTGGCCATTCCAACCACCTCAGGGACCGGTTCCGAAGTGACACCTTTTGCGGTCATTTCAGATAAGAAGAACAATAAGAAGTACCCTCTTGCTGACTACGCCCTCTTACCTAAGGTGGCTATTGTGGATTCCAGCTTTGTCGAAAAGGTGCCAAGTCGGGTGACTGCCGCTACCGGGATGGATGTCTTAACCCACGCTATTGAGGCTTATGTATCTATCTTTGCCTCAGACTATACCGATGGACTCTCTCTTCAAGTTATTAAGATTGTCTTTGACTACTTAGAAAAATCAGTCAAAGACTTTGACCCGCTAGCTAGAGAGAAGATGCATAATGCAGCTACCATGGCGGGGATGGCTTTCGGAAATGCCTTCTTGGGAATTGTTCACTCTATGTCCCACAAGATCGGTGGGGTCTTCCATACCGTTCACGGGGAAAACAACGCTATCCTACTCCCTTATGTGATCCGCTACAACGGGGAAAAACCAGGCAAGCTTTCTACCTGGCCAAAATACAACTACTACAAGGCGGGCGAACGTTACCAAGACATTGCCCGTATGCTAGGCTTAAAGGCTAATACTGTCGATGAAGCGGTTGCTTCCCTGGCTCAAGCCTGCTATGAACTCGGTGAAAAAGTCGGTCTGCCAATGAGCTACCAAGCCCAAGGCCTTGACAAGAAAGAATGGGAAAAGGCCTTAGAACAACTCGCTTACGATGCTTATGAAGACCAATGTACCCCATTAAACCCTCGTCTGCCATTAGTTCCTGATATGATGGCTATGATGCGGGCGGCTTACCAAGGTTATGGTAAGGCTCCAGAACCCATTAAGAATAAGTAAGAAATTCCTCTTGTATAGATAGAAAAAAAGTGAGCCCCAGCAGCTCACTTTTTTCGTCTCTTATCATATTCTATTAATTCAAACGGTGCTTTTGCCAGATGAAGCCCATGTGGCGGCCCTTAGTTTGGTTTTGGCGGTAGGAGAAGCCTTGGGGACTGGTATAGGTATCCATGGGGTCGACTTGGATATTTTCGGGACGGATACCTAGACTGTGACATTGATTTCTGACCACGGCTTGGTTATCAATGTGCCACTTACCGGTAGTCTCTTGGTAGGAGATATTTCCCTCTGAGCCCTTTAAGTCCTTGAATTGGAGATAAACATCCTCATCGACTTCAAAGTGTTTTTGGGATAGGGATGGACCAATTTGGACCTGGATAGTTTCCGCTTGGACTTCAGGATGGTCGGCAAAGATTTGCTCAAAGGTCACTTGGGTAATGTTTTGGACCGTGCCCCGCCAACCGGAATGGATGACGCCGATCAGGGGAGTCTTTTGGTCGTAGAAGAGAATAGGGACGCAGTCAGCCGTGAAAATTCCTAACATCAGGTCATCATCAAAGCTGTAGAGGGCGTCGGTTTGGGGGATGGCTGTGTCATTGCTTAGGGCACCCTTGCCTCCGTCAGCTAGGCTAACTTCTACTGCCCGTTTGGAATGACTTTGATGGGCTTGGACAAAGTGGTCGGGCCTCGCATAGGTCGCTTGGAAAAAAGCCCGGCGGTTAGCTAAGACCGCATCCAAGTCCTGATAGGAATGGATCCCCATATTGCCCGCTTCAGGCAGGTCGGGGTCTCTTAGGGTGATCCCCATTTGTAAGTGGGGGTCATTGTGATAGTAGTGAATAGACATCAGGAACACTTCCTTCTATATAATAATGGCAAAGTATCTTGCTTATTATAAGCGGATTTTTCCCCACCCGCAATCCTTAGGCTTTGTTCATCCCACAATTGATCTGATTTCCTGGATAGTGACCCTAGGAAAAATTTGTTATACTAGGGAAAGATTCTTTAAGAGGAGTGCTTGTTGTGAATAAGGAAAACCATGGTTTTGTTGAAAGTGAAAAAATCGTTTCAAAAGAGCAAGGAGCGGTCATCCACCAATTTCGCCATTCGGCTTCAGGGGGCCAAGTGATTTGGATTGAAAACGATGACCCTCACCGGGCCTTTGGAATCGGCTTTTTAACCCCGGCCAAGGATTCTACCGGGGTGGCCCATATTGTTGAACATACGGTCCTGTCTGGCTCGCGGAAGTATCCCGTCAAAGACCCCTTCATGTACATGCTCAAAAGCTCCATGAATACTTTTTTAAATGCCATGACTTATAAGGACATGACCCTCTTTCCGATTTCGTCCATGAATGAGACCGACTTTGAAAACTTAATGTCGATTTATTTGGATGCGGTCTTTTTCCCGCGGATGTATGAAGAAGAAAATATCTTCCGCCAAGAAGGCTACCATAAGGAGCTCCATCATCCGGAAGATCCCATCACTATTACCGGGGTGGTCTACAATGAAATGCGGGGTGTTTATTCCGATCCGGATGCGGAGGTCTGCCAGCAAATTGATGCCAACTTCCATCCTAAGACGAGTGTGGCTTATGAATCGGGCGGTTATCCCTATGATATTCCTAAACTCTCCTACCAAGATTTTCTTGCCTTCCATAAGAAACACTACCGGCCTGATAACGCCTTAGTCGTTGTTTACGGAGATGTTGATATATATCGGGTTCTTGGCCAGATTGATGGGGAGTATTTCGCTCATTTCCAAGCCGGCGATGATCCGATCCAATTAGACTTAGCTGACCTTCCCGAAGGCGACCAGCGGATGACCCTTTATTTTGATGCTGATGGGAAGCAGGAGGAAGAAGGGCTGGCTTACCTGTCCTATAATATTCCTTTTTCAAAAAATCAGACGGTTGAAGATGGCTTTTTATACGGGATTATCATGAACGCCCTAGCCAACGGCGAGTCCAGCCCCCTCCACAAGGCTCTAGTCGAAGGTGGCTACTGCCAAGATGTGTCGGTCTATAGTTCAGGAACCTATTACAATGACTTTTCCCTGGTCTTAGAAAAGGTCAATCCTGACCAGGTCGATACCATTATTGAAGTGATTGAAAGGACCTTAAAGAAAATTGCCGACCAGGGCTTAGACCGCGACTTGGTCAAGGCCTGCCTCAACCAAACCGAGCTCCAGCTCCGGGAAAAGGGCGGATCTTCACGGGGAGTCAAGACCTTTATCCAATTAATGTCGGCTTGGCGCTATCTAGACCGCCCGCTTGAAGTCTTGTCCTATGAAAAGATCCTCAGTCACTTGGGCCAAGTTCTCTCATTCGCTCAACTTGAAGACTTAATCCGAGACCGTCTCGTTAACTTCAGTTCGCGCTTAGTCATTGTCCACCTTCCTAAGCAGGGTTACCACCAGGCCAAAGATCAATACTTGGCCCAAAGTCTGGCCCAAGAAAAGGCCCAGGCTAGTGATAGTGAGATCGAGGCTTTGATTCAAGAGAATAAAGATTTGAAGGCTTACCAAGAAGCTCCCGATAGTCCAGAAGCCCAAGCCAGTCTACCACAACTGACCCTGGCTGATATTGAAGCAGAAATTACCGATGCCAGTGAAGAAGAGATCAATCACCCGACCTTAGCTAAGCTGCTCTACCATCCCCAAGTAGCTAGCCAAGGGATTGCCTACTTTAATTTCAGTTTTTCGGCCAACCATTTAAACAGTGACCAGCTCTTTTTATTAAAGACCTGGACCATTCTATTAGGGGCCTTGGGAACGGCTTCCTATACTTATGAAGAGATCGAAGTCAAATTAATCCAGTTAACTGCTGGTTTAACCACCCGGCCAAAAATTTATCTGGATAGCCAAGAGCCAGGTCAGTTTAACTTGCAGGTCCAAGCCAGTTTTGCGGCCATGGCGGATAAGAGTCAAGCTGCCCTGGACTTAGTCAAAGAGATCTTAACCAGCACCCGCTTTGATGACCACAAGCGGATTAAGAATATCCTTGACCGGGTCAAATACCAAATGGAGCAGCAATTTGACCAAGCGGGCCATCAATTAGCCATGGGGCTACTCAAAGCCCAATATTCATCGGCTCAAGCGACTAGTCAAGCCCTGGGCGGCCTAGATTACTATGACCAATTAGCTGACTTCTTAGCCGACTTTGACCAAGCTCTCCCAGGCCTCCTTGAAGACTTAGCCCATTTCCAAGAGCAAGTGCTCTTCTCAAATACGGCAACAATAGCGGTGACGGCGAGTCCAAATGACAAAGACCGCTTGATCGGCCAAGTCCAAGCCTTTTTAGCCGACTTGCCGCAAAGCGACCAAGCCGGACTAGACCATATGAAAAATCCCGCTCCCTTACATGAGGCGGGTAATATTGGCCTGATGTCCAATAGTAATGTCCAATATGTGGTCCAAGGCGGCCCCTTAACCGACTTGAAGGCTAGCCAAAGAGGTCAGCTCCCAGTCTTTACCAATATTATGAGTAATGAAATCCTCCATGAAAAGATCCGGGCCCAAGCAGGAGCTTATGGGGCGGGGCTGTCCATGAGTCCTGCTGGTGGGGTCTTAGCTTATTCCTACCGCGACCCCCATTTGAAACAAAGTCTAGCAGTCTACCAAAATATGGACCAATCCTTTAAAGACTTAGACTTAAATCCAGACTTTGTCGAACAGCGGATTATTGGTTCCCTGACCCATTACCAGTATCCACTGACCCCTAAAGAAGTCAATGCCCTTAAACTAAAACGCTACTTCTGTAAGCAAAGTAAGGCTGACTTAGAGCGGGAATTTTCTGACCTCATCCATACCCGGCAAGAAGACTTACTGGTGCTCAATGACACCGTCAGTCAAGTAATGGATGACGCCAAGATTGTGGTTTATGGTAACCGGGAGAAATTACAGGCCAATCAAGAGCTCTTTGACCAATTAAGAGAATTAAAACGTGACTAGTCTCTGGTTAATAGAGAGGATTATTCCCAAGTGAGCTTAGGTTGAAATAACTTAGGCTCGCTTTTTGTCTTTTATTATTTATCCTTCGCGCTCGAGCCGGTGCTGCTTTAGCCGTTGGAACTTTAGTGACTTACGGATAAAGTACAAAACGGCTTTAGCCGTTATTGACCCTTTATACTTAACGATCTAATTCAAAATCAGAACGAATGCCCATCAATGATATTTTTTAACCTAGTCCCAGGTATTGACCGAAAGAAGCGGCAATAATAGCCAGACCGATAAAGACCCAAAAGGAAATTTTTAAATAATAATCTAGCTTTTCCTTACCGGGAACCCGGGTCTTGAAGAGACGGTAGAGAGCAATAGCGAAGGCAATCAAGCCAAAAATGAAGGCAACAGTATAACGATTCATAATAAACTCCTTTATTAGTGGTTTTAGTCGTTGTATTTCTTAATCATTGTAAGGGAAAATTTTTCCTAGGCAAAGAAGGATAAAATTTGTTTAAGGCTTTGGCTTTTGTTTTGGGAAGTGGTCCTTCCATTATATAATGAATAAAAGAAGCGGAGCGTGAAGAAAGTCATGGCAAAAAGAGGATTTGAAATTGTCAGTTCCTACCAAGATCAAGGGATACATCTGCCCCAAAGGCAAACCACTTCAGCGGCTGGTTATGACATTGAAGCCGCTGAACGGGTGGTTCTACCCTCCTTTTGGTCGGCTGCGGTCAAAGCAGCTAGTGGCCAAGACCAAGGCGACCTGACTAAGATTACCCAACCCACCCTGGTTCCCACCGGACTCAAGGCCTATATGCCTAGTGATGAGTACCTGCAAATTATTTCCCGGTCCAGTAACCCTTGGAAACGTAACCTCACCCTACCTAATGGGGTGGGGATTATTGATAGTGACTACTATAATAATGCCAATAATGAAGGCCATATCTATGTCCAACTGCTCAACTTTGGTTTGGAAGATGTGGTAATTGAGAAGGGTGAGCGAATTGCCCAGGGAATTTTTACCCCCTATCTGAAAACTGACCAAGATAATGGAGGTCTGAAAGAGCGTAGCGGTGGTTTTGGCAGTTCCGGCCAGTAAGTAAATTGAGTAGAAAGTGAAGGGATCCAATGGCTAAAAAGAAGCGAAAAACCGTCTATACTTGCCAGGCCTGTGGTTATGAATCGCCCCAGTGGTATGGGAAATGTCCCCAGTGTGGAGCGTGGAATACCCTGGAAGAGGAAGTGATTGCGGGTAAGCCCATCCGCCAAGCTGGGACAGAGGTCAATCAGAAAAAAGCCAAGCCTGAACGCCTCAAGGAAGTCAGCCAGGCGGAAGAAAAACGGGTAAAGACTGGCCTAGGCGAATTTAACCGAGTCCTCGGTGGCGGGGTAGTCCCTGGCTCCTTGGTCCTGATTGGTGGTGATCCTGGTATTGGGAAGTCGACCCTGCTCCTCCAGGTGGCTAAGCAATTAAGTGATAATGGTAGTCGGGGCCTCTATGTTTCTGGGGAAGAAAGTTTGCATCAAATCAAGATGCGGGCTGACCGCTTAGGCTACCACGATGCGGATTTCTTTGTTTATGCCGAAACCGACCTCTTAGCCATTGAAGCGGCTATTTCTGATACCCAGGCGGATTTTGTGGTGATTGACTCCATCCAAACCATGGTCCATCCCAATAATGAATCTTTAGCCGGTAGTGTCAGCCAGGTCAGAGAAGCGACCGGAGAACTCATGCATATCGCCAAAAGTTCTGGAATCGCCATCTTTGTAGTCGGCCATGTGACCAAGGAAGGTAATATTGCCGGACCGCGGATTCTCGAACATATGGTGGACACGGTTTTATACTTGGAAGGGGAGAAGCACAACACTTTCCGGATCCTAAGAGCGGTCAAAAACCGTTTTGGGTCGACCAATGAAATCGGCGTTTTTGACATGAAAAGTCAGGGCCTAGAAGAGGTCACCAACCCTAGCCAGCTCTTTTTAGAAGAACGGCTCATGGGAGCCAATGGGTCGGCAGTGGTTGCATCGATGGAAGGCACCCGGCCCATCCTAACCGAAATCCAAGCCCTCTTGTCGGCCACGGCCTTTGGTAATGCCCGTCGTACGGCCAGTGGTTTGGACTATTCCCGGGTGACCCTCATTATGGCGGTCTTAGAGAAGCGGGCCCATCTCATGCTGCAGAACCAAGATGCCTACCTCAAGTCAACCGGTGGGGTTAAACTGGATGAACCAGCTATTGATCTGGCTATTGCTGTGGCGGTGGCTTCCAGTTACTGGGAGAAGGAGACCCAGGCCAGCGATTGCTTTGTGGGGGAGATTGGCTTGACAGGTGAAATTCGTCGGATTTCCCGGATTAATGAACGGATCCAAGAGGCGGAAAAATTAGGCTTTAAACGAATTTTTATCCCTTATGGTAACCTGCAAGGGCTAGCGATTGATAGTCAAGACATTGAAATTATTGGTGCCAAGACCCTGACCCAAGTTCTTAAAGAAGTCTTTCCCCCTCAAGGGAGATAGGGAGTATAATAAACTAACACTTAAAAGATATATTGTGTATAATGTAATAGAAAATAAAATAACGGTTAGTGAAAGGAGGTGACAAGATGAAACGATTAGATGTATGGGCCAAGATTATTGATTTTCTGTGGTTATTAGTGGGAGCAGGTTTTGGTTACTATCTCCTCCCCATCTTATGGCGGTGGACCAATTTGTCTCACACCTTTGTTAATCAAGCGTGGATTAATATCATCATTGGAGCACTTATTTTTCTAATTCTTATTAAATTATTAGAACCACTTGAAAAGAAACTGGTCAGACGTTTAGAGAAGGAGATTCGCGATCTACCGATCAGCAATATCCTCATCGCCCTCTTAGGGATTGTTATGGGGCTGATTCTGGCTTGGTTGATTAATATTCCTTTGATTGCCTTGGATATTTACTTTATCAGTAATGTCTTGCCGGTCGTTCTGACCATTCTCTTTGCATTTTTAGGGTATTTTGTCCTCTGGGTGAAGAGTGATGAAATCCTGGCCTTCTTCCGTAATATTCGTATTAGTAATTTACGAGACCGTGTCCAAGACAAGGAGACTGCTAGTGACGAAGAGGAGGCTGAAAGTGAGCCTAGCCCAGCCAAGTCCGACAAGGAGTCGGGGCAAGAGAGCGCAGCTTGGGAAAACTTCAAGCCCTATAAGATATTGGATACCAGTGTCATTATTGATGGTCGGATTCTGGATGTCTTAAAGACGGGGATTATCGAAGGGACGATTTTAGTGCCCAACTTTGTCCTCAAGGAACTCCAATACATTGCCGATTCCTCCGATGCCTCTAAGCGGGTCCGGGGACGGCGGGGGTTAGATATTTTAAATGCGATCCAAGCCCTAGACGACTTACCGGTTGAATTTTATGCGGGCGACTTTGAAGAAGAGGAAGAAGTGGATTTGAAGTTGCTGCTACTGGCTAAGGAAGTCAATGGGGTGGTCGTGACCAACGACTATAATCTCAATAAGGTCAGCCATTTCCATCAAATTAAGGTTCTTAATTTGAACGAGTTAGCCAATGCCATGAAGACCGTGGTGATTCCTGGTGACCGCATGCAAGTTCATATCATTAAAAAAGGGACCGAACGCCAACAAGGTGTCGGTTACTTGGATGATGGGACCATGATTGTGGTGGAAGAAGGACGTCTGCATATGGATGAAGAAGTTGAAGTCGAAGTGACTAGTGCCATTCAAACCAATGCGGGTAAGATGATTTTTGCCAAATTAGCCGAAGATTAAAAGAAAAAATGCCCAAATTTATTCTGTAAGACCGGGTCTAGCCAAACAGTTGGATGAATCCTTCACTGATTGCTGACTCTTCGAGAATAAGCTGGGCATTTTTCTTATGTTTAAGCTTGTTTAGCTTGGAGGACTTGATCCATGACTTGAATAACGCCATGGTCATTGTTAGAGGGGGCCAGGTATTTGGCAACCGCCTTAATATCGTCATGGGCGTTGGCAACGGCATAGCTGTATTGGGCAACTTCCAGCATGGGGATATCGTTATAATTATCACCGATAGCTAGCATTTCTTGGGGAGAAATTCCTTCTGCCTGGCCTAAGTGGCTAATACCTTGGCCCTTGTCAACGCCAAGAGCCGTGATGTCAATCCAGTCCAAGCCCGATACGGCAACGGAGAAGTCATCCCCAAATTTGGGGGCGTAGGCTTGGTCATGCTGGGCCTTACTATTGTTATGAGGTAGGTAAATGGTGAATTTATTGGCTGGAAGGTCTTGCTGGGTCAAGTCATCCACATAATTGAGCTGGTAGTAGTAATAGCGCAAGGCTTGATCATAAAGCTTGGCTTCCTTAGCGACATAGGCCCCGTCTAAGCCACATAGGACCCCAACATTATCGGGAATGGATTGGGCAAAGCGGACCATGGCTTGGTAGTCCTTGGGGTCAATTAATTCTTGGTAAAGGGCTTGACCTTGGTAGCTGACATAACCGCCGTTATCGGAGATAAAAGCGATTTGGTCTTCTAAGTGGGGGAACATGGCTTTTAAGGTATAGTTGGGTCGGCCGCTAGCAATAGCGACCAAGACATCGACTTGGCTAAGCTCTTTTACCAGGCTTTCGAAGCGATCGGGAAGTTCGCCACTATCGGTAATCAGGGTCTTATCCATATCGATAGCAATGAGGCGGACATTTTCTAAGTTGGGCATGTAAAAATCTCCTCTTCTTTATTCGATTGATTTAGTTTTACTCTATCATATTCTCGATAGGGAGGCTATTTTCAGCAAACGATATCGGTTGCTTTTTTGTTTCTTTCATGAGAAATTAGTATAATTATATTAACTAAGAAGTATTTTTCATAAAAAGGGTGGTCAACTTGTCTTATATTGAACTAAAAGACGTTTGCAAGAGCTATGGCCAAGGCAATAGCCAAGTCCTTGCTAACGACAATGTTTCCTTCACTATTGAAGAAGGCGAATTTGTGGTCATTCTAGGACCTTCAGGGGCCGGAAAGTCAACCGTTTTAAATATTTTAGGTGGCATGGACCAGGCAACCAGTGGTGACATCTGGGTGGCTGGTAAAAATATTGCCAACTTTAATGAACGTGAACTCACCGCTTATCGCCGCGATAATGTGGGTTTTGTTTTTCAATTTTATAATCTCATTCCCAACCTGACCGCTAAGGAAAATGTAGAAATGGCTGAGCAGATCGCTGACCAGTCCTTTACCGCTAGTGAGGTCCTAAAGGAAGTCAACTTGGCCGACCGGGAAAACAACTTCCCTGCCCAGCTCTCTGGTGGGGAGCAGCAACGGGTGTCCATTGCCCGGGCCATTGCTAAAAACCCTAAACTTCTCCTCTGTGATGAGCCGACTGGGGCCTTGGATAATGATACCGGCCAACAAGTGCTCAAGCTCCTACAAAAACAGTCGGTGGAAAATGGGACGACTGTCGTGGTCATTACCCACAACCAAAACATTGCCGCCATGGCTGACCGGGTAATCCGGATTAAGAACGGTCAAGTCGAATCCAATGTCACCCAGGACGACCCTAAGCAAGTAGAAGAGATTGAGTGGTAGGCATGAAGAAAACAGCTTTATGGAAGAACGCTTGGCGGGAGATTAGAAATTCCTGGGCACGCTTCCTAGCCCTCTTTGGCATTATTCTATTGGGGACGGGTTTCTTTGTGGGAATCCGGGCCGCAGCGCCAAATATGTTAAACACTTCCAGCCAATATTATGACGATTATTACTTAGAAGACCTTTCCCTCCAATCCACCTGGGGGATCCGTCCAGAAGATAAGGAAGCTTTGGAAAGGGTGGATGGGATCGATAGCTTGTCTTATAAGACGGTCGACCGTCAGTCCCAAGACTCGGAACTGCTTTATCGGATCTTCCCAAATTTCAATGCCTTAGACGCAGAAGTTAACCATTTCAAGGTGAAGGAAGGCCGCTTGCCTGAAAATGACCAAGAGATCGCCCTTGACCATATGTTGGTCGCTGAAAACCAGGTCGACATTGGTATTGGGGATACCATCACTTTCAACCAAGTGGGTAAGTCTGATGATGACAAGGCCCCTCACCTTAAGCAGGATAGCTTCACGGTGGTTGGCTTTGTCGATTCTCCCATGTATATTGATAAGTTAATCCGGGGACAAACTAGCATTGGAGACGGCGCTTTGGATGCCTTTGCGGTGGTGAGTCCGGATGCCTTTGAAGGTGAATACGACTCAGCCATTTCTATCCGCATCCCTAAAGCCCGTCCCTATCAGGCTTATAGTGAGGACTACGACCATCTGGTTGCTGATAAAAAAGCTGAGGTTGAAGCAGCGGTTGAAGACCGGCCTGCAAGTCTACTGGAACAAGCAAAAAGTGATGGGCAAGAAGCCATTGACCAGGGCCGAGACCAGCTTAATCAGGCCCAGGATGACTTAAACACGAAAAAGAATGAACTTGACCAGTCTAAGTCGGCTTTAGACCAAGCCCAAGGGCGTTTGGACCAAGAAGTCCAAGGGGTCAAGAGTCAACTGCCTGCGGGAATGAGCCTGGAGGATGCTGGTTTAGGCCAAGTTGCTGGCCAATTCCAAGCCAACCAAGACCGGCTCAACCAGGAAAAGGATAAGCTTTCAAAAGGCCAAGAGCAAATGGAATCAGCTAAGGAAGAGCTCGGCCAAAAAAACAAAGACTTAGACGAACAAGCCAAACAGCTAGAAGAACTTCAAGCGCCGACTTACCTGGTCAACGACCGGAGCGCCTTATCTGGGATTAGTGAATATGGGGATAATGCCGAACGGATTTCTGCCATCGCCCAAGTCTTTCCTTGGATCTTCTTCTTAGTGGCAGCTCTCGTTTCCTACACCTCCATGTCAAGGATGGTGGACGAGCAACGCTCACAAGTGGGGACCATGAAGGCGATTGGCTATGGGTCAGGCGATATTGCTATGCAGTTTCTTCTCTATGCCAGCCTAGCCAGCCTCTTAGGAACAGTGATTGGGGTAGGGATTGGGAACTTTCTCTTCCCTAACATTATCTACAATGCTTACCGGATGATGTACACCCTGCCAGACATCCAATATGGTTTCTACCTCAAGGATATCTTCCTGGCTTTGGGGATTGCCCTCCTAACCACGGTGGGACCGGCGATTTTCACTACCAGCCACTTACTCCAAGAGAATGCCGCCCAATTGATGCGGCCCAAACCACCTAAGCAAGGGGAGCACATCCTCTTAGAGAAATGGCGCTGGTTCTGGGGTCATCTCAACTTCTCGATGAAGATTACCCTCCGTAACCTCTTCCGTTATAAGGGACGGAACTTGATGACGGTGATTGGGGTGGCCGGGAGTACCGCCTTGGTCTTGACTGGTTTTGGGATTTCTGACTCCATTTCTGGTCTAGCTGACCGCCAATATACCGTAATTGAATCCTATGATGTGGTGGCTCAATACGCTAATGATTTAAATGCGGAAGACAACCAAGCTGTCCGGGAAGCGGTGGAAGCAACTGATGGCGTCGACCAAGTCCTCCATTCCTATACCACGAACCTGGAAACCACTGATCCGAACATCAATACCCAAACCGTTCGCCTCCGGGTCTTTAATAACGATAGTCCTTACCATGACTTTTACGCCTTTAATGCTGTCGATGACCCATCGAAATCCTACGATTTAAAGGATAACGAAGCTTTAATTAGTCAAAAATTAGCCCGCTTGCTAGACCTTTCTGAAGGAGACAGTATTGAATTAGCCAATGAATCCGGGCAAACGATTAGTCTGCCGGTTGGAGGGATTGTGGAGTCCTATATCTTCCATGATTGCTTTATCAATGAGAACACCTATAAGAATCTGATTGCCAAGGATTTACCGGCGCCTAATATGGGGCAAATCCAATTAAGTCAGTCAGCCAGCCAAGGGCAGGTCTTGGAAGACTTACAAAATACCGACCATATCCTGGCTGCTTACGCTAGTCAAAGCCTCCGTGATGCCTTTAATGACACCATTGAAAGCTTGAATGTGGTGACTTTAATTCTTATTATTGCTGCTGCACTCCTAGCCTTCATAGTGCTCTATAGCTTAACTAATATCAATGTGTCGGAGCGGATTCGAGAGCTATCCACCATCAAGGTCCTCGGGGCCTATCCCGGCGAAGTGACCATGTATATCTTTAGGGAAACCCTCCTGCTCACCACAGCAGGCATTCTCTTTGGTCTCTTGATGGGCTATGGTCTGACGGGTTATATCCTAAAAACCGTGGAAGTAGATAACTTAATCTTCCCACACACCATCCACTGGACCTCCTACCTCTATTCCATTGCCCTAACCTATCTCTTCACCCTGATAGTTATGGGAATCATGCATATCAAACTCAAACACGTCGACATGGTAGAAGCACTCAAAGGAGTAGAATAGAAGAGGAAAGTGTGACGGGTGCACCAAAGATCGATAGAGCTACGCATACTATATCTGTAACTCGCTTCGCTTCGAACAGCTATAGCAACTGGAGCTAAAGAGCAAAAATTCTTGAAAAGAATTTCTTGCACTTTAGTGAAGTGGAGATCGATCTGCACCCGGAACACGTTTGAATAGAGTGTGACAGTCACATGTTATGAGCTGAGATTTTTGTCTCAGCTCTTTTTTGTTTAAATTGCAACCTATAAAATATTATTGACAGGGATAGGTAAATAAAATACAATAAAAAATAAATTAAAGACAGAATTGTCTGATATTTAATAATTAATTATTAGAGAAAAGGAGGATGAGCTATGAAGATCAAGCGCAATTTAAAGGGGTTGGCCCTGGCCGTCTCCTGCTTAATGATGACTGCTTGCGGGTCTTTAACCCAAACTCAGGAAAAGGCTAATAACCAAGCAGATGTGATTAAGATTGGCGGTAACTGGGAACTCTCCGGTGCCACAGCAGGCTATGGTAGTCCAGGAAATGAAGGGGTGGAATTAGCCGTCGACCAGGTCAACCAGGCGGGCGGAATACTTGGCAAACAAGTGGAATACGTGTCTTTGGACAATAAGTCTACTAGTGAAGAAACCACGGCCAATACTTCGCGGTTAATCTCTAATGACCAAGCGGCCTTAATCATTGGCCCAGCCACCACCGGATTAATGGAAGCGCAGATTTCAAGCGCCTCCTCCTTGCCTGTGATCGCACCTATGGCAACCGGCGACAGCTTGACTACTGATAGTTCTGGCAAGGTTTTAAACAATGTTTTCCGGGTTTGCTTCCAAGACGCCTTCCAAGGGCAAGCCTTGGCTAAGTTTTCTAATGATAACCAGTTTAAGAAAGCCGTTTTAATCCGGGACAATTCGACCGACTATGGGCAAAACTTGACCAATGAATTTAAGAAGTATTTCCAAGGTGAGGTTGTCGATGAATTAGCTTATAATGCTAAGGATACCGACTTCAACTCCCTGGTAACTCGCTTGAAAGCGCAGGAACCAGATGTGATTTTTGTGGCTGGTTACTATGAAGAAGCTGGGCCCTTGATTAAACAAGCTAGGGAGCAAGGGGTTCAGGCGGCTATTCTAGGGCCGGATGGCTTTGGTAACCAAGAGATTATTGATCTGGCTGGTAAGCAAAATATGACTAATGTCTATTACACAGCCCACTACACCACCAATGATCCTAGTCCAGAACTGAAGAAATTTATGGAGGCCTACCAGGAAAAATTTGGTCATGCGCCCGATATGTTTGCTGCTTTGGCCTATGATGGGGCGCGTTTAGCCTTTGACGCCATTGAACGGGCCCAATCGGTAGATAGCAAGGCCGTCAACCAAGCCCTAGCAGAAACCAAGGACTTCTCAGGGATTACCGGGAACTTCACCATCAACGACCAACATAATCCGATTAAGACCGCCTATGTTCAAAAGGTAGACCACGGCGAAATTGTTGACACCACGCCAATTGAACCCTAGATTTCCAAGTGAAATTAAGAGAGTGTGACAAAAGTCAAAAGAGCCCTGAACCGCTTCGCATACTATATCTGTAACTCGCTTGCGCTTCGAACAGCTATAGCAACTGGAGCGAACTATGGTAGATAGTTGCAAAACTATCGCACATAGTTCGTAGTTGGGTTCGACTTGGCAGACTTGGAGTGATTTCCCAAGTCAGAAACAAGCGAATACTTCGCTTTTATTCTGACTTGCTCCAATCATCCAAGTCTAAATGCCTAGTCTCACACCCTGTATGAAGTGGACGTCAGGGCTGACTTTTGGAGCACGTTTTGAATAGATAGTACGTGTTTTAAAAGGAGCCTGGGACCTTTGTCCCAGGCTCTTTTTTAATTCCTCAATATTAATCGCAAAAAGAAAGCCCGACCCTATTTATTGAGGGACCTTTAGCGCGCTTGCCAAAGTCCGTTTAAATATTCTTTATATCTTTTAATTAGCCAATATTTCAAAAATTCAGACAATTATCACAAAAGGGCTTGCTTTCTATGGAAAGCCCTGCTAGAATAAGTTCAAGATTATTTCGAAAGGAAGTTTATCCATGTTTAGCTCCCATCAAGCAATTATTATTATTATTAATACCAGGGCTTAACGCTGTTTCAATAAAAAACAGACTAAGTCCTATTCGTGCTTGTTAAAATGAATGGGACTTGGATAAACAATAAAGCCACCCATTCATTCTAAGATGGGTGGCTTTTTCTATGGCTGCTGACTTGAAATAATTGTTATGTAACGCTTCTCTGTTGGCCAACAAATCAGCGTTTGATGATTCTAAGGAAATTGCCGTGAGCAATACTTGAGAAAGGGTTTTAAAGATGAAGAAAAAAATGAAGAAATTAGCCGCCTTATTTGGAACTGCTTTAATGCTAGGGGCTTGTGGATCGATGACCGAGACCGCTAAGAATGATTCTGCTAACAGTGATGTGGTGAAGATTGGTGGGAACTGGTCCTTATCTGGTCAATATTCTGCCTACGGAACACCTCACGACAATGGGGTGAAAGTGGCCGTTAAAAACCTCAACGATAATGGCGGGGTCTTAGGCAAGAAGGTGGAATATGTCAGTGCCGATAACAAGTCAGACAATGCTGAATCCACTTCCCAAGCCACCCGCTTAGTGGAACAAGAAGGCGTTAATGTTCTGGTAGGTTCAGACACTACAGGAAACTGTGAAGCACAAATTCCAGTGGCCCAACAATTTAAGGTGCCGATGGTAGCGCCTGCAGCCACTGGGAATGGCTTGACCCTCGATGATAGCGGTAACCTCTACGACTACGTCTTTAGAACTTGTTTCGAAGATGCTTACCAAAGTAAGGAATTAGGGAAGTATGCCGCTCAAAAGGGTTGGAAGAAGGTTGCTGTCCTAAAAGATAACTCCTCTGACTATGGTCAAAACGTGGCTAATGACTTCAAGGCTTCCTTTGAAGAGCATGGCGGTCAAGTGGTTGGTGAAGAGTCCTACACCAGTGGGGATACTGACTTTAAGGCCCTCTTAACCAACTTAAAACAAAATTCACCTGATGTCGTCTTTATCGCTGGTTACTACCAAGAAGGTGGATTAATCATCAAACAATTACGGGAAATGGGTGTGAATGCAGCAGTCTTAGGACCTGATGGCTTTGGTAACCAAAAACTCATCGATTTAGCTGGTCCGGAAAATGCCCATGATGTCTTCTTCGTGACCCACTTCTCCCATAATGAAGATTCACCTGAAAACGTCAAAGAATTCATCAAGAAATATGAAGATGCTTACGGGACTTCACCTGACCACTTTGCTGCTTTAGCTTATGATGCAACCAACTTAATCGCCCAAGCCATGGAAAAAGCAGGTTCAACAGATAGCGAAGCGGTTCAAAAAGCCTTAGCTGAAACCAAGGACTTCCAAGGGGTGACTGGTAAATTCTCCTTTGATAAAGATCATAACCCAGTCAAAGAAGTCTTTGTCCAAGAACTTCAAGGTGGCCAAGTGGTCGATACTGAAGTGGTTAAATAATTCTTTTAATCCAAGAATTTTTAAATTAGACTTTGTTCATTGAAAATTAAACATAAAGAGTCTTTATTATATAGCTAAGTTTATTGGTCCTCGCCAAAGTTTGATAAATAATTTCAAAAAAGCTAAAAAGTGTTTGACAGAATTGTCAGACTATTTTAGAATATTGAGTATCAGCAATTGAATACTTATTCTTTTGTCAAATTTTAATGAGGAGGAGTTAGCATGAATAAGAAATGGTTGAAAGCCTTTGTGACATTGGGGAGTGTCATGGCCTTAGCCGGCTGCGGTTCGGGTTCCTTGACTGAAACGACTAATCAATCCGCTGAAAATGCAGATGAAATTCGTATTGGGGGGAACTGGGAGTTATCGGGCAATGTTTCTGCTTATGGTGTTGTACAGAACAATGCGATCAAGCTCGCCGTAGATGAAAAAAATCAAGCTGGCGGCCTTCTCGATAAGAAGATCAACTACTTAGAATATGATAATAAGTCCACGACTGAAGAAGCGGTTTCTGGTGCGGAAAAACTCGTTGATGAAAACGCGGCAGTAATTATTGGACCTTCTACCACCAATAATACTGAAGCGACGATTTCAACGGTAACCCGGGCCAAGACCCCTTTGATTTCAGCAACTGCCACTGCTGATAATATTACCCTTGACCAAGAGGGCAATGTCTTGGATTATATCTTTAGAATTTGCTTCCAAGATTCCTTGCAAGGGGGCTCCTTAGCGGAATTCTCTAACAAGGAAGGCTATACTAAGGCAGCGATCATCAAGGATAATTCTTCTGACTACGGTCAAAACCTATCTGACGAATTCCACAAGCACTTTGATGGTGAAGTGGTTCGGGAAGAATCCTATGTGGCTAAGGAATCTGACTTTAACAGTATTTTGAGCAATATTAAGAATTCAGATGCCCAAGTGATCTTCGTTGCTGGTTATTATGAAGAAGCTGGTCCAATTATTAAACAAGCGCGCGAAATGGGCATTGACCTGCCAATTCTTGGTCCAGACGGCTTTGGGAATAAGGAAATTATTAACTTAGCGGGGGAAGAAAACTGGGATAACATTTACTATGCGGCCCACTTCGTTGAAAACGAAGACTCTCCTCAAGAAGTCAAAGATTTCTTAGCTAAGTATCGGGAAACCTACCAATCGGAACCAGATATGTTCTCAGCCCTAGCTTATGATGCAGCTAACCTGGCCTTTGACGCGATCGAACGTGCAGGCACTACGGACGGTGAAGCGGTCCAAAAAGCTTTGGCTGAAACCAAGGACTTTACTGGAGTCACTGGGAACTTCTCCATGGATGAAAAACACAATCCGTCTAAGACTGTCTTTATCCAAGAGGTAAAAGACGGCCAAGTGGTTGGTTCTCAAGCCATCGAAGCGGTTAAATAGTGAAAAAGTTTAATATTTAAAAATTAAAGCAAGCAGAGTTGTCCAAGGGATGACTCTGCTTACTGTTTGTTAATAGGATGTAAGGGCTTTAAAGCGAAATTTTTATATCTAGGTCTAAAAATTATTGAAATAGGATGGAGTGAGAAGTGTGAATAATGTCATTCAACAATTAATCAATGGCGTGGCGCTAGGAAGCATCTATGCCTTGATGGCCTTGGGTTATACCATGGTTTATGGGATTATTGGTTTGATTAACTTTGCCCATGGGGATATTTATATGGTGGGGGCCTTTGTCGGTTTCACCTTGATTACTAATGTCGGAATGGGTGTTTTCCCGGCTTTAATTTTAGCCATGTTATTTACTGCTGTATTAGGGGTTATTATTGAGCGGGTGGCTTATAAACCCTTGCGTGGGGCAACCCGGATTGCCGCTTTGATAACGGCAATTGGGGTATCCATGCTCCTACAAAATGTGATGATCTTTCTCAGAGGGCCTGAAGTACGAGCTTTTCCAGCAGATCTGCCTGACTGGTCCCTACAATTGGGGGCCTTTACCATTAACTCCCAACAAATTCTGATCTTAGCGGTAACTATTGTTTTAATGATTGCTTTACAAGTGATCGTACAAAAGACCAAGTTAGGCCAAGCCATGCGGGCGGTTTCGGTCGACCCAGATGCTGCTCAATTGATGGGGATTAATGCTAACACTATTATTTCCTTTACCTTCTTAATTGGTTCAGCCTTAGCAGGTGCAGCAGGGGTGTTAGTAGGGATTTACTATAATTCCATTTCACCACTAATGGGTGTCAATATTGGGACTAAGACCTTTGTTGCAGCTGTTGTTGGGGGAATCGGATCCATTCCTGGTGCCGTTCTAGGCGGCTTAATCATTGGTATTGTAGAAACCTTCGTCTCCATGATCGGTCTCTCCACCTGGAAAGACGCCGCAGTTTATATTATTTTGATTATTATTTTACTGGTCAAACCAACCGGCTTGCTCGGTAAACCGCAAGTAGAGAAAGTGTAGGTGGCAAAGATGAAAGAAAACAAAACTTCTTGGTTCAATCAGTTTTTCACCAAGACTACTTTAGCTTGGATTGGTGTCATCGTGCTTGGCTTTGTCTTAATGGCAGCGTCTTACATTGCTGGTTTAGTTTCGGCCTACACCCAAAACATTATTATGAATATTGCTATTAATATTATTCTTTCTGTGGGGCTCAACTTAGTGGTTGGTTACGCTGGCCAGTTCTCCCTAGGGCATGCTGGTTTTATGGCAATCGGGGCCTATGTGGGAGCCATCGTTTCCCAAGAGATCCCTGGCCAAGCCGGCTTCTTAGCCGGTTTACTAGCTGGTATGGTAGTGACTGCAGTCGTGGCCTTAATCGTAGGGATTCCTACCCTGCGTTTACGGGGCGACTACTTGGCCATTGCTACGCTAGGGGTTTCTGAAATTATCCGGATTACCATTATGAACTTAGAGATTACCAATGGGGCCGCCGGGATTTCTGGTGTTCCCCGTCACGTGACCTGGATTACCATGTATGTTTTTGTGGTGATTACTACCCTACTAGTGGTTAACTACATTTATTCCAGTCCCGGTCGGGCCACCATTGCTGTGCGGGAAGATGAAATTGCAGCGGAATCAGTGGGGATCCACACGACCACCTATAAGACCCTGGCCTTTGTCATCGGAGCGGTGACCGCAAGTATTGCTGGGACCCTCTATGCTTCTTACTTTGGGGTGATTAACCCTAGTCAGTTTACCTTCCAAAAATCCATCGATATCTTAGTTATCGTAGTATTTGGTGGGATTGGGTCCATTTCCGGGAGCTTCGTGGCTTCCATCTTATTGGGGCTATTGAATACCTTCCTAGCGCCTTTTGGTCAAGTTCGTCCCATTCTCTATGCCGCCGCTTTGATCTTAATCATGATCTTCAAGCCATCGGGGTTAATGGGTGAATATGAATTCCAATTCTCCAAGCTCTTTAACCGCAAACGAGGGCAATCACAAGCCGTAGCCAAAGAAGAAAGTGAGGACCAATAGTATGAGTATCTTAAGCTTAAGCCATCTCAGCAAGTCCTTTGGGGGCCTAACCGCCGTTTCCGATGTCAGTATCCTTGTGGAAGCGGATGAATTGATCGGTTTGATTGGTCCTAATGGGGCCGGAAAAACCACCCTATTTAACTTGATTACTGGGGTTTATGCACCGACTTCTGGGTCGATTGACTTAGAAACCGACCAAGGTAGTCAGTCCCTAGCTGGTCAACGCCCAGATAAGATTAATGAAATGGGGGTGGCCCGGACCTTCCAAAATATTCGTCTCTTCGCCAACCGTTCGGTCTTGGACAATGTCCTCATTGCCATGCACAACAAACGCGGGGTAGGGGTCTGGCACAGTCTTTTGAGAACGCCTAAGTACTATCAAAACCGTGATGCCCTCTATGCCAAAGGAATGGAATTATTAGCCATCTTTGGTCTGGAAGGCTACGCCAATGAAAAAGCCAAGAACCTCCCTTATGGGCAGCAACGGGCTTTGGAAATCGTTCGGGCCTTGGCGACTGAACCCAAGATCCTTTTCTTAGATGAACCAGCCGCAGGGATGAACCCTAATGAAACCACAGACTTGAAACAAACCATCCGTAAGATTCAAAAAGAATTTGGAATTTCTGTTGTTCTTATCGAACACGACATGTCTTTGGTGATGGATATTTGTGAACGGATCTATGTTTTGGAATATGGGAAAGTGATCGCTGAAGGGACACCAAGCGAAATTCAAAGCAATCCGAAAGTTATCGAAGCCTACCTAGGAGGTGCCTAGTTCATGTTAGAAATCAAAAATATCAAGGTTGCCTATGGGATGATCCAAGCTATCAAGGGCATTTCCTTTACCGTTAATGAAGGGGAAATTGTTTCTCTGATCGGGGCCAATGGGGCTGGAAAGTCGACTATTTTAAAGACGATTTCTGGACTCTTGAAACCCAGCCAAGGGGAAATTCTCTACAACCATGAACCCTTACAAACCAAGTCCTGTGCCCAAATTGTCCAAGCTGGGGTCTCCCAAGTTCCTGAAGGCCGCCATGTCTTTAGCGGTATGTCCGTTAAGGAAAATCTACTGATGGGAGCCTATACCCGTAAGGACCGGGATAACTTAGCCAGCGATATGGAACGTTATTTTGATTATTTTCCAATTCTTAAGGAACGTTTCAACCAGGACGCGGCAACTTTATCCGGTGGGGAGCAACAAATGCTGGCTATGGCTCGGGCCCTCATGGCGCGTCCCAAGCTCTTGCTCTTAGATGAACCCTCCATGGGTCTAGCGCCGATTTACATCCAACAAATTTTTGAAATTATTCAAACCATTAATAGTGAGTTGAATACCACCGTCTTACTGATCGAACAGAACGCTAAGGCGGCCTTAGAAATCTCTGACCACGCCCACGTCCTCGAAGTGGGTAAAATTACCGCTTCCGGAACCGGAAAAGAA
Organism: Aerococcus urinae; assembly: GCF_001543175.1. Lineage (NCBI taxonomy): Bacteria > Bacillati > Bacillota > Bacilli > Lactobacillales > Aerococcaceae > Aerococcus > Aerococcus urinae. The sequence continues at coordinate 51,572 of NZ_CP014161.1, forward strand.
CTCCTATCTTCTGAAGTGGTCCAAAAAGCCTACCTGGGAGCTTAAACCCTTCCTTAAACAATAAAGACCTAGCATAAACCCTTAGCCGCTCTGACAAGTGTCATAGTGACTAAGGGTTTTATTTTTTTATAAAAAGCCTTGATGAGCATGCGTTCTGCTTTTGAATTTGGTCATTGAAAAGCCATGGCACCGGCTCGAGCACAAGGTCTCTCACCTAGCGAGACTCAAATGTCTCGTACGGCTGACGCCTACGAGACATAATTCGCTTCGCTTGCTCGTTCATGGCTAATGACCAATTCAAAGCGCCACTCCTGCTCAAAGCTATTTGTCAAAATAAAATTTTTAATAACAGCTCAACAACAAAGATAGAATAACCATGTTTTCAGACCCCAAATTAAGGATTTCTTAATAAGAAAGCGCTTGCTATTCATATATGATGCACTATATAATCTAATAGTACACTTTAAATATTCTAATAAGCCGTCTTATAAAGGAGGAAGTCCAATGAAACAAGTGATTTATGCTTTTAACCAGGGGTCTGCCAAGATGCGTGATCTCTTGGGAGGTAAGGGGGCCAACCTGGCGGAAATGACCCGGCTGGGTTTTCCTGTTCCTAAGGGATTTACCCTGACCACTGAGGCCTGCCTAGATTACTTAGCCCAGGAAGACAGTGAAGAATTAAGTGATCCAGTCATAGCGGCTATTGACCAAGCGCTAGCTGACCTGGAAAGTGTTACTAATAAAGCCTTTAATGATCCTGAGAACTTACTCTTGGTGTCGGTACGGTCCGGGGCCAGAGAATCCATGCCAGGGATGATGGATACCATTCTCAATGTGGGCCTGAATGACCGCAATGTGGAAAGCCTGGCCCAAATCACCCAAGATGAGCGCTTCGCCTATGACTGCTACCGCCGTCTCTTGCAAATGTATGGCAATGTGGTCTACGGCTTGGACAGTCAATTTTTTGAGGAGCACTTGGCCCAAGAAAAAACTAAGGCCCAAGTTCGCTTTGACTATGAATTAAAGGTAGGCCACTTGAAAGCATTAGTGACCGCCTACAAAAAGGTTTACCAAGACCAACTAGGCTTTGACTTCCCCCAAGATGTTAAGACCCAGATCTATGAAGCTGTTAAAGCGGTCTTTAAGTCCTGGAACAACCACCGGGCTCGGGTCTACCGGGAGATGAATCACATCCCACATGATCTCGGAACTGCGGTCAATATTCAGGAAATGGTCTTTGGTAATAGTGGCCAAGATAGTGGGACCGGGGTTCTCTTCACCCGTAATCCCGCCACCGGGGAAAGCAAGCTCTTCGGCGAATACTTGGTCAATGCTCAAGGGGAAGATGTGGTTGCCGGCATTCGTACACCAGAGGTCATTGAAGACTTGAAGGCAGACATGCCTGAAATTTACCAAGAAATTCATGACCTGGCTAAGCAATTGGAAGGTTACTACCATGACATGCAGGACATTGAATTTACTGTTGAAAAAGGTAAACTTTACTTCCTCCAAACTCGGAACGGTAAACGGACGGCTAAGGCTGCTGTTAAGATTGCCGTCGACATGGTAGAAGAAGACCTGATCGATGAAAAAGAGGCCCTTTTGCGGATTGAACCATCGATGATTGACCAATTGCTCCATCCTTCCTTTGATCCCCAAGCCCTCGCCCAAGCAGAGGTCTTCTCAAGCCTCGGTTTGGCAGCCAGTCCGGGAGCCGGGTCAGGACAAATTGTCTTTACTGCCCAAAAGGCCAAAGAATGGCAAGCAGCGGGTAAAAAAGTCATCCTCATGCGCAATGAAACCTCCCCAGAAGACATTGAAGGCATGTCTGCATCAGAAGCCATTGTCACTGCCCATGGGGGGATGACCTCCCATGCCGCGGTGGTGGCCCGGGGCATGGGGAAATGCTGTGTCAGTGGCTGTAGCGACTTGACCATTGATGAAGCGGCCAAAGTGGTTCACTACCCAGGCGGCCAATTACAGGAAGGTGATACCATCTCTGTGGACGGTAGCCAGGGGAAACTCTATCTGGGCGAAATTCCTACCGCTCTCTCAAACACTGACGAAAACTACCAAAAGATGATGGACTGGGCCAGAAAATATAGCCGTCTCAAGGTACGAATGAATGCTGAAACCCCTGAAGATATTCAAACCGGCTTCAGCTTTGGAGCGGATGGGATTGGTCTAGTCCGGACCGAGCACATGTTCTTTAAGGCTGAGCGTCTACGGGAGATCCGCCGCTTTATTCTCTCAGTTGATGAGGGTCAACGCCAGGCTGCCCTGGAGAAGATCCGTGACTACCAGGTGGAAGACTTTACCAGGATTTTCCAACTCTCACAAGAGGCTCCCGCGGTAATCCGTTTATTGGACCCACCTCTTCATGAATTTATGCCCAAGAGTGACCAGGAAGTTGCTGAAGTGGCGACTGACCAAGGCATCAGTGAAGCAGAATTGCGTAGCCGGATGGTGCAACTGGCTGAAGTCAACCCTATGTTAGGCCACCGGGGCTGCCGCTTAGCCATGACCTATCCTGAGCTCTATGACCGTCAAGTGGAAGCTATTATTTATGGGGCCATTGCCGCTAGACAAGAAGGCCTGGATCCTCAAGTAGAGATTATGATTCCTTTGGTGAGTGTGGAGCCTGAGTTAGATACCTTGCGCAAGCGCCTCAGCCAGGTCATTGACCGACTATTAGACCAGGAAAATGTGACAATTGACTACACAATTGGTACAATGATAGAGATTCCAAGAGCCTGTTTCATTGCGGACCAATTGGCTCAAGAGGCGGGCTTTTTCAGCTTTGGGACCAATGACCTGACCCAAATGACCTATGGCTTTTCACGGGATGATGCGGGCAAATTTATTAACCAGTATCTAGAAGACGGTACCCTAAAAGAAGACCCCTTCCAAACTATCGATCCAGAAGGGGTGGGCGCCCTCGTTAAAATCGCAGTCGACAAGGCCCGCCAGACCAAAGCAGGGTTCAAGATTGGGGTCTGTGGGGAACTCGGTGGCGATCCAGCCTCGATTCAGTTCTTTGACCAAGTGGGGCTAGACTATGTATCCTGTTCGCCTTACCGGGTGCCCCTGGCGCAATTAGCCGCCGCTCAGTCCGCCATCCGGCAAGCAGAAGGAAACCACTAGAAAAATAGGATCAGGGGCCAAGTTCACTGGCAGAATAGAGGTAAGCTATGCAATTCACTGACCGACAAAAACAAATCATTGCTATTGTCAAAGACCAAGAACCCATCAGCGGAGAGGCCATTGCCAAGCAATTTGGCCTGTCTAAATCCACCCTTAGAAGTGACTTGGCCCTACTGACTATGACCGGGATCTTGGATGCCCGCCCTAAAGTGGGCTACTTTTATACCGGCCTAGGTTTTGATCCCTTATTAGGTCAGAAACTGAGCGAGGTTAAGGTGGCGGAACTCATGGCTAGTCCGGTTAATATTTCAGCCAAAACTACGGTTTACGAGGCCATTACCACCATGTTTCTCTATGATAACGGCTCTTTATATGTGACCGATGAGGACCAACACCTGCAAGGGCTGGTTTCTCGGAAAGACTTATTGCGGTCTTTGGCTACTAAGAGCCAAACAGAATCCCCTGCTGTAGCCTTGATTATGACCCGGATGCCCAATATTGTGGTGGTGGAAAAAGACACCCTAGTCCTGGAAGCGGGTAAGCTCCTGGTTGACCATAAGGTGGACTCCTTACCGGTCGTTAATAACCGTAAGGATTACCAAGTTCTTGGTAAGATTACCAAAAGCCATTTAGTCGAATTTTTTGTCAATACCTTAGCGAATGAGGGGGACTTATGAGACAAACCAAGCAAGTATTTTTTATCATATCTGATGCTGTCGGTGAAACGGCCCGACAGGTTACCCGGGCGGCTTTAGCCCAATTCGCTCCCGACTTGAAGAGCGACTTACGCCGCTTTCCCTTTGTGAAAACCCAGGAGGAATTAGGTGAAATTCTTCGTGATGCCAAGGCGGAAGGGGCCATTGTGGCAGCCACCTTTGTTAATGAGGACTTGGACCGCTTTGCCCACCAATACGCAAAAGATCATCAACTCACCTATATTAACTTCCTCCATGAGCTGATCCAGGGGATTGGTCAAGCCACTGGTCTAAGTCCTAAGGAACAGGCTGGAGGTTTACGCAAGGTGGATGACGCCTACCTGGCTCGGATGTCAGCAGTGGAATTTGCTATCAAGTATGATGATGGTAACTACCCCAAGAAGGCCTTCTCCCAAGCGGATATTGTTATCCTGGGCGTGTCACGGTCTTCCAAGACTCCTTTGTCGCTCTATTTAGCCAACCGGGGCTATCGGGTGGCTAACTACCCCTTGATTCCAGAAGTCCGCTATCCCGAAGAACTCTACCAAGTTGACCCTAAGAAAATCTTTGGACTCATGGCTTCGCCCCAATACATTATGAATATTCGAACCAACCGCTTGAAATATTTGGGACTCACATCAGATGCTAAGTATAGCCAGTTGGATCGGATAAAATATGAATTGGTGACGGCTAGTGACTTGTACCGAGAATTAGGCGCCCATGTTATTGACATTGAGTACAAGTCCATTGAAGAGAGTGGCGCCGAAATTATTGAATACCTCAAGGAAGAGCAATGAAAATTTTAAGAGCATTAGCGAAGAAAATTTACTAAATGGATTTGAGCATTCGTTCTGCTTTTGAATTTTAGCCCTTGAAAAGCCATGGCATCGGTTCGGGCAGCTATAGCTCTAGGAGCAAAGCGACTTAGAGATATAGTTCAAGGTTGCGACAGCAACGTTGCTACACTTTTCTTCCCGAACCTAGCGAGCTTCAAACGGATAGTACGGCTAATCGCCTACTATCCGGTAATTCACATCGCTTGCTTGTCATGGCTAAGGCCTAAATTCAAAGCACCACTACTGCTCAAATCCATTTACAAAATAAATCGAGTTAATAAAATTAAACAATCTAAAAGGAGACTGGGGCAAAAATCTCAGCCTCCTTTTTTGAGCTATTTTTATCTTCTTGGGAAATTAATGGGCTTAGGCTGGGGAAAATGATACAATTAAAGATAGAACAATAAGTTTTGGTAGAAGTGATCATCTATTAAGACTTAAGAGGTGAAAGGGGAGGCCCGGTGGCGCGTAAAAGAAAGAAAGGTCCTAAGATAAAACTTAAAAAGTACTTTTGGCCCAAGAAAAAAAGGCAGCAAGTTGCTGTGATCATCTTAGTGGCTCTCTCTTTACTTGGCCTGACCTATTGTGCCAATAACTACTTGCCTTACTTTAATTTTTCTGCCTACCAATGGAAGGATAAGGAAATGAGTGACCAAGAGGCTGCTTTCATCAACCAAATTGGGAATTATGCTACTCTGAATTATTCCCAATCCCAAGTTCTCCCCAGTGTGGTTATTGCCCAAGCCATTCTGGAATCGGACTTTGGCAAGAGCCAGTTGGCCAGCCAGTATGGAAATCTTTTCGGGCGTAAGGCGGGTGCAGGGGAACCCAGTGTAGCCCTGTCGACCCAGGAGTATGGTTCAGGCGGCTGGGTAACCATTACTGATCACTTTAAGGTCTATCCTGACTGGCAGAGTGCGGTGATTGACCATGGCCATTTAATGGTTAATGGCACCGATTGGAACCACGACCTCTACCTAGGTGTCAGACAAGCGCGTCATTACCGCCAGGCCACCAAGGCCCTAGCTGAGGCTGGTTATGCGACAGATCCAGGCTATGCGGACAAATTAAACCACTTAATTGAAAGTTACGGTCTCATGCAATTTGATCCCTAAGCCAAAAAAGGAATATATTTAGCTAATAATTTTTGGTATCATTAAAAGGAAATTTAACGTTTGCGAGGGAGGAAGCAAGAATGGCTAAGTCTATGAGTTATAAGGAGAAAGCTTATCGCTATTTGAAAGAACAAATTGATAATAACGTGTTGTTAGCAGGAACTCATTTAAAAGAAAATGATTTAGCTAAACAATTGGATATGTCGCGCACCCCCATTCGCAAGGCCTTGGACCAACTAGCTAAGGAAAAATATGTCCGAATTGAGCCCTATAAAGGGGCCGTGGTTTGTAAGAATACCCTTAATTCTAAGGCCATTGTAGAACGGCTCCAATTTATTGAGCTCTTGGTGACGGCCCTCTTTAAGCAAATGGAAAATAAGGGCATCACGGTAAATACCAAGCAGTTAGACGAAATCGCCCACCATTTAAAGTGGGATAAGACCATTGACCAGATTAATGACTATTATGATGCTGAGGCTAAGCTCTTCCAGCTCTTAGTTTCTTATCATTCCAATGCTTACTTCCGCCGGGTGACCCTGGATACAGTCTTAAACCTGCATGAACTCTATATCAATGAAGCCAAAAAACGGGAAGAGCGCTTCTTAGCAGAGTTAGAAGACATGCAAAATATTTACCCACCCTTCATCCAGGCCCTCAAAGACGGCGATTATCCCCAGGCCAATAAGTATATCCGCATGTGGATCAATAAACTGATCCTGCAACAAATTAATTATTAAAAATAGAAATAAGGAAGCTGAAAAAATTCAGCTTCTTTTTCAATTATAAGAAATCTGTTAGAAAGTGTTTCATCACACACTTTCGATAAATTGAAACTGTTTGATGGCGGGATATAGAAGTGATAGACTATTAAAGAATATCAGAACGGAGGTTTGGTATGACCCATATTAATCAATTAATCGACGGTCTCAATCCACAACAAAAAGCAGCAGTCCAATATACAGAAGGCCCCCTCTTAATTATGGCTGGGGCGGGATCGGGGAAAACCCGAGTCCTCACCCACCGCATGGCCTATTTATTAGAAGAAAAAGCGGTCCGGCCTTGGAATATCTTGGCCATTACCTTTACCAATAAGGCGGCCAATGAAATGAAGGAACGGGTGAAAAACCTGGTCGGTGAAGCCGCAGATACCATGTGGGTAAGTACCTTCCACTCCATGTGTGTGCGGATTTTGCGCCGGGAAGCAGAAGCCATCGGTCTCTCCCGGTCCTTTACCATTGCTGATCCGGCTGAACAACAAAGTTTAATCAAGCGGATCATGAAAGACCACAATCTCGATACCACTCAATTTAAGCCTAAGATGATCTTAGGTAAAATTTCTGATGCCAAAAATAACTTACTTGACCCCAAACAGTACCGGGAAGAGTACTCCGGCTTTATCGAAAACATTGTAGCTGACCTCTATGAAGACTACCAAGCTGGCCTCCAAGCGGCCCAATCCTTGGATTTTGATGATTTGATTATGTTGACGGTCCGCCTATTTAAGGAACAACCGGAGATTCTTTCTTATTACCAACAAAAATTCCACTATATCCACGTGGATGAATATCAAGATACTAATGAAGCCCAATACCGCTTGGTCAAGCTCTTAGCGGATTACTTCAAGAATATCTGTGTGGTTGGGGACGCTGACCAAAGTATCTACGGCTGGCGGGGAGCCAATATGGAGAATATCCTTAACTTTGAAAAGGACTACCCCCAAGCCAAGGTCATTCTCCTCGAACAGAACTACCGGTCCACCAAGACTATTCTCAAAGCGGCCAATGAAGTGATTCAAAACAATGTCCACCGCCAAGCTAAGAAGCTCTGGACCGATAACCAGGCCGGTGGAAAGATTAACTATTACCGGGCCCAAAACGAACAAGATGAAAGTCACTATGTCTTGGATAAGATCCGCCAAGCCACCACTGATAAGGACTACCAATACAAGGACATTGCTATCCTTTACCGGACCAATGCCCAGTCTCGGACCATGGAAGAAGCCCTGGTCAAGGCCAATATCCCTTACCGGATTGTTGGCGGGCTCAAGTTCTATGACCGTAAGGAAATTAAGGACGTCTTGGCATACCTGCGCCTCTTGACCAATCCCCAAGATAACCTTTCCTTTACCCGGATTATTAACGTGCCTAAGCGGGGGATCGGACCAGGCACCCTGGATAAGTTACGCCGCTTTGCTAGTGAGCACGGTCTAACCCTCTTACAGGCCGCCCAAAAGGTAGATTATGCGCCTATTTCAGGAAAAGGAGCCAAGTCGCTCAAGAAATTTGCGGACATGATGACCAAGCTGCAAAAACAAAGAGAATTCCTCACTATTACCGACCTCACCGAAGAGGTCTTAGATAAGTCGGGCTACTTAGCTGACCTCAAGGCCCAAAAGACCTTGGAAGCGACGGCCCGGATTGAAAATATCGAGGAATTCCTTTCCGTGACCCGGGCCTTTGACGAACGCTGGGAGAAGGAAGCCGACCAACGTCAAGCCCTAGCAGAGATCACCCAGACTGACCAAGCCGGGAATGCGGTGGAACCGATAAATATCATGGATGATTCCAGTCAAGATGACCAAGCAGGGGAAGTTTCCCTCTTGAGCCCCGAAGAATTAGATGCTGGACTGGGTCAAGCGGCCTTACTAGGCTTAGATCTTGGGGCGGACGCTAGTGATGACGCCCTCTTAGCCTTTATTACCGACCTATCCCTAGTTTCTGACTTGGATGATAGTGAGTCCAATGAAGAAGCAGGACAAGTCAACCTGATGACCCTCCATGCCGCTAAGGGCTTGGAGTTTCCAATCGTCTTTATCATTGGAATGGAAGAGGGCATCTTCCCTCTTTCCCGGGCTAGCGAAGACGATGAGGAATTAGAAGAAGAGCGCCGTCTGGCCTATGTGGGGATTACCCGGGCAGAAGAGGAGCTCTATCTCACCAACAGTTACTCCCGCATGCTCTACGGTAAGCATAAGAGTCACCCAGAATCGCGTTTTATTACTGAAATTGACGATGAACTCTTAGCTAAGGAAGACCATAGCCCGCTCTCAATGGGGAGCTTCTCTTCCAGCCGACCCGCCTACTATAATCGAAGAAATCGGGTCGAAAAATCTGCTGCTAAAGCCCAAGAAAAACGGTCGATCTTTGCAAAGGAACCCAGCCAATCCTCATCCAAGAGCAGTGAAGCGGTGGAATGGCAGGTGGGCGATAAGGCCCGCCATAAAGTATGGGGCGTGGGTACTGTGGTCAAGGTGACCGGCAGTGACAATGACCAAGAATTAGATATCGCCTTTAAGGGGCAGGGAATTAAGCGTTTATTAGCGGCCTTTGCACCCATTAGTAAGGAAGATTAGGAGGTTTCGCTGTGACAAAAGAAGAGCAAGCGCAGGAAAATAGCCAAGCGGTCCAGGAAAGAATGACAGAATTAGTGGACCAGTTGAACCACTATGCCCATGAGTATTATGTCTTAGACCAACCCAGTGTCAGTGATGACCTCTATGACAAGACCTACCGTCAATTGGAAGAACTGGAAGCCAGCCATCCTGAATTGATTCAAAGCGACTCCCCCACGCAAAGGGTTGGGGATGTCTTAAATGAAAAGTTTGACAAGGTTCACTTTGACCATCCCATGCTGTCCTTGGGCGACGTCTTTAGCCAGGAAGAATTAATGACCTGGGTAGACGGGGTCCAAAAGGAATTTGGAGAGGACACTGAGTTTGTCTGCGAGATGAAAATTGACGGCCTGTCTGTCTCCCTTCTCTACCAAGACGGCCGTTTGGTCAGGGGAGCGACCCGGGGCGACGGTAATACAGGCGAAAATATTACCAATAACATTAAAACCATCTCCTCCATTCCCCTCCGCTTACAAGAACCCTTAAATGTGGAAGTTCGGGGAGAAATTTATATGCCCAAGGCTTCCTTTGCTAAATTAAATGAGGAACGAGAAGCAGCCGGTCTGGCGACCTTTGCTAATCCGCGTAACTCAGCAGCGGGTTCGGTCCGCCAATTAGACCCCAAAGTGACCGCCAAGAGAAATCTTAACGTCTTCCTTTATACCGGTGTCCTCCCCGCCGATGCTGGGGTGAACAGCCAATCTGAACTATTGACCAGCTATCCTCAGTGGGGGCTCAGAGTGAATCCGGAATTTAAGTTGACCCACAGTAAGGAAGAAATTTGGGACTATGTCGAACACGTTAGTCAGGTTCGCCATGACCTGGCCTATGATATTGACGGGATTGTGATCAAGGTCAATGACTTCGACCAACAGGAAGAATTAGGCTACACCGTCAAGGCCCCACGCTGGGCCATTGCCTATAAGTTCCCAGCTGAACAGGCGAAAACCACTATTCGGGATATTGAATGGACAGTGGGACGGACTGGGGTAGTCACCCCTACTGCCGTCATGGATCCCGTCCTGGTGGCAGGATCGACTGTTCAACGGGCTTCCCTCCATAATATGGACCTGATCCAGGCCAAGGATATCCGCCTTCATGACACCGTAATGATCCATAAGGCCGGGGATATTATCCCTGAAGTGGTCAGCGTGGTAACGGAAGACCGGGATGCTGATAGTCAACCCTATCCAGAACCCCAAACCTGTCCCATCTGTCACAGTGACTTAGTCCACTTAGAAGATGAAGTGGCCCTCCGCTGTGTCAACCCCGCCTGTCCGGCTCAGGCTAAGGAGAAACTCTTCCACTTTGTTTCCCGTAACGCTATGGATATTACCGGAGTGGGCCCCGCAGTAATTACCCAATTGTACGAGAAGGGTTATGTCAAGGATCCTAGTGACCTCTATCAATTAGATGAAGCCACCCTCCTGACCCTAGACAAGGTCAAGGAAAAATCTGCTCAAAACATCCTCCAAGCCATCGACCAGAGCCGGGAGAATTCCTTAGAACGGCTCCTCTTTGGCTTAGGGATCCGCCATGTGGGCGTTAAGGCAGCCCGCGATATTGCCATGACCTTTGGCTCCATGGAAGCTATCCAGGTCGCTGAACGAGAGGCGATTTCTGCTATTGACGGGATTGGTGAAATCATCGCCGACAGTGTGGAGGAATACTTTGCTAACGATGAGGTGACGGCCCTAGTCAACCGCCTGAGTGAGCGAGGGGTTAATATGACCTACCTAGGGGCTAGCCCGCAAAGTCTGGCTAGTGTGGATTCCTTCTGGCAAGGCAAAACTGTGGTCTTAACCGGTAAACTGACTCACTATAGCCGTCAAGAAGCCAAGGCACTCATTGAAGGTCAAGGTGGGAAAGTTACCGGTTCCGTCTCCAAGAATACCGATGTGGTCGTGGCTGGTGAGGATGCCGGCAGTAAATTGACCAAGGCCCAAGACTTAGATATTTTAATTTTTGATGAAGAAGAGATGTTGAGTCACCTAGAAGATGCCTAGTCACTTGATTTCGTGTTAGAATAGTATGGACTCTACAGATATCGTGATAAAGGAGAGCATACCGTGAAAAAACGCATCCAACATATGATCGTGATTGGCTTAGCGTCACTGAGCCTGTTAGTAGCTTGTGGGAGGGACGCCCAACCCAAATCAACCGCTGGGCAAACCCAAACCACGGAAGAATCAAGTAGTGAAGAGGAAGAAAGTGGTAAGAAGAACACCCTTACCGAAGCTTACTACCCTGCCGCTATCAAAGATGGCAGCTATCCCTTGAGTAACAGCCGGGGCACCTTATCCAGCCGGACCAGCCAAGCTAACCTGGAAAATATGGAACGTGGTCTCTATGAATTAATGAAGAATGCCTATCCTACCGATGAGTATTCCTTGGCTGAAGGCCAGGTCCTATCCAAAGACAAGATCACTTCCTGGCTCAAGCCCAAGTCAGAGGACAATCCTGAAGGGCTCAACCCCGAAGCCAGTGCTGCTAGTGACCGCAATCAATTCCAACCCCGTTATCTGAATTCCATCTTGGAATATAATTTAATGCAGGAAAATGGGGATGACTATGACTTGAAAGTTATCAGCCTAGGACTGGCTATGAATGCTGAAGATCGCTTCCAAAATAAGGATAGCGAAGAAACGGTGGAAATTAGCCGCGACCAAGCCCTCCAGGAAGGTAAGGCCATGGCCCAAACCGTTGTTGAACGCATCCGCCAAGAAGGCAAATATGGCCAAACCCCGATTCAAATCGCCCTTTTCTATAATGACAAGCAAAACAGTCTCGGGGGCGGGTCTTATATGGCAGAAGCCATCGCTGAACCAGGAGCCGGCCTAGGAAAGTGGAAGGAATACAATCGTCAGTACGTGGTTTACGGGGTCGACCAAGCGCCGCGTGAGGAGGATAACACCTCATTCAGCCGTTTCCGTGGCGAAATTGAGTCCTTCTTCCCTGAATTGAGCGGGATTGTCGGCGTTGGCCAGTACGATAACGGCAAGCTAAACGGGATTGACTTCCATATCAATACTCCCTTTGACGGTTATACCGAAAACATCGCCCTAGTCCAACACGTCATTGCCAGTCTGGACGCCATCTATCCTAAAGACGTACAAATGCAGGTGACCGTCGAAGGCCCTAGCCGGATGACCGCCAACATCACCCGCCTATCTGGACAAGGTAAATTTCAATATACGGTGTACTAGACCAGTAGACGGATGAAAAGGGTGTATAGACCTGAATTTGTGAGATTTTTTTACAAGAATAAGTAAGTCAGTCAAAATGCCCTAAGAACTTATGTTAAAATAGAACAGTAAATATTTTGAAAAAGAAAAAAGGAGGCCATTATGTCTATCAGCGAACAAGACTTTAAACACGTGGCACAACTTGCAAAACTGTCCTTTTCTGACGAAGAGGTAGGTCCCATGAACGACCGCTTTACTGAAATCCTCGATATGGTTGAACAACTATCTGAAGTGGATACCGAAGGGGTTGAAGTTATGACCCACGGTATTAACCTAAAAAATATTATGCGCGATGATAAACCTGAAGCAGGTACCGATCGTGACTTAATGTTAAAAAATGCGCCAACCAAACGGGATGGCTTTATCGTCGTACCAGCCAGTTTTGATGAAAGTGAGGATTAATCCATATGAGTCGATTTGATGAAAGCATTAAAGGCTTAAACCAACAATTGGTCGATGGAGAAATCACTGCCGTTGAATTGGTACAGGCTACCATTGACCGTATTAAGGAACTCGATGAAACTTACAAGGCCTTTCTTACCCTAGATGAAGAAGGCGCTCTTGCAGCCGCAAAAGCGAGTGATGAAAAAGGGTATTCTACCGACCGCCCCCTACAAGGGATTCCAATCGGGATTAAGGACAACATCATTACTGAAGGTATTGAAACGACCGCTTCTTCCCGCATTTTAGAAGGTTTTGTGCCAGTTTACCAATCCGCCGTGGTGGAAGCCTTAGAAGCCGCTGGCGCCATTACTATTGGTAAATTAAACTTGGACGAATTCGCTATGGGGTCTTCTACCGAAACCTCCTACTTTGGACCAAGTAAGAACCCTTGGGATACCAGCCGGGTACCAGGTGGGTCTTCCGGTGGATCTGCTGCCGCTGTAGCCTCTGGTGAAGTCGTCGCTTCCCTAGGTTCTGATACTGGTGGATCTATCCGCCAACCAGCCGCCTATAACGGTATTGTGGGGATGAAACCAACTTACGGCCGGGTATCACGCTGGGGCTTAATTGCCTTTGGTTCTTCCCTAGACCAAATCGGTCCAATGACTAGAACCGTTGAAGACAACGCCTTGGTCCTTAACGCCATTGCTGGCCACGACCACCGTGACTCCACCACAGCCGACATTGAAGTCCCTGACTTCACCGCCCAATTAGGTGACAGTATCGAAGGCTTACGGATCGCTGTTCCTGAAGAATTCTTCACCAACGGGATCGAAGCCGACGTCCAAGACCGGGTCGAAAAAGCTATTGACCAACTTGAATCCATGGGAGCCATTGTGGAAAAAGTCCACTTCCCACTCTTAAAATACGGGATTCCGGTTTACTACATTGTGGCTTCCTCAGAAGCGTCTTCCAACTTGCAACGTTTTGACGGGGTCCGTTATGGCTACCGCGCTGACGATATCCAAGACTTGGAAGACCTCTACGTACGTAGCCGCTCAGAAGGTTTCGGTGACGAAGTCAAAATGCGGATTATGTTAGGGACCTTCTCCCTATCTTCCGGTTACTATGACGCTTACTTCAAGAAAGCCGGTAAGGTTCGTACCATGATCCGTCAAGAATTTGAAGAACTCTTTGAAAAATATGATGTTGTTGCTGGTCCAGTCACCACCTCGACCGCCTTCAAATTCGGTGAAAAATCCGATGACCCAATCGAAATGTACTTAGCCGACCTCTTGACCGTTCCTGTGAACTTGGCCGGCCTACCAAGTATTTCGGTGCCTTGTGGTTTCGACAGCGATGACTTACCAATCGGTTTACAATTAATTGGTAACTACTTCGATGAAGCGACCTTGTACAAGACCGCTTATGCCTACGAACAAGCAACCGACCACCACACTAAACATCCAGAGTAGAAGGGAGATTATTACATGAATTATGAATCAGTTATTGGCTTAGAGATCCACGTGGAATTAAAAACCCAATCCAAAGTTTTCTCCCCAACACCTACCAGTTTTGGTGCCGATCCGAATACCCAAACTAACGTGATTGACTGGGGTTACCCTGGGGTTTTACCAGTAACCAACCACCATGCGGTTGAATTTGGCTTACGGGCTGCTTTGGCTTTGAACTGTGAAGTCAACCCGGTCCAAAGCTTTGACCGCAAGAACTATTTCTATCCTGACAACCCTAAGGCCTACCAAATTACCCAATTAGACCGTCCTTTAGGGGAACATGGTTATGTGGATATTGAACTTGAAAATGGGGAAACTAAACGTATCCGCATTGAACGGATCCACTTAGAAGAAGACGCTGGGAAGAGTATCCACGATGAAGGCGATACCTTAGTGGACTTAAACCGCCAAGGCACTCCGCTAGTGGAAATCGTTTCTGAAGCGGACATGCGTTCACCAGAAGAAGCCTATGCTTACTTGGAAAAAATCCGCGAAACCATGATGTTTATCGATGTTTCTGACGTGAAGATGGAAGAAGGGTCCATGCGTTGTGACGCCAACATCTCCTTGCGCCCTTATGGCCAAGAAGAATTCGGGACCAAGACCGAAATTAAGAACTTGAACTCCTTCTCCAACGTCCGTCGCGGTTTAGCTTACGAAGAAAAACGTCAAGCCCAAGTCTTAAACCGCGGTGACCGGGTGGTTCAATCCACCCTCCGTTGGGACAAGGACAACCAAAAGACTGTCCTCATGCGGGTGAAAGAAGGGGAAGCCGACTACCGTTACTTCCCAGAACCTGACCTTCCTGAATTTACCGTCAGTGAAGAATGGTTGGACGAAATCAGAAAATCGATCCCAGAAATGCCAGCTGAACGTCGGAAACGCTACGTTGAAGAATACGACTTACCAGACTATGATGCTATGGTCTTAACCCAAACCCTCGTGATGTCTGACTTCTTCGATGAAGCCGTTAAACTCGGTGGCGATCCTAAACAAGTTTCCAATTGGTTGATGGGTGAAGTGTCCGCCTACATGAATGACAATGAAAAGACCCTGGACGAAATCGGTCTGACTCCAGAAAACTTGACCGAAATGATTGACTTGATTGCTAACGGGACTATTTCTTCAAAAATTGGTAAGAAAGTCTTCAAGCACTTAGCTGAAAATGGCGGCTCTGCCAAGGAATATGTGGAAAAAGAAGGCCTGGTTCAAATTTCTGACCCAGAAACCTTGCTACCAATGATTAACGAAGTCATTGACAATAACCCACAATCCCTAGAAGACTACCGGGCTGGTAAGAAGAAAGCCATGGGTTACTTGGTTGGTCAATTGATGAAACAAACCAAGGGTCAAGCCAACCCACAAGTCTTGAACAAACTATTAAAACAAGAATTAGATAAACGTTAATGTACTTTCTTAGCATATAAAAAATGCCACATCCGTTTGGGTGTGGCATTTTTTCTTGGATTCTTTGCCTTTGTTTCTCGAGAAGATGCAAAAAGAGACAGACTAGAACAAATATTGTTTATTTACTGTCAACTTAAGCTAAAAAGTTGGTTTATTGGTATTGTTTGGGGTATTATTAGGGCTAATTATACAGTGGGATCACTGTAGCTTTAATATAAATAAAAAATAATTTAAAAATGCTTTTAAGATGTTAATATATAGATTAACTAAATTAACTTAATATAATTAGTATAATATTGTATAAGTTAAAGTCTTCGCTTTTATGGAGGAGAACAATGGAGAAGAATTATAGATACGCAATAAGAAAAACCACCTTGGGGGTGGGGAGTGTTGCCATTGCTGCCTTCTTAGCTGGTCAAGGCCAAGAAGTCCAAGCAGCGGAACAACCCGCCCAGCCAAGTTCAGCCCTAGCAGTTGATGCAGTCAACCCAGCTGACCAAGCCGGCTACTATGCTGCAGAAGGGGCCCCAGTTAACACTGACCAACCCGCATCCGGTGACACCGCTAAAACGTCCGGCCTACCTGCCGACACCGTCAACATGCCGATTGTGCCAGCCAATGCATCCAATCCGGACTATTCAGATAATGAGAAGAATATCGACCATTATAGACAATCAGAAATGGCGAATAATGGGATTGGCTATTCAACTAGTGAACAAGCAGGGAAGACAGAAGGGGTAAGCCATGTTGTTACCAACCCTTCAGCAAACTCTACTGATAAAAGAGAGTATGGAATTGATATTTCTATCGATCGAAATGACTCGGAAAGAACTTATAATCATGTTTCGTTTACAGATTCTAAAAGGAATGTGCCTGTTAGAGCGAATAGAACCATAGAGTTTGAAAATGAGGGTTCTCCTACATATATATCGGAAAAAAATGTAGACTTTAAGCCTAGTGGAAATGCGGTTATTGGAAAATCAGGTCCACAATTCAATCTTAATTCGACATTAACTGAATCAGATCTCAAACATATCAATAGATATGATAATAAAGAAACTACTATTTCTTTTAGAGATAGATATACTAAAGATAATACATCTGGACCACATTTTTTTAAAAATGTATCTGATAATAACTTTGGATTTACCTTCGGTGTAAACCCCTATCCAAATGAGAATTCTAATCTATCTCTTATCAAGGTAGTCGGGGACACTAATGTCAACCGAGTGGCTGTCAAAGAAGGCTATATCAAGACAGGTGCCCATATTGAAAATCTCGATCCCGCTGATTATGACCGGGTAGTGGGTCAAGTCTACCATCCTGATGGAACCGTAGTGAAAGAAGCTAACGCCTTCATTATTACCCCTAAGAATATTGATGAATACAAGGCTAAATTAGGCGATGATATCAAGCTCGGCCAAATTATCTTTGCTATGCCTAAGGGCGCCCTAGAAGACCCTAGTTCTATCTTTAATACCGAGAAATTCAAGGGTATACAAAGCCTTAAGGCCCAATTCTTTGCTCGTCCGAGAACCGCTGTAGAATTCCAAGAAGCTGCTGACACCAAGAACATGGATGCAACCGGTGTTGCAACAATGGAAGAGTACAAGACAGCCGTTGCAGAAGGTTGGGACACTTCCCCTTACAAATACGTCGAAACCGGTGCCGGCACCCAAGCTCTTAACCACAACGGTGAGACGGTTATTGCTGACAAGCAAGGCATCGCCCGCTACGACAACTATAATGACCTAGGTTCTATCACCATCAACTTGGACGACACCCGTTACTATGACCAAAAGTTCGACCAAGGTTTTGAAAATAAAACCGATAAGGTGACTCCAATCCTTCCAGGCCAAGGTAAGGTTCTTGAAATTTCGAATAAGGGTATTGATCCGGCCATCGACCCTAACCGCAAGACCTATGAAGAAATGAACGAGGCCGGCAAAAAGGATTTCGCTTCCGGGGTTATTGACCAAGATTTTGTTAAGAAAGCGGAAGAAAAAGGTTGGAAGGTTGAAACTACTCCTGGTGATATTTCTAAGCTCAAGGTGACCGCGCCAGCTGGAGCTAAGGCTGGGGAATTTATCGCCATCCCAATTACTTATACCTACACCAACGGCTCCACCGACCTCCATTGGTTCCACTTTGTAGTTCAAGACTCTAACACCAACAAGCCAGAATACCATGCTGAGGTCGGCTACCAAGGGGATATCCTGACCAATGTGCCGGAGATCCCTCAAGATTCCAAGAAATTAGCCCCACAATCCTTTGAGTTGGTTGACCAAGCGAGTGGTTACAAGGACGACCATGGTAATGTCTGGCATGATGTTAAGATTGATCCTAAAACTGGTGTGGTAACCGCCACCGTGCCAACTGATGCCAACATTATCGGCGGTGAGAATGTCTATATTCCGGTTAAGGTCAACTATAAGGATCCAGATTCTGGTCAATATAAAGAAGAATTTGTCAAAGCCCAATTCATCGCTCGTCCAAAATACAAGACCACTGTCACCGATACCGATGAAAAGTTGATCCCTTATGAAACTAAGGAAGAATATGATGAAAGCCTACCAGCCGGGACCATCCAAGTGGTGACCCCAGGTAAGGCCGGTAAGGAACGGACCATCTTTGAACAAGATGTGATCAACGGCAAAAAAGGTCTCATTGACCCTGCCACTGGCCAATTCACAGCCGGCGACCAACTTTTCCGTAAACGGACTGAAACCATCGAAGAAAAACAAGACCGTCTAGTCAAGGTTGGGGTAAAACCGGTTGAAGAAACGGTAACCATCCCTCGGACTGTTGAAGTGGAAGTGGATCCCAATATGGAAACGACTGCTGAGCCGGTTGTGGTTGAAGAAGGCCAAGATGGCGTGGTGACCGTGAAGACGACCAGAGACCCACAAACGGGCGCGGTCAACATCACTAAGGCCACCACGACACCAGCCCAGCCGAAGAAGGTCAAAGTCGGAACCAAGACTACCGGCACGGTTGTTGATACCGACGAAATTCCATTCACCTACACCGTGGAATTCGACCCTAACTTCTACACCAACTACCCTGACGCGACTGAAAATTACAAGGTCGTGACCCCAGGACAAGCGGGCTCCAACAAGAAGACCTGGACCATTGAAAATTCCAAGGTCGTTGGGGACCCTGTCGTGGAAACCGTGGCCCCAGTCAACGCCGTCATCAAGGTCGGCCAGAAAGACTACACCGGCAGCTTTGAAACCGTGGACAAGGACCCAGTTCCTTATGAAACGGAATATATTGTGGATAATACGCTCGAACCAGGTGCCGAAGTGGTCGAAAATCCAGGGGCTCTTGGTGAGAAGACCACCACAACCACCCATACCATCCAAAATGGCCAAGTGACTGGCTCAACCCCAGGTCAAAGCCTTCAAACTAAGGATCCAGTGAAACGGGTTGTCCGCATTGGGGCGAAGACCAATGGAACCCACCAAGTGACGGAACCCATTCCATTCCAAGTGGAAGTGAAGACCGATCCATCACTTAAGAAGGGCGAATACAAGGTCGCAAATCCTGGTAAGGCAGGTAGCCAAACCAAGACCCTGACCATTGAGAACTCTCAAGTAACGGCTACTTCTGAGCCAACCATCAATGAACAACCTACTAATGCGGTAGTCCTAGTGGGCGACCAAGACTTCACTGGTGAAGTCAGCCACGATGTCACGGAGAAAGTGCCATTCCCAGTCAAGGTCGTTGAAGACCCAACGCTGGACAAGGGCACTTACCATGTGGACCAAGAAGGGTTGCCAGGGTCTAAGACAACGACCTACACCCAAGCTATCAAGAATGGGGCTGCGGATGGGGCCTTAACCTCAGCCGTTACAGCGGAAACCGCGCCTAAGGAACACATTATCCGGGTCGGCACCAAGCCATTAGCGGGTTCCACCAATGTGACAACCACCAACCAAAAACCATTCGATGTGGAAATTGAATATGACAACACCAAGCCAGCTGGTACCGTCGAAGTCGTGCCTAATACAGGCGTGCCAGGTGAAGAGACCCAGACCACTCCAGTCACTGCTGAAGATGGAACGCTGACCCCAGGAACCACCACAACCACTGAAACCAAGGCCCCTGTCAATAAGAAGATTATTGTCGGGACCCAAGGCTACAACGGTGAATTCAGCCATGAATACACCAATGTGGTTCCTTTTGAAACCGAAGTTGAAGTCGACCCAAGTCTGGCACCGAATGAAGTGGTTGAAGTTCAAAAAGGCCAATTAGGTGAAACCACCACCAAGGTGACCCAAAGCATTACTAACGGTGTTCCTGGTGAGAAAGTGGTTTCTGACCCGGTTCAAACCAAGGCAGCAGTTAACCGCAAGATCAAGGTAGGCGCCAAGACCAATGGCCAACATTCTCACACCGAAGAGATTCCGTTTAAATACACGGTTGCGTATGATCCAAGCATTAAAGCAGGCGAATACAAGATAGAAGTACCTGGTACGCCAGGCCAAAGAACAACGACATGGATCATTGAAAATTCCAAGATCGTTGGACAAGCGGAAGTCACTGAAACGGCTCCTGTAGATGCTGTCATCAAGGTTGGCAATAAAGACTTTGAAGGTAGCTTTACCACCGTCGACAAGAACCCAATTCCATTCCAAGTGGAAGTCAAGGTCGACCCAAGTCTGGCACCTGGAACGGAAGTTGTGGACCAAGAAGGTGTCCTCGGGGAAGAAGAAACTCCAACCAGCCATAAGATTGTTAATGGGCAAGTGACCGAATCGACACCAGGTGAAACCAAGCAAACCAAGGCGCCAGTCAAGAAGATTGTCCGCCTTGGGGCCAAGACAGATGGTACTTACACCCATACGGAAGCTATTCCGTTTGAAGTGGAAGTGCGGAAGGTCAAGGACCTCAAGAAGGGCGAATCTAGAGTCGCTCAAGAAGGTCAACCAGGTGAACAAACCACCACGGTAACTATCGAAAACTCCCAAGTTGTCGGTACACCAACCACAACTATCACCAAGGCACCGGTCAAACACATTATCGAAGTGGGCGACCAAGACTTCACGGGCGAAGTGTCCCATAATGTCACTGAAACCCTTCCATTCAAGGTGGACATCCAAGAAGATCCAAACCTCCCACTCTTTGAAATTCAAGAAGTTCAAAAAGGTGAGAACGGATCCAAGACCACTAAATACAGTCAAGCTATTAAGAATGGGGCGGCTGATGGCGAGCTGAAGACGGAAGAAATCGCTCGTACGGAACCGAAGACCCATATCATCAAGGTCGGCACCAAGGCACCAGAAAATTCTGAAAGCAGAGTCAAAGAAGTGCCAGCCGAGATTGAATATGTTTACGATAATACCAAGGACAAGGGCACGGTTGAAAAGGGTGCCTACACCCCAGGTAAGGTTGAAACGAAGATTAAGAATGTCTTCAACCCACAAACTGGCCAAATTGAAACTACAACCGAAGAAGTAGTCACCCCAGCCAAACAAGTGATTGTGGTGGGTACCAAGGACTACACGGGTGAATTCAAGCACACCGAACAAAGTCTGGCACCATTCAAGACCGAATATAAATTGGACCCAAGCTTGAAGCCAGGCCAAGAAGTCGTTGAACAAGAAGGCAAACTCGGTTTAATCGAACGTGACGTCAGTCAGAAATACGTCAATGGCACCATGGCCGACAAGGTCTTTGGTGAAACCCGAGAAGTGATCGCTCCTGAAAATCGGATCGTCCGCATCGGTGCTAAGACCAATGGCAGCCATACTTCTACAGAAGAAATTCCATTTGATGTCAAGGTTGAAGTCGATCCAAGCTTGCCTAAGGGTGACTACCAAGTCGTGACTCCAGGTCAACCAGGTATCAAGGAAACGACTGTAAACATTGAGAACTCTCAAATTGTTGGTCAACCCGTGTCTAAAGTTACCAAGGAACCGGTGACTCAAGTGATCAAGGTGGGTAACCAAGACTTTACCGGTCAAGTGAACCATACCGAACGCTTCGAAGTGCCTTACAAGGTGGAAGTCCGTGAGAATCCAAATCTCAAGGCTGGCGAAACTAAGCTGGTCCAAGCAGGTCAGCCAGGTTCCTACGACGTAACCTACACCCAAGCCATCAAGAACGGCCAAGCCGATGGTGACTTGGAACGCGCAATCTCTAATCCGGTAGAACCTAAAGCCCATATCATTGAAGTCGGCACCCAGCCTGTTGCCGGCACAGAAACAGCTATCAACAAGGAAATTCCAGTTGAAATTGAATACGTCTTTGATGACAGCCTTGAAAAAGGTCAAGTGGAAACTGGTCAATTGACCCCAGGGAAGACAGAAACTAAGGTCGTTTCTAAAGTAGTGGACGGTCAAGTAGTTAATACGGAAGAAACGGTAGTAACTCCTGCTAAACAAATCGTTCGCGTGGGGGCCAAGGACTTTACCGGTGAATACAAGTTCTCTAATACTTGTCCTGTCCCATTCCCAGTTGAAATCAGACAAAACCCTGATTTAGCAATCGGCACGACCAAGACAGTTCAAGAAGGGGTTCCAGGTTCTAAGACCACGGACTACACCCAAGCCATTAAGAATGGTCATGCTGAAGGGGCACCGGTCAGCCAAGATGGCGCCTACACCGCACCAAAAGCCCACATCATTGAAGTGGGGACCAAGCCAGTTGCAGGCAATACCCATGAAAGCAACAAGGAGGTGCCTGTCGAAACCATCTTTGAATATGACCCAAGTCTGGACAAGGGCAAGGTGGAAACCATCCAAGTCGTGCCAGGCCATGTAACCACTCAAATTGTCAACAAAGTCGTTGACGGCAAGGTTGTGACGGAAGAAGTGCCTGTAGTGACCCCAGCCAGACATATCGTTAAGGTGGGCACCAAGGACTATACTGGCAGCTTCACTACGGTCGACAAGAATCCGCTTCCATTTGAAATCGAGTACAAACTGGATCCGACCTTGGAAACCGGCAAAGAAGTTGTTGACCAAGAAGGCGTCCTAGGCGAAGAAGAAACCCCAACCACCCATACCATTGTCAACGGTCAAGTCACCGAATCTAAACCAGGTGAGACCAAGCAAACCAAGGCCCCAGTCAAGAAGATTGTTCGCATTGGTGCCAAGACTGATGGGAGCTACACCCACACGGAAGAAATTCCATTTAAGGTGGTAGTGGAAGTTGATCCAAGCCTTAACAAGGGCGAATACAAGGTTGAAACCCCAGGTCAAGTGGGGCAAAAGACCACTACGGTCACGGTTGAAAACTCTCAAGTTGTGGGCGCGCCAAAGGTAGAAGTGACCAAAGAACCGGTAACCGAAGTCATTAAGGTGGGCGATAAAGACTTTACTGGTCAAGTCAGCCATACCGAACACTTCGAGACCGCCTTTAAGGTGATTGTGCGTCGTAATGATGCCCTCAAACCAGGTCAAGTGAAGACCGTTCAAGAAGGCGTAAAGGGTTCCTATGATGTCACCTTTACCCAAAAGATTAAGAACGGCCAAGCGGATGGGTCACTCCAAGCTGACCGTCATAATGAAATCGCTGCGGTTGATCATATCATTGAAGTGGGACCAGATTGTCCAATCTGCCCAGTTCCTGAACAACCTGACCAACCCGGCCAAGACAAACCAAATCCTGATAAGCCTAATGAAGACAAACCAGGCAATGACACACCAGGTGGACATAACTCAGATGGTGAAAAACCTGGTGATAAGACACCGGACGGACACATTCCAGGGGGAGAGAATCCTGAAACACCTCAACCAGGAAGTGACCAACCGGAAAATCCATCCTCAAGTGATGACAAGCCAGGTAATAACACACCAGACGGCCAAACATCAGAAGATCCTAAGCCAAATGACAAGAAACCAGGTCAAGGCACTTCTGACCCTGACACACCGGGCGGATCCAAGACCAATGAGGGTGTTCCAGGAAAACATCCATCCGATGACAACACACCAGGAAATCCAACACCAGGAGCTGGCATTCCAGGAAACAATGTTTCAACGGATAAGCACCCAGATGGCAATGTCATAAGTGATAAACCTGCAAGTGAGGATCTAGCGATTGATCCTGATTCATCCGCTAGCCTTAGTCCGGTTAGTCATAAGACTAGCTCTACAGATAGCCGCCAACAAGTGCAAGTGGCTTCAGTCTTACCACAAACCGGTGCTGTTGCTTCAGTGACAGGAGTCGGTCTATCCCTACTCCTTGCTGGACTAGGCTGTCTCAGCTTAGACCGTAAGAAGAAAAAATAAAGCTTTCCCTAAGAAAGTTTAAGAATTTTTTAGCCGAAGTGTTTCGCTTCGGCTTTTTTGTACGCTTAAAAAGTGATGTAATAGCGCGAAAGGAATTGCTATCTAGCTAGGAAGGATAGGTGCCTTTCTTAATGGATTGTCAAAGTTTGTGATATTTTATATAAATCATCTAAATTTTGAAATTTACAATTTATCAATTTCTAATTTTAATTTATAATATTTGATGAATTGTTAAGTGCTTTTAAACAAAATGAAATGAATGGATGATTAGAAATGGAAAATTTTGAAAAAAAACAGCGTTTCTCTATTAGAAAATTATCTGTTGGGGTGGGCTCTGTTTTAATTGCTACCCTTTTGTTTGCTCAGTCAGGGACTGTTTATGCTGATGAAATATCTAATACTGAGAATAAGTCAGCTCATATTGGCGAGGGAGAAGCTCCAGCTTCAGCTCTAGATAGTGGAAAAAATGAGAATATATCTGATAAGGTAAGTTATTATAGTGCTGATGCCGTGTCAGAAAATAAAGATACTAATAAAAAATCTCAAAACGAAGCTGAAAAAACGCATAAAGTTGAAACTGCAGCGCCTACAAATGCTGAAGATCCTATGCCAACAGCAACTGATTCAAATTTAAAAGTCACTCACTTTGTAAGGGATCCTGAGGTGGAAGGCAAGGAACTCAAGTATGCTGAAGATCCTATAAAATATAACAAAGTAAGACCTGCAAAATTACCTGAAACAGTCAGTTTTGTAAATTCTGATGATGCGGATAAGCGTGTCACTAATGTTTTTGCTCTCTCGGATCAATCGGGAGAGAAAGATGCTTATTATATTGCTGTGAACACTAATTTGAAGACAAATGAATATGAAGGAAGTGTTTATGACAAGAATAAGAAGCTGATTAATACTTATAAATTAGATAAGAATGGTGAGATTCCTCTCCCTCTCTTTGGTCAGGATGCAAACTTCTCTAAAGCCAATTTACCTAAAGTAAAATTCAAAGTGGATGAAAATGGAGAATATTTAGTGTTTGACCGTGCCGAAGACTGGAAAAATACAAATAAATATTCTGCTAAGAGTTTATATGCAGTAGCAGTTAAAACTGTTATTCCTGATAAATACGAATACCATAATGGAGCCCATGACGAATACAACCAATCATTGCCACATAAGACAAAGGTTATGGTCAATTATTTAGAGGTTGGAACTAAAAAACAATTAGCGCCTTCCCAAGAATTCCCTGCTTTCGTAGGAGATAACTATATCACTAATAGTTCGAAAGACCGTTTTTATAAAGAGTTTAATAAAGACGATTATCGTTTAGTTAAGGCATCGAACTATCCTGAAGGTAAAATCAATGGTACTTATTGGGCCGGTAAGGGTTTTTCAATAGTAAATACGATTGTTAATAACGCAGCTAGTGTTTCTAGAACCTTTGTTGTTCGTCGTACAGTGGTTAATGATAATGGTGATATTGTCATTGAAATGTGGGATAAGGCTACAGGAGTTAAACTTCCAATCAGAAATTATAAGACGGTTGATAGAAAAGTCGTTGAACTGGTAAACAAAGAAAAAGTTAAAGAAGAAGATTATCAAGTTTATGTTTCAGAACCAATCGCATCATCAGTGGCCGGTGTGAAGTCAGATGCTAAGTACATCGGTGTTAATTTCTTATGGAAAGATGACAAAGGAATTCTATCATTCTCTAATGATGGAAAAACCCGTTATAAATTTAACGATATGTCAAAAGGGCAAAGATTATCCTACTGGACTAGCGGCTGGCAACCTGCAGGGAAAGAGATTACTTATTGGTATGAACCGATTAATAAACCTAAAGGCTCCTTCCAAGAACACCATGTTTATAGAACCGTAGATAAGAATGGAAATGTGATTTCTGTAGATTCAAAAGAAGATGGTAAGACCACTGAAGGGAAATCTTCAGAAACATACACTACCTCCAAGAAAGACAAAGCAGGCTACAAACTCGTTAAGGTAGAAGCTAAAAATGGCGGTCAATTCGATAAGAACGGTGCCGAAACAAAAGCCAACTATGTTGACAACACTAAGCAAGAAGTCACCTACATCTATGAAAAGGTTAAAGAAGAAAAAGGTTCCTTCCAAGAACATCACATCTACAGAACTGTTGATAAAAACGGTAATGTGATCTCAGAAGATTCAAAAGAAGATGGTAAGATCACCGAAGGTAAATCTGACGAGCTTTACACCACTTCTAAGAAGGATAAAACCGGCTACAAACTGGTTAAGATAGAAGGTAAAAATGGTGGTCAATACGATAAGAATGGTGCTGAAACCAAAGGGAATTACGTTGACAACACCAAACAAGAAGTAACTTACATCTATGAAAAGGTTAAAGAAGAAAAAGGCTCCTTCCAAGAACACCATATTTACAGAACCGTAGATAAGAACGGCAATGTGATTTCTGAAGATTCCAAGGAAGATGGTAAGACTACGGAAGGAAAATCTGACGAAACTTACACTACCTCCAAAAAAGAAAAAGCTGGCTATAAACTGGTTAAGATTGAAGGCAAAAACGGCGGTCAATTCGATAAGAACGGTGCCGAAACCAAAGCTAACTACGTTGACAACACCAAACAAGAAGTGACCTATATTTACGAAAAGGTTAAAGAAGAAAAAGGCTCATTCCAAGAGCACCATATTTACAGAACCGTAGATAAAAACGGTAATGTGATCTCGGAAGATTCCAAAGAAGATGGGAAGATTACAGAAGGAAAATCTTCGGACCACTATACTACCTCTAAGAAGGACAAAGCCGGCTACAGACTAGTAAAGATCGAAGGTAAAAATGGCGGCAAGTTCGACAAGAATGGTGTTGAAACCAAAGGGAATTATGTTGACAATACCAAACAAGAGGTAACTTACGTCTATGAAAAGGTTAAAGAAGAAAAAGGTTCCTTCCAAGAACACCATATCTACAGAACAGTTGATAAAAATGGGAATGTTCTTTCAACTGATGAGGTAACCGATGGTGAAACTTCTGAAGGAAAATCTTCTGAACAATACACCACTTCTAAGAAGGATAAAGCTGGTTACAAACTGGTGAAGATCGAAGGTAAAAATGGCGTTCAGTTCGATAAGAACGGTGCCGAAACTAAAGGAAATTATGTTGATAATACCAAACAAGAAGTAACTTACGTCTATGAAAAGGTTAAAGAAGAAAAAGGTTCCTTCCAAGAACACCATATTTATAGAACCGTAGATAAGAATGGAAATGTAGTTTCTGAAGATTCTAAAGAAGACGGAAAGACCACCGAAGGGAAATCTTCTGAACAATACACCACTTCTAAGAAGGATAAAGCTGGTTACAAACTGGTGAAGATCGAAGGTAAAAACGGTAGTCAATTTGATAAGAATGGTATCGAAACAAAAGCTAATTATGTTGACAACACTAAACAAGAAGTGACCTATATTTATGAAAGGGTTCAAGAAGAAGTACCAGTTGAGAAGAAAGGTTCCTTCCAAGAACATCACATCTACAGAACCGTAGATAAGAATGGAAATGTTCTTTCAACCGATGAAGTCAGTGACGGTGACACCACTGAAGGAAAATCTGACGAAACTTACACCACTTCCAAGAAAGACAAAGCTGGCTATAAACTGGTGAAGATCGAAGGTAAGAACGGCGGTCAGTTCGATAAGAATGGTGCCAAAATTAAAGCTAACTACGTTGATAACACCAAACAAGAAGTGACCTACATTTACGAAAAAGTCCAAGAAGAAACACCAGTTGAGAAGAAAGGTTCCTTCCAAGAACACCATATTTACAGAACCGTAGATAAGAATGGAAATGTTATTTCAACCGATGAAGTCAGCGACGGTGACACCACTGAAGGTAAATCTGACGAAACTTATACCACCTCCAAGAAAGACAAAGCCGGCTACAAACTGGTGAAGATCGAAGGTAAAAATGGTGGTCAATTTGATAAGAATGGTGCCGAAACAAAAGCCAACTACGTTGACAACACCAAGCAAGAAGTCACCTACATCTACGAAAAGGTTAAAGAAGAAAAAGGCTCCTTCCAAGAACATCACATCTACAGAACTGTTGATAAAAACGATAATGTGATTTCTGTAGATTCCAAAGAAGATGGCAAGACCATCGAAGGTAAATCTGACGAAACTTACACCACCTCAAAGAAAGATAAACCAGGCTATAAACTGGTTAAGATTGAAGGTAAAAATGGCGGCAAGTTCGATAAAAATGGTGCTGAAATCAAAGCTAATTATGTTGATAGCACCAAACAGGAAGTAACTTATATCTATGAAAAAGTTCAAGAAGAATCATCAGTTGAGAAGAAAGGTTCCTTCCAAGAACACCATATTTATAGAACCGTTGATAAAAATGGAAATGTGATTTCTGTAGATTCCAAAGAAGACGGTAAGATTAGAGAAGGAAAATCTGACGAAACTTACACCACCTCGAAGAAAGACAAAGCTGGCTATAAACTGGTGAAGATCGAAGGTAAGAACGGCGGTCAGTTCGATAAGAATGGTGCCAAAACTAAAGCTAACTACGTTGATAACACCAAACAAGAAGTGACCTATATTTACGAAAAAGTCCAAGAAGAATCACCAGTTGAGAAGAAGGGCTCTTTCCAAGAACACCATATTTATAGAACCGTAGATAAGAATGGAAATGTGATTTCTGAAGATTCAAAAGAAGATGGAAAGATTACCGAAGGAAAATCTGACGAAACTTATACCACCTCAAAGAAGGATAAGCCAGGCTACAAACTGGTGAAGATCGAAGGTAAAAACGGTAGTCAATTTGATAAGAATGGTGCTGAAACCAAAGGGAATTATGTTGACAACACTAAACAAGAAGTGACCTATATTTATGAAAGAGTTCAAGAAGACCTGAGCCAAGAGTATCCTATTACTCAAACAAGTCATAAGAATGGTAAGGTTAATTTAGTTGCTAAGACAGTAAAAATCCCTGACCAAGAAACACCAGTTGTGGAAAGTAAAGAAAAAGATGCAGTTCTGCTCGAAACACCGAAAGAAAACAGTAAAAAGGATAAAGTTGAAAGCCCTAATGTTGGGGAAACAGTAGAAAAACACTCTGAAACCTATCCAACTGCTGAAAAAGTTGTAAGCAGTCTACCTAAGACAGGAGCGATTGCACCATCTTTACTCAGCGAAGTGTTTGGTTTTGCTCTTACATTTGCAGGGTTTAGAGTCTCCAAGAAGAGAAAATTTTAAATCTTTCCCTAAGAAAGTTTAAGAATTTTTAGCCGAAGTGTTTCGCTTCGGCTTTTTTTAAAATTAATTGAGATGAAAATTCACAAAAGTTAAAAACATTTGCCTAATTAATTCATAGCTTTTTCACAAATGTCTTCTATGATAAAGATAGTCCAAATAAATTTCTTTATATTTTTCTCCCAGCGAGCTTTCAAGCGAAAGCTCGTTTTTTGTTGGGAAATTTTTAAGAGGTAAAAATTTTTACTAAAACATGTGAAAATTTACAAAAACTATACTTTGAATTGACGGTATTTTTATATAAATATGAGATCCTTTAGGTGTAAGAGTAATTCTATCAAAAGCCTACAAGGAGGATAAAATGAGTATCAAAAAATGGCTATTAAGTGGTTTAAGCGTATTAACTGCTTTTGGTTTGGCAGCTTGTGGTAATGAAGGTGGAGACAGTGGGGATTCAGCTGAGTCAAGTAATCATATCGATACCTTATCAGTAGAATTCGTTCCTTCTCGTGACCCCGAGGAAATTATTACCGTTACTGATCCTTTGAAAGACATTTTGAAGGAAGAATTAGAAAAACAAGGTTTTACTGTTGATAATGTCGATATCAATGTTGGAACCAGTTATGAAGCGACGGGTGAAGCTTTAGAGGCTGGGACGACTGATGTTGGTTTTATTCCAGGTGGGACCTATGTTCTTTATGAAGAAGGCATTGAACCGATCTTAACCGCTACTCGTGGTGGGCTTTCGGTTACTGGTGAAAATCCACAAGATTGGAATAAGGAACCTGTCACCAAGGTGGATGACCAAGTTACTTACTATCACGGTCTAATCCTAGCGGGACCTAGTGAAAAAGGTCAGGAATTAGCCGAAAAGGTAAATAATGGTGAAGAACTGAGCTGGGAAGACCTCAATTCAGCGAATTGGTCAGTGATGGGAACTTCCTCTCCAGCGGGTTACATCTATCCATCCCTTTGGCTGCAAGATCACTATGACAAAAATATTACCGATTTAGATAATGTGGTTCAAGCGGACTCCTATGCTTCGGCTTTTGCCCGTTTAGCCTCTGGTCAAGTGGATGTCATGGTCACTTACGCTGACGCCCGTTTAGATAATGAAGAGAAATGGCAAGAACAACTTGGTGGATCTGATGAAATTTGGCAAGAAGTTCAAGTAATTGGGGTAACTAAACCCATGATGAACGACACCATTTCCGTGTCTAAGAACTCTGAAAACATGACTCCTGAATTAGCTGAAGCTTTACAGGAGGCTTTCATTAATATTGCCCAAACTGATGAAGGAAAAGAAATCATTGCGGTCTACACCCACGAAGGGTATGAAAAGGCAGAACCCTCTGACTATGACACCGAACGTGAAGCCCAAAAATTAGTGCAAGAAATGAATTAGTTGAGATAATCGCTCGATGGTTATTTTGAGTTTAAGAATAAGTGATTAGGATAAAAAAGTGCTTCAATCAATGACTAAATATTGGTTGAATGCACTTTTCCTATTTCTAATTATGCAATGAAGTAGTTTGCTTGAGCGGTAGTGAGCGATCATGTTTTTGGAGAAAGGAATAAAAAATGATTCGATTTGAACATGTGGATAAGGTTTATGAAGGTGGATTAAAAGCCTTAGATGACATTAATTTAGAAATTCCCAACGGACGTTTTGTCGCCATTGTGGGGAAATCAGGTGCCGGTAAATCGACTTTAATTCGTACCATTAATAAGATGCATGATATTAACGGAGGACAATTGACCGTTAACGATAGGGATGTCTCTGCTTTAGAAGGTAGCCAATTAAGAAAATTCCGTAGAGATATTGGCATGGTCTTCCAATCTTTTAACCTCGTGGAGAAGACCACCGTATTAAATAATGTATTGAATGCCTTTTTACCTGACTTAGCCTGGTATCAGAAACTCTTTTCCCTATTTACCGAGGAGCAAAAGGTTAAAGCCTTGGAAGCCTTAGAAAGTGTGGATATCCTCGATAAGGCCTATGACCGGGTCGATCAATTATCTGGTGGACAGAAACAAAGGGTGGCCTTAGCGCGGACCCTGGTTCAGGAGCCCTCCATCATTTTAGCCGATGAACCGGTGGCCAGTCTGGACCCAATTTCTTCTAAACAAGTGATGGATTACTTTAAAAATATTAATCAAAACCAAGACATCACTATCTTAATTAATATCCATGACGTAGATATGGCCCTTGATTATGCCGATAGCGTGATCGGAATTAATGCTGGAAAGATTGTTTATTATGGCCCAAGTAGTGAGGTTAATCAAGAGATTTTAGATACGATCTACAAGAAGTCTTAGGGGGATTAAAGTGTTTAAACGAAAAGAATATCAACTGGCTTCTGGGAAGGTATTTAAAGAAAAACGTTCGTGGACGCCAGTGATTGTATTAGTTTTAGCCATTGCTTTATATGTTGCTTTGCAAGTGACGGAGTTTGATTTCGGTGATGTGATAAAACGGGGTCATCAATTAACGACTATCGTTGCTCAACTCTTTCAACCGGATTGGTCCTACCTATCTGATGTGATTCAACCCTTGATGGATACCATTAAGATGTCACTATTTGGTTCTTTTGCCGGAGCAGCGGTTGCCCTTCCCTTTGCCTTTTTAGCTTCATCCAATATGGTCCATTTTGCGCCGGTGAACTGGTTGGTTAAGGTGCTATTTACTATTATTCGTACCATCCCTACCCTAGTTTCCGCCTTGATCGCAACGTATTTGTTTGGTTTAGGAACACTGGCAGGTACGGTAGCCATCTTCCTATTTTCATTTTCCTATGTGGGTAAGCTATTGTATGAAGAGATTGAAACCACTAATTTAGGCGCCTTTGAGGCCATGATTGCCATGGGGTATACCCGTCCTTTTGCCTTTTTAAAAGGTGTGATTCCTAATATTATGCCTTTCTACCTCTCTACCGCCCTCTTTAACTTTGAAGGGAATGTACGTTATGCCTCGATCTTAGGTTATGTGGGTGCCGGCGGTTTAGGGTTACTTATTAATGAAAATATTGGTTGGCGCGATTATGAAAAAGTAGGAACGATTCTCTTTGTTCTATTAATAACTGTTTTCATCATCGAAAACTTAAGCCGTTATATTCGGCGCAAGATTAGTTAGGAGGGCTAACTGTGACAGATTCAATTCAAACCGTATTAGACAAAGAGCCGAATTATCGTGCTATTCAAGGAATCATTACTGTCCTTGTGTTACTGGTATTATTTTGGTCATCTAGTGTGATTGATTTTTCTAATTATAGCCAGGACGGTTGGGCTGTAGCTGGAGAAATCATTTCTGGAGTGCTCCATCCAGATATGAGTATGCTGACTGATTTTTCTTCCAGTGGTTTATGGTTTTTATTATTTGAAACCGTCTGTATTGCTTTTGTTGGGACCTTAATTGGTGGTATCATTTCTTTACCTTTAGCTTTTTTATCATCCAGTAATGTGGTTCCCGCTTGGCTGGCCGCAATCTTCCGGGTTGTGATTATGATGCTTCGAACCGTCCCAGCCATTGTTTACGGACTGATGTTTATCCGAGTGACTGGTCCTGGGCCAGCTGCTGGGGTCTTAACCATGACCTTTACTTCGATTGGGATGTTAACCAAGCTCTTTTCAGAGACTATTGCCGATTTAAATACCGACATCTTAGAAGCCTTTCGGGCCATGGGAACGACCACCATGGATCAAATTATGTTTGGTATTATTCCACAGTTATCGGCGAGTTTCTTATCGACTTTAATCTATCGTTTCGATATGAATATCAGAGATGCAACGACTTTAGGTTTGGTTGGTGCTGGTGGGATTGGGGCTCCCCTACTATTTGCGATTAACTCATATCGCTGGAATCAAGTGGGCGCCATTCTAATTGCACTAATCTTATTAGTTTTCTTAGTTGAAGCGATTTCTACCCGCCTACGTCAATATCTCGCCTATGGTCACTTTTAGAAAGGACAAGCATGAAATTAACTTTACTCGCCATGAGTGATGTTCATGGACATTTTTCAACCCAAAGTTTTCAAGCAAGAAATAAAACAATGGATCAGGGAATATCACGCTTTGCCAGTGTTTTAAAGGCCAAACGTCGCCAAGAAGACCATACCCTTTATCTGGAGAGTGGGGATATGATTCAAGGGTCTCCACTGACCAATTATGAGGAAAGCCATCATGACTACGCCAAGATATCCAGCAAGGTCTATAATTATATGCAGCCTGATGTCTGGACCCTGGGTAACCATGAATTTAATTTTGGTTTAGATTATTTAAGGAAAACTATTACTCATATGCCTGATTCTATGGCTTTGGCTAACGTTATTTCTGATGGGGAAGTTTTCTTCCATCAGCCCTATCGGATTTTTCAATGTGAAGATATCCGAATTGGGGTACTGGGCTTAGTTACCCAGTATATTCCGCATTGGGAAAAGGAAGAAAATATTGCAGGTCTGGAATTTAAGTCCGCCCTAGAGACTGCCCAATATTATATTCCGATTATGAAGGAAAAGGAGCACTGTGATCTTATCTTTATTACTTACCACGGGGGCTTTGAATGCAACCTGGAGACAGGCGAGCCAGAAGAAGATTTAACCGGGGAAAATGAGGGCTATGCGATTTTAAGTAGTGGCTTGCCGATTGATGCCTTCTTTACCGGCCACCAACACCGTGAGATTGCCACAGTATGGCAAGGCATACCAATCATCCAACCGGGCTTTCGGGCTCAGAAGTATGGAGAAGTCGTTTTTGAGCTTGATAAAGGAGCGGATGGCAGGCTGGATAAAAAGCTAGTAAGCTGCCAATTGCACTCGCTTGCTGACCAGCCGGCTGACCCAGACTTAGAAGAATTACTGGCAGAGGATAATGAAAAGATTCAAGATTGGTTAGATCAGCCACTGGGCCACTTGAATCGACCCGCCTTAGTCGATAATTTCTTTGAGGCTCAAGTTGAGGGCAATCCTTATTTTGCCTTGACCAATAAAATTCAGATGGAAGCCACAGGTACTGATATTTCAGCCTCTTCAGTTTTTAACTTGGACGTCTACGGCTTAAAGCAAGAAGTGACCATACGTGATTTGGTGATTAATTATCCCTTCCCTAATGGATTATGCAAGATTAAGCTCACAGGTAAAGAATTAAGAGAGAACTTAGAAAAAAATGCCGAATATTTTGCCTTAGATGACCAAGGCAACTTAGTCATTAGTGAGGATTACCTCAATCCTAAGGTAGAAGTTTATAACTATGATATTTATTCGGGGATTGACTATACGATTGATGTCTCTAAAGCCCGAGGTCAACGGATTGTTCAACTAGATTATCAGGGTCAAGCGGTTGAAGATGATGATGAATTATACCTAGCCATTAACCAATATCGGATGGCAGGGGGCGGTAACTTCCCGCATTTCTCTAGAGACAAGGTCCTAGAAGAACTGGACACTGATATTCCCAACTTAATCATTAATTATTTTGCTAACCATGATGTCGTTGAAGTCCCAGAAAACAATAATTATCAAGTGATTGGTTATCAAAACATAAGTGACGCTATTTAAAGCAAGGTGTTGAAGGTGAGTAGATGACAACTTTAAAGGATATTGCTAAGGCAACCGGTTATTCTGTATCAACCATTTCTAGAGTATTGAGAGAAGATCCTACCCTATCCGTTAAAAGCTCTACCCGTCAAGAGATTAATGCTGTGGCTCAAGCCATGAACTATGCTATACGTGGTCTTAGTAGCTATGCCTATGATATTCTCGTTATCCATAAAGATGACCATTTCCGCGACCATATTGATAACGCCTATTATTTTAATATGCGTTTTGGGATTGAATCCATCATCCATGAATATGGTTACAGCTGTTATTTTGTCCCCATTAGTCGCTTAAAGAGATTCAAACGGACATTTGACGGCATCCTATTATTGGGCAATTTTACTCAAGCAGAGCAAGAAGCGATTGTCACTTCTTACAAAGACTATCCGATCGTCACCGTTTGCTTAATGAATTTTTTCCCTGACCACATGGACCAGGTAGCCTATGATATTGAAAAAACCATGGAACTTTTGTTAGATCAGGTCGCTGATGAAGGGTATCATTCCTTGGTTTATGTATCTGGTGAAGAAATTGACCAGGCCCATTTGACCAGCAGTAAGGAACAAATTTTACGGGCGATCTTGCCAAAGTACCCAACCATTGACTGCCAAGGAATTATTTCTATCAAACAAAGTTCCTATTCTGGGACTCAAGCAGCCAAGAAATTCTTTAGTCAAAGCGAGTCTTTACCGGATGTGATCATCTGTTCCAATGATCCCATCGCTTTTGGCTTTTTAGGGGTCATGCAAGATTTAAAAATTAATGTACCGCTCTTATCCATCAATGGCGATTCCTATGGGGAAGTGACCACTCCACAACTGACTAGTGTAGATGTGAAAACCGAAGAAATCGGTCAGGTCGCAGTAGAAAGATTATTAGAGCGTTTGAAAGACCCCCAAGCGCCCTGTCAAAAAATCTTAATCCAACCGCAAATGCTCTTGCGGCAAAGTCATCTAAATAGACCAAGCTAGACCCATAGCCCATTATCCCTGCCTGTGTTATCATTAATAAGAAAAGTGATAAAGGAGCGTGGAAATATGGCAAAAGTTGAAAGTTTTGATTTAGACCACAATAAAGTCAAGCCCCCTTATGTACGGGTGGCTGGTCGTGAAGAGGGGGAACATGGTGACCAAATCACTAAGTTCGATATTCGTTTAGTCCAACCCAATGAACAAGCGATTCCTACTGCAGCCCTCCACACCATTGAGCATATGTCAGCGGCTTATATCCGTGATTATCTGGAAGGGGTCATTGACCTCTCACCCATGGGTTGCCGGACGGGCTTCTACTTAATCATGTGGGGCCAAGCGGAACCTGAAGAAGTTGCGGTGGCTTATACGAAAGTTTTGCGTGATATTGTTAAGAGTGACTGGTCGGATGTCCAAGGAACCGAAGCGGTTTCCTGTGGGAACTACCGTGACCATTCCCTCTTTGGTGCTCAAGAGTGGGCTAAGAAGATCCTTGACCAAGGCTTCTCCAAAGATCCCTTTGACCGCCAAGTGGTTGAAGTTCCTGAAGACTAGTCAACTTAAAGGCAAAAGAAAAAGCGTTAGTCCCAAAATTGCGGGGCTAACGCTTTTTCCTGTTTTCTAGAAGGGTTTACTATCAGGATCAGGAGCTTCGATGTCAGCGATCGTATCCAGTAATTCCATATCGCGGTCGGTCAGTTGGATATCAAAGACCTCTAAATTGGCTTTGATATTTTCTGGGGTTTTTGACCGAGGAAGTGGGACAAAGCCATGTTTTAAGGACCAGGCCAGGGCAATTTGTGCTACCGAATAGCCTAAGCGGTCGGCAATGGCTTGGACTGCTTCATTGTCGAAGATTTCGCCTGACCCAAGCGGACTATAACCTTCTAAGAGAATATTATGTTTCTTGCAATAGTTGACGATATCATCCTGGGTAAGTCCTGGGGTTAACTTGATTTGGTTAACCAAAGGAACCACTTTAGCGGATTCTAAGAGGGCATCCAGGTGGTAGGGGAGGAAGTTAGAGACCCCAATGGCCTTGGCTTGGCCTTTTTCATAGATGGCTTCCAAAGCCCGCCAGACTTCCGCATTCCGTGCTTTATAGCCGGGATCTTCACGGTAAGGTTTGGGGTTAGGCCAGTGGATGAGGAGAAGGTCAACATAGTCAGTGCCCAGTTTTTCTAAGGATTCTTCAAAGGAAGCTAGGGTATCTTCATAGCCCACCTTGTCGTTCCAAACTTTTGTGGTTAGGAAGATGTCTTTCCGGGGTACAGGACTCTTCTTGATGGCTTGTCCCACTTCGTGTTCGTTGCCGTAGTATTGGGCAGTATCAATATGGCGGTAACCCACTTCCAAGGCGTAGGAGACCGCATTGACCGCCATGTCGCCTTCTAATTTCCAGGTCCCAAAACCGATAGCAGGAATTTCAACACTGTTAGATAACTTATAAGTTTTCATTGAAGCTTTCCTTTCTTTTTTAGCAGACTACTTGAATTTGACTTCATAGTAACACGGATCAGTGGAGACACATAACAGTTTGATCTGATCAAGCGTGAAGTGTCAGCCAAAGCGCGAGGTGATAAAGTGCTGGTCGAAAAACTTAACCATAGCCTTGGTCGTATCGATATCGACCAGGTGACCGGCATCTTCCGCTAGAAAATGAATATGAGCAGTAGGGTTCTCTTTAACAAAGGCTTCCGTCTGGTCAAAGGGGACCCGCTGGTCTTGTTTGCCATGCCAGATAAACAAGGGACGTTGGCCTAAGCGCTCGCTGTGTCTAGATAGGTCATAGTTTTCTAGCCAAGCGATGAGCTTGAAGTAATCATCTGGCATAAAACGCTGGGCGGCTTTAGCGTGTTGGTACAAGCGTTCAGCGTAGGCCAGGGGTTGGGGCGTTCCCATTAAGGCAGCGGCTGCTTGGATATTGGGGTGCTGGGTTAAGAGGGCAAAGCTGGTCATCCCACCCATAGATACCCCAGCAACTGCCACTTGATCACTAGCTAGCTGGCGTCTTTGAAAGAAGTCGACAATATAGGAAAATTCGAAGAGATTGCTCTGGATACTTTGCCAGAAGGTCTGGGAAGGGATAGCTTGGACGGGCACTTGGCGCTCTCCGTGGTTAGCGGCATCGGGCACAATGATCCGGCAACCCAGTCGGGCCAATCTGCGGGCAGCGGTAAGGTTTAATTCCTTGTGCGACCGCCAACCGTGGTAGTAAATAATTAAGGGTAAAGCCTTATGGACCAGGTCTTCGGGGACACATTCCAATAAGGGAATGGTGCCTAGCCAACGATGGCGGATAGTGATGGACACGTGACTCCTCCTTTTCTAGTCTAAAAAAACATTTGGGACTTTTAAATAAGGATAAAACAAAGTGGAAGAAAAGTATAAAAAACTGCTTTTCGTGCTACAGATAAATTTCAATTGCTATTGAGAAAATTCCCTAGTTCTGCCATGTTATAATAGAAAAGATCAAAGAGAGAGGATGTCAATATGGCAAAGAAAAAATGGCAAGCGCCAGTTAAGAAGAATCAAATACTCGATGTCACCATCACTGACCTGACTTATGAAGGTATGGGTGTGGCTAAAATCGACCGCTACCCTCTATTTATTCAAAATGCCCTAGTGGGGGAAGACTGCCAGGTCAAGGTGGTCAAAGTGCTTAAGAAGTTTGCCTTTGCAATTGTCCTAGAACGCTATAATGACGCCGATAGTCGCGTTCCCCTCCGTGATGAAAATGGCCTAAGAACGGGGACTATGCCCCTACAACATATGGCCTATCCGGCCCAGCTGGCCTTCAAACGCCAACAAGTGGTCAATAGCCTACAAAAACAAGGCCTACTTGAGCAAACTGAGGTCCTAGAAACCATTGGTATGGAAGAGCCTTGGCACTACCGCAATAAGGCCCAAATTCCAATTGGCCAAGCGGATGGTCAGCTCTATACCGGCTTTTACCGCAAGGGGTCGCACAAATTGGTCCCTATGACCGATTATCAAATTCAGCTGCCAGGGATTGACCAAACCTTACAAAAAGTACTGGCTATCCTTAACCAGTATCCTATTTCTGCCTATGATGAAGACGCCCACCAAGGCCTACTCCGCCACCTGATCGTTCGCCAGGGCTACTATACCGGTCAAATCATGTTGGTGATTGTGATTAATGGACAGAATCTTCCTGAAGAAGATGAAATCGTAGATACTCTCAAAGCCCAAATCCCTGACTTAGTTTCTATTGTGTTTAATATTAACCAGAAAAATACCAATGTTATCTTGGGACAAGACCAGCGGGTGGTCTATGGGGAGGATGCCTATGAGGACCGGATGTTTGACTTGCGCTTTAAGATCTCCTCTAAGTCTTTCTTCCAGGTCAATACCAGTCAGGCGGAAAAACTCTACCACCAAGCTCTGACAGCTGCTGACCTAAAGGGGGACGAAGTAGTTGTGGACGCTTATTGTGGGATTGGGACCATTTCACTTTGCCTAGCCCAATCTGCTAAAGAGGTTTACGGGGTCGAAGTCGTTTCGGATGCCATTGACCAAGCCCGGGAAAATGCTCAAATCAACGGCCTAGACAATGTGACTTTTAAGGCTGGCAAGGCCGAAGAAGTTATCCA
This sequence comes from Aerococcus urinae, assembly GCF_001543175.1. NCBI lineage: Bacteria > Bacillati > Bacillota > Bacilli > Lactobacillales > Aerococcaceae > Aerococcus > Aerococcus urinae. The sequence continues at coordinate 90,951 of NZ_CP014161.1, forward strand.
AGACTGGGTCCAAGCGGGATTGAAACCCGATGTTGTTGTCGTCGACCCACCACGTAAGGGCCTAGCGGAAGACTTTATCCAGTCTGTCTTAGAAGTCCAACCAGAAAAAATTGTCTATGTCTCCTGTAATCCCGCCACCCTAGCTCGCGACTTAGTCAAATTTGTTGACCAGGGCTATCAATTAGGCAAGGTTCAGCCCGTAGATATGTTCCCCCAAACCCACCATGTCGAGGCGGTTGTGGGATTGACGCGGAACTAATAAGGAAATAATGCGGTAACAGCGAACCACTGAGTTGTCACATGCCTAAGCAAAGAGAGGTTAATAAACTAAGCTCATGCCAGGAATTTCCAAGAAGGCGACTAAAAGGAAGGATGGCAAGTTTCCTAAAAGACTGTAATAAGCTCTACTAGTGTATACTTTTAAAAAATTTAGCTCTTTGATATAGTAAAAAAGGAGGATATATGAAATATGTCACTATTTGATAAAAAAGATGAAAAGAAATATGAAAAAATTGTAGAAGATTTTAATCTTGAAGACCTTAATAAGGATGATTTAGAAGTACTATTGAACAACTCAGATGCAGCATATGGTGGCTTAAGTGCTTTGTTAGTCCAAAATTATATCATCATGAGACAGCTTGATAGGCTAAATAAAAATATAGAACAATTAATGAAAAAACAATAAGTATAAGTCTAAAAATAGAAAAGATGTTTAGCCCCAAGAGAGAAATTATGCTTATCAAAAATAATCCAATATCATTTAAAAATCGTATGAAAGAATTGCTTTTCGATTATTTACTTATTCTTCTGTATTTAGCCTTGTTATTTGGAATAACCCTGGTAGTTTATTACCTGTTTTTTAAAGGTATTCCGAAAATGAGTGAGTTACAAGCGCAGGTCATTGCTTTATTGACATCAGTTATTCCGATTATTTTGCTTTTTGCATATTTGGATTATTCAAAAGATGGCAGTATAGGTAAACGAAAAGCCGGTTTAAAGCTTGTTTATAAAGATAAATCTTTTCAAGCGAGCCTTATAAGAAACGTGATCAAATTTTTACCATGGCAAATAGGCCATATGAGTACGATCCATGGGAACCTATACTGACTTTGACATCTGGGCTATGGTGCTGTCTTTTATGAGCATCGGGTTTGCTGTATTACTATTATTAATGGGCCTCATGCGCAATGATAAAAGGCATTTAGGCGATTTGTTGGCACATAGTCAAGTACAGAATCGATAGGTATTGATTAGCAAAATAAGAGTTAAAATTTAAAGGAAGGACGACAAGTCCAGTCCATTTATCAAGAGCGAGGAATCATCTAAAAAGCACCCTCAGCCTGGGCTGAATCAGTGACTCCAATCCGATAATCATTCATGGTTCAGCTCTTTTCTTAAATCATTCATGACGTCTTTGAGTGGTTTTGTTCGTCCTGCGGCAACATCCTGCTCTCCGGCTTTTAATAAGGCATAAAGTTCATGCTTGCCAACGAGTTGTTCGTAGGCTTGAATACTCATCACAGCTAAATCGCCACGACCATTTTTAGTGGTAAAATCAGGAGAATTGCTTGCATGACAAAAGTTTGAAATATCATCATTGTTATTCCTTAAATCCGTACTCGATTGAATCTTAGACATTTAAATCACCCTTTCTAAAGATATAATGCCATTATTTCTTTAGAGTAACAATTAAACTATTCCTAGCCTAGCTTATTGCCCATGCCTTCAATAAGGGCTTGAAAAACTAAATAATCAATGAAAATTGAAATAAGAAACTAGCAAGAGGCTCCAGCAATGGAGCTTTTTTAATGGAATAAATTTTATACCAGATAGTAGTTAAATAATTAATAAGATAAATTAAGATATTTAAAATAATAAATTACTATTTGTTGACTGTACACGCTTGATCGGTAAATGATAATTCATTTTTAAAAGTGCTATGATAGAATAACTTAATCACAAAGAACTTAAATGTTAATGCTATTTGATTTAAGTAAAGGAGGAAAAATGATGAATAAACATTTTAGCACACGAAACATTGTTGCAGTTGCTATTGGAGCAGCCCTATTTGGGATTTTGATGACTTACGGAGGGATTCCAGTTTTTACCAATACCAAGTTATCCACGGCTTACATCGTTCCTATCGTGGTTGGAGCCCTATTTGGACCGGTTCAAGCAGCCTTAGTTGGTTTGATTGGGAACGTCTTTGCGGATGCCTTAGGCGGAAGTGGTTTCTGGTTGGATTGGACCGTGGGCAATATGTTTGCTTGCTTCTTTATCGGCGCTTTAAAACTTTATGGTGCCGATATTCGTCGGGGCATCTTTACCGCTAAGCACGCGATGATTTATGCCTTGGTATCTGTTGTAGGATTAGAACTTTCTTTTGGTTTGATCACACCGCTCTTGACTAAGGTCTTCTACGGTGGTGAATTGGCCATTACCATCACTCAAGCCCAAGTGGCGGTTCTAACCAATGCCATCGTCGTCCTTGTCGTGGGGATTCCCTTGCTCTTTACTCTGGCTAAACGTTATCGGGGGACAACAAACTTGGTGGATGAAAACTAATGCAGCAAAATAGTCTTTCACCAATTATTCAATTTAAAGATTTTTCTTTTACCTACGCTTCCGCCCAAGAACCGGCTCTTAAAGATATTAACTTGGAAATTTATCCAGGCGAAAAGATTCTGATTTTAGGGGCTAGTGGGAGTGGAAAATCCACCCTGGGACAGTGCATCAATGGACTGATTCCTAACCAGTTTGAAGGGACCATCACTGGGATGGCCACTGTTGCTGGGCACGCGGTAGGGTCTTCATCAGTTTTCGATTTATCTCAAGAGGTCGGTTCGGTCTTGCAGGATAGCGATGCCCAATTTGTTGGCATCAATGTGGCTGAGGATATTGCCTTTGCCCTAGAAAACCGTAACACGCCCAGATCTGTGATGAGGGCTTTCGTTGACAAGGTCGCTCGGCGGGTTGGGGTGATGGACCAGTTACAGTCGCTACCCTATTCCCTATCCGGCGGTCAGAAACAAAAAGTCTCTGTGGCAGGTATCCTGGGGGAAAAGAACCAAATTTTACTCTTCGATGAACCCCTAGCAGCCTTAGACCCCCAGATGGGACTATCCATGGTTGAACTCATTGATTCTTTAAATAAGCAGGATGGGAAGACCGTGATCATCATCGAACACCGCTTTGAAGATGTCCTCCACCGGCCTATTGATCGGGTGGTTTTATTAGACCAAGGGCGGATTGTGACCGTGATGACGCCGGATGAACTGATTACTTCCGATCTCTTGATAAAATATGGGATTCGCGAGCCCCTTTATATTAGTGCCTTGAAGAATATGTACGGAGGCTTGAAGCAAAAAGCAGGCTTGACCCAGTTAGATACTATCGACTTGTCTTCTTACCAAGGAAAACAGCCTTTGTTAGCAGTCGAAGAGTCCACTTCCAAAGAAGCTGAGGGAAGTGGTCAGGGTTCGCAAAGTGATTCTGACCAGGTCATTGTTCATTTAGAGGATTTGCGCTTTGGCTATGATCCCAAGCAGCCGCTTATTCAAATCCCAGAACTAACCATTAAACGGGGAGAACGTATTGCCATTGTGGGTGAGAATGGGTCAGGAAAATCCACCCTAGCCAAGCTCTTAACTGGGGTCTTAAAGCCACAGTCGGGGAGGATCGAACGCCTCGGAGACCCTGTTACCATTCAAGAAATCGCCCAACTGATTGGCTATGTCATGCAAAATCCTAATCAAATGTTGGTGACGGATTCAGTCTACCGGGAGCTTGCCTTGGGATTGGAATACCGGCAGCTTGCTAAGGATGAAATCGATTCGCGGGTCCAGCAAGTCCTTCAAGTTACCGGCCTTTATCCGAAGCGGAACTGGCCAATTTCAGCCCTAAGTTACGGGCAGAAGAAGCGCTTATCAGTGGCTATTGTCCTCGCCCTAGAACCGACCTGCATTATCCTTGACGAGCCAACTGCTGGATCGGATTATGCTCATTACCGGGAAATTATGGAATTTATTGACGACCTGAACCAGACCTACCAAATGACCATGATTTTTATTACTCATGATATGCATTTGGCCCTGGAATACACCGATCGGGGCCTGGTCATTGAAGACGGCCACTTAATTGCTGACCGGCCGATTTTTGATATTTTAGCGGATGACCAACTGGTTCAACGGGCGTCCTTGAAGAAGACATCCATTTTTGACTTTGCCAAGCGCTTGGACTTACCGGTAGCTGACTTTGTTCAAGCCTTTATTAAAAGCGAAAGGGAGGGAAAGTAGATGCATGAGCAATTGATTATTCGTTATGATATTGGCGATGGCTACTTTGATCGCCTAGCGGGGTCAACCAAGTTATGGGTATTTGTCACTGCGCTAGCCTTAATGATGGTGTCTTTCGATTTGCGGATTATCCTTCCCCTTTTTCTGATCCACGCCTGGATCTTCAAGCAGGTTTACCGTGAGAGTAAGGCCTTGAAATTTATCTTTCGTTTTATGTTAATCATGAATCTGATTAATGTTTTACTTTACTATCTGGCTAATCCCTTAACCGGGACCGAGCTAGCAGGACAAATAACGATTTTATATCGCTTTAATGATTACTTTGTCGTCACCTATGAGACCTTGGTTTATTTCCTAGCCAGAATCATGAAGATGATTGGTAGTTTGATTATCAGCCTCTGCTTTATCTTAACCATCACGCCCACCCAGTTAGCCAGTGGTTTGTATGCTATGGGAGTGCCTTACCAAGTTGGCACCATGTTTTCTTTGGGGCTGAGATATATGCCGGATATCTTCCGCGATTTTACCGCGATCAAGGAATCCATGCAGATGCGGGGCTTGGAGCTCAATCCTAAGCGGGCTGGCATTTTCAAACGGCTCAAGGCTAATACTGCTATTCTCTTGCCCTTAATTATTGTCTCTTTTGACCAGGTCGAAACCATTTCCAGTGCCATGGATCTAAGAGGTTATGGCCAAGGGAAAAAACGAACTTACTATGGGGACCTAGAGCCTGGTGACCACGATAAACAGATGCGACTCTTGGCCATAGTGCAAGGGGGAATCTTTGTTATTTATATGTGGTTACGGCTGACTGGAAGAGTGCATGAATTGTGGGTCATTTAGCTGAGCGATGACTAGTAAGGCGAGTTGTACTCACTATTCACAGTGATTGTACGCCATGATAGAAGGGAGACCATTAACATAGTGAAAGCAATTTTAGTATTTCAGACCGATTTTACCTATAAGGAGGCAGCCGTCAGCGCCATGTATGGGGTGGTCAAGTCAGTCGACCGTGACTTAGAAATTATTACGGGGACCCATGAGATTCCCAACTATGATATCTGGAGCGGTTCTTTCCGTCTTTACCAACCCATGCAATTTTGGCCCCAGGGCACTATTTTCGTCTCAGTCGTTGACCCTGGTGTGGGGACCAGTCGGCGGACTTGTATTGCCCAGACCAAAAACGGCTACACCATTGTGACACCCGATAACGGGAGCCTGACCCATGTGGCCAAGCACTTTGGGATTGAAAGGGTGGTTGAGATTGATATTGACCGTCACCGCCTAAAGGGGCAGGGGACAGAAGGGATCTCGGTCTTTCATGGCCGTGATGTCTTTGCCTATTGTGCGGCACGGTTAGCTAGCGGACAAGTTGCCTTTGAAGAATTTGGCTCGGAATATCCGGTAGATGAGATTGTCACTTTCGATTTGATTGAGCCGAAAAAAGCACAGGACCGGTTGACAGGAATGGGAGAGATTATTGACCCTAACTTTGGTAATTATTGGACCAACATCCCCTTTGCCTGGTTAAAAGACCAATCCGGGAAGTCAGTTAGAGTCATTGTGCGTTCAGCGAGTGGAGCAGTCGTCTTCGATGAAGCGATTCAAATCCATAAGACCTTTGGCGAGGTGAGCTTAGGGGAATTAACTATTTATCAGAATGAATTTGGCAACTTGAGTCTAGCTATTAACCAAGGCAGTTTTATTTCTAAATACGACCTGCCTTACGGGGTTGGGGTTAGTGTCGAAGTAGTATTGAGTGAGGAGGAATAGATAATGGGTATCGATTTTAGTAAAGTTCCTGCTTTTCGTCAGCAATTAGTCTTTCAAAGTGACTTTGGACTTAACGATGGGGCGGTATCGGCCATGACGGGGGTAGTAGTGACGGTTGATGAGAGTCTTAGTATCCATCACTTAACCCACAACATTCCTCCTTATGATATTTATTTGGCTGGCTATCGGCTCTATCAGACCTATTCCTACTGGCCTGAGGGGACCATCTTCGTATCGATTGTTGACCCTGGTGTGGGCTACCAGCAAAAGTCAGTGATTGCCTTGTTAGAGAGTGGTCATTATATCGTCACCCCTAATAATGGGACCCTGTCTTTTCTGGCTAAGTATGTGGGGGTCCAGGCGGTTTGGGAAATTGATAAGGAGAAGAACTTACTCCCTTCGACCAACCAGTCCTATACCTTCTACGGCCGCGACTTGTACGCTTATACAGCGGCTCGTTTAGCCAGTGGGAAATTACAGTTAAGTGAAGTGGGGGAAGAACTTGCTATCAGTGAGCTCAAGCTCCATGAGATTGCTGACTTCCAGATTAATCCTGAGGAAGCTGTACTCAGTGGTCACGTTGCCATTCACGATGAACGTTTCGGCTCGCTCTGGACTAATATCCCCTATGAGTCTTTACAAGACTTAGAAGTGAAAACAGGCGACCAACTCCATCTTCAAATCCACCACCAAGGGCAGACGGTCTATGATGACTTAGTTCCAGTCGTCCAATCCTTCCAATCTGTTCCCCAAAGTCGGGCGCTGATCTACTGTAATTCGCTCAAGAATTTGGCGGTTGCCCTCAATCAAAATAGCTTTGCCCAAGCCTACAAGGTCGGTTATGGGTCTGACTGGCAGCTTACTTTTCAAAAGAGTAAATAGAATTTGATCGTTGATTTTGTATTCCTAAATGGATATTTGTCAATTGAAAGAAGCTCCAGCAATGGGGCTTCTTCTTTTGCAGAGCTGGGCCTGACCCCTATGCTTACATTGGTTAGGGAGGAGAGCGTTTAATTTCTTGGTCTCTTGTAAAAAAATAGACTTTTATTGAAATATCCTAGCAGGTTGATCTCTGATAAAATAATAAAGATATTTATAGAGTCTGATAATAAAATATCTTATTATAAACGAGGACCAGAATGGTGGTGAATAGGTGGAAGAATTGAGTCTGTTCTTAGGGCTAGTGGGATTCTTAGGGGTCCTTTTTCTAATACTAGCTAATGGATTGAAAAGTCGACAGTCATCGAGTGGGAAGTTTAAGCTATTTGTCGAATGCATGGACCAGCTTGGTTTTCTCTTCTTAGCTTTCTTGCTCATAGCTGTGATCTTAATGGGAGACTTTAATTGCAGCAATTGGAAATTTTGGCTTTTAGCTCTTTGTGCGCTCCTCCTTTTTATTTCTGGAAGCTGGGGATTGTTTCGCCTAATTAATGACCAGTTTCAAGGTACCAAGAAGCAGGTTTTTCATGTGAAGGGGGCGGTAAGAGAATCCCATATCAATCTTCAAGCAACGACCTATCGCTTGGAGACCGTGGAGGGGATAGGTTTGCGGGTGGATAGGTCTCAGTATCAGACTGTCAAAAATGCTTTTATCTTGTTAGAGGGCCAGCATTATTCACTCTACAGGTCTGAGCTTGCCTACCAGATTGACTACTACCCAAAAACCAAACTGGTGATTGCTCTGACACTTATAAAATAATTGGTCAGAAGAGAAGTGAATGATTTTCAGCTCAAAGGAGGAATACCTTGAAAAGCATCTTAATTATCCAGCAAATCACTTTCTTGGTTGCTTCTTTGTTGGGGCTCTTTGTGAATTGGCAGGCTAAACGGCGGAAGAAACAAATCCTAGCAGCTGAGACGACTAGTCAAGGGCCGATCATCCAAAAAGCGCCCAAAAGAATAGCAATCATTGCCTACTTATTAATGGGCTTAGCGGGGATCCTCCTCATCATGACTGTGCTGTTAACATTTGCTGAACAAGAGGTCGGTGAGCTGGCCTTCGTAATCTTTTTGGTCCTATCCTTAGTCTTTTGGTTAATAGGGATCTACTTATCCCTAGTGGGCAGGCATTATTTATATGCGGAAGATGAGGAAAAATTCTTGCTAAAAACCATTGGCAAGCTGACCACCATATATTATAAAGATATGCTTACTTATCAGGTAAAACATGACCAGCTCATTGTCACAGATCGACGAGGGCAGCAAGCAGCTGTTGATCTTCGCTTATTTGCACCTGTGAAACTGGTAGGAGTCATTTTAAGCCAGCTTAATGATGAAATTGACCGCCTAAGGCTTTTAAATGAAGATATTCCTGACCATTTATTCGTCTATCAAGATTGGTTGAGGCGATATTTGGATTGAATCTTTACTAGAAAAGGAAAAACGAATGACTTATATGGCTTACATCGGATTTACCGGAATCCTCTTAATGGCTAGCTACGGAGTCTTGGCTAGTTTTAAAGTAAGAAGTGCCAAATATCAACTCTTTCTCCAGGGCTTATGGGCCCTGGCTTTACTGATGGCGAGTCTCTTTCCCCTAGCTTTGCTTCTAAAAGAAAGGCCTGCTATTAGCTCGCTATTTTTCTGGGTTAGCAGTCTTACAGGGATAGGATTAATTAGCTGGGGTGCCTATGAAGGTTATCGCTTGCTTTATGACCTGTGGCATGGAAGTCAGCGCCAATCCTTCCAAGTGATTGCAGCTCGAAAGATTGATCGAAGTTTGCGCCATGGTGGGGATTATTATCTCATTGAAAGCGCTCAGGGAATGATTTTTGAAGTAGATTATTATACTTATCAAGCGGTTAAGCGAGCGTTATGGCAAACACCAAGACTTTCAGTTTGCTTAGACTATTATCCCAAAAGCAAAATTATTGTTGAATTAGTTATGGATTAAAAGGCAGATTGTCTTTATACTATTCAATAGACAGGAAAGCGCTTAAGAATATATGCTTTGCAGTCTGTTAAAAAGTGGGTTTTCCTTGCCTAAGAAAAGGGCTAATTTAATCAATATAGAGAAGGTGACGAGATGTCTTTAGAAGCTGAAAAAATTTATCGAAATATCCAAAAATTTCTTGACCAACATAGCGGTGAGTTTGATGATCCTGAAGCAGCAACGGCTCATGCGATTAACTTGTATAATGCGGGTATGCTAGATTTTGATGACGATGACCCCAGTTTTAGGGCTATGGACTTATTTGAGACGGCCATGTATACAGAGGACCAAGACCAGAGTTCGGCCTTGTTAGAAGAAGCTTATGCCTTGGATTCTGATAACTTGGACATTTACACTGCCTGGGCCCTTGATAAATTCGATGACTTTGAAGCCCTGGAAATGATTCGAGACAAGGCTGATGACTATTTCAAGGCCCACCGCAAGGAAATCAAAGAATCTGGTTATTTAGCGGCAGAAAACCGACCCTATTTCCGGGCGCAAAACCTCCTATTAGATGCCTACAAGGAAGACTTGTTTATGGAAGAGGCTGAAAAAATTGCCAAGCATATCCTGCGTTATAATTCCAATGATAATATGGGCGTTCGCTACAAGTTAATGGCGATTTACGTCAATAGCTTTCAACATAAGAAGGTTCGGGCTTTCTTTAAGAGGGATCCCCACTATCGCTTTGACGATCAAATGCTGTTTTATTCGGCGATTAGCCTGATTTTAGAAAGAGATTTCAAACTGGCCCAGAAACGGATTAAAGAATTACAAGAACTTAATTCAGAACTTGTTGAATTCTTTATTGATGAAGAATTTGATGAATTTAAAGTTTACGTTAACCTGTCAACAGACTACTACCAAGCAAATTCTAAATCTTCTTTGGCGATGGCTTTTGAAGAGGTCTTACCTCTTTTTATCCAGTCCAAATTTTTGTATCACTATTTTAGACAAAGTTTAAAGGAGATTGTTCCTGGGTATTTTGATGCTGTGCATGCCAAAAAGCAGCAGGCGGTCAATGCTATTTTTGCTGCTGATACACTAGCAGGCAAGGGCATTTTTACTAATATTGCTAGTCAATATGTCCGCGCTTTACTATTAGAAGGCTTGGAAACGGCAGATGATTTTAAAGGCAAAACAGAAGCAGAGGTCCTGGCTATTGATGGTATCGGAAAGGCCACGATTAATAAATTAAAGACAAACGGGGTTCGTTTTAAGGAAAATTAATCTTAAAAAGTATCCCTTCGATAGTTCCTAGTGATAGAAATATTTATACCCGCTTTAAAAGTCATTAAAAGAGATATATAATTTAACTTAACTTTAAGGATTACTCATCCGAGAGCCCTCGATAAGCTAATTCAAGTAAAGCTTAATTAGCGATCAATAGGAGAACAAAGCCAATGATAAGAGCCATTCGAGAAGCCGATGCCAAAGCGATTCAGGAATTATGCCAAGTGGCACTGGGTTATGACGTTGACCTTGACTTAGTTAGATCACAAATTAAGAAATTATCAAAAGACCAGGCCCACCATATTATTGCTGTTTATGAAGATGACAGTTCTGGTAGTGCTCTTGCTTTTGTTCACGCTGAAATCTATGAAAGGCTCTATTTATCTCTGCAATGACTGACTTAGCAATAATTAATCACTTTTAGGAGGAATTATCATGGCGATCACAGCAATAATCATGGCATTCTTCGGGACTCTATGGATTATGGGAGCTCTGTTTTTGAATTATAATATTTATAAACTAGTACTGATTGATGCTAAAGCAAGAAAAATGAAGCGTCCCCGCTTATGGGCCTTCCTAAGTATGGGCCACAATAACGGGAGTGCCTTTTTACCGATCTATTTCTTCAATAGGCGAAAGTATCCGAGAAAGGTATTCAGTCCTCAGGAAGCTGCAAATTACGAAAGATATAAAAAGCAAGCCAAAATTTCCTTGGCTTTATTTTTAATTGGAACAGTGGTATTTTTTATCTGCTTTATTCATTATTTTAAAATTTGGCAGTAGCTGTCTTGCTAGTGGATCCTTTACCAGACAAAAAAGAGACACAGAGTCATGTTATCTAATTACACGCTCTGTGTCTCTTTTATTATTATCTCATTAATTCTTTACCTAAGCGACTTGACTGGTTATTAAGCATGACGGTCTTTAACTAAGTTGGAAATGGCCTTGAAGTGTGGGTTCTTGGCATCTTCAAGCAGGCAGTAGAGGAGGCTCTCACTGGATAAGAGTCTGGCACCTTCTGTTTGGAGTTGGCTGAGGGCCCATTCGTGTTCTTGAGCGCTTCTAGCAGTCAAGGCGTCACGGACCAAAGTCACTTCCACTTGCGGATGATCCTCTAATAATTGATGGGCGGTTTGCTCCACACAGATAGGGGTTTCCATTCCGATAATTACCACATGATCAATCTCAGGCGTGATGTGGTTGATGACTTCGGGAATGCAGGCATTGAAACGGGTCTTGGCGTAAACCGGTGCATCGCTTAGATAGCTCTTAATGTCAGGATGGGTAGACCCTAAACCTTGAGGATATTGTTCGGTGACCACTTTCTTAACGCCTAAGTGGTTTAAACCTTCCAGAAGAAATTGCAGGTTGGTTAGATAGGTGTCGGGATCACTCATAGCAGGGACAAGCTTTTCTTGGATATCGATGACAAGGACCAGGGTATTATCAACAGTCATTGAAGTCATGGTGAACTTCCTTTCTAAGAATCTTATTTCTTCTTTAATTATATCAAGCACAGGACGAACTGCCTAGGTTTCTAAAAAAATCTCCTAGGAATATCATGAGACTGAGTTCCTTACAGGAAAGACTTTCCCTTTTTATTGACTGAATTGAGAATGGTGTTTTTTAGGAGATATTTAAAGAAAGAATCATCCTGAAATGAATTCCAAATGGCTAATGTATATACATTTGGATAGTCATTTGATAAAATAGGCTTGAGGAGGCGATAGTATGCAAACTAAAATTGCTCAATGGGGGAATTCAAAGGCGATCAGAATCCCATCAACGATAGTTAAACAGCTCAATTTAAAGGATAATCAAGTGCTCTCACTTGAAATCAAAGATCAGGCCCTAGTGATTAAGCCTAAGGAAGCAGAAACTATTCAGGAATTATTTGCTGATTACAACACTTCTTTCACTTATGAGGAAGAAATGGATTGGGGACCAGCAGTGGGAGAAGAGATCGAATGGTAATGCGGCAGGGCGACATTTTTTACGTTAATTTTAATCCAAATATCGGGCACGAACAGAGAAATAGTCGTCCGGCTATTGTATTAAGTCATGATCTCATTTTTCAGACGAGTCGAATGGCGATTGTTGCGCCTATCTCAACAACTAAACGAAATTATCCAGCCTATTATGAGCTTCAAGAGACTGACCATACCAAGGGTAAAGTTCTTTTGGATCAAACAAAGTCTCTTGATCTTTATCATTGCCAAGTCAGCCAAGAAAATTTTATTGAACGAGCTAAACCGAATGAATTTAAGCGTATTATTCATCGTTATAAATTGTTATTCGATCTGGTAGATGATTATCAATAGGCAATTAATAAAACGATGAGATTGAAAGAAAACCATTGTTGTGATGGTTAGACTCTATTCAAATCTGTTCCAAGCACAGAGCAAGCGACCACTTCAGAAAATGGCGGTCTTGCTCTTTTTTTCTTATCAATATAGAAAATAAATTGACAAGAAATCTGTATTAAGGATATAATACAGATGAGAAGTGTATTAGTGTATTAATACAGTAAGCGGAAGGGAGGACGACAATGGAATTTAATGACCGCTTGCCCATCTACCGACAAGTGGCGGATTATTTTCGTGAGAAGATGGCGACAGGTGAATATCAAGCTGGCAGTGAATTACCGAGTAGACGGCAAGTGGCTAGTGATTTTCGGGTAAATCCCAATACCGTGCAAAGGGCCTATAGCTTACTGGAAAGCGAAGGGCTCATTGAAACCCATAAAACCATGGCCAGCCGAGTAACGGAAAAGGAAGACCGTTTACAGGCGTTAAGAGAAGAATTGCTTGGCCGAGCCATCGCTAGTTTCGTGGATAAGATTGCTCCTTTTGACATGGAGCGCTCGACAGTGATGGACTTACTTAATCAAGCATTGGATGAAAAGGAGGCAGAAGACCATGATTGAATTTTGCGATGTACATAAATCCTATGGCAGTAAGAAGGTTCTTGATGGTATCAATTTTTTCTTTGCCAAAAACCAGGTGACTTGTCTGATCGGTGTGAATGGAACAGGGAAGACGACTCTGATGAAGCTGTTGATGAAGTTAACTCCCCTGGATGCTGGAAAAATTCTTATCGACGGTAAGCCGGTGACGACAAAGGATTTCGAACGGATCATTTTCATCCCTGATATGCCTACTCTGGATGATCGGCAAAGTATTCGTCAGGCCTTAGACGGGGTTAAGCGTTACTATCAGCTTTATAACGAAGAACGGGCCCAGGAGCTCTTGCGTTTCTTTCATTTAGATGAAAGCGACCGCATTGCTAACTTATCCAAGGGTAATGTTGCCAAGGTCGGCCTTTTGTTGGGTTTAGCGGTGGATGCCGATTATATGATTATGGATGAACCTTTTTCGGGAATTGATATTTTTACCCGTGAAGAAGTGGCTCGGGTGTTCACTGACCAATTAATGGAGGATCGCGGGGTTTTGATTTCAACCCATGAAATCCAAGACATTGAAAGCTTGGTTGACCAAGCTATTCTCTTGGACCAGGGCCGTATTATTGAAAGTTTTTCTCCTGAAGAGGTACGTGACTTAGAAGGTAAATCAATTGTTGATGTCATGCGGGAGGTGTATGGGCGATGAAGAAGTTTTCTTCACTATTTATTGATGAAATGAATCGGTCCAAGTCCTATTTCTTAGGAGTCCTTAGCTTTATGTTAGGAGGCGAGACCCTCATGGTGCTTTTGCGTGTCTTTCATATGGCTAACTTGTTTAGACGTGGCGAACTAGTTGAAGCAGGAGACTTGGCAAGCTTTACCTTAACGGGCTGGAATAATCTTATCTATGGGGGTGTCTTCTTAGCACTGGCCCTCTATACCGTCTTAATTTGGCAAAGAGATTGGGAGGGCAAGGGAAGATTGGTGTATCGCTTAATGACCTATCCAGGCTCGCGCTTGACCGTCGCCTTAGCCAAGTGGGCTACGATCTTAACCATGGTTTTCGCCTTACTAGGGATTCAATTGATCTATATGGCAGCCTTAAACCACTTGCTCAATGGACTCCTGCCCAATGAACTCTATCGTTTTGCCCCTTACTATACTTATTTCACTCACGATTGGAGTTTTATGAATCTCTTTCTCCCCTTTAATGGCTATGATTTTATCGCCTCCTATAGTTTAGGAAGTGCAGCTATTCTGGTTATTTTTAATAGCATTCTGATCTATTATTGTGAGCGGGCCAATGGCTTTATCATAATGCTTTTGAAGTTGTTTATTTTCCTTGTCCTGACTGCTGCCTTAGCAGTGGGCTATGTCTGGTTGATGGCTAGCATCCTTTATCCGCTTGGCTTAGAGATTTTTTATTTGCTCTTGCTAGGCGCTTTAGTTTTGATCACTTTTAATATATTGCTGCTGAATTATCGGCTCAACCATCGTCTGTATTGTTAGGAGGTTTAGGATATGAAACGTTATGCTTTTCCAACTTTTCTAGGCTTAGGGCTCACTGGTCTTCTACTGATGGCTTTTGCTTATCCAGCGGTGAAACAAGATCGCATCCAAATTTCAAATAACCAAGGCAACCAAGCCTTACTTGATCGAGAAATCGTTTCCTTGTTTCGTCTGGAAAAAGATGAGCAGGGACAAGAGATTCCAAATTTTTTTAGTGGCTACTACTATATCGATAGGCACTCTACCCTCTATCCTTCGCGTTATTTTAGCGCCATGTATCTGCCTACTGCTACTCTAGAAGTGATGCAGGCATTTCCTATGGGTAACCGTCCTAAACTACATAATTACAATATCTTGAGTCTAGGAGACGATAAGGCCCTAGCTTATAAGCCCCACTATCTGACCAGTGCTAGCCAACAATTTGACTATGTCTGGATTGACCGACAAGCAAAAAGTTTTGCGGCAGGGAATTGCGACCTCCCTGAAGATTGGCAAGGTGCCAGCCTATATTCTTATCATTGCCAAGGTGATCAATTACGTCTCTTTGTAGTGGAGGACGGGGCCAATAGAGAAGGTACGGGACCGCTCGATTTAATGGAAGTCAAGATTGACATGGCTAGTGGTAAGCTTCACGATAGCCGCCAAGTGAATTTACAAGTACCTGAAGGGAATCTTGACCAAAATTATGTCCAGGCTTCGAGAAATCCTAAGTGGCTTCCTATTCGAAGTATGGATGACCAGAACCGTAGGAGTGAAGTCGTATTATATAATGCCTCTAACTTAGAGGATTCACTCACTTTGAAGGCTAAGGACTTAGGGGTAGAGGACGTAGACCAGGCCTTTAACCAGTTATTTGTCATTGGTGATGGGATTTATACCCGTATCTGGTCGCCAGAAAGCGGCATGGAGGCGACCGTTGATAAGGGATCTTGGCAGTTTTACCGCTATGATAGGCAGAGTGAAAAGTTTCAACCCATTCTTAATGGCAAAGCTTTTGACCCAGGCAGCCTGGTTCAGGACGGCCGGGGTTATCTCATGCAAGCTGTTGATGACCAAAGCATCGGTTTAAGAATTATCGATTTAGAGACAGAAGCAGAACTTGCCAGTCGCAATTACAGCTTACCTACCCGTGAAAATACCCGAGTGACGGGTCAGATTGAATAATGTTTGTAATTGCTTATATGATAAAAGACTCCTAGGACTTGCAGCTTGCTAAGCCATGTTCTAGGGGTTTTACTTTAACTAATAGATTACTGCTAAGGCGACTGATCGGGACGCTATTATATCGCAATGGGCTAGCCAATATTTTTACTTGTTATAAGGATTTTTCCCTTTGTAGCTAGACTATATCTCTGCCATAAGCGAGAGACAAGGACTTGCGCAGTGGCTAAGATTATGCTTTACTAAACAGGATGAATTTTACAGTTTGAGAAAATCAAGCGACAGAAGGGGATTTGCCGATGAAGCACCGTTATCCAAGTGAACAATTAGAAGTGGAAGTGACCGGACTTTCTGAGAAGGGGCTAGGTTTAGCCGAATACCGTTTTCCGGATACCGAATTAGGAAAAGGACGGAAATTAAAACTTCAAATTCCTAAGGCCCTACCTGGGGATAAATTGTTAGTCACTGTACCCAATGCCAGAGGTCGAAGACGAGCAACACGGACCTATGACCGGATCATTGAGCCTTCGCCTAGTCGAAATGGGGGTTATGAATTAAATGGCCCCCAAGTTGGTGGAGCACCTTTGGAATATATGAATTATCCCGATCAATTGGCCTATAAGCGAGCACTCACCCAGGGTTTCTTGGCTGACCAAGGCTTTGATCCCACTGTGGTGGGTGAGGTATGGGGGATGGATGACCCTTACCATTACCGCAATAAGCTGGAGCTGAGTTTCTCGATCGATGGCGACTTGGGCTTCTTCGTCCAAGGCGACCAGTATCAGATTGTCGATTGGCAAAAGAATATCCTCGCCCCAGAAATCTTCATGACCCTTAAAGAAGAAGTTCAAGCCTGGCAAAAGGCTTGGGGTTTAGCTGGTTATGAAAAACAGTCTAAGCAAGGTTTGCTCAGACAACTGCTCTTGCGCCAAGGCCAGCACAGTGGCGAAGTCATGGTAGCTATTTTTGCCCAAGAAAAAACGGCAGATCTTGATCCAGATGCTATTCAAGACCTCATCCAACGCTTGCAGGCTTATCCTGAGATTAATAGCTTGATGTGGATTAAGAATACCGCCATTGCTGACCGGATGGGGGCTGACAAGGTGGAAGTTCTTGCTGGTCGGGACTATATCCGTGATGAGCTGGCTGGTTTTAACTACCGCCTTTATTTCGACACTTTCTTCCAACCTAATCCTACCCAAGCTCAAAAGATGATTGATTTGGCTTGCGATTGGGCAGAATTAGATGCAGATAGCCTGGTAATTGACCTTTTCTGTGGAGTTGGTAGCTTTAGTTTGCCCCTTGCCAAGCGAGCTAAGGCCTTGGTGGGAATTGAGATTGTGGAGCAATCGATTGAATCGGCTAAACGTAATGCTCGGGATAATGGGATCACTAACGCCCACTTTATTGCTCGTGATGCTCGCCACGGTTTGGCTGAAATTGAAGAAGAGTGGGGACAAGCGGACCTGCTCTTACTTGATCCTCCACGCAACGGTGCCGGTGGAAAAATCATGCGTCGGATTGGGCGGATGGGCCTAGACAAGATCATTTACGTCTCCTGTAACCCTAAAAGCTTGGCAGCAGACCTAGTCTGGCTCAGAGACTTTGGTTATGAGATTATGAAATTCCAATTAATCGATCAATTCCCGCACACCCAGCATGTTGAATCGGTCGTGTTGTTGGAGAAGAAATAGAATAATATAAAATGTAGAAGAAAGATCCTGAAAGGGGGCTTTTTGTTATGGGGAATAGCAAGGAGGACATTAGTGTATTAGTGAAGAAATCGTGCTGTCTTTCGTTTTTTG
This sequence comes from Aerococcus urinae, assembly GCF_001543175.1. Lineage (NCBI taxonomy): Bacteria > Bacillati > Bacillota > Bacilli > Lactobacillales > Aerococcaceae > Aerococcus > Aerococcus urinae. The sequence continues at coordinate 108,561 of NZ_CP014161.1, forward strand.
ATTTAATAACTTAGAAATATGAAATTGTGAGTGAATCGTGTAAAATCGATTAGATTGAAGGAGGGAGTTATAAATGACGGAACCTGATAGTAACGGAGAAATTATTATCTACCAAAGTGAAGATGGAACGAGTAAATTAGACGTTAAACTTGAAGATGAAACAGTTTGGTTGACACAAGCACAACTCGTTGAATTATTTCAGTCTAGTAAAGCTAATGTTAATGAACATATAAAAAACATCTTCGATGGAGGAGAACTTGAGGAAAGTTCAACTGTTCGGGAATTCCGAATAGTTCGTCGAGAAGGAAGCCGAGATGTTGCTCGTAAAATAAAACATTACAACCTCGATATGATCATCTCCCTTGGCTACCGCATTCAATCTAAGGTAGCTACTCACTTACAGCGCTGGGCGACCAAATAGTATGTAGGATAATCATATGATCATAGATAAATTTACCAGAAGAAGCTCCTGAAAAGGGGCTTTTTATTATGGAAAAAATAGAAGGAATCTCCATTTTGAGCCATAGTCCCAACTTTTGATAGAAGTTAGATCTTTCTGACACCACTATTAGCTATTTACAAAATAAAACATATAAATAATGAACTTTTATTCATATTTTTATTTATTTTTCGCTCAACATGAACTTTAATTCATAAAAAGAAAAATTACCTGGAGGATACAATGGCTAAAGATAATAAAGAAAAGTTAATTCAAGCAACTGACCGCTTGCTGAGGGATAGAAGCATTAGTTCAATTACCACTAAGGAAATCACCAAGGAAGCGGGGGTATCTGTCGGCGTCTTTTACAACTATTTCACTAGCAAAGAAGATGTCTTCACAGAATTGATCAAAAGCTTCTTCAATTATTCACTAGAAGAAATGAAAAAACTTCAAGCAGAAATAACCGGAAAGAATCTGAGGTCGGAAATAAAGTTTAAAGAATATTTGATTAAGGGGATAGATAAAGATTGGGAAAATCGCTTCTTAAATAGTGATATTTTAACGCTTTCAAGAAAAGACCAAGCTTTCAACGAATTAATGATGGATTTTAATGAAGGAATGATTGCGATTATTGTTGATATTTTAACCATTATTCAAGCGGACGCTCAGGACAATGACCTGGTCATTAAGGCCAAGTTAATCATGAATTTGATTCAGAATTCCTACCCCGTCTTTTCTAGTTTTGAGGATGACCAAGAGCAAGAAGCTTATATGGAGCAAGTGGTCAAAATAATTTTTGATCTGAGCTTTAATGAATAGAGGACAAGACTATGGAGAATATTTTAACCGTCAAAGACCTATCAAAAACCTATAAAAATGGGCGAAAAGCCCTTGATCATTTAAATTTCACTGTGACTAAGGGTGAGATCCTTGGCTTTTTAGGACCCAATGAGGCTGGGAAGAGCACCACCATCAATATTCTATCGACCCTACTAAAAGCGGATGAAGGGCAAGTGATCTACTTTAATAATGACCACTTGCCACTTAAAACCATCAAACAGCACCTGGGGATTGTGCCACAAGAACTCGCCATTTATGAGGATATTTCCGCTTTTGATAATGTAAAATTCTTTGCCTCCTTATATGGTGTCAAGAAAGCTGAAATGAAGGACCGGGTAATAAAGGCGTTAAGGAAGGTCGGATTGGAAGAACGCGCCCATGATAAGGCTGCCACTTTTTCGGGTGGGATGAAGCGACGTTTAAACATTGCCTGTGCCATAGCCCATGATCCCCAATTAATTATTTTTGATGAGCCTACCGTGGGGATTGATCCCCAGTCGAGAAACCATATTCTCGAATCGATCGAGGCTTTGCGGGATGAAGGGGCCACGGTTATCTACACCACCCATTACATGGAGGAAGTCCAGCAGCTTTGTGACCGGGTCATTATTATGGATGGGGGAGAGGTTTTATTAAATGACCGCTTGGATAATATCTTGAAAGCTTACAGCAATGTCAAGTATCAAATGAGCCTGGACCAGCCCATATTCCCAGACTTATTAGATATCATCCACCACTTACCCCAGGTGCTGTCTGCTAGTCAGGACGATGAATTGCACATGAATCTCACGATGAAGGAAGCAGGTACTTCGTTAAATGAAGTCTTGGAATTATTGGTTCAGTCTCATATTGCGATTACCAGTATCCAAACCAGAAAGAATAATCTAGAAGATGTTTTCTTAAGCCTAACCGGAAAACAATTAAGGGACTAGAGCCAAAGGAGAAATGCTTATGTTAACCATCATGAAACAAGATCTGGTGAATCTTTTCAAAAATAAGCCGATTATGACCTATCTAATACTTTATCCCTTTCTCTTAATTACAGTGACAGGCTTTGTCTTTTCATCTCTTTTTAGTGATGACCTGCTCACAGCCTATGACTATTATGGGGTCACTATGATGATCTACTTGTCCATGGCCACGGTGATTATCCTGCCCGAGCTCTTCTTTGGTCACCAGGTCAAGTATGCTAATTATCGGATTGTCTATTCGCCTATGGCTCGATACAAAGTTTATTTATCCAAACTAATTGTATCTATTTCAGTCTCCTATGCCATCCTAGCCAGCTATATCTTGGTTTTTAATGCGGTAGGTTGGGTTAACTATGGGGGCAGGCATGTGGCCTTTATCTTATTACTGGATTTAGCCCTGGTGATCTTTTCCATTACTTTTGGGGGTGCTTTCTGCCTGTTGTTAAAGAGCGAAGATCTCGCCACAAAAATTCTAAATTTGGTGATTAATGTTTTCGCCATTCTGTCGGGGCTATTCTTCCCCATGTCTATCTTTGGAAAAAGGGCCGCTCAAATCGCTAACCTATCACCTATCGCACAAGTGATGAAGAGCTTTTTCGAGATTATTTATGATCAAAATGCCAGTTTCCTATCGCAGACGATCATCGCTTTAATGTGTGCCTCACTAGGCTTTTTATTGATTATCCACTTAAAATATCACCCGGAAGATTTTGGAGAATAAAAATGAAATTTGTCATTCTAAACAACAATTTAAAACGCCTCTTTCAAGCAAAATCCTACCTCGTCCTATCGATGCTACTTGTCTTTGTAACGGTCGCCGCTAGTGCTTTTGTGGTCACCATGGATGCCCCCAAACCCATAATGGGGGTCGACCCAAGTGCCAGTGAATTGTTAGACATGAATATTGATGATTTATCTGTTGAAGAACTATCAGAAGATCATCCTGCTTACACTAAACTTATCACCGGCGACTACGATGCCTACATCACTAAAGAAGACGGCAAGTATCAAGTGACGACAGTAAGAAATGCTGAATTGGGAGATGAGTTGAACCAATTTCTCAATACGGGGCAATTAAGCAGTGAACCCGATCCAGGCAATAATCAATTTAAAGTGATTCTCAGTGTTCTAGCGATGAGCTCGATGATTCTTTCTTTAATTCTTTATCGTTTTTACTTTGATGACTGACAAGGGATTGATAAGCGGATTTATTCCAGCGGACTTTCGACCCTTTCTTACCTTTTTCAGCAAGTGCTGTTCACTTTTCTGCTTCTGTTTACGATTAGTACCTTAGCTTGCTGTAGTCTTTTTCCTCTCTTTGACCTCGAATTATCTGGACGATTTTTCTTAGATTTATTTTTTCTTGAACTATTTGCTGCCAATTTTGGCATGGTCTTATCAACGCTGACTAAGAAAAATCAGGGAGCCCTCTTAGTGGGGACCATGCTATCTGTTTTGACCATGCTGCTTTCGGAGGCTCTATTTACATTAAAAGCAAACAGTCTACAAGAAGAGATCCAGCCGCTTTTTCCGCAATTCTATATGGCCAAGTTGGGATCAGGGTTGGATGGCCAGTCGGTAGATCTAAGGCAATCGGTATGTGTTCTTTTACTCTATACTTTGCTTTTCTTCTTAATCGCCCTCAACGTGCAAAAGCGAAGAATAGAAAAGTGATAGATCGAACCAAAGAAATAGAATGCGATAGATACGATATCTTATTTTAGCCTCACAAAAGGGGCTTTTTCTATAGATCTTTTATACTACTTGCAACGTACTACGTAAGGCGATATAATAAGGGTAGTAAGAGGGTGACAAAATGGCCGATGAAACACAGTTAGCAAGTGAAATTCCTCTAACCGAAACCCATTTTCTCGTCTTATTAACCATGGTTAAGCCCAACCATGGTTACGGCGTTATGCAAGAGGTGGAAGTGATCACCCATGGACGGGTTACTTTTGGACCGGGGACTTTATATGGAGCGATTAATAACCTTTCAAAGAAGGGTTGGATCGAAATGGTTGAACACGATAAGAAAAACCGGCGGAAAATTTATCAAACCACGACGACAGGACGTAAGTTGCTTGAATTAGAGTTCAAGCGCATGAAGCAATTAATTGAGGCAAGTCAGGACTATTTAAGGGAAGGTGAGTCATGATGGTGACAAAGTTTAAGGCCTTTTTTAACCCGATTGAAGGTCGTCAAGAGTACCTCAACACCCTAGCAGACCAAGCATATCGTTTACTTTCAAGTGGCGGCTTGCTGCAAAGATTTCAAAGATCTGACACCCAGCCGCTTCATTATACGGTTCAATATATCGGCCATATGGTCCCTAAAGAGCGGAAGGATTACTGTGAATTTTTAGAAGGATTGGGCTATCAAACATTTTTTGCCCCGCTTAATATGGGCAAGTTTACTTTGGGCAATGTGCGCTGGCGTCCTTATAATAACGGACGGGCGGCGCTTGCGACCAGCCTAGGGATGATTAATCATGAAATATTAATCATTGAGAGCAAGGAAGCTAAAGAACTACCAGCCTTTAGCGAAAAGGAGGGCAAGCGAGCGGACTTGAAAGGGCGGTTAAGACCGGCAACCTATCTGATGATTGTTTCCCTTATTATGTTAGGGATTGCCCTATTAGTTTACTTGGATTTCTCCCAAGACTGGTGGGCGTGGACGGCTAGGAGTGTTCGCCCCTTGGAAGGTGTATTCTGGGTCTGGCTAATCGTTGGTGCTGTGCTCTTGATTTATTCTGGCTGGACGATAGCTCGAATTCGGTCTTTAATTCAGGACCTGTCCTAGGCGACCTATAATAATTATGGAAACATTCGAAGACTATACACAAAGGAGGGCTTATGACTAGCTTAGTCTTTACTGAAAAAGATAAAAGCTTAACTGTCGATATTCTTGGCTATGAATTCAAAGATCTATCTGAAAGTGATGATGTATTTGATCGAAATTGGTTAAAAGTAGCGTTTAGCTATTCGGATTCAGTCAAGTCCTTTAAACAAGTGGATCCTTGCCTATTAAGTTTTGAGCTGGGAGACATCATTGAAAGTATCCATTCGCTGATATCGGGAAAGGAAACAGAGGTGTTGAGAACATTTACAGAGCCCTACTTGTCCATGGCTATTACTCAAATCGATTCTTGCTATGCTTTCCAAATAAGTTTTGTCTATGACACTAAGAATGATTGGAAAAAAGTATCTTTATGCCAAACATTGAATTGTGAAGAGCTTAAGCAGTTGAGCTTTCAATTAAAGGATTTCTATCAAAGATCTCCATTAAGATAAAAGTGTCATAAAAGGCTTTACAGGCTGAGGAGAAAATAGCCAACACGATAGTATGGGGAAAGCTAATGGAGTTATGGTTAAGCCGTAATTAAGAGGTTCGGTACTGTCCAAGCAAGACCAGGCCTGCCAAGAGCTTTGGGCGCAAAATAAATATCTGGTACTAAAGTTTTTTTATTCATTATATTACCTTCTCATAAATAAAAATATCTTCGATTTTTAAATCAAAATTTTTAGCAATTTTGAATGCTAATATAATTGAAGGATTATATCTACCATTCTCAAGAGAACTAATAATTTGCCTAGAAACTTCTAGGGCTATTGCAAGTTCTTTTTGACTTGTTTTCTCGACTTATGAAGTGATTCTAGTTTATTTTTCACAACTTATTTCACCTTTAATTCCTAAATGGAAAGCTAACTTTATTTGTTGTATAAGATAAAACGACTTATGACAAGTGAGCTTTCCTTTTTTTTGCAATAATGACATAGATAGTCAATTAAGGATATAGTGAAAGCTAGAGTATTGGCGTCATTCTTTGTCTTTGGATTTGATATAATGATATTGAAAAATGAAATGGCGAATAATCCATGATAAAGAGTATTAAAATTGAAGAGGTGATGAAAATAGAAAACTACACTATAGAATCCTTAAAGGACATGCATGAAGGGCAGTATTTTGATCGGAAAAGTGCAAGGATGAAGCCCAAGGATGCAGTAAAACATATTATCGCTTTTGCTAATGCAGACGGTGGAAGTTTAGTCATAGGAATTGAAGATAACGGAGATTTATCCGGTACAAACTATCAAGGGGCTCATACATTAGAAGATTATAAGCTGGCAATCCAACAAGATATATTGGGTCAACCTTGCGTTTCTTATGAATATATTGATTACTTAATGGAAGGACAAGAAGATAGATTATTTTTAATCCGCGTTGAATTATCAGTTGACCGATTGATTAAAAGTCGCAATGAAGAAGTTTATTTAAGGATTGGCGATAAAAGTGTCAAACAGACCTACTCTCAAATTAGACAGTTAGAATATGCTAAAGGGGAAAGATTATTCGAAGATAACTTAGTCGCTGAAGCTAACATAACGGATTTAGACGAGCAACTGTTGAATGAATATAAGAGACATCTTAATTGTAGCGACTTAAGTCACCGTCAAGTTTTAGAAGCTCGTGGTTTTATGCAGCAAGGACAATTAACAGTTGCAGCAATTTTGATGTTTGCTGAGAATCCAAGTTATTATTTTCCTCAAGCTCGCTTAAGATTTTTGCGATATGAAGGAGCTAGGCGTGAAACAGGAGTGCGCATGAATATCGTTAAAGATCAGACTTTTGATGGTCCAATTCCAGAGATTATTCGCCAAGCTCAAGTTGCAGTTAACGCTCAACTTAGAGAATTTCAGTTTCTTGGAGAAGATGGTCGCTTTAAAATTGTTCCCGAATATCCGGAATTTGCATGGTTTGAGGGAATTGTCAATGCAGTTGCTCATCGTGATTATTCTTTTCGTGGGGACTATATCCGTATTAGCATGTTTGATGATCGTTTGGAAATCTTTAGTCCAGGCTCTCTACCTAATATCGTGACCTTAGATAATATGCGATATACTCGCTATGCGAGAAATCCTAGAATAGCACGAGCTTTAGTAAGTTTTGGCTGGGTTAGAGAATTAAATGAGGGTGTCAACCGAATTTATGATGAAATGGCAGATTTTTACCTTAATGAACCTGAATATAGCCAACCACATCCCCACGCTCTTCTTTTAAAATTAGAAAACAACTATCTTTCTCGTCAGATGAGGATGGACGATAGGGTGGGAGACCTCGAGAAAAAACTGATTACAGATGAATTTAATGAAAATGAGCGTAAAATTCTGGCTTATTTATATGGTAATGGACGCATAACAGTAAAAAAAGCTTCTGAAATTATTGAAATGAGTGATGCCACAGCTCGTAAGCTATTAAGAGCATTGGTTGATAAAGAAGTTCTTTGTTGGCATGGAAATTCAAAGCGAGATCCTAGACAATATTACACTCTCATAAGTGAGTAAAAATATTAAAGAGTAGTTCGGAGTAATTCGGAGTAGTTCGGAGTAGTTCGGAGCGTCTTACAATAATTTCCAATGCTTTCAGCTAATTAAAGCACTTTTTACAGGTTTAGAGTAAGTTGAAAGAGTTCAGAGTAGCATGTCTTTATTGAGAGTGGTTTCTTAGAAATGTCTCCACTGTTTAGCAATTTTCATCAACTTCTTCCCCCTATCCCTCTGTGAATATGGTGTTGTTTATTTCATAGCAAAAGATAATAGCGGTTTTCTGACAAAGCTTTAGTTGTGTAAGAATACCGCTTTTTGTTTTTTTAAATAGTGAGATTACCTGATAGAATGGGAGTAAAGAAATAGGATGACATGGAGGAACTGCTATCATTTAAGGAGGTTTGGCATGAATTCCCTACTTTTAGTGGAAGATAATCCCATAATTGGCCAAGAGATCAGCGACTTTTTGACCAATCACGGCTATCGGGTGAAGCTGGCAAGGAATTTTGCAGAAGGACAAGCAGCAGCTAGGCAATCGTATGATTTGGCTATCTTGGATTTAAATTTGCCTGATGGGAATGGCTTTGATCTTTTGGAGTGCTTTTTACAGAATAATATTCAAGTGATTATTACCACCGTGGTTGATGATGTGGATTTTATCGCTAAAGCCCTCGATGCTGGCGCGTCGGACTATCTCACTAAGCCCTTTAATTTGAATATTTTGCGGGCCCGGATTGCGGCTTGCTTGAGGGACTTCGGGCATATGGAAGAGGACAGCGAATTAGTCCTTAAAGAAGACCAGGGAATGATTTATTATCAGGGGCAGGCGGTTGCTTTGACGGCTTTGGAATACCGGCTCTTGGCTCATTTTATCCGCCACCGAGGTCAACTTCTGACCCGGGACCAATTGCTGGATCGCTTCTGGGATGCCCGGCAAGCCTATGTGAATGACAATACCCTGACCGCCACCATTAAGCGGATCCGCGACAAGACCTCCAAAGACCTGATTGAAACCGTCCGCGGCATCGGCTACAGGTTGAAGCTATGATTTATATATTATGGCTTCTAAGCATACTTGCTGTAGTCTGCTGGTTGAAGTTCCACCGGCGCCGGCGGATTCAAGAGCTGACGGACCTGATCGACCAACTCTACCAGAAAGATTATCAGATTCCCATGAAGCAGGATGATTTCTCCCAGTTGGAAGACCAGATCTATAAGTTATTCATTGAGTTGGTCGAAGAGAAAGAAAAGGTCCTTCATTTGTCCCAGACCCAGAGTCAAAATCTTGAAGACATTGCCCATCAGATTAAGACGCCGATTACAGGCATGCTCTTTGCCTTGGAAAATGATAAGACGGATCCGGCTACTTTCTCCCAGCAATTAAACCGCCTCAATGACTTGTCCAATGCTCTCTTGAAATTGGCCAGTCTGGATAATAACGTTGAGGGTTTCAAGTTGTCGCCAGTCCACTTAAGTGAAGTGATGGATTACGCCTTAGATATCTTAAGCGATGAGATTGAAGATCGTGAGATTAGTGTGGATATTGATCTCGGGGATAAGGTCATGCTCGGCCACTTCAACTGGTTGAGCGAGGCCGTCATTAATATCTTAAAGAATGCCATCAACCAGGATCAAACGACTCATATCTGCTTGGAAGCGCGGGAGAATCCGATTTATCTGGAGCTATCCATACGTGATGATGGTGGGGGAATTGCTAAAGATAAGCAAAAGAAAATTTTCCAGCGTTTCTATAAAGACCCCGATTCCAATGGCTTTGGGATTGGCCTAGCTATGGCTAAACGCATTGTCGAGAAACACCAGGGACAAATCAGCTGCCGAAATACTGAACACGGGGCAGAATTTATCCTACAATTCTATAAGTGAGAGGGAAATAATCGCGGAGGCAATTTTTTTATCTGTTTTGTCACCGACTTGTCATTTTCATTGGCTATAGTCAAACTAGGAGGAGATCTTATGGAAATACTTCGAGTCGACAATTTGACCAAGATTTATGGCCAAGGAGAAAAGCAAGTACGGGCCGTCGATGGGGTAAATTTGTCCGTCAATCGAGGAGAGCTGATCGCTATTGTCGGGCCGAGTGGATCGGGGAAGTCTACCCTGCTCCATATGCTTGGTGGGGTGGACCGACCCAATGTGGGAAAGATACTCATTGAAGGGTCCGATATTGCCAGCTATTCGTCAAAGGAAATGGCCCTGTTCCGGCGGCGCAAGGTGGGGTTGATCTACCAGTTCTACAACCTCATCCCCAATCTGACCGTGGCACACAATATTAAACTGCCCCTGAAGTTAGATGGCCGCCAGGTGGATGACGCCTTCTTTAATGATTTGGTGACCAAGTTGGGCTTATCCGATAAGTTAAAGGCCTTTCCGAGTGAGCTATCAGGAGGCCAGGAGCAGCGTGTGGCCGTGGCCCGCAGCCTGATCTACCGGCCTTCCATCATCTTAGCGGATGAACCGACCGGGAACCTGGACCGGAAGAACTCTCAGGAGATTATTGACCTTTTGAAGTACTTCAACCAGACCCTCAAGCAGACTATCTTGATCATCACCCACGATGAAAATCTGGCTCTTCAAACCCAGCGGATTATCACCATGGTCGACGGGGCTATCGTAGGAGATGAGCCCAATGAATAAGAAGAATTTACCAATTTTCATTTCACTTTTGATTGTTAGCCTCTTTTTCACGGTGATTTTTTACTATGCTTATACCAATATTTCGTCAAGTAACCGCCAGTTGAAAGCAACAAATTTCTACCATGCCCGCTTGTCGGAAGACCTGTCCCAGGAAGAGATCGAGAAACTCAACCAAGTGGAAGCCATTGAGCTTGTAGGTGGGACTTCTGCCAGGGCCCACAGTGCTAAATACAAGGATCATCTCATTTCCATGGTGGGACAGGATGTGCAAGTCAATCAGATGCGGGAAGAGTCCTATTTGTTGGCTGGGCGCTTTCCCGAGTCGGCGGATGAAATCGTCCTGAATGAATCTCTGGTTAAGCAGGAAGACCTGACCCTAGGCGATGAGCTAGTGATCGAGCTAGGAGACCGTCAGGTGGACGGGGAGACGATCGATGCCCGGTCCACATATACCGCTGAAGAAAGCTTTGAGACCAAAGAAAGGCGTCATTATACCCTGGTGGGTGTCTACAAAGATTTCTATAATGAAAATTTGAAAATCAATTATGGTCTCCCCTTGGTGGCTGATGATGAAGAATTGATCCCTTTGATCACTTTCCATGACTTCAAGGCAGCCTACGCCCAGCGCGAGACCATCCAAGACGAGATCCAAAGCTTGCTAGGGAAAGAAGTAGAATTGGACTTTAATGACTCCCTGGTCCGCTACTATGGTCTGGACGTCAGCCAAAGTAAAAATCTGATGACCCAGCTTGTCAATGCCTTATCCCTTCTCCTATGTATGGGGATCTTTGTCTTCTTTATCAAAAATATTTTCTGGGTCTGGGGCGTGCGCAAGATTCGTGAGCTCTCCATGTATAAATCCATCGGCTCGACGGACTTTCAAATCTATCTCTTGCTGGTGAAAGGGGCAGTCACGGTCTCCGTCCTGCCCGTTTTAATCGGCCATGTCCTGGGCTTCTTCCTTATTCGTTATCTCTTTGAAGTTGCCAATAGCGGCAAGGCTGAAGTGGTTTTCTTTAACCAGGTTCACTTTAACTGGATCTTGTCTCTGGTCATTATCCCGGTGGCCTTAGCCGTTGTCTTAGTAGCGGTCATCTATCCAGCGCGTAAAATTGCCAAAATCGATATTATTGAAGGCCTCAAGGGGAATTTTAACTTCTCTAAAAGACGAGGCAAAAAAAGAAATCCTAATCTTTGGAAAGAACTTCGACTGAACAATATGGCCAGTATAAAGTCCCAGCGCTATATCTCAGCTATTGGCATCCTCATTGTGGCCATCTTTTGCATTGTCTATGCCATCGCTGACTACAATCGGGACTTCTACGCCTTTGATGATGGCTACGATCTCACGGTCCACTACTACAATGACACCGGTGACTTGCCCGCTATCCTGCCCGAAATTCTAGCTGACTATGAGGGTGAGGGCTATATTTCTAAGGAAAAGAACCTGGCCATTGAACCTAACTTAGAGCTCTCACAGGCCGCTCAATCACTGGGCCTGGATGAGCAATTGAAGCAAATGATGGCTGACACCAAGCCCCTATACATCAGGGGAATTCTGGTCGCCCTCGAAAATGACGACCTCCAGAAACTGGGTGGCAGCCCAGGGGAATTTACCCTCTACAACCAGGTCCAAGCAGACCCCAACGAGCCCCTTGCCCAGGCTGAAAAAGTGCCGTATTTTGATCATCCTGATCAATTAGACATTAGTATTAATGAGAAGCAGCGAAGCCTTTCCATTGCGCACAGCATTGATGATCTTGGCCCTTACCGGACCCGGCTCCTGCCCTTTACCGTCATGGTCTATACAGATTTTGAGACTTATCAAGAGCTGATGGAAGAGGTTCAAGACGATAAAAATTATAATTATCCCTTCGAAATGAAGCTCAAGTTAGCCAAGGGAGAAGCTGGTCGGGCCAAGGAGGAAATTACCAGCCGCATCGAAAATACCATAGCTTATAATGAAAGTTTCAAGGTCTTTACAGATGAGGAGATCCAGGACGAACAGTTTACAGATATTCAAAGCTTCAAGCTGATTATCTATGGGATTGCGGCCATCATCTTCCTGATGAATATCACCAACGGCTATTCCTCCATCAACCTGAGCTTGATGAGCCGGCGCAAAGAAATTGGAACCCTCTATTCGATTGGAATGGATGTCCAGGCTTTGAGAAAGCACTTCAGTCGCGAATTTCTCTTCGAACAAGGGAAGTCCTTCTTCTTGTCTGCCCTGATTACTTTAGGGATTATGCTAGGAATCGCTGGGCTATTCAAGAGCGTCGATATGAAGGCCTTAATTTTATACTTCCCCTACTTAGTCTTCCTGGGCTTTTCACTCTTAGTTTATGGCTTGAACTTGTTAATTTACTGGACAGGTCTCAGTGCTATTCTAAACCATGAACCGATTGATTTGATCCGAGGAATATAATAAATCACTGAATAAAATAACCGACTTTCTGAGCCTTTTAGGACGAAGGGAGTCGGTTTTTGTTAATGGTAAATTTATTTTTTACGATTACGGGGTCGTTTCATCTAAGTTTATTTATTCAATGGAATGCATGTTGGCTAGATTAAATTAAAAATGTGTTTCTAGCAATAAATGCCTATGCAACAAGGATTGCAACCGCTAATTGACTGATTGTCAAGTGCGCTTGATAGTGGATAAGTGGTTAATATTGTAGACTGATTTGTGAAAGGAAGTGAATAGCCATGACCTTAGCAGATAAAATATTAGATCTTTGTAAAAAGCGAGGTTGGTCACAAGAGAAACTCGCCGAAAAAATTCAGGTCTCTAGACAGTCCGTTTCTAAATGGGAATCGAGTCAATCAATACCGGATATGAAACGAGTGGCCGAATTGAGCCAGATTTTTGGCGTGAGCATTGACTATTTGATCAAAGATGATATCGAAGAGTCAGAGGGAGGACGAGTTGAGGACAAGGAGAGCGACGCCCACTTTGTTTCCATGGAGGAAGCTAATGACTATTTAAAATTTAAAGAAAAGAATCAAAGTGGGATGGCTAACGCTATTTCTTTATTTATCCTATCGCCTATTATTTTGATTATCTTATTGGGATTAACCAAGGCCGGCTACTTATCATTAACAGAAGGTGCAGCAATTAGCTTAGGGGTAATCGTTCTCTTAATCACAGTAGCTTATGGTATTTATCGCTTGATTCTTTCGATTCAAAAAGAAGAAGCTTTTGAATATCTTGAAAAGGAAGCCATTGAAACTGAATATGGTGTGACAAGTATGGTCGAAAAAAGGGTAGATGAGTTCCGGCCCAATTATTATCGAGGACTAGGTTTGGATGTCGGTCTAATCATTATGGGCGGTATTCCATTAGTTTCATCAGTACTTATTCAAGAACCTTATGAAGCTGTGACTAGTTTGACTCCTATTTTGACCTTAGTATTTCTTGCTTGGGGGATTAACTTGTTGATTCGAGTTGGAATACCTTGGGAAGCATACAAGGTACTATTGAGTGAGGGAGATTATTCATTATTTAGAAAGTATTATCGCCAGAAAATGGGCCCTATTACAAGTATCTACTGGCCTTTCGGTAGCTTTGATTTATATCGCTACTGGTCTGATTTGGGGTGTTTGGCGCACCAATTATATTATTTGGCCACTGGCAGCCCTAACTTATTTCATTCTAGCTTTAGTGATGGAGACTATATATAAGAAGGAATATGAAAGTAAATAGAAACCTTAAATGACTTGGGCATGATGCTTTGCTAGTTTGTTTTCTCGTGATAAGCTAAAAATGGAAATTGTAACTCGTGGGGAAGTGACTAAAGCTTTTCCACTATTCCCTTAAGGAGGTTACTGATCATGAAGTCATTGAAAGAATTAGAAGAAGCTCATCAGGCCGCCCAAGAAGTCCTGATTCATTTAGATAAGGGAATTGAATTACTCCAATCGGCCTCCAAATGGGGGATGTGGGATTTACTGGGTGGTGACTTTCTGCCTAGTTTAATCAAGCGGCGCAGAATTCAGGCGGCAAACCAAGAAATTGAGTCCCTGGCCCAGTCCTTAAGATATTTAAACCAAGAATTAGCGGATGTCAGCATGGCCTTGCCCCAAGGAATGAGTGATGGACTGAAAGACAATTTTTTGGATACTTGGTTTGACAATGTCTTTACGGATGCGAGGGTTCAATCAGATATCAAAGACCAGCTCCAAGCCATGCAAAGGATGCGCCGGTCGATTAGTCAAGTAAAGGCCAACTTAGGTCAGCAAATTAAAGAATATTAGCCAAGCAAAAAAGACGAACTGACCTGTTCTTTGTGAGCAGGGAGTTCGTCTTTTTATTGTTTACACTTGACTTAAGCTTGATACTGACCTCTGGCTTTGGGCCAAACTGCTTCTTGACCAGGTTTATCTACTAATTTCTTACCCCAAGTTTCGAGGACTTGGTTGACATAGGGGAGGATATTATGACAGTATTCCACACAGCCGATGTAGTGGCCGTCTGCGTCATAGATTCCCTTAAAGGTACAGATAATCCATTCCCCAGGTGAGGTGGACGAAATAAAGTGTTTTTCACTAGTCTTCTCTTTGTTCTTGAGAGCAGCTAGGATACTTTTGACGGTTTCATGTTCCGCTTCTGGATAGTTATAGTTAATGTCTAATCCCACTGAGGTCACGGTTTTAGGGTTGAGCATTTCATCAACATCGTTCTTATAATTGAAATAAAGCAGGCGGTCTTCCTGGTCATAGTAGGCGACTTCGACAGGGATCTGCTTTAAGAAATGGTTCAAGTGAGACACCGTGAGAATACCGCGGTCTAAGCAGACATAATCATGACCTGTTGCTGGCTCTTTAACTTCCACTTTTTGAGCCAACCAGTTATTATCTGGGTAGATTTGGCTTTCCAAGCGGTGGGGGGCTTGGGATCCCTGGGTCCAGTCGTCAAACTTCTTATCAACAAAGCGTGATGAGCGACTGTCTAAGATTACTTGAGGTTTAGACTTAGGATCAGCGGCCTCGTCATCGACCATCTCCTGGCCGGTCATCTGACAATAATAGTCAACAATAGGTAAGTTATCTTGGACCCATTCCATGGTGCCTTCGTAGCTCCCGTCCGGGTTGTAAAAAGCTCGGTGGTTATGGGTCACAAAACGTTCTGTTTCACTCCAATTAGACCGTAGGACCACCCGAGGAACTTGGTGAGTTCGCATTTCATAGATGAGTTTGGCAACACTTTCGGCCACTCTTTCGGGGTGGATGTTGAAGAGGGCTTCACCGACTGCTTCAGGGTTCCGTTTGGCTACCATGTCTTCTTTGGGCTTGTGACGGTTGTAGAAGAGATATTGGTTATTGGCGTCGCAAGTAGTTACCTCATGGTCAATATTGGCCAAGAGCTGATTAATTTGGTTAACGCTTAATACCCCACAGTCGAGTTTGACGGTATCACTGCCACGAACTGCTTGGGTTTTCTCGGCGGCGACTTCCACCCAATTATCAAGCGAGCGGTCAATATCAGTGATCAGGCTTTCCACGGGGTGTTCTACTTTAAGATCTTCAAGGTCTGTATATTTCAATGCTTGGCCTTCCTTTCTTTGATGGCTTAATAAAAGTCTAAAACAAAGTGACCTTTTGGATGATGGAGACGGTCGGAGTGTACTTGGTAGGTTTCTTCAATGGTGGATTCGCTGAGGACCTCTGCGGGTTTTCCACCGGCCATTAACTTACCCTCAGAGAGCAGGTAGGCATAATCGCAGTAGCGTAAGACCTGGTTGAGGTCGTGGAGTATCATGACCACGGTCAGCCCCTTTTCTTCATTCAGTCGACCAATGAGATTGAGAAAGTGAATCTGGTTTCGGATATCCAGATAGGTCGTCGGTTCATCGAGAAAGAGGAGGTCAGGCTCTTGGGCCAAAGCTAAGGCTAGCCAGACTAACTGCCTTTGGCCACCAGAGAGCTCCTTGAGTTGTTTATCCCGATAATCACTTAAGCCTACCATGTCGATCACTTGCTTGACAATTGCTTGGTCTTCCTTAGAACCATGGTCTAGCCAAGTCTGGTAAGGGCTCCTCCCCAGATTCACAATATCAAAAACAGACAATAATAATTGGTTGCGGTGGCTTTGTTGGACCACGGCGATCTTTTTGGCGCGTTCTTTTAAGGGAATAGTATGTAAGTCCTGTCCTTCAAAAATCACTTGGCCACTCTCTAAGGTCTTGCGCCCATTGAGGCAGTCGAAGAGGGTGGTCTTACCTGACCCGTTAGGACCGATTAAGCCGGTGATGCTTCCCGCTTCAATACCCAGCGAAATATGACTCAAGTGAAAGTCAGACTGTCTTCCATAAGAATAGCTGATATCTTTGGCTGTTAATAAGATCGTCGATCACCTCCGAGTCGATTGGCGATAAAGCAGATAGAGGAAGAAAGGTCCTCCAATGAGAGACATGGTGGTTCCAATAGGAATTTCCAATGGCGCAATCACTGTCCGCGATAAGGTATCGGCTAAAATTAGTAAAATAGCTCCTAGGATCCCAGTAAAGGGGATCAGATGGCTATGTTTTCCACCAACCAGTAAACGAGTGACATGGGGGATAATCAAGCCTACAAAACCGATCATACCCACAAAGGAAACCGTAATGGCAGCTAGGTAAACCCCAATAAGGGCCACCATTAAGGCGACCCGTTTAGGCGGATAACCTAAGGAATGAATCAGTCCATCTTCTAATTGCAGTAAATCCATCTTGGGATGGATGAAGATCAGACAAAGGTAAGCCGGGAGGGCATAGAGGAAGAGTAAGAAAATATCTTGCCAACTATGACCACTGAGATTACCGTTTAGCCAGAGAATGGCCCCATGGAGACGGTCACTATTCATGGTAACGATAACGCTTTGTAAACCACCCAATACCGAGCGGATGGCTAAACCGGTTAGAACAATGCGTACCGATGAATAAGCAGACTGAAAAGCCAAGAGACCCACCAAAAGGAAGGCTCCCACCCCACCAATAAAGGCAAAGAAAGGGACCAGGGCCGTCTGTTCTGGAAAGAGGATCAAAATCACTACAGCTAGTAAGCTGGCCCCGGCATTAATTCCTAAGATATTGCTATCGGTGATGGGGTTTTTGAGCACGCTTTGAATGAGCAGTCCGGAAAGTCCTAGGTTCAATCCAGCTAAGAGAGTGATGACGATCCTGGGATAGCGGATGCTCCAGAGAATCTGCCCCCGCTTAGTGGCTTGGTTAGTGAAAGAGGACAAGATGTCCTCCAGACTGACTGGGATACTCCCTAGCCGCATACCAATCAGGGCAAAGATTGCCAGCACCACAAGTAAAAACAGAAAGAGCAACCAGCGACTTCTGCTTCTTTTGATCACCCTAATCTTCTCCTAAAAGAGCTTTCTTAACGAGAGCCAGGTCATCAGCCAGACCTAAACCACCATTGATACTAATGTCATTAGAGCTTAGGGAGATAATGTGGTCATTCTTACCGGCCTTGCTTTCTTGCCAGATTGGTTTTTGTAATTCTGCTTCAATTTGTTCTTGAGAAGTGTTCTCGTCAGCAGTTCCTTTATTCTTTAAGTTAAAGACATTGGAGAGGGAATAACTGATGATGTAGTCAGGATCGGCATCAATAATAGCTTCCGAGCTGAAGGTCACTAGGCTACCGTCAGTAATCACGTCACTGCCTGCTTCCAGGGATTCATCGGCAATGTTTTTCATGCCTAATTTTTCTAAAATAGAAGCCAGATAGCTATCATCAGAAGCTACGGAACTGCCTTCTTCGGAGTTAAAGATGATCACGAAGCTTTTTCCGTTCAGGTCTTCGGTACCTTTTAAGACTTCTTCTTCTTTGGCATTAATGTCATCGACAATGCTTTGAGCCTTGTCTTGGCGACCGGCTAATTTACCGATGTCTAAGAGGGTTTGTTTGACATCGTCGTAACGCGTATAGTCAAAGTAAACCGGTTCAACGCCAGCGCCTTCCACTTGTTGGCGGGTCATGGCTTCCAGTTTCTTATTGTTCAAGTAGTAGTCCGCTTCAGTAGCTGCTAGGGTTTCTAAATCGATCTTAGGACCACTCCCCACTTTAGGGAGGTCACGATAGTCTTCAGGTAATTGGTCGGGAGCGTGCGAGGTGACACCAACTAGGGGAATTTCTAAAGCATCGGTCATTTCAGCTAGGGATAGGGTTCCTGCAACGAGGGCGGGTTGTTCTTCGCTCCAGTCAGATTTTTTAACAGAGTCTTTTTCTTCTTTGGGAGCCTCTGCTTGTGACTCTTGGCTAGCCACTTCTTCGCTCTGGTCTGAGGAAGCGGCTTCCTTGTCGTTACTATTGCCACCGTTTGAACAAGCGGCTAAGAGTGCCAGGGAAGTGAGGGCAGTTAAAGTAATCTGTAATTTCTTCTTCATATTACAATCTCCTTATCTCAAATATTTAGCATTTATATAATATTTTATCATGAGACAAAGAAACAATGTAAGCCTTATCAAAAGTTAGGCGATATAAAAGCTTGTTTTTGTTCGTTATTTAACAAGCTTGATTGCTTTTAGTTGGTTACTATGATTCTTTTTGAAAAAAGGGGATTCAATAGTAAAGAACCTGTCGTTTATATTTGACATGTCAAATATTTATGACTATACTAGTAGTGAAAGATGAAATATGACTGATTAAATATGGAGATGATCAAAAATGGAAATTACTACTACGAAATTCATTGCAATTATTGTCATCCTAGTATTACTCGCTGGGCTAGCAATTTATGGGATACGTAAAGCTAAACATGACCATAAGGATAACCACAAAGAAAAAGAAGCCGATGACCATATTGGTGTGGGCATTGCCCTGGGATTAGGAGTAGGTGCTTGCTTTGGGGCGCTTTTCGATAATATGCCTCTGGGGATTGGCATTGGCCTATGTATCGGTACCGCTATTGGGGTGAATTATTAAGCGCTAACTTTTTAGATTAAGTGTAAAAAGTTAGAACCTAGTATAGTTAGATTTCAGTCCGATAGAGAAAACAACCTCTCTCATGAGAATAGATAATTCCGCAGGCTTGGAGATAGGAGTAGATAATTGTAGGACCAACAAAGGACATGCCTTTTTGCTTGAGGTCTTTAGAAATAGCCGCTGATAAGGGACTAGTGGTTCTTCCTAATTCCACCCGTCGTTTGCCTTGGGTAAATTGGCACAAATAAGTATAAAAGGAGCCGTATGCGACTTGGATACTTTGAAAGACTTGGGCATTTTGAATACTGGCTCTAATTTTGGCTTGGTGGCGGATGATTTTCTCATTAGTCAATAATTCTTGGATTTTACCCTCACCGTATTGGGCCACCTTAGCGACATCGAATTGGTCATAGGCTTGACGGAAGGCCGCTCTTTTGTTTAAAACGGTCTCCCAGGAAAGCCCGGCTTGAAAAGATTCTAAAATCAGCATTTCAAAAAGATAATCGTCTTGGAGATTAGGCACTCCCCATTCCTGGTCATGGTAGCTGATGTATAAGGGATTAGCTAAATTGCACCAGTGGCAGCGTTGCATCAATAATGACCTCCTTTAGGCCAGGTGAATTGATTCATATCCTGACCTTCTAACTTGAGCAGTTGGTATTTATTCTTCAATCCCCCAGCATAGCCGGTGAGTTGCTTGTCTTTACCGACTACCCGGTGGCAGGGAATGATCAGACAAATCGGGTTCCAACCGACCGCGCCTCCCACCGCTTGGGCTGACATACTAGGAATTCCTCGTTTATCAGCAATCTTATTAGCAATATCCTGGTAAGTGACAACTTGGCCATAGGGAATACTTAACATGACTTCCGCTACCTCTTGACGGAAGGAGGTAGGGTCTTGGAGCCGGAATTTAGGGATAAATTGAGGATTTTCTCCAGCAAAATACGCATCTAACCAGTCGATACTTTCTTGGAAGGGACGGCTGGTTTTTTCAGCAGTTTTAAGAGCGTGTTCGCTGATATCTTTTGACCCCGCAAAATAAAGCCCCGTCAAGGCTTGATCATCACTAGTGAGGATAATATCATCGAAGTTTTTAGGAGTGGAATAAGTCCAAGTGAAAAGCAAAGTGTGCCCCTCCTTTTTGTGGAAAACGGTTATCAGTCGATCAGTCTTATTGTAACATGTTGCTTTTGGAGAGCCGTGTCCTTTCAAATAATGATTGCTCTTTTATTCTTGGTAAGGCCTATTAATATTCGTTTTTTGTTATAATGGAGTTAGATAGATAAGTAAAGCTCAACTAGAAAAAGCAGGAGTGAGTCTTATGAAAAATGGTTTATTTATTCGTTTAGTCGCTTATTTTATTAGTAGCTTTTTTACCTTTGTCGTCTATTTCTTGTTGACGGATTATTTTGGGATTGAACTCACTCAATTTCCAGGAATTTTATTAGGAATCTATTTGGCCCTGGCTTGGTTTCTCTTTCCGAATGTTGTATTAACCCTACCATACGATTCCGAGGCGGGGTATATGGTTACCAGTAAGATTCTTTATCCGATCTATTTCTTAATTAGTCCAATCCTATTCCTATACTGGCACTTTAAACGGGTGCTTTAGAGCGCAGAATTTGAAAGCATTGATTCACGCAACAAGGAAAAATAATAAAATTCGCCTAGTTCGTATGACTGGACGGATTTTTTTAGCTTCTTTTAAACAATCAAAGTAATGTGAGCGGGAAAGACTACTCTGCTCATAAGGCATGGTAAAATAATTTGGAGAGTGATTTGTTAAGATAGAAAAATAGAAGGGATTGAGAGAACATGGAAGGCGCCTTTACTGTGAATTTTATCCAGCTTGAGGGCATACCTCTGGTGGAAATCTACCCACAAGGACAAGTGTCTGAAAATATCGTGATCGGTTACCATGGTTATAAATTAAACAAGGAAGCCTTGATCAAACAAGGGTTGATTTATGCAGCCAATGGTTTTCATGTTTTCTTGCCTGATGCCCCCCTCCATGGGGACCGTCAAGTTGATCCCTTTCCTGAAAGCTCCATTAGTATCATGCCTGGAATTATTGTGCAAAGTTTTGAAGAATTTCCCCGTTTACTTGCTGCGATTCAAGAACGTCAGGCTGTTAACCGAGCATTCGTCCACGGCGCTTCCATGGGTGGTATTATGGCTGCCATGATTGGGACGGCTTATGCAGAGACATTGAGCGGGCTCGCTGTTCATATTGCAGGCATTAATTTAGAAGAGCAGCTGAAAGTCATATATGGCGACTCTTATCCCGATGACTTGGATGCCCAGTGTTTAGAAATTATCTTAAAAAATAGTCCAATCGCACAGCCGAATAAATTTTTAAGCCAACCGGTCTATGTCTATAATGGCGGCGCTGATAATGCGGATATCCTCCGTTTAAACCAGCAAGACATGCAAAAAATGAAGGCTGATTTTCCTAAAGCGCGCTTGGAGTGGACGGTCTTGGATGAGGTGGGCCACCGGGTGCCGAGTCAAATTAGCCAACAGACAGCAGAATTTTTTAAGTCCCTTCTTTAAAGAACGACCAAAAACAGGCACAACTCCTTTATTTTATGAGTTGTGCCTGTTTTTCGTTTATTCAATATCCAAATCGATGCGGTCGTTCATGGTTTCGCTAACATATTTGCCGTCTTTCTTACGCTGCTTGACACATTCGGTAAGCAGGTATTCGATTTGCCCGTTAAGGGAGCGGAAGTCATCCTCGGCCCAGGCAGCTAATTGCTCATAGAGCTTTTGCGAGATGCGTAGCGGGACTTGTTTCTTAGCCATTAGTAAAGACTTCCCGAGTTCACGATGGGGGAGACTTCGCTATTGCCACAGAGCACGACTAAGAGGTTGGAAACCATGGCTGCCTTGCGTTCCTCATCTAAGTCGACGACTTGCTTGTCTTCAAGCTTGTCCAGAGCCATCTCTACCATGCCAACCGCGCCATCAACGATCATAGCCCGGGCGTCAATGAGGGCAGAAGCTTGTTGGCGTTGTAGCATGGCTGCGGCGATTTCAGGGGCATAGGAGAGATGGGTGATGCGGGCTTCGACAATTTCCAACCCGGCAAAGTCCACCCGATTTTGGATTTCTTCCTTAATTCTAAGAGCAACAATTTCACTCGACCCACGCAGGGACCCGTCATCGGGCTCACCATCTCCGGTGGTATCAATTTCAAATTGTGGATTCACATCATAGGGATATTGGCGAATAATGTTGCGGAGGGCAGAATCGGTTTGTAAGGACAGGTATTCTTTATAATTGTCAACATTGAAAACGGCCTTAGCGGTATCACTCACCCGCCAAATGACTGCAATGCCAATTTCAACCGGGTTCCCCAAGTAGTCATTAATTTTTTGCTTACTGTTATTTAAGGTCATGGCCTTGAGCGAGATTTTCTTGCTAGGGCCAAGCGAAATTTCCATGCCATTTTGATCTTTGGCCGACTTCTTTTCGGCTTTTCGGACGTCTCCACTTTGACCGAGATAGGTGCCGGCCGCGGGATTGATGGCTTGGCAGAAGGGGTTAACAAAGTAAAAACCTTCGCCCTTAAGGGTACCAATATATCTACCAAAAAGGGTCAAAACTAATGATTCTTGTGGGCTTAACACTTTAAGTCCAAAGAGAATTAACCAGGCTAAGGCCAGGTAGGCGATCGCTAGTAGGTTAACTAGGGGATGTACTTGGGCGATCAGGAGGATGGCAGAGAGGACAAGACCGATAATATAAGTGATCAGTACGGTCATCCCGTTTTTCTTACCTGTTAAAACAGTTTCCGTAATTCCAGTGTCTAGTTTCTTATCTGTATTGGCCATGGGAATCTTCCTTTCTGATAGATTTAGTAATAATGACAGTAACCGACTAACAGCTAAAGACTACTTCTTTAGGGAAAAAACAAAACAATTTTATGCAAACCACAATTCATAAGCGACTATCTATTTGATATCTTTATGATATCACTTTGATTGGGAATAAGCAAATGTTATAATTACGTAATATTATTAGGAAATAGCAATTCATATTGAGATATTTATCTGTATTTTGAAGACTTTTACTAATGACTAAGTTGTTTGATATAATTGCCCTAAGATTAAAACTCATGTTAATTTTTATGTTAAATTTCTTTGATAATTAGTTAATCTAAATCGGGTAAATTCGTGTAGTGTTGAGTTTTGGTTAATTTAAGGAATGAGTGATATATATGTCTTTCATTAATGCTCTTATTGAGGGGCTCGTAGTTGTCTTGGTTATTATTTCGGTAATTTTTATTTTGGGACTCCTTATTTATAAAAAAATCAAGCAAAGTTCTTCAAAAGAAGAAAAAATGACAAAGTCTGTTCGAGAAGTCGTGATTGATTGTGAAGATATCCAAGAAGATCAGGTGAAATTTGCTTTATCGTCATCTTCTTCAGATAGTTCATATTTTGATTTCCTTTCTAAGCTAGCCGACTTGGCTGAAGATCCTCAAATTGAGCGGGTCTATATTGACTTGGACAAATTAGACCTATCTTCAGCTCAAATTGAAGAGGTAAGACCCATATTTGAAGAGATGGGAAAAAATAAAGAAGTCATTGCCTATGGAGCTGTCTTTGATAAAAGGACCTACCTCATGGCCTTACTGGCTTCAAAGATATATCTCCTGGATACCAATAATGCTGGACTATTTTTTAGGGGTTATCAGTTCCAGGAATTATATCTATCTGATTTTCTCAAAAAATTAGGTGTTAGAGTGAATGTTTTATCTATTGGTGATTATAAAGATGCTGGAGAAAGTTTGAAGCAAAATCAAATGAGTGATTTTAAGCGTCAATCGCTACAAAAACTTGGCGATCAAAGCTTAAGTTATTTTCTAAATTTCGTGAAAGCAAAACGAAATGTTGATATCGAAAAGGAGCTTTTAGAGGGAGAATTTATTTTAAGCAATCGCCAGCAAGCCCTAGATAAGGGGCTAATTGATGGCTACATATCCTATGCAGATTTAGTCTCTAATGATGATACGAAGAAAGTTAGTTTCGAAACTTATGAACCAATGAACAAACAGAAAGATGGGCCTGTGTTAGACACTCTTAAAAAGTACCGTAAGGGAAAGAATTCTCAATCAGAGCTGGCCGTAATTTGTTTGTCTGGAGAAATTCAAAGCAGAGAGAGTAAAGGCAGCTATATTTCTTACGCTAATGTGAAAAAGAAGGTCGACCAAATTAAAGAAATGGACCAGCTCTCTGGAATTATTCTGCGTATCGACAGTCCTGGAGGATCAGCCTTGGAAGCAGAAAAAATTTATCAAATGCTTTCACATTTAGATCTTCCTATATATGTTTCCATGGCTAACTATTGTGCTAGTGGAGGTTATTATATTGCCTGTGCTGGTGATCGCTTATTCGCTGATAAGATTACCTTGACGGGATCAATCGGTGTAGTTGGTCTAATACCAGAATTTTCTGGGACCTTGGAGAAATTGAGCATTCATCCCGAATCAGTAAGTAAGGGTCAAGGTGTGGACTTTTTTGATTTTACGAGTCCTGTATCAAATTGGTCTAAGGATCGCCTTATTAATCACATGATGGAAGTGTATCAAGAATTCAAAGAACGGGTGTCGAAAGCACGTAAGTTAAGTGAAGATGAAGTAGAAGCTTTAGCAGGTGGGCGTGTGTACCTTGGAGAGGAAGCGCAAACCAAGGGCCTTGTTGATGAGATTGGTTCGCTTAATGAATGTATTGAGGCACTTAGCCAAAAATTAGGGCTAGACGATCCTAAAATCACCTATATTCAAGAAAAGATAGATAGTCAAGAACTTCTAAAACAAATGAAGTTGTCCATGCCCAAAGCTTCTTTAGAAGCGACTATACAAGAATATCTCCCGCTTGATATGGATATTCAATTATATGAGGCAGTAAGACGGAAGGATCTATAAAAATTCTTGTGATATTAAATGTCTTTTTAAATGATAAAAAACGGTATAGCTGGCTTTTTATAGCTGGCTATACCGTTTTTCTTACTGAATGGCTTGGACGATGGATTTGGTAAATTCACGGATTGGTTTTTCCGCTTGGTCCTGGTAGTGGTCGATCAGTTTAATGATAGCAGACCCGATAATTACCCCATCAGACAGGTCAGCCATTTTCTTGGCCTGGCTGGGGTTGGAGACTCCGAAACCGATGGCGGCTGGAATATCAGGGTTGGCCTGGCGAATGGCTTGGACCATGGCGTCGAGGTCAGTTTGAATGCTTTGTCTGGTCCCGGTCACTCCCAGTGAAGACACCACATAAAGAAAGCCTTCTGCTTCTTTGGCAATTTTATGGATGCGGTCATGGGAGGTGGGGGCAACCAAAGAAATCAAGGCAACATTATATTTTTGACTGTAGGGGAGGAGTTCCCCTTTTTCCTCGTAAGGCACATCAGGCAGGATAAGTCCTTGGATGCCTACTTCCTGGCAACGGCGCAGAAATTTTTCTGGTCCATAACCAAAGACGATATTGGCATAGGTCATAAAGACTAAGGGAATATCGATTTTCTTACGGAGGCTCTCTACCATAGCGAAGACATCATCGGTATGGAGGCCTCCCTTTAAAGCCGTTTCGATAGCGTGTTGGATGACTGGACCTTCAGCTGTGGGGTCTGAGAAAGGAATTCCAATCTCAATTAAACTGGCACCTTCCTCGGCCATGGCTTCAATATACCTTTCTGTGCTGGCGAGGTCTGGGTAACCAGCGGTGATGTATGGGATAAAGGCTTTTTTATTTTGGAAAACGGATTGAATACTAGTCATAAATTTCTTCCCCCCGGTAACGTGCAATGGCGGCACAATCCTTATCACCACGACCAGACAAGGTAATACAGATAATCTGGTCGGGGCGCATGGTTTTAGCTAATTTGATGGCGTAGGCGACGGCATGAGCGGATTCGATGGCGGGAATAATCCCTTCCACCCGACTCAGGTATTCAAAAGCTTGGACTGCTTCTTCGTCCGTGATCGGTACATAGTGAGCCCGCTTTCTGGCAGCCAGGTCGGCGTGTTCAGGCCCAATGCCTGGGTAGTCGAGACCAGCGGAGATGGAATAGACCGGGTTGACTTGCCCATCTGCATCTTGGGCGATAATGGTCTTCATCCCGTGGTAGACCCCTGGACGTCCCACTTGCATGGTGGCAGCGGTATCTGGACTATCAACCCC
Organism: Aerococcus urinae; assembly: GCF_001543175.1. Classification (NCBI taxonomy): domain Bacteria; kingdom Bacillati; phylum Bacillota; class Bacilli; order Lactobacillales; family Aerococcaceae; genus Aerococcus; species Aerococcus urinae. The sequence continues at coordinate 134,902 of NZ_CP014161.1, forward strand.
ATGACCCGCGCCTTCGCAACCGAATAGTTGCACTTCAGGGTCATCGATAAAGGCGGCAAAAGACCCAATAGCGTTAGAGCCACCTCCCACGCAGGCCAAGACTGCATCGGGTAAGCGACCTTCGCGTTGGAGAATTTCTTGACGCATTTCTCTTGAAATGACGCTTTGGAAGTCACGTACCATGGTTGGGAAGGGGTGGGGACCCATGGCCGAACCGATGCAATAGTGAGTGTCTTCCATGCGCCGGCTCCATTCTTTCATGGTTTCATTGACCGCGTCCTTTAAGGTCCCGGTCCCTGAATCAACGGCCACCACTTGGGCGCCGAGTAGTTTCATCCGGTAGACATTGAGGGCCTGGCGTTCGGTGTCATGCTTACCCATGTAAACCACACAGTCGAGATTTAACAAGGCGCAGGCCGTCGCGGTAGCCACGCCATGTTGGCCAGCTCCGGTTTCAGCAATGATCCGGGTTTTGCCCATCTTTTTAGCCAGGAGGACTTGGCCGAGGACATTGTTAATCTTATGGGCTCCAGTATGATTGAGATCTTCACGTTTGAGATAGATTTTTGGTCCCCCTAAATCTTCGGTCATATTCTTAGCGTAATAGAGTAGGCTGGGGCGTCCGGCGTAATTATTTAATAAATCGGTCAACTCGCTTTGAAATTCAGGATCATTCTTATATTTATTATAGGCAGCCTCTAGTTCGATTACAGAAGGCATCAGCGTTTCTGCTACGAATTGTCCACCGTATTCTCCAAATCTTCCTTTAGACATTTTTTACCATCCTTACTATTTCTTTGATTTTATCTGGGTCTTTGTATCCTTGATTTTCCACTCCAGTCGAGAGGTCCAAGCCAGCGGGGTGGACTTGGGTCATAGCGGCTTGTATATTAGTGGCATTGAGTCCTCCGGCGAGGATAAAGGGGCGGTCGAAATCCTCTAAGAGCTCCCAGTTAAAAGACTTGCCACTGCCGGCCTCCTTATAGTCGAGGAGAATCTGGTCAGCGGGACTGGCTTTAGCCTTTGCTAAGTCGCTAGCCTCACTAATGGCAAAGGCTTTCCAGATGGGTTTGCCAGTAGTATTTTGTAAATCGCTAATGTCAGCCGGGCTCTCTTGGCCGTGCAGTTGAGCAATATCGATGATTCCTGATTCTAATAAGTCTGCAATCCGATCTAAGGGATAGTTGACGAAGACACCCACTTTTTGAATTTTGGGGTCGACCTCTTGGCTGAGTTGTTTTAAGGTGTCGAGTGTGATTGACCGTTGACTTTTAGGGAAATCGACAATGAAACCGACATAGTCGATGGCTAGGGGATTGCAGTAGCTGATATCAATCGGGCGCTTGAGACCACATATTTTAAGCTTTGGCATGGTGACTGGCCTTTCGAAAAGCTTGGATCAGGTCGCTGGGATCAGCTTGGCGCATCAAGGCCTCACCCACCAAGACAGCGTCCGCACCAATTTCAATAAGGGATTTAATATCTTCCGGGCCTCTTACCCCACTTTCTGCGACAAAGAGGACCGAATCAGGGATCTGACTTCTTAGCTCTGCCGCATGGTTGAAGTCGACAGAGAAGTCCTTTAAATTACGGTTGTTGACGCCGATAATCTTAGCACCACAGGCTAGGGCCAGGTCGATTTCTTCCCGGTTATGGGTCTCCACTAGGGCACTAAGGCCTAGGTCATTACAAATAGATAGGTAGGACTCTAATTGGTCTGCCTGCCCGTCTAAGAGAGAGCAGATAATTAAAACTGCGTTGGCCCCCATGACTTTTGCTTGGTAGATTTGATAGGGATCGACAGTAAAGTCCTTTCTAAGCATGGGGAGGGAAACGGATTGGCGGATTTCTTCAAAGATTTCCTTGGAGCCAAGGAACCACTTGGGCTCGGTTAATACCGAAATAGCATCCACCTGACTGTCTTGGTAGCGTTTGGCGATGTCCAAGTAGGGAAAGTCGGGAGAAATCACCCCTTTAGAGGGAGAAGCCTTCTTGATTTCAGCAATGATGCTGAGCCCTTCTTTGGCTAAGGCTTGTTCAAAAATGGGCTGGCCCTTAGCCAAAGTCAGGGCACGGTCCTTAATGGCTTCAAAAGGAAGCTTGGCTTTACTGGCTTGGACCCGTTCCTTACTATGTAAGGCTAACTGCTGTAAGATCATGGGCGACTCCTTCCTGGCTAGCGGAAATATAATCTTGTAAAAGTTGGTAGGCAGCGCCGGAATCAATGATTTGACGAGCCAGATCAATCCCTGCGGTTAAACTATCAACTCTTCTAGCGGCGTAGAGACCAGCAGCGGCATTGAGGAGGGTAATGTCGCGTTTAGCCCCTTGTTCTTTGCCGGTGAGGATATCAATGGTAATTTGAGCATTGTCTGCTGGACTGCCGCCAACAATGTCTGCCTTTTGGTATTTTGGAAAACCGTAGTCTTCCGGTTTGATGACAAAGCTTTCTTCATAGTCACCATCGAAGAAGAGGGCTGAAGTCGGAGCAGAAATCGAAATCTCATCCATGCCGTCTTGGCCGTAAACCACCAGGCCACGTTCAACTCCTAAGTTCTTAATCACCTTGGCCATGGGTTGGATCAAATCTTCTTGGTAGACACCCAGCACTTGGTATTTGGGTTTAGCTGGATTAGTAATTGGCCCTAGGATATTGAAGATGGTCTTAATTCCTAAGTCTTTGCGGACACCACTAACATTTTTCATGGAAAGGTGGTAGTTTTGGGCAAAGAGGAAGCAGATACCAACTTGGTCGAGAAGTTGCTTAGCTAGGTCAGGATCCTGGTAGAGATTAATGCCGAGTGCTTCGATACAGTCAGCTGCACCTGACTTGGAAGAGGCTGACCGGTTGCCGTGCTTAGTGACGGGGACGCCAGCTGCGGCAATGATTAGGGAAGCGGTGGTTGAAATGTTGAAGGAATAGGATTGGTCACCGCCAGTTCCCACAATTTCTAAAGTGTCGCGATCGGTTTCCAGGGCCTTGGCTTGGTCACGCATGGCGGCTGCAGCCCCTGCAATTTCTTGGTCACTAGCCCCTTTGATGGCTAGGGCGGTCAAGTAGGCGGCCATTTGGACTTGGCTGACTTGGCCAGTCATCATAGCCTTCACCGCTTGGTAGGAATCTTGGTAAGATAGGTCTTGCTTGTTAATTAATTGTTCGATTGCTGCTTTCATTGTGTTCTCTCCTTTTTAGTTCTTGATAGACAAAAAACTTGCCCCCATAACTAATCCAACTTCTGATTAGTTATAAGGACAAGTTACTTAACCTGCGGTACCACCTTGCTTGGCATCCCCTGATGCCCACTTAGGAGCGGTCAGTCTGACCACCCGGCTGCTGATAACGCCAGCCTTGCGTCTTGCTTTTAGCTCTAATAAAGCCCTTGGCAAGCCTTCCGAAGGCCCATCGCTAAGGCTGGCTAAACGTCTTCCATCACCACGTTCTTGCTCTAAGCTAGTTACTTAGCTATTCCTTCGTCATAAGTTTGATTTACAAATAAAAAGCGCTTATCCATAAAACATTAAAAATTAATGTTCTAAGGACAAGCGCTTTTCTACCTGCGGTGCCACCTTACTTGATCGCTCGGGCGATCCTCTCGTGATAAGCCGTTTCGCTTATCACACAACCCGCTTAACGGGGGTCAATCCGTTATGGCTACTCTCGATGTTCACCATACCCTCCGAGGCCCATCCATTAGACTAATCAGACGCTCTCACCCTTCGTCCTCGCTTGAGATTAGTTGGTTAATGTTACTTCCTCATTGCCGGTTTCATAATTTCATCTATCATAGCCAAGTCTATAAATAAAAGCAAGCTAAATTTAATTTTTGTGAATTTTAATTATATGATCTAAATTGATCGCCTGGGCCTAAGCAAGGCGATTTAAAGTGTTATCGACAATAATAGCTAATGACTTGATGGACAAATTTTGCCGTGACACTACCAGTAAGGAATAATTTTAAAAGTAATCTTTTCTAAATTAATCAGACTTTTTATGATCAGGAGGAGAATGTTATACTTAATAAACCAAGACCTAAGGAAAGGAGCGGTGGAGATGGCTGAAAAAATATTTGTGGTTGAGGATGACCCGGTGATTGCAGCCGGACTGGAGCGGGAATTGACCAAGTGGCATTACCAGGTCCAAAGGGCGGAAGACTTTGAAGCCATTGACCAGGAATGTCGGCGTTTTGCCCCCCACTTAGTTCTATTAGATTTAAACTTGCCGTCTTATGATGGTTATTACTGGTGTCAGATGATCCGTAAAGATAGTGATGTACCGATTCTTTTCCTATCAGCCCGCGATACCAGTATGGACCAAGTTATGGCCATGCAGGTAGGTGGCGACGATTATGTCACCAAGCCTATCGACCTGCCCCTCTTATTAGCCAAGGTTCAAGCCCTCTTGCGCCGGGCCTATCGCTATAATTCGGCGAGTGAGATTTTGGCTTTTGCTGGGGTCCAACTTGATCCCACTAAGGCAAGGCTACTTTACCAAGGTCAAGCTAGCGACTTAACCGCTACTGAGCTGCTTATCCTCAAGCAGCTCTTTCAAGCCCAAGGCGACTATGTCAGCCGGGAAAGCTTGATGGAAGAGTGCTGGCTAGGAGAGACTTATATTGATGATAATACCTTAGCAGTTAACATTTCCCGTTTACGTAAGAAATTGTCGGACATGGGTCTAGCAGATTTTATCAAGACCAAGAAGCGGGTAGGCTACGCCTTAAATGAGGAGGTTGCTAGTCAGTGAAAGACTTTTTGAAGCGCCAGTCTGTGACTCTAATTACCATGACTTTTACCGTTTTGGTTATTTTGTTAGCGGTGATTCTTTTTGACTTAGATGCAATGGTAGCTCGCTTTCTTTTGCTTTTCCTTAGCTTCTTTTATGGAATTATATTACTACTTAGCTACTGGCTGGAAGACAGGCAGGTCGACTACCGCAAGCTTTACCATGATAGTCAGGCTAAGGCAGAGGCTGACCGGGTTCAAGCCGACCTGGTCAAGCAGGAGCAGCAGGGCTATTTCTTGACTTGGCTCCACCAGATCAAGACCCCAATCGCAGCGGCCAAGCTCCTCATCCAAGACTTGGAACCTAAGACCAAGGATGACCTGGAAGCTCAGTTACTAGCTATTGAAAATTACACCACCATGGTCCTCACCTATTTGAAGGTAAGTAATGAGCAGAAGAACCTGCAGATTAAGGCCGTTAGCCTGGATGCCCTCATCGCCCCCTTACTCAAAAAGTACCGGCGGATCTTTATTAATAGTCATACCCGCCTCCACTACCAAGCTATTCCTGACCAAGTCATGACTGATCCTACGGCTTCTGAAATCATGATAGAACAGGTCCTTAATAATGCCCTCAAGTATGCTTCAGGAAGAGAGATTTGGATTACTTATCAAGCGGATCAGGCCTGCCTCACTATTCGGGACAATGGCCGGGGGATCAAGGCCAGTGACCTGCCCAAGGTCTTTGACCAGGGTTACTCAGCTTTTATGGGCAAGTCTTTGCGGCGATCAACGGGGATCGGTCTCTTTCTGGTCAAGCAATTGGCCGATCGTTTAGACCAGCCGGTAGACCTAGAGTCCACTTGGGGCCAGGGAACGACAGTTAGAATTTATTTTCACCAAGATGCCTTCAGCGCGTCTTAGCTTACAATTTTGTAAGATTGGGTCCTGCTTTTGTTAGTTTAGATAAAGGCAGGGCCTTTTTTTCCTTTCTATAATAAAGTCAAAGAAAAGAATGGAGGAGAAAGACATGCTATTAAACGTGATTCATTTAGAAAAAATATATGGCCAGGGCGGCAATGCGACGACGGCCTTACGGGACGTGACCTTTCAAGCGGAAGCTGGTGAGTTTGTTGCCATTATGGGGGAGTCCGGCTCAGGGAAATCCACTCTCTTAAATATTATTGCCACCTTGGATAAGGCTACTGGGGGCCAAGTCTTCTTAAATGGCCAATCTTTGGCGGCCTTAGGGGAAAGTGATCTGGCTGCCTTTCGCCGCAAGGAGTTGGGCTTTGTCTTCCAAGACTTCAATATGCTTAATACCTTCACTAACCGGGACAATATTCTCCTGCCCCTGGTGCTTTCCAATATGGATTATCCGGAAATGGAGCGACGTTTAGCGAAGATTGCTCCTTTACTCGGGATTGAAGACCTCTTGGACAAGTATCCCTATCAGATTTCCGGAGGGCAGCAGCAGCGGGTGGCTATTGGCCGGGCGATAATTACCCAACCTAGTCTGATTCTGGCTGATGAGCCGACTGGGGCCCTCGATTCTAAAAACAGTGAGGCGATCATGAAACTCTTTACCCAGTTAAACCAGCAGGGGATGACCATTTTCATGGTAACTCATTCCTTACGTTGTGCGGCTTATGCTAAGCGTGTTCTTTTTATTAAGGATGGGGTAGTTTACCATGAAATTTATCGGGGTGAAGATTCTTTAGCTGATTTTCAGGAGAAGATCGCCAACAGTCTCTCCTTTTTAAATCGGGAGGAGGGCTAGTATGAATCGACGCTTAATCTGGCAGTTAGCTAAACGTAATTTAAAGGTTAGCAAGTTAATTATCTTGCCTTTTCTAATAGTGAACGCGCTCTTATTTGCCCTCCAGTATGTAATGATCTCTTTAATTGGCAACCAATTTGTCTTAGAGCGAAATCCTTATTTTCCTACTGTGATGGCCTTTGCTGCTGTAATTAGCTTCTTCTTAGCCCTAGCCTTTATCCTCTATGCCAATAACTTTATCCAGAAGCGGCGTAGCAAGGAGTTCGCCCTCTATAGCGTATTGGGCATGGAAAAGCGGCATATGAAGGCCCTGCTTGCTAGGGAAAGTCTCTTGCAGCTGGGATTTATTCTTCCTTTATCCCTAGTTGGTGGTCATCTGATTGGGACTTTTGCCTTTATGGCCGTCAACAAAGTCATGCGCCAATCGGGGATGACCTTAATGGATTATCCCTTTAAGTGGGAGGTCGCTGTGATAACTATTCTTGAGATTCTTTTGGTGCATGGCCTGATTTATCTATTAAACCGGGTCCGCATTCAGAAAAATAACCCTCTCGAACTGATGCAGAGCGGTCAGGCAAGGGAAAAAGAGCCTAAGGGGAATGTTTTTGTCGCTGTTCTCGGCTTGGCCTTGGTGGGGATCGGCTATTATATTTCCCTAACCACAACGAATATTATGCAGGTCATTTATCAATTGCTCCTCGCCATTGTCTTAGTTGTGCTGGGGACTTATTGCCTCTATCATTCCCTATCGATCATATTTTTAAACTGGCAGAAGCAACGGAAGTCCTATTACTATCAGCCTAAACATTTTCTCAGCCTTTCCGGCATGCTTTACCGGATGAAGGCCAATGCCTGGAGTTTGGCCTCCATAGCGGTTCTCTCGACCGGAGTCATGCTGGTCTTAGGTTTAACCGTTTCAACCCAGCGGGGGATCGAAAGCTTGATTGACCGTTATCAAGCCAGAGACTATAAAATTGAATTGCGGGGGCCAGTGGTTGAGGAATCCTTAGATCAACAACTCCAACGTTTAGAGACAGCAGTTGATGAATTTAGTCACTTAGCTCCTTTGGAAGAAGTTAACTATCAGTTGAGTTTTGCCCAGTTAGCGGTGAGTGAAGTAAAGGATAATAGCTTATCCTTACATGCCTTTACCCCAAATGTTCAAATCAGTCAGAGCCTGGTTTTCTTTGGGGAAAGTTTGGATGGCTATAAGCAAAACTACGCTAGTCAGGAAACTTTAGCAGAAGATCAAGTCTTAATGACCACTAGCCAAGATCAATTGGACAAGGTAGACCAAATTAAATTGGGAGATAAAACTTACCAAGTCAAGCATATGTCTAAGGACCGTCTACCGGTGGTTGCAGGACTGGATGCTTTAATGGTCGTTTTTCCTAGCCAAGAGGCCTTAACTCAAGCCTACCAAGCGACCAATACGAGCCAAGAGATTGGTTATTTAAAGAGTCCTATAAGTTATAACGTAACTTTTGACGCTAAGGGCAATAAGGAAGACATTGACAAGCACTTGGAGGATTATGAAGGGACAGGGATTGAAGTCACTTCCAAAACTATCTTTCGGGAATCCTTCTATCAGCTTAATGGCGGTTTTATTAGTATCGGCGCCATTGTATCCTTGGTTTTATTGATTGGTTGTTTCTTGATGCTCTACTATAAGCAGCTTTCTGAAGGCCAGGAAGATATGAAAAACTACCGGATTATGCGCCAAATTGGTTTACCTAAGTCGTTGATCCGAGCAACCATTCGCCAGCAGATTTTCTGGGTCTTTGTTTTACCGCTCTTGACCGCGGTTATTCATATGGGCTTTGCCTACCCAATTTTACGCCAAGGCTTAGGTTTGATTGCCATCAAAGACCGAACGCTAATTTTAACTAGTTTTTTTGCGGTCATTGTCTGCTTTAGCTTAGTCTATTATCTCATGTATATTTTGACTTCTAAGGCTTATTACCGTATGGTAACTTCAGACCAGCAATGACTAATCAGGACAGTCTTTCTCTCAAATGAGTGAAAAGGCTGTCTTTTTACTATATAAAAATATTTATAGCTAATATTTTTCATCTAGCGGAATGGTTTTTACTTGAAAATGAAAGCGCTTTATATTAAATTATATAGGAAGGCTATTTTACTTATTCAAAAGGAGGAAAATCATATGGCAGATTATGTTGCAGGTACTGAAGTTAAAGACTTAAAAATCGTTAACTTATATGATGTAGAAGAAGAGGCTAGAGAAATCATCCCTGAAGCAGGCTATGGTTATATTCGTTCTGGTGCAGGGGATGAATTTACTTTAAGAAGAAATATTACCTGTTTTAACAGTAAGGGCATCCTACCGCGGGTGATTGGTGATGTTGAGCATCCAGATACATCAACTAGCTTTCTAGGAAAAGATTACTCAGCGCCATTCTTCTATGCACCAATTGCTGCTTTAGGAATTGCTCATGAAGAAAAAGAAATTGGTATGGCCAAAGCTTTTAACGAATTTGGTACTGCCTTTTCAATTTCCTCTTATGCAGGATCTAGCTGGGATGAAATGGCACCTTCCTATGAAGGCTATGAAGACCGTCCACGTTACTTCCAGTTATACATGAGTAAGAACCATGACTTCAACGAAGCCATGTTAAACGAAGCCAAAGACTTTGGTTGCCAAGCTATTATTTTAACTGCGGACTCTACCGTTGAAGGTAACCGTGAATTAAATAAACGGAATCATTTTACTTATCCATTTGGTATGCCAATCGTTGAACGCTACTTAGCAGGTTCTGGCGAAGGTATGGCCCTAAAAGATGTTTATGCTTCCTCAAAACAAAAGATTTCACCCAAAGATATTGAATACATTAAATCCATTTGTGATCTACCAGTGATGCTTAAAGGGGTACAAACGCCTGAAGATGCCTTGAAGGGTATTGGTGCTGGTGCGGATGTGATTTACGTGTCAAACCACGGTGGACGTCAATTAGACGGTGCTCCTGGATCCTTTGAAACCCTTGAAGCCATTGCTCAAGCCGTCCAAGGCGAAGTGCCAATTGTCTTTGACTCCGGTATTCGTCGCGGGGAACATGTCTTCAAAGCGCTGGCAGCAGGTGCAGACGTCGTAGGTATTGGACGTCCAGCACTTTACGGCCTAGCCCTAGGTGGACATAAGGGTGTCCTTTCCGTATTGAACTACTTGAAAGACGACCTCACCCGGATTATGCAATTAACCGGTTGTCAAACCATTGAAGACATTAAGAACGCCCGTCTAACCGACCTCCCTGCATATAACGAAGCGGAATTAAGACATCACGGTTATTAATCATTAAATAAATGACTAAGAAAAGACCTTAACGGATTTAACCCAAAAGCTTTGACTAAGTTTTTGGGGCCCTTGGGGTCTTTTTTTGCTTTGAATTTATTTTCACAACTGAGGAAAACTTTACTTGTGACAACGGCAAAGTTCCTGCTAACAGTATGTGAAAGCCAATAAAAACTGGGATTTTTTTGTAATTATTTGTCATTTTAATTACCAATCTTTAGTTTAGTAAGGTATAATGGGGGGCGTACAAGTCGTTATAGATTTTAGGAGGTATATTTAATGGCTTTTTTAGTAAATGGTAATGAAATTTTGAAGGACGCACGTCGCAACCAATATGCGGTGGGAGCCTACAATACAAACAATCTCGAATGGACCCGTGCCTTAGTGAGCGGTGCTAAAGAAACCAGAACCCCATTATTGATTCAAGTATCTACTGGTGCTGCTAAATATATGGGTGGTTACAAATTAGTTCGTGACTTAGTGCTTAACGTGATGGATAGCATGGATATTGATGTTCCAGTTATCTTAAACTTAGACCATGGTGATTTCGAATCAGCCAAAGAATGTATCGAGTTAGGTTATTCTTCTGTTATGTTCGACGGTCATAAATTACCAGTTGAAGAAAACCTTGCTAAAACTAAAGAAATCGTTCGTTTAGCTCATGAACGTGGTATCGCTGTTGAAGCTGAAATCGGTAAAATTGGTGAAAACCAAGGTGGCGGTGAATTAGCTTCTGTTGAAGATGCTATTCGTTTTGCTGAAGCCGGCGTTGACCGTCTTGCATGTGGTATTGGTAACATCCACGGTGTTTACCCAGAAGGTTGGGAAGGCTTAAACTTCGACCGCTTGAAAGAAATTTCTGACGCTGTTGATGTTCCACTTGTTTTACATGGTGGTTCTGGTATTCCTCAAGACCAAGTGAAGAAAGCTATTTCTTTAGGTATTGCTAAGATCAACATCAATACCGAATTCCAATTAGCTTTCCAAAAAGCTACTCGTGAATACATCGAAGCTGGTCATGACCAAGACCGTTCCAACAAAGGGTTCGACCCACGTAAATTGTTAAGACCTGGTACTGACGCAATTACTGAATCCATGAAAGAAATGATTTCTTGGATGGGTACTCGTCCAATCGACGACAGAGATTCTAAATTTGTCTTCGATGAAGCTTCCTTAAACGAAGAATAATCAAGTCTGTATACACAAAAAGAAAGGATTGTGACTGAGTCGCAGTCCTTTTTTCTATAAGCAAAATATTTTTAATTGTTCCTCTTGCTTGCTATACTCTGATTATTGTTAATGTAAAAAGCCAAAAATTGGAGGATTTAATTTATGACACAATTGAAAGATCTTGCTGCTAAGCGCCGTTCGATTTACCATATCGGAAAGAATACTGACCACAGTGCTAAAGAAATCGTTGACGCTTTACAAGCGGTCTTAAAAGATGTGCCAACGGCCTTTAACAGCCAAACCTCACGTATTGTGATTGCTTTTGGAGACAAGCACCAGGCATTATGGGATGAAATTTACCAAGTGCAAGAAGGTGTTTTAGAAGGCGACATGTGGGAGCAAATGTCTGGCGTGATTCAAGGCGCTAAAGAAGGGCTAGGAACCATTCTCTTCTTTGAAGATTTAAATGAAGTCGAAAATATGCCAGCTAACCCAGAACGTTCGACTGCTTACAAGGAGAATAATAATGCCAACCACCAATATGCTGCTTGGTTAACCTTAGCTGAATTAGATTTAGGAGCAACCTTGCAACATTTTAATATTGGTTATGAACAAGGCTTCGATAAGTCCATTCGTCAAATGTTTGACTTGCCAGACTCATATGCAATGTTAGCGCAAATGCCTTTTGGATCGATTGAAACTCCAGCAGGCGACAAAGACTATATCGACCAAGATGAAAAAGTACGTGTTTACGAATAAATGATATAAAGAAAAGATACAAACAGCCGGTAGGACTTAATAACTACCGGCTGTTTTGTTATTGTCTTTCATTAACTTTTGGGCTGCCCTAATCCAGTTTTTCCATTCTAGGGCCAGGTGAAGGCAATGGTCATTCACAATATAGGAGGGACAAGCAGCAGGAAATTCAACCAGGGTCTTGGCTTCCATGCCAGTTGCTGTGTTTCTAAATTGGTGGCGGATCCCACCGACTTGCATGTTAGTGGCCAAGTAAGCCCGTCCGACCATCTGTAAGGGATAAGCAGGATCCGCTTGACTGACCAGTCCTTGGTCACTTGAAAAATCAATGAAAAATTGTATAGGCAAGGGACTGGCGCCGGCCGTTTCGACCACTTCAAAAAGTTTGCCCCTAGGCTCTAGGACATAGTGTTCAGGATTGGCTGCTAGGTTAATTTGACGAATAGCAGGGCTGTCCTTAGATATAAATTCTTTGGCTAGGGGAGCAAAGTCCTCGACCGTAATACCCTTGACTTCAAGAGTACAAGTGGCATACTTTACCCGGCCAAAGGAAAGCCAAGCAATGTACTGCATGGCATTAGTCATAAGCTTTAACTTCCAGCCCAAGCGGTACATGATTTGATCATAGGTCATAGATTGCTTCAATTGATTGAGTTTTCTTCTTAGTGTCCTTGAATCCTCATCGGAACTCGGCCGTGTCCCTAGATTTTTTAGCGCCTTACGGGTATGTCGGTATTCCCAGTTATCTAGTTGTTCCTGACTAACCACTTGGCCGGCTATGGTGATTTTCATAGTGTATACCTCTAATTTATCCTTAGTAATAATGAATTATGACTTATTTTTAACCCTAAGTCTACAATTTATTGGCAAGGTATGCTATACTAATCTTATTGATCCATTTAGATCTCGGGATGTAGCACAGTTCGGTAGCGCACTAGCATGGGGTGCTAGGGGTCGCAGGTTCAAATCCTGTCATCCCGATTGTATATTTTCTTTCTAATTGAAGGAAAGTTAACTTATCAAATCGCTTGAGGAGACGATAGGTCTGTTCAGGCGATTTTTTATTTATATTGTAAATTTTATGATCATTGTTAGCGATCACAACTAATAGAATAAATATAGTTATATACAGAAATCCTATCATATCAAGCTTTTCACTGATAGGGTGAGCCAAACAAGATGGTTTTAAAAAAGAAGTCATGCTAGAATAAGGTGAGTTTGATAGAGGGGAAGAATGACTATGACTAATAAAATTTTGACCACACATGTAGGATCCTTACCACGGACACAAGCCTTGTTAGAGGCCAATAAACGACGGACAGCGGGCACCATTGCTGAAGACGAATTTAACCAAATTATCGCTGAATCCGTTGACCAAGTCGTGAAAAAACAAAAAGAAATTGGCATTGACCAAGTCAATGATGGGGAGTACGGCCACGTGACTTCAGGCGCAGTTGACTATGGTGCCTGGTGGAACTATTCCTTCTACCGCTTAGGGGGATTAGAAATGACCGATGAAGACCGCTGGGCAAAAAGCGAAGCCATCCGGTCCACACCTGGCAATATTAAGTTAACTAGTTTCCCTGACCGTCGTGATCGGCAAAAATTTAGAGCAGCTTATGAAGATCCTGATTCTGGCGTTTTAGGTAGACGTAATAAGGTAGCTAATCCGGTTTTTGCCGACAGGGTAACCTATATTGGTCAAGACCAAGTTAACCGCGATGTGAAGCTTTTGACCGAAGCCTTAGAAAAATATGATATCAAGCAAGGCTTTATGGCGGCCATTTCTCCTGGGGCAGCGGCTCGTTTAGAAGACCGCTATTACCATGATGAAGATGCCCTCTTAAATGACGTTGCCGATGCTTTGCATGAAGAATATAAAGCCATCACTGATGCCGGTTTAATTGTTCAATTAGATGCTCCAGACCTAGCCGAAGCTTGGGACCAGATTAACCCTGAACCGAGCCTAAAAGACTTCCAAGCTTGGTTGCAAAAACGTGTCGAGGCAGCTAACCGCGCTTTAGAGGGCATTGATCCAAGCTTGGTTCGTTTACATATCTGCTGGGGATCTTGGCATGGGCCTCATACCACCGATATTCCTTTCGAAGATATTGTTGACCAATGCTTACAAATCAAGGCAGGATCCTTCTCCTTTGAAGCCTCAAGTCCTCGTCATGGTCATGAGTGGCGGGTATGGGAAAAAGCCGACCGCTTGAAAGCAGGACAAAAGATTGTTCCAGGCTTTGTTTCCCATTCCACCAATGCGGTTGAACACCCACAATTAATTGCTGACCGCATTGAACGCTTTGCCAAATTAGTGGGTCCAGAAAACGTCATTGCCTCAACCGACTGTGGTCTGGGAGGGCGCTTGCATGAGCAAATTGCTTGGGCGAAATTGGAAGCCTTAGTTGAAGGAGCAGCCATCGCTTCTAAGCATCTCTTTGGCTAAGCAAAGCAGATAAAAAGATAGAAAATAACTAGAAAGCTGTGATTTCGGTCGCAGCTTTTTTCGTTGAAAAGGGTGTCAAATGAAGCTAAAATTTTGGCGTTTCTAGGCAGATAAAATTAGGATAGGATTGTTTTTAATGATAAAATAAGTTAAAAGAGTGAGGAAACTATTTTTGGGATCAGGCTAGTCTCTTGTCGGTTGTGTGCTCCTGAAGCATTGAAAGGGTGGTTGACCATGCGGTTAGGGAAGGTCTTGAAAAGAATCGACCGTGATGAACGTTATGTGGTTGAGAAGGATACCGGATTAGTTCACGGCCGGGTCAATGGATATACTTTTTTAGTTGATATGATGCATTTAGGCCAACAGTATAATATTATTTTTCACCTTACTAAAGACGGCCAGGCGCCTGACCGTCAAGAACTTCTGCACAATATGCCCAAGCATAAAAAGTTGCAAAATGTCAGAGTGGAGGGTAATGAGGTGACTTACTGCGCTCGAACAGCTTTTTTAGTCCAATCCACTGTGGATACCTTATTTGAAATGGTAAATTTAATTACCCAAGTCCTTAAAGAATTGGATTACCAAGATGCTTCTTAATTTTGGATGCCTGCTAGAAGATTATTGCAAAGCAAAAGCCATGTTGATTTTACCAACATGGCTTTTCTTCTGTTCAATTTCTTCTTAAAAGCACTAATTTTGCTTGGCGTAGAGCGATTCATCAATGGCGTTGAGACGGTCTTCCCATTCTTCATCAGAGAGTTCGTGTTCTTTGACATAGAGATTACGTGGGTGGCGGCGGCATTCTGCGGAGCAACCCCGTAAGTATTTATCTTCGTTTTCCTTAGAAGAGAAGAATTGCTTATTGCATTCGGGATTAGCGCAGTTGACATAGCGGTCACAGGCTTGGCCGTCATAGTGGTCTTTAGAAATAATGCTTGGGTTGACGTGGTTAACGGGGACGGAAATTCGTTCGTCAAAGACATACATCTTGCCTTCCCACAAGTCACCTTGTACCTTGGGATCTTTCCCGTAAGTATCGATACCGCCCTCTAGTTGGCCGACCTTATCACCGATGCCCTCCCTGAGCATCCAGCCTGAGAACTTTTCGCAGCGGACACCTCCGGTACAGTAGACGGCGACTTTTTTATCCATAAATTTTTCCTTGTTGTCTCTTACCCATTGGGGAAGTTCACGGAAACTACGGATGTCAGGGCGGATGGCGCCTTTGAAGTGGCCCAGGTCATATTCATAATCGTTACGGGTATCTAAGACCACCGTATCCTCATCTAAGAGGGCTTGGTGGAATTCTTCAGGTTTTAAATAGTCACCGGTGATATCCAGTGGACTCAAGTCGTCATCCAAACTCAAAGACACGATTTCGTTACGAGACCGCACAAACATTTTCTTGTGGGCGTAGTCATCGGCTTCATCAATCTTGAACCAAACATCTTCAAAACCGGGAAGGGAGTGTAGGTGGTCCATATATTGGTCAGTTTGTTCTACTGTTCCTGACACCGTCCCGTTGATGCCTTCTTCACTGACGAGAATGCGGCCTCTTAAGCCAATCCGTTTACAAAAGACCAGGTGTTTTTTAGCAAACTGGTCGGGATCTTCAATGGCTTGGTACTTGTAATATAGTAAAACGCGATAGTCTTTACTCACGTGAAATCTCCTCCTTTGTAGTTGCAGGCTACAAATACTCTTATATTCACTATACTACCAAGGCCACAGAATTACCAATTTGCAGGATAGGAGAGGGAGCTTATTAGTTCGTTCGCTTAAAAGATAAGAAACAGGCTACGACCTGAGTCACAGCCTGTTTCTTGGTTGAATTAATAAACATTATTAAAGTAAGCGTCGATGGCATTAGCGGTTGCTTGGACTAATTTGTCTTGGTAATTTGAATCTCTCAAGCGATTAAGTTCTTGTGGGTTATCCCCAAAGCCGTATTCAATCAAGACGGCAGGAATATCGGTTTCACGTAAGACTGCAAAGGTATTGGATTGAACGCCACGGTTAATGGCCCCGGTATTACCGATCAATTGGTTTTGGATTTGCTTAGCTAAGTAAGCACTATTGGTAATCCGTTGGGCATTGTTGTGATAAGGGTTAATCCGAGATGGATAATTGGTAAAGTATTGGTAGTAGTAGGTTTCAATCCCTTGGGCTGTGCCGCGGTTAGCTGCTCCCATGGCATTGTGGTGCATGGAGACAAAAATGTCAGCATTGGACCCGTTAGCGATTTGGCTACGTTGGAGTAAGCCAGTATCACTGGTCCCAGGACGGTCAGTGAGGACGCGATAGCCACGACTTTGTAGGACCCGAGTTAATTTATCGGCGAGGTTCTTGTTCAGAGTACCTTCGTTAACGCCAGCGTAAGATGCTCCTGACCAATTGCCATGGCCTGGGTCTAACATGACGGTTCGAACCCCATCAGAGGCTTGCGGAATATTCATTGGCTTGACCGGCGCGTTTGGAATTTGGAGTTCTTGACCATGGGCTAGATAGTTACCAGTGATCCCATTGGCACTCCGAAGCGCTTGCGGACTGATCCCAAAGGCGCTAGCAATACTATCGACCGTTTCATTAGGGCCGACCGTGTAAACTAAACTAGTGGTTACCGTGCCTACTTGGTCCTTAGGAATAGTGAGGACTTGGTTGGTGTAGAGCACATTACTGCTTAAACCACTGGCTTGACGAATGCCTTCAACCGTTACGCCGTATCTTTTGGCAATAGACCAGAGTGACTCACCGTGACTGACCACGTGTTGGTTTGGCCCAGGCGTCTTGGTACCGCGTTGGACGATTTGGTCGACGGGTTCTTTAGTCACTTTTTCATCAATTTGTTGACGGCTGACTTCTTTACCATTTTGGTAAGTAACTTCATAAGTGACAGTCTTTTCGCCGTTTTCACCTTTTTGGAGGACTTTTTGGCTGCCAGACTTGTAGTCGTTATTGTCGGTATACTTGGTTTGGAAAGGAATGCTTACTTTTTGAGTAAGCATTTTCTTACTGGTTGGAGCCTTGGTGCCGACATGGACAACTTTATCTTCAGCCGGAACATACTCAACCGTCTTTTCAGTCCGGTTAATTTCTTTACCCGCTTGGCTTTGGACGGTGGTTTCAACTACCCGTTTACCTTCCTTACCTTCTTGAACGACTTTTTCTTGACCTAGAGCTAATTGGTCATCAGCAAGGTATCTCACACCTGGTTGGATAATAAAGGTTTTTTGGCTGGTTGTTGAAGTAATTTCTTCGGCTAGCTTTTCTTGGCCCTTATTGGTATGGTCTTCAGGTGTTTTTTCTGGAACCGGTTGAGTGGGTTCAGATTTATCCTTATCCTTTTCCTTATCGTCGGCTTTAGGATTGGTTTCAGGTTGAACTTCTTTTTCCTTCACTAGCTTTTCAGTAGGCGCTTGGTCCTTGTTCTTAGTATTCTGAGTTTTGGAATCCTTGTTTGTTTCTACTTCTTCTAATTTTTCATCGATGACAGTGGGTTGTGCTTCACTTTCTGTCTTGTTTTGATCTGCTTCAGCTTTTGTTTCGCTGGCATTTTGATTTTCCTTACCAGCATTTTCTTCTGTAAGGGCAGTGTCAACGGACGCAGGGTTTTCTACGATATGACCGGTGAGACCGGTTTCTGGATTGGCCGGTTGAGAATTGCCTTGTGCGCTGTTTACGTCACCTGCTTGAGATTGGTTTTGAGGGGCTAAGACCGTAATCTTGACATTTTCAGCCAGGTCTTTTTCAATAGCTGCGTCAGTTTCTGCTTGACTTAAGTTTGCGCTGCTGTCGTCTTGACCTTGACCGCTAGTTGGTGCTTTTTGTTGGCTAGCTTCATTCGCGCTAGTAGCTGGGCTAACTGTTTTAGCTGCTTGAGTGCCAGCCTTGTTTTGGCTTACTGGTGAGAGAATCCCGGTTAGGAGGTCCCCAGTAAAGATTAGGTGGATATTGCCTAAATGATTAGCTTGAGCCAAGCTATTAAGGTCTTGGCCAGTAGCTTCAGCGAGAACACTCAGGGTATCGCCCCATTGGACCACATAAGCTTGGTAACCGGCTGCTTGTTGGCGGGCGATTTCCGCTTTGACTTGGTCGACACTATTCTTGGTCCAAGTCCCTTTAATACGCTTGAGCGCATCCTGGCTAGCTTGTTTGATTTGTCCATTTTCTGTCAGTTGCTCTTTCCCCGCAAAATTAGAACTGGAAAAGTTTTTAAATCCTTGACTGGCCAAAGTGTTGACATTGGCTCTGACTTCTTCATTGCCTAATGAAACCGCACCTAGTGAGCCGGCTAGGAGTAAACTAGCGACGACCCATTTACCTTTTGATTTGTGCATTGTCTTTTTAGACTTTTTCTCTTGGAAAAAATTGCCTTTCATGCGGATACTCCTTTTATGATTTGTTTATTATTTGATTTTAAAAGTTTAAAGCTTTTTAAAAATTGGCTAGACAAATAATATTGTAACAGGAATTTTAAAAATGTTCATTAAAATATAAAATAATTTGCAAAAATTGTGCTTATATCGATCAATAAAAAAGAGCAATTGCCTTTATTCAAGGGGCGATGTTTAAAAGCTTAATTAGCTGGCTAGGTTTTGATTGGCTTGGACAAAGACATATATGCTATGATAAACAAGCTTGTATTTGTGAAAAAGAAAAGAGGTATTTATGTTAAAACGAATTGCGAAAATTCCCGCGGGGACTTTCTTAGTACCAATGATCATTTCTATGTTATTGATTTCTTTCTTCCCCGGCATGTATGATGTCTTTGGCGGAACAACCCAGTCAGCCTTCCAGCAGGGAACTAGTGCGGTGATTGGTTTCCTGGTTTTTGCAGCAGGAACAACTTTAGATTTTAAGAAAATTGGGCCCCTGCTTAAACGCCACTTGCCCATGGTGGTCTTCAAGTTGCTTTTATCTACCTTGTATATTTTGGCTTTCTATTGGCTCTTCGGGGTTGAAGGGGTCCTAGGGATTAACCTATTAACTTTTGCCTGTGTGATATATTCGCTCAACCCAGCTGTGGCCTTAGCTATCCACAATGAATATGGTGACCAACAATTTGGTGCTGTTTATGGTATCTACGGTATTCTCGGCATGTCTTTTACTCCCTTAATTCTGCTCAGTGTCCTTACTGCCAATGGTGGCGGCGCTGGAATTGATTGGGATCCGATTATATCGATCTTTCTTCCGCTGATTGTTGGGGCCTTATTAGGGAATATTGACCCTGATTTTGCGGATTTTTTCTCGCCCCTGATTGGTAAACTGCTGCCTTTCTTAGGCTGGAATTTAGGGGTAGGGATGAACTTGATGGATGCTGTTTCTTCTGGATTGTCTGGTTTAGTAATGGCAGGTCTCTTTATGGTCTTGATGTTGCCTTTAATTCTATTTGATAAGTATGTGACTAAGGTCAATGATGGGGTAGACGGTGTGGCTATCTGGAATGTAGCGGGGATGTCGGTCGCTAACCCGGCTATTATTGGAGCTGCCTTACCTGTCGCTTTTGCCACTCAGGTGACCTCGGCTACCGCTATCGTGATGATGGTATGTATTATTACTTCTCTCGCTTCACCTGCCTTAGCGCAAAAACTTTCTAAGGAAAGTGAAGCCGAATGCTTAGAGCGGGAACTGTCTTAAAGGTTTTATATATAAAAAGTAAAGGCACTTAAATAGCGCTGATAGAAGCTGCTATTTAAGTGCTTTTTGCTAGTTTAGAAGTTAATTTCTAAAGGATTAGTTTGAAGTTGTTGGAACTCTGGTTCGTTAATAAAGAGTTCCCAATTTAAAGTGATGCCTGAAATGTCAGTGTCTTTAATCTTTTCGAATACTCCTGTGTCGACTTTAGCTTTGGGTAAAACAGTGTGATCACCAATTAGGTTCGAAGGTGAAATTTGTTCTCCAGAAGAAGTAACGATTTTAGGCATACCAATATTATCGATTTGTGAATCAGTTTGATTATCAAAATTAAAGTTTACTTGAATAAGCTTATCGCCATTTTGGTAGCCGGTCACATCATAGATAGAATCTTTTTTAATATCAGATAATTCTACAATTTTAATATCATTGACCGATACAGAAATATTTTCAGCAATATCTTGCTTACCTTCGGGTTTATGTATAGCTAAAAGGGTTGCTTTAGCTTCGTTTCTCGTGGTAAATTCTCCTACATTTTCAAGAGGAGCATTACCTACGTCCTTTGGATCCGTATCATTTTGTTTCTCTTGAACCGAAGTGGTTGCTGAATTAGATTGTTCAGCTTCGGCGCCTTGGTCATTGGATTGGCATCCTGCAAGTAATGCTAAACTTGTTAAAAATAACAGTGTTTTCTTCATATAAATTCCCCATTTCTTAATAATTATTTTCATAGTATCATTAATGGTTATATAAAAGCTATAAATTACTGATAAAAAATTATATATTGTATAAGTATGAAAGAGTGATCAAATGTATTGATCACAGACCATAAAAATTTAGGGCTTGTATCTGGATGAAAAAAATATATAATAGACCTATTGAAAATTACTTATTTAAAGTAAGTGAAAGGGTGACATTGATGTTTGACTTATTAGCATTAATTACGATTCTATTATTATTTATTCTTTTACGCTGGCAGGCCAGTCAAGGCAAATCCTTTACTGTACGAGTCTTAACCGCAACCTTGTTAGGAATCGGGGCTGGTCTAGTTTTTGCTGGTCATACGACCTACGTGGGGGCAATTGGGACTATCTATGCCCACTTATTGAAGGCGATTGTGGTACCGGTCCTATTTTTCTCCATTATCTCAACGGTTTCTTCCTTAGGAAACCTAAAAACTTTAACCACGATTGGAAGTAAAACCATCGGCGTGCTTTCCCTTCATAACGTTTTAGCCTCAGCGACCACTATCGTCGTAGCCTTGGCTTTAGGGGTGGGGCGTAACGCGCATATTGATCTGCCTAGCAATGTGGAAGTCAAGGAAGTTCCAAGCCTAGCTCAAGCCGTGATTAATTTCTTTCCGCAAAACATTATTGAAGACGCGGCTAATAACCGGGTGATTCCAATTATTGTCTTTTCCTTATTTGTTGGTATCGCCATCCTCACTTATCAGAACAAAGCAGAAATCAAGGCCTTTACTGATTTTATCGATGCTGGTCACCAAGTTATCTTTAAGGTGGCTGCCTTGATTACCCGCTTTACCCCTTACGCTGTTCTAGCGCTCTTAACGGATAAGCTAGGTGGTTTGAATTTAGCTTCCTTAGGGTCCTTATTATTAGCCTTGGCAACTTTATACTTAGTGACGCTTTTCCATTCTTCAGTCACCACAGGAGCTATTATTGGTCTCTTAGGGCGGCTCAATCCTGTGATTTATTTGAAGAAATTCTTCTCCGTGTGGATGATTGCCTTTTCTACCCAAAGTTCAGTAGGTTCAGTGCCTGCTAATGTGAGTGCTCAAAAGGACATGGGGGTGCCAGAACACATTGCTTCCTTTACTTCTTCTATTGGAACCACCTTTGGCATGCCAGGCTGTGCCGCGGCTTGGCCGGTTCTCTTAGCGATCTTTACCATTAACGCTTTAGGATTGGACTTTGGTCTAGTGGATTATCTTTACATGGTGGTTGTCGCCCTCTTGGTATCAGCGGGGACAGTCGGAGTTCCTGGTACAGCGACTATTACTGCGACCGCTATGTTTACGGCTATTGGCCTGCCGGTAGAAATGATTATTGTCTTGACTCCAATTTCAGCCGTTGCAGATATGGCTAGAACCGCAACCAATGTCACTGCTTCGGGTTCGACCGGGCTTTTGGTTGCCCGCTTTGAAAAGGTCTTAAACCTTGACCAATACTATGAAAATGATGGGCAAGAAGGTAAGGCTTACGCAAATTCATAATGAATGACTCAAAAGTAAAAAGCGTGTGATTAGTCCACTTTGTTTGAACTAGCCACACGCTTTTCTTTGATTATTGGTTAATTTCGCGGCGGTTTTCTATGACTAGATTACCTAAGAAGCGGTAGAGGGGCAGGATGTCAGTTTGCTTAGGAAATTCAAAGGTCAAGTTTTGGGTGTCTTCCTCACGGGGACGACGGTAAATGTTTTTTAGATAGGTGATGGTGATCTCGCTATCATCAAAGGCCAGTCCGGCACTCTCCATTTCTACATCAACGATGTGGCTGAGGTAAAGGGAACGGAGGGCAGTTTTCTTTCCGCTGGCTCCTTGTTTATCGACTAAGATAATACGAATATTAGTAAAGATGATGGCGTCCCGAACCAATTGATAGCCGGAATAAATTTCTTCATCTTTAAAGAGGAAGTCGCCATATTCTTCGTTTAGCTCTTGTTGATCCTTTTGAGAAAAGTTTCCCAGGGCCCCTTGCATTAAGTTACTCAAATTAAAAGCCATCTTGTCATACTCCTTCACAGATTATTTACCCCATCCTAACACAGTCCGTTCAGGAGAGGAAGAAATTGCCCTTTGTTGGATAAAAAGACCGCTAAGGCTTAGCAGATTGAAGCTAAACTTTAGCGGCCTGGATTAATTAAGTATTGCTTGCTGGCTCTTTATCTTTCATGGCAGCGTAGAGACTGAAGGCGCCAGCGACTAATAATGCTGGCAAGAGCCACTCTAAACCCAGTTGACTAAGAGGAAGCTGGTAAGTGAATTGGGCGAGCGGGCCAAAGAGGCTTTCGAGCGCGCCTAACCCAGTGCCAGCCAAGGCTTGAACCAGTCCCACGGCTCCAGCGCCAATAACGGCCCCCGTATAGGTTAAGTCGTAGCTGATTTTTCGGTCAAAGACGGAGAAGAGAATCAGCACCATGAAAATAGGATAGATGGTAGTTAATACAAAGGAAGCCAGGAAAATGATCTGGTTAGTTCCTAAGAGAGAAATCAAAAATTCAATGGCGACGGCTACCAGGGTGATGGCTTGGTAGGACCAACGTCCCTTGGAGACTTCCACAAAGAAGTTACTAAAGGCAGAGGTGAGCCCAATAGCGGTGGTTAAACAAGCCAGGGCGACACAAATTCCCATAATTAAGTGCCCCCATTGCCCTAGGATCGCGGTCACCGTTCCATTGAAACTCGCAGTCCGGTCAATATTCACACCCATCAAGCTGGAAACCGTTGAACCAGCGTAAGTCAGGGAGAGGTAAACCACAGCTAAGAGAACAAAGGCAACCAATCCAACTAAGGCGCCGGCTTTCATTTGGGTTTTCTTGTCACTGTAGCCGCGAGCCTTTAATTCTGACATGACAATGCTTGCCATTAAGGAAGCCCCTAGAGCATCCATGGTTTGATAGCCTTCTTTAAAGCCATAGGCGAAGGCTTGGTCAATTTGACTGGGGGCTGCAGGAGCTGGTGGATTGAATAGGGTAACCAGGACTAAGAAAAAGAGAATAATTAGAATCCCCGGGGTAAGATATTTACCGATATTATTAATTACTTTACTTGGATTTAAGGCCAGGTAAGCGGTCAAAGCGAAGAAAACCAGACTACTTAGCCAAATGGGAATATTGGGCCAGAGCGACTGGATAAAGACCTCATGGGTGGTTGCTCCAGTCCGCGGTACTGAAAAGAGCGGTCCAATTAAGATAATGGCAATTCCGGCTAGGACAGTCCCGAATTGAGGGTGGATCCGCTTACCCAGGTCGTTGGCCCGACCGCCTAGGTAGATGGTAACTAATACTCCTAAGATTGGGAAGAAGGGGTCAGAGGTGAGAAAGCCCAGGGCAGCACTCAGCCAACTTTCCCCACTGACGATCCCTAGGTAAGGAGGAAAGATTAAATTCCCAGCGCCAAAAAAGATCGCAAAGAGGGCAAAGCCGATAATTAAAATGTCTTTGGTTTTTATTGTCATGATCATTTCTCTTTCTGTCTATTTCGTGCTTATTTTTCTCTATAATCAAATCAATAGGACATATAATAGCATAAAATTGTTCCCTTGCGACAAAGGAATCAGCCATCTGGGCAAGTTTTTATAGGAAAACAGCAGATTCAAAAGTTTGCTTAGTCGGGAATGACTTTTATTAAAAGTCAGACAAAAAATCGACCGAAATATTTGGCTAAAAGACTTGTCAACTGGGGGCGATTTGTATATATTGGCTAGTAATGATTAATCGTGTCTGAATAGAAAGGGGTTTTTAGTCCAGGCAGATGGCTAGTCAATGATAGAGAGAAAGGAAGAAAGTTTATGGCAATAACGGGCGCGTTGGTGAATGCTGGCTTGATTTTACTAGCTGGTATCTTGGGGAGGTTTTTTGGGCATTTTATCCAGGACGATTTGGCTAAGGCTATTAATCAGGTCTTAGGTCTGTCGGTGGTTTTGATCGCTATTCAAGGCGCCTTGACCACAAAGAGTATTATCGTCGTCATTTTATCCATGGTGGTCGGGGTCATTATAGGCCAGCTGATGGATATTGATGGCCGGCTTAACCGCTGGGGAAATCGGATTCAAAGTCGGCTTGCAGGTCCAGACCCTGAGTCGCAATTTGCTGAAGGCTTAGTCACAGCGGTTTTGATTACTTGTGTTGGTGCTATGGGCATTGTAGGAGCTATCCAGTCCGGCTTATATCATGACCATGCGACCTTATTTGCTAAATCGATTTTGGATTTTATTATTGTACTCATCCTTGGGGCAACTTATGGGATGAGTCCAGCCTTTGCCAGTCTACCGATTCTCCTCTATGAAGGAGGCATTGCTCTCTTAGCTCAGTGGCTAGCCCCTTACTTGCCGGAAGCCTCCCTCAACGAGCTATCGGCGGTTGGGTCACTGCTAGTAGGAGTGATTGGCCTTAGTCTTTTTGGGGTCAAAGATTTCAAAGTCTCTAACATGTTGCCAGCTACCTTCATTCCACTGATTCTGGTACCACTCTTTCAATATTTGGGCTTATATTAAATAAAAATGCTTCCGCTAAGACTTAGACTGCGGAAGCATTTTTTAATTATATTTCAAATCCCTTATGACAAATTATTGGTCACTGGACTTAATTTTTTCTTGGTAGATTTTATCGATAAAGACGGCGATGGCATTATCTCCAGACACATTAGCAGCGGTGCCAAAGCTATCTTGGGTAATATATAGGGAGATCATAATTTGTTGCATGGCTTGGCTGGCAATACCAATCATGGGTAGGAAAGGTAAAGCAGACATAATCGCACCCCCAGGAGTTCCTGGAGCAGCTACCATAGCAACCCCTAACATTAAGATAAAACCGAGCATCATCAAGAAACCATGAGGCATATCATAAATCAATAACAGGGTTGTTGCGCAGGAAGTGATGGTGATAATCGATCCTGCTAAATGGATGGTCGCACAGAGCGGTACTACAAAGTTAGCGATCCCTTCAGAAACCCCGTTCTTTAAGGCGCATTTCACATTGACTGGAATGGTGGCAGCTGAGGATTGAGTTCCTAGGGCAGTCATGTAGCCAGGAATTTGATTTTTGATGAGTTCGATCGGATTTTTGCCGGCATAGGTCCCAAAGACAAAGAAGAGGAAAGTAATGTAAAGTAAATGCATAATAAGCACGCAGATAAAGACCTTCCAAAAGACATTTAAAATCGCAAAGACTGTCCCCGTGTAGGCCAAGTTGGCAATATTACCGAAAATGTAAACCGGTAGGAGGGGGACAATAATCGTGGCCAGCACTTGACTGATGATCCCGCCAAAGTCACTAAAGGCTTCATAGAGAACTTTCCCGCGACCGTGTTGACGTAACCAGGAAATCCCCAGTCCCATCATAAAGGCAAAAATAATTGCTCCCGTCACATCAAAAAAAGGTTCTAAGGGAATGGTAAATAAGGGCTTGATCCCCTCACCGGCTTGACTGAGTTGATCAACCAGGTCGGACGTAATGAAGAGCGGGAAGAGGTTGCTGGCAACCAGATAGGCTAGTAACCCGCCAATCACGGTTGAAATATAAGAGGTTAAGACTGTTATTCCCAGTAATTTCCCTGCCCCGTGGCTCAAGTCAGCGATCCCTTGGACCACAAAGCCAATGATCATAAAGGGAATGACAAAGCTGAGGAAGTCAGAGAAAATCGTAGTGAAAGTTGCAAAGATCTGTAGTACAAATTCGGGAACAATTGGTAAGCGGCCCACAATAATTCCTAAAATAATCGCTAAAATAATACGAGGAACCAAACCAATTTTTCGTTTTTCAAGACGTTTGGTCATAATCATGCTCCATTCTAAAAAAATTATTAAGCTTGATCGCTTGATATAATAACTATCCTACCAAACTTCATTCAAATTTGGTATAGGCTTTTTTGCGATTTAATAGGAAAAGTTAAATATTTTGTAAATACTTTTTAGTTTAAAATAAAGCAATCTGCTTTTCTTAAAGTGTCATTAAAAAATTGCCGCCTTATGAGAGTCCGCTTTCTAAATTTCCCATAGAAAAAAGCCATGGCTGCTGGAAGGCTAGCATGGCTTTGTCTTACGATATTTACTTTACAAATTTAAGCTTTTTCCAGCTCTCCTGGGTAGTCTGGAACGCCTTTTTCGACGTTGGTGACATCAAAACCATTCTCATCTAAAATTTCGCTGGCTTTTTTAGAGCCTTTACCATCATGGCAAATTGCATAGTAATGCTTGTCTTTGTCTAATTCATCAAGATGGTCTTCAATTTGTGAAAGAGGAAAATGTTTGGCTCCAGGAACGTGACCTTCTTCATAGAGTTCGCGTGGACGAACGTCTAAAATATTAAGATCATCTTCATTCTCGACAATTTTATGAAATTCTTCAATAGTAACTTCTTTCATATTCTGTACCTCCTCTTAACTATGTAACACACTAACTAAGTATAGAATAACAAACTTACCTATACATATAAACTATTTAGCCTCTAGCAGCTGCCTACCGCTCACTTTTGGAGTTAAGTCTTCATTAAAAACCTGGTGACCTATATTCAAGGAAAGGGCAGCGTTTTGCTTGTGTAAAGAGGAATTTTGAAGGGCTAGCTGTATAGCCTCTAAAAATCTTTATCATATTTTTTTGAAAAGTAAATTCATCGTGTTATATTTAGCTTAAAGGATTTATATTATTTAAAAAAATTATTCATGATGGAGGAATGTTTTTATGAGAATCATCGTAGCAGGTGGAGACGGATTTTGTGGTTGGCCTACCGCCTTATATCTATCCAAACAGGGTCATGATGTGGCGATTGTCGATAATTTAGTGCGTCGGCAATACGATAAGGAGCTCAACTCCAATTCCATCACGCCCATTGCCTCCCTCAACGAACGTGTTGACAAATGGAAAGAATTAACCGGTAAAGATATTACTGTTTACCAAGGCGACTTAAACCATTATGATTTTCTTTCTATTGTCTTTAAAGAATTTCAACCAGAAGCTTTTGTTCACTATGCAGAACAACGGTCAGCACCTTACTCCATGATTGACCGAGACCACGCCCGCTATACCCAAGCTAATAATGTCTTAGGGAACCTCAATGTCCTCTTCGCTATTCATGACTATGCCCCAGATTGCCACTTAATTAAATTAGGCACCATGGGAGAGTATGGGACGCCAAATATTGATATTGAAGAAGGCTGGTTAGAGGTTGAACATAAGGGCCGCCGTGACCGCATGCTTTATCCTAAGAAGCCAGGCTCTTTCTATCATTTAACCAAGGTTCATGATTCTCATAATATCGAATTTGCCTGCCGGTCCTGGGGCATTCGGGCGACAGACTTGAACCAAGGAGTCGTTTATGGGGTCAATACCCAAGAAACCGCTATGGACCCTGTCCTTTACAACCGCTTTGATTATGATGGCATCTTTGGGACAGTCTTTAACCGCTTTGTTGTCCAAACGGCCAATGGTTTACCAATGTCGGTTTATGGTAAGGGTGGTCAAACCCGGGGCTTCATCAATATTGAAGATACCGTCCGCTGTATTGAAATTGCCGCCCTTAATCCAGCTGAACGGGGAGAATTCCGGGTCTTTAACCAAATGACCGAACAATTCTCAGTTATGGATATGGCCCACAAGGTGGAAAAAGTGGCCCAAGAAATGGGCTTAAATCCTGTCATTAACCATGTCGATAACCCACGGGTGGAAGAAGAAGAACATTATTTCAATGCCGTGATGACTGAGTTGAAAGACTTAGGCTTGGATCCACACTACCTAACCGATGAAGTGACCAAGAACCTGCTGGAACTAGCCATGGATAACAAGGACCGTGCTCACCAAGAAGTGATCATGAATTCACCTTCCTGGAAGTAATGCCATGAAGATCGTTATCATTACGGAAACCTTTTTACCGGCAACCGATGGGGTAGTGACGCGTTTGATCCATGCCATTGATTATATGCTAGAGTGTGGTCATGAAGTTCTTATCTATGCCCCAGAGATGGAGGATATGCCCATTCAATACAAGGATGCTTTGATTATTCCTTTTAAAGCGGTCTGGTTTCCCTTCTATCGTTACCGTCCTTGGGCGATTCCAACAACAGACATCCAAAAGCAGTTAGCTATCGATGAACCGGATATTGTGCATTCGGTTAATCCCGTGGGCTTTGCTGCTGCCGGAATCCATTATGCGGTCAAGATGGACATTCCTTTGGTGGCCAGTTTCCATACTAACGTTCCCCAATATCTTTCTTATTATCACTTGGATGTATTGTCTCCAGTCATCTGGTCCTATTTGCGCCACTGGCATAATTTAGCCGCGGCAAATATGGTCACTAGTCAAGCCATGTATGACTTATTGAATGACAATGCTATTGAAAACTTGGTTATCTTACCTAAGGGAGTAGACCTTGACCAGCGTGATCCTAAATTTTATTCAGATTACATGCGGCAGCGTTTGACGGCTGATCCCAAGCGGGATAAATTATTGCTCTTTGTGGGTCGGGTTGCTGCTGAGAAGGAAATTGATACATTACTACCTTGGTTGGAAGCACGTGATGATGTCAATTTAGCCATTGTGGGGGATGGGCCGGAAAAAGCGGCCTTGGAAGAAAAGTTTGCCCATCTACCGGTAACTTTTACCGGCTTCTTGCATGGGGAAGAACTGTCCGCAGCCTATGCCAGTGCCGATGCCTTTATCTTTCCCTCGGTTAGTGAAACCTTGGGTTTAGTGATTACTGAAGCCATGGCTTCGGGACTACCTGTGATTGCTGCTGAATCAGCGCCTACTAAGGAACAAATTAAGCATTTAGAAAATGGGCTCATTTATCAACAGGGAGATAAGGCATCCTTAGACCAATGCTTGGCCCTCTTAGACCAAGAGGAAGTCGTGGAGAACATTGTGGCTAAGGGGCAAGACTACGCCCAGCAGTTTTCCTGGAAAAATGCTTCCCGGGCCATGGTGGACGTGTATGAATCTGTCTTAGAAAAGCAGGAAATGAAGTAGAGTAAGGACACTCTAATTAAGGTCGAAATAATTGTGTGGAGAAGGCGGTGGCTGTGTGAAAGAAAATAAATGGGAGTTCTCTCAGCTTATCTCGGGAATTCTCTGGATATTAGCCGGACTGGCCTTTATCTTATGGCAGGGACAGGCTTTACTTCGCTTGAATAGTTTGGTGGCTTGGGTCATTGGCTTACAAGGAATTTTTCGTATATTAGCCCAAGTGATCTTTGATAAGAATGATGGCGGGGCCAAGAACCGCATTTTTCAGCTCTTTGTCGCTTTAGGACAGGTTGTCGTCGCTTTTATTATGCTGTCTTTCCCTATTTCATCAACCTATTTTTTGATGCGGGTCATTGGGATTTACCAATTATTAATGGGCTTGGTTTCCTTTGTCAGTTACTGCTTAATGCGGATCGACCATGTGCCTAATCGACTCAAGCGGCTCTTATTTGCCCTGGTCCATTTGATTTTTGCTTTAGCGAGTTTGTTTTTACCTATCCAAGACCATAATGTCCTCTTCTGGCTAGGCCTTTACCTGGTATTTATTGGCGTGACCTATATCTCTGATGCGAGGACCAGCTTGCCGAGTCGAAGTCAAGATCAGAAGATTAAGCGACGTTTTCGTTTCCCAGTGCCTATCGTTTTTAACCTATTAGAGCCGAATCGTTTGGCCAATAAGTTAAATCATTTTATCCGCCAAGAGGTAGAGGATGAGCTGGCCTTTAGTACGGCTTATCAGGATTATATGGAAGAAAATGAGACCGGTGCGGTCGATAGCCTGCAAGTCCTGGTCCAAACCTCCAATGCTCATCTAGACTTGATCGGTCATTTAAATATTGCCTACCATGGAACGGTTTATTCTTATGGTAATCACGACGTCGATTCGGGGCACTTGTTTCGTTCGATTGGGGACGGTGTCTTATGTAAGATTGACCACCAAAAAAGCATTGAGTTTGAATTGGCCAATGGGATTACGATTTTTGAATATGATATTCAATTAAACCAGCGTCAAAAGGAAGCCCTGGAAGCAAAATTAGCCCAGATTGATGACTTACTGGTTCCCTGGGCGCCAAAAACTGAGAGTCAGTGGGATTCCTTTGGTGGACGCTTAAAACGGGCAACCGATTGTGACATGTTTAAATTTAAAGCTGGCCAGTATAAGACTTATTTCGTCTTTGGCAGTAACTGTGTCCTCTTCTGTGATGAAATTATTGGGTCTATAGGTTTGGACCAATTTCTAATGGTAGGGGTGATGACTCCGGGTACCTATTTTGACTATTTTAATAAGCAATATGAGAAAGGCTCCACACCGGTTATTAATCGGAGAATTTATTCCACTGATTTATTGCAATTTACCCAGCTAGATAAATTGAAAGATCGATAAATCAGTCTAAAGAGACAAACAAGCTAAGCCTCAGGGCCCGGCTTGTTTTTTTATGCTTGAATCGCTAAGCTTAAAGGAGTAGAGAAAGGGTGGTATGTATGGAAGCAGATAAATTAGTTGAGATCGCCATCGAATTACAAAGTATAGCCCAAGCCGGCTTACACTACGGCCGTGATGATTTCGATCGAGAACGTTACCAAAGAATACGGGATATTGCGGCAGAAATTATGGTGAAGAAGACCCAGCTCAATTGGCAAGAAGTTCAAGACCTCTTTTGTGGGGATGAGGGTTACCAGACTCCAAAAGTAGATACCCGGGCAGCTATTATCCAAGATGATGAGATCCTTTTAGTCAAGGAACGCAATGGTTTATGGTCCTTACCAGGCGGCTGGTGTGAGATGAATATGTCTCCTATGGAAAATACGATCAAGGAGGCTAAGGAAGAAGCTGGTCGTGAGGTGAAAGTGAAATCAGTCATCGCTGTCCAAGATCGCGATAAACATAACCAACCACCCTACGCTTATAGTATTGTAAAAATATTTTATTTGTGTGAGGACTTGGGTGGGCATTATCAAGATAATATTGAAACCAGCGCTAGCCAGTACTTTAAAGCCGACCAATTGCCAGACCTAGATCCAGAACGAACCACAGCTGAGCAAATTGCTATGTGCTTTCAAGCGTATCGAAGCGAGGATTGGCAGACCCAGTTTGATTAATTCAGAGAGAATATAGTTGAAGTAAGAAGGGAGTGAGGGGAATGATGCCTTATAAAAATCCTAGTCCAGGTAAGATTAAAAACGCCCACCCACTCTTAGTGACTTGTATGCAGTGTAAACACGATCTCTGTGTTTACTGGAAGGTTGGCCGCGGGAATCTGATCAAATTACAAATTCACCGAATTATTGAAGCTGAATATGACTTTGGTCAACGGGACAATGCCTTGTTGTGTCCACATTGTCAGGAACAACTGGGTTCCCTTAGTGAACATAAGGGACGGCCTTGTTATTTCTTGCATCGGGGCCGAGTACAGACTAAACGTTTGCAGCATTATAAATGCTAGCAAAAGCCCTTGTCTTTTTGTTATGATAAAATAAAAGTAAATGAAATTGGGTAGGTTCGGAATTACAAAGCTTGATTTGATAGGGATCTTTTAGTCTTTTTCCCGCACATGCGGGGGTGATCCTTCTCAACTCAAAAGTTAGGCGAAAGAATTAACCTTTTTCCCGCACATGCGGGGGTGATCCACGGCTATACCCAAAGGGATATAGCTAATATTGTCTTTTTCCCGCACATGCGGGGGTGATCCTATCACTACCATTGAAGGCAATACTGGGAATCCCTTTTTCCCGCACATGCGGGGGTGATCCTCAAACACGATCAAGCTAATAAATGTTTTCATGCTTTTTCCCGCACATGCGGGGGTGATCCTAGTTACATTTCTAACACCACCAGCAAACACTTCTTTTTCCCGCACATGCGGGGGTGATCCTTATAAAGAGATCGCTTTTGAAATGGATCAAACCTTTTTCCCGCACATGCGGGGGTGATCCCACTCACCTCCTTCCTTTAAGCGAAAGAGCGGACTTTTTCCCGCACATGCGGGGGTGATCCTGCATCAAAGACAAACCGTTACCTAGTTCGTTTCTTTTTCCCGCACATGCGGGGGTGATCCCAGTTAAGTCATGGGAGCGGTCAACAGGCTCAACTTTTTCCCGCACATGCGGGGGTGATCCTCATCACCCCTTAGCTGATCTCACAAGAGCGATCTTTTTCCCGCACATGCGGGGGTGATCCCGAACATATCAGTCTAAATCATGAGGAAGTCGACTTTTTCCCGCACATGCGGGGGTGATCCCAAAGCCTCCCACATCTTTAATCTCGTCCCGCTCTTTTTCCCGCACATGCGGGGGTGATCCTCATCACCCCTTAGCTGATCTCACAAGAGCGATCTTTTTCCCGCACATGCGGGGGTGATCCCAAAGAATTAGGAGGATAAAAACATGCCAGAAACTTTTTCCCGCACATGCGGGGGTGATCCCTATGAAGTTGTAAGATGAGTTCTTCGTCTACCCTTTTTCCCGCACATGCGGGGGTGATCCTCCTTATAGTTACCTGCACAGATTTGATACTTACTTTTTCCCGCACATGCGGGGGTGATCCCGAACATATCAGTCTAAATCATGAGGAAGTCGACTTTTTCCCGCACATGCGGGGGTGATCCCAAAATAAGAAGTTTGAGAAAACAAAGAGGTTGCTTTTTCCCGCACATGCGGGGGTGATCCCGTGTTAAGATAAAAGTAAGTTAAGGGAAAGCACTTTTTCCCGCACATGCGGGGGTGATCCTTGGTTTGTCCTAGTATGTAGTCGATGCTTACCCTTTTTCCCGCACATGCGGGGGTGATCCTACAAGCTATAACTATCATCACTCATAATATATCTTTTTCCCGCACATGCGGGGGTGATCCTTATTGCCGTAATTAAGTCTACTATTTGGCGTTTCTTTTTCCCGCACATGCGGGGGTGATCCTTCGAAACTAGGCGCTTTGCCTAGTCTAGGGAACTTTTTCCCGCACATGCGGGGGTGATCCCCAATTGGTCTATGTTTAATTTCATTTCAATTTCTTTTTCCCGCACATGCGGGGGTGATCCTGTCGTAAGCGATCAAGCTAATAAATGTTTTCACTTTTTCCCGCACATGCGGGGGTGATCCTACCCTGACGATCGTTTATACGATATAGATGAACTTTTTCCCGCACATGCGGGGGTGATCCTGGGAGTCTGAAACTCTATACCTTAAAAAGACACTTTTTCCCGCACATGCGGGGGTGATCCATCGAGCAGATATTACTAGTCAGATTAAAAATACTTTTTCCCGCACATGCGGGGGTGATCCACTATCAAGTGATTCTTTTAAATCTCCTTGATACTTTTTCCCGCACATGCGGGGGTGATCCTTCAGACCGGCCGTCTACCTTGGCTAGTAACTCCTTTTCCCGCACATGCGGGGGTGATCCTAAAATCAGTTATCGAGAAGCCCAACAGATTCTCTTTTTCCCGCACATGCGGGGGTGATCCATCGAGCAGATATTACTAGTCAGATTAAAAATACTTTTTCCCGCACATGCGGGGGTGATCCACTATCAAGTGATTCTTTTAAATCTCCTTGATACTTTTTCCCGCACATGCGGGGGTGATCCTTCAGACCGGCCGTCTACCTTGGCTAGTAACTCCTTTTCCCGCACATGCGGGGGTGATCCCAGTGGAATAAGTCATTCTGTCACCAGCTAAACCTTTTTCCGCCCATGCGAGTGTTAATCTGAAAGGAAGTTAGCTATGTATTTATACTATGCAATCTTTACTCCATCAGAAGACAAATATGCTATTGAATTTCCAGATTTAGATGACGCTTACTCTTTCGGTGAAGATATGAACGATGCCCTCTATATGGCTAAGGATCTTCTTGAAGGATGGTTAATTGTAGCCAAAAAAGAAGGCGATTCAATCCCCAAAGCATCGTCTCCTGATGACTTGAAAATTTCTGAAGATGCATTACTGGTTCCTATTAAAGTGGATCTTGAACTTAGCTAATTGAAACATAGTCAACAATTGCTCGAGAAAACTTTAAACACTTTATGATATTTAAAGAAACTTAGTCTAGAGGCAGGGGCTTTTCGCTCATGAAGAGGTCCCCCCTTAGTCTGGTGCTTTATTGGTAAGCGTAATATATGATAATAGAAAGTAGGAGACTCGCTGTGACGCAAGAAAAGAAACGCCCTCGTGGCCGTCCAGCAACAGGGCGAAAGCGCGATAAAACTTTGAATATGAAATTCACGGAAGAAGAAAGAAAGTACTTAAAAGCCCAAGCGAAGGAACATGACCTTACCTTATCAGACTACTTTCTTACAGTGGCTAAGGCATATGAGAAGAAACATTAATAATGAGTCCTTACCTACTTGTTGGGTAAGTTCAAAAAGAAATTGATAATATTTGATTTATTAGGGGCTCTATTGAAGTCTCTTTTTTTATTAGTTTGAATCAATTTTTCCTTTTAAAATCCTCAGTTCGAATTATCCAAGCTGAGTAGTGAACATGCTATAATGTGAAAGTAAAATAAGTTTATTATCCTTTCCTATGCTAGGGAGACGATCATAAAACAAATAGCTAGCATTGTAAACTTTAGGAGGTAGTCGCTTATGGCTGAATCTGCTCGGAGTGTTTTCATATCTGGGTCGAGAACGCAAAACCAATTATCCCAAGAAGTACTAGATTCCATTGACGCCATTATTGGACAAGGCATCAAGATTAACTTAGGAGACTCCAACAAGGGGATCGATAAAGAAGTCGCCGACTTGCTTCGACTCGAAAATTATAAGCATGTTGAAATTTATACTATTAATCAAAAGCCACGGATTGCTATTGAAAAGGACTGGAAGGTTCGCTATGTTCATCCTGATGACGGTCTTAATGGGCAAGAGCAACAAATGATGAAGGACCGGCAAATGGTCAATGACTCCCATTGGGGCTTAGCCATTTTTGATCCTATAAAAAAGAACCGTTTTGGCGCCCTACAGGTTTCATCCGGCACCCTAAGGAACACGATCCAAATGCTCCTACAAGGCAAATCAGTGAAGTTTTTTTATGTATTTGAGAATGCCACCCGCTCTCACAATTTAAAGGGTGAGGAAGGACTCAAGCAATTAGAAGCATTGATTAATAGCTATCAAGGGGAGAGGCTAAGTAGAGAAGAAAAAGACCTAATTCTCTCCTCGCGTGGTGTAAATAAAGACGACCAGCCTGCTACAATCAAGCGCAATAAAATTTTTAGCAAATTTACTGATTTATTACAAAGCGAACGTCAACTGACCGCTAGTAAAGATTCTGATTTCCAACAAACGACGCTTTTTTAGTCTAGAAAGGCTACTATCATGACAGTGAAGCAAGCAGAAAAACTAAAACATATTCATCCTATTGAAGAAATCACCGATTTTGAAGCTTATTATCTGGATTGGTATAAGGACAAAGTAAACGAGGATAGAGGCCCAGAGCATACCGCAATTGGAAAGAGCATTTATCAGTTAAAATATGTATATACGCCCCAAATGCAGCAGCCCTATAATGATTTACCAGACTGGCTCAAGAAAGCTTATATGAATGAATTATTTAAATTAGCGGGTTTTGTCGGCAAAGGCCTTGGAGAGATCGACTTAGCATTTGATTTTCTTATTCCTGCCCCTTCTTTCAATCCACGAACACGCTGGAATCCTAATGGGCAAGTGAAATTCATCTATGATTTAGTCAATGTTCTCTCTGAACAATTAGGTCTTCCCTATCACAAAGGCTGTCTCTTTAAAAAGGATAATGTGGCGGCTAAAGATAGTATAGTCAGCAGTGAAAACTTTGAAGCAAGCTGTATTCGACTTCCCAAAGATTTTCCCAGCTACTCAAAAACCGGCTCAGCCCAACCGATTGGGCTAGTGATTGATGACCTCTTTGAAAGAGGGGATACGGCTAAGATTTCCCTGGGTCTATTAAAGGCGAAAAATCCGGAAATGCAATTTAAATTCTTATCCTGTACCAAGAATAAATACCACGGCCTAGGGAAAAAGGTTCAAGTGAAATTTGCTTCTTTCCGAGAGTTTATCGCGAAGAATAACAGTGAATTTATTAAATTAAAAGTTGTTTCCCCTGGAGACTTTTATGACAAGACGGTTTGTGTTTTTTCTAATAATGCAGGATACGAGGTATTTAAAGAACAGCTGATAAAACATAATTCAAATTCCTATAATATATCTTCTACAAATGATCCGATCTTCAGCATCAAGATCAAGCAAGGCAAGGGTGGATACCTAGACTTTTTTGGTCTCTTAGATACGCCTCAGGAACAAATTCACCAAGATCTTGATCTTGGCTTTGACCCTAATTTTGGCTATGACTTTGGCCTCTGGGATACACCTCGAGAACCAAGCAATCCAAACTTTGGCCCTGACTCATTCTTTGACGATGACCTTCCTTTTTAGTGAAGACCGAGAGTTCGCTAGTTCATGATAGCGGGCTTTTTTTAATTGCTGTAAGCTTTGGCGACCTTAGGATATTATTACTATAAAAGCACCAGATTTAGTATAATTACATTGAATAAGTAAACTAAGGTGGTGGAAGTCGTGAAAGAAGATTCTAATCATTTTCAAAAACGTAGACATTTTATCCACTCACTTTGGCAGAAAGATCGGTATTTTTGTTTGGCCGCGATGATTTTAGAAATTGCCTTTGTAGGGATTATGGTAGAATTCCTGGTTAATCCTTCCTGGTCGATTGCCCTGGTTTTTCTCTTTTTAATTTGGTTGCTTTTAACGGCTTTTGTCAATGGTTCTTTATTAGTGCGGAACCTGCCTAAAGGTCACTATTGGTACCGGGTGGGAAGTATTTTAGTTGAAAAATCCATTGAAGCCCTTTTAGTGGGTTTGGTGGCCGCAGGAGCAATTATGATTTTAACCTTGGCTGCCTAAGGGAGTGTCTTGAGCGGAAAACTATCAACAGTCCAGTCCCTCTTATATAATGAGAGTAAGTAGACGATACATAGACTTAAAGGAGTGCTTTTATGACAACCGTTTATGCCAAAGATTATGATTACCCAGTTGAGAGTGGACGTTATCAGTTAGTTGTTTCCCAGTCTTGTCCCTTTGCGCAAAGAACAGATATCGTGCGTTCTTTATTAGGCTTGAACGATGTGATTGGAAAATCTCTCACCTCACCCATTAAAACCGATAAGATTTGGGACTTTTCTAACCAAGCAAGGGGTAAAGATGCTGTCTTAGATGTGGAATATTTGAGTGAACTCTACCATAATACCAAGTCTGAATATGAAGGGCCCTATTCAGTACCAGCCCTGATTGACTTGACCAGCAAAAAAGTGGTCAACCAAGAATCCCTCGACATTATCAAAGATTTTTCTACTCGCTTTAAGGATTTAGGGACGAGTCAAGTGGGGGACTTGTATCCCAAAGACCAACGTCAAGCGATTGACCAATGCTTTGACTGGGTGGGTACTGACTTAATTGGAGCTCCGACTAAAGCCCATAAGGCCAGTGACCAAGCAGACTATGAGCAATATGCTGACCAATTTTTCGATCGCTTAGCAGAGATTGACCAGGCCTTAGCTGACCACGATTATTTAGTGGGCGACCACTTGACTCTAGCGGATGTGGTTCTCTACACTCCTTTAGTTCGTTTTGATACCACTTATTACACGGCCTTTCAGGTCAATAAATACCGCCTAAGTGATTTTCCCAATTTATGGAGTCATTTACAGAAATTACATCAAATCCCAGCCTTCCAGCAATCGACTAACTTTCAAGCCATCAAGGAAGGCACCTACCTGGGTAAGAATGGGCGCGATTCCTTTGATAAAGAAGTCCTCCCCCAAGGGCCAGTTTTGGATATGTGGGAAGTGAAATAAGGCATTATAATAAGAAAAATAGCGCATCTCGCCTTCATTAAAAGCGTAGATGCGCTATTTTTATTTTTAAGTGGTCGTTTTACTGATCTTTTGACCTATTAAGCAAAGGACAATGGTTATCGTGGCTGGCAGAAGCCAGGCAAAACCGAGGTCGAAGAAGGGTAGGTAATGACTGGCCCATTGGGTTAGAGTGCTTCCTAGGGCGCTTTGGCTAATAAAATCAGGCGAAGCCTTGATAA
The DNA here is from genome assembly GCF_001543175.1 of Aerococcus urinae. NCBI lineage: Bacteria > Bacillati > Bacillota > Bacilli > Lactobacillales > Aerococcaceae > Aerococcus > Aerococcus urinae. The sequence continues at coordinate 173,493 of NZ_CP014161.1, forward strand.
AGTCTAAGCAGGCTGGGATGAAGGTCACCGCCATAGTAACTTGGTAGAGAGCGGGACTTTGCCAGCTCTGAGGTAAGAGACTAAGTAAGATTAAAACACAGGCTAAAGGATAAAGTAACATCAATACTGGCAGGGATAAGGATAGAATGGCATCAAAGCCGATATTGGCTACCAGAAAAGCTAAAAGGCAGGCGATAATGGTCCAGTGCTTTTGCTTGAGATTAAAAAAGTGAAAGGTAGCAAAAGTTTCTGCTAGGGCCACGACTAAACCGATGGCGGTCTTTAAACAAGCTACGGTGATCATCACTGCTAAGAGGACCTGTCCCGCTAAACCAAAATAGTGACGGGTAATCAGTGACAAAGCCTGGCCGCCGTTTACGGATAAGGGGATAAACTGTAAGCTGTGGGTTCCTAGTAAGGCTAGGGCAATATAGATGAAAGCCATCAAGAGAATGCTTAGGCTGCCAGAGGTCATCACTTCTCGGGAGATTTGCCGAGGTTGTTGGATGCCAAAGTCACGGATGGATTGAATAATAATAATCCCAAAGGCTAGCCCGGCTAAACTATCCATGGTGTTATAACCTTCTAATAAACCCATGGCTAAAGGGGCCATCTGGTAGGCTGGGGTAGGATAGAGCACCTGGCGAAAGCTGCCGGTGTCAAAGAGGGCTCGGACTAAGATGACACCCAGTAGGATTAGAAAGGCTGGGGTTAAGTATTTACCCACCCATTCAATGATCTTAGAGGGGCGTAAACTAAAGCATAGGACCAAAAGGAAGAAGAGCGCCGAATATAAGAATAGGGCGGGAGTTTCTAGATGGTCCGGGACAAAATCAGTGATACCGACCTCGTAGGAAACGGTGGCTAAACGCGGTGTGGCAAAGAGTGGCCCGATAGTGAGATAGAGGGCAATGGTAAAGAAATAGGCGAAGGGGCGGTTGACCTTATTGGCGATTTGGAAGACGGATTCGGTTTCTGAAAAGCCCATAGCCGCAATGGCGAGTAAGGGTAAGCCGACCGCCGTAATGTTAAAACCGGTCACAGCCAGTCCCACATTGCCGGCTGCTTGTTGACCTAAAGAGACGGGGAAGATGATATTCCCTGCCCCAAAGAAAAGACCAAAGAGCATGAGAGCGATGATCAGCCGCTCTTTCCAATTTAAAGCAATTTTAGACATAGATAATTCCTCGTTTCTAACATTGAGGATTATAGCATTAAAGCTGCTTGGCTGAACAGTGAGAAAGCATAAAAATCGTGAGATAATTGCTGTGCTGCACGTGAGGATCCGTAATAGTGGTGTTTGTGTAAATTGGGCTATTCTCAATTTTTGTTTGATACCTTAAATTAGGAATTGGTTTTGGAAGAAGTTATTATAGCCAAAGCCTAATTTTCATAGTACTATTATTAAAAAGTGAAAGAGGCGATTTTATGACTAAAATTATCGTTTATGCTGTGACTGCTGAAGAGAAACCTTTGGTAGAAGCCTGGGCCAGTCGTCATCAAGTTGAGGTGAAACTGGTAACAGAAGAGTTGACAGTGGATACGGTGGACTTGGCGGCAGGTTTTGACGGAGTGTCGACATCCCAAGTGCCTCGGATTGAAGAACCGATTTTTTCGCGTTTACATGACTTAGGCATTAAACAAATCGCCCAACGCTCAGCCGGTGTGGATATGTATGACTTAGACCAAGCCAAGGAAAATGGCATTATTATTACCAATGTGCCTACCTATTCCCCTGTTTCTATTGCCGAATACACCTTGGGAACAATTATTTACTTAAACCGGCGTTTGAATAATATTCTGCCACGGACCAAGGCCCACAATTTCTCGCGGTCTCCTGAGGTGCGCGGTCGGGTCTTAAAAGACTTAACCTTAGCTGTCATTGGGGCCGGTCATATTGGTCAAGAATTAGCTCGCATTTATGCTGGCCTTGGGGGTAAGGTTGTTGCTTATGATATTGCTCCTGACCCAGCGGCCGAAAAATACTTAAGCTTTGTCGATTCGGTGGAAGACGCGGTAGCTCAAGCCGATATTGTCAGCCTCCATATGCCCTTAACCAAGGATAATTACCATATGTTTGATGCTGACTTATTGGCCCAATGTAAGGAAGGAACTATTCTGGTTAATAATGGTCGGGGAGCTTTAGTAGATACCGATGCCTTGCTAGCAGCTATTGATTCCGGTCACATTGCTTCAGCCGCTTTGGATACCTATGAAGCGGAAGGCCCTTATGTCTTCAAAGATTGGAGCGACAAAACTGTTGAGGATGAACGGCTAAAGACGCTGATTAACCATTCTAAGGTTCTCTACACCCCTCACTTGGCCTACTACACGGATGATGCCATTAAGGCCTTGGTCGATGGTGGCTTAGACAGTACCCTGGAAGTGATAGAAACGGGTGACGCTAAGAATCGGGTTAACTAATCCTTGTCAATAACTCACAAATCAATAACTCACAAAATCTAGCTACACTAACCTCTGCAGGTGAAGACTGACTTGCAGGGGTTTTTCTTTACTTACTAGTCGCTTTCATTTTAGTATAATGATGATAAGCACCTTAAGGAAAGGAGGTCAAAATTATGCGCTTACTGGGTCAAGAATTCCCTAAAAAAATCTATGAACGCGGCTATCGCTATTATGCTGATGACCGGGTAGAAGATAACTATGTCAAGGATCAAACCTATCATTTTTGGGTTAGGGGTAGTGAAAAGTATCAAGTTCAATTGAACCTAGACCCAAAAGAAGAAGTGTCAAAGATGACCTGTGACTGCCCCTATGCGGATAGTGGTAAAGCCTGCAAACACATGGCGGCAGCGGCTTTGTATTATCAATTCGGACCCTATAGTGAATATGCCATGAGTCATCACTTCCCTGAATTGGACCGCTTGCTTTCCCAATTGCCTAGATTAAGCTTGCTCCACTACTTTAAGCAAGTCCTTCTTAACCATCCTCAACTTGTTCATGATGTTTATGATAGCCTCTTAGCAAGAGAAGATGAAGTTGCCGATGACGAGTTAAATGTTATTCTTGATTTATTTGATGAGGTCGATGACATTTACTATAAACATAGTCAGGCTGGCAAAATCCCTATTTTTAAAGGCTTTGCTTTAATTGAAGACTTGACAAAGTATTTGAACAACAACCTTAATGACATCCTCCACCATGGTCAGACCCTTATTGCTCTGATGCTATTAAACCATGTCATTGAAATGGTCGACCAGGTTGAATTTGAAGAGGAATTTGGGCAAGCCGCGATTGTGATCAACCTCTGCGACCAGGCTTATGGATCAATTGTGGATTATCTCAGCCAGGAAGAGCGCGAAGAAGGGCTAGCCATGCTACTGGCTCTATTAAACAACCATCATAGTTTCTGGATTGACCTCCTCCTTCCCCAAGTAATTGGCCGTCATTTTGACCGTTTCCAAGAGCGTCAACGGCTATTGAGAGCTTGTTTGTATCGTATGGAGACCTTGCAAGAGCAGTTTCCCGACCAAGACTTAGAATGGTATTTTGAAGCTCTGTTTAAACTCTATCAAGAATTAGAGCCTAGTGAGAAAGTGGTCGACTTTGCTAGCCGACATATAGATTACCTAGCTAGTGTCGATTATTTGCGCCGTTTTGCCCTTAGCTATAGAGAGGATGGCGGTCAAATCGCTGATAAGTCAGAGAAATATCCTGTCCAAATCTTAACTGGCTACCTCAAACAAGCTCTTGTTGATCTGGAAACCGCCAAGAATCGTTCACAATATCAAAGGATTGCGACTTTCCTTAAGAATATGGATGCGATCGATGGAGGCCAATTTGTTCGTCACTGCTTCATTAGTCAGTTGGAGGCTCATTATCCTGATCGCCATGCGTTATTGGAAGAGTTTGAAAGGTCTTGGTGATGAGTGCCTTTCTTATGATGGCTAGTGGAGGCTAGAGCTTCTTTAGCGATCCTTAGTAATAGGGCATCACGCTGCTTTATGATAAACTGAAAGAACTGAAAGAAAAACTAAAGGAGCCGAGTAATTAATGAAATTTATCTCATGGAATATTGATTCTTTAAATGCCGCCTTAACTAGCGATTCCAATCGGGCCCAATTGTCACGCCAAGTTTTGGAGACCATTGACCAATATGATCCGGACGTTATTGCTATTCAAGAAACCAAACTATCCGCCAAGGGACCTACTAAAAAACACCAAGAAGCCTTGGCAGAGTGGTTTCCTGACTATAATAATGCCTGGGTCAGTTCCGTCGAACCCGCCCGTAAATCCTATGCCGGAAACATGGTTCTCTACAAAAACCACTTGGAACCAAGTATTTCTTACCCTAAGATAGGTGCTCCGGATACTATGGATTCTGAGGGACGGATTATTACCCTTGATTTTGGACCCTTTTACTTTACCCAAGTGTATACCCCTAATGCGGGCAATGGCTTGAAACGTTTAGAAGAACGCCAAGTTTGGGATGAAAAATATGCCCAATACTTGAGTCAACTGGACCAAGAAAAGCCCCTTATTGCTACGGGGGACTTTAATGTGGCGCATAAAGAAATCGACTTGGCTCATCCGGAAAATAATCATAAATCAGCCGGTTTTACTGATGAAGAACGGTCTGGTTTTACCAAGCTATTAGCCCATGGTTTTACTGATACTTTCCGTCACATTCATGGCGATGTAGAAGGTGTCTATAGCTGGTGGGCACAAAGGGTTAAAACCAGCAAAATCAATAACTCAGGCTGGCGGATTGATTACTTCCTGGTCAGTGATCGTATTGCTGATGCTGTTGAAAAGTCGGAAATGATTGATTCCGGCACCCGCCAAGACCACACCCCAATTTATTTAGAGATTTCTGATGAAATTAGAGCAGGGGACTAGCTTGTGGTATTTCTAGTAAACTAACAGCATATTAGTTAGGGTCTAGATTAATTTTCCCGCACCTGCGGGGGTGATCCTATTGTCATTTTGATAAGATGGAGCGCATATATTATTTCCCGCATTCGCGGGGGAACTTCCTGATTGTTGTCAGGAAGTTTTTTTGTAAAAACATTTTTATAATAAAGTAATCGGTTGCAATTAATCAGTTTGTCCAGTAATATAAAAATAACAATATTACTAAAAATAAGAAAGGATGTGATCATATCAACCAAATGATTTCTGCCTTGTGGGGCAAAAAAAGCGAAAAGATTGGACAGTTTTATTGGCTTCCTTTAATTCAACACTTAAAGGATACTTATGGCGTAGCTGGAGCACTTTGGGAACACTGGATGAGTCCGGGTCAAAAAGAATTTATTCAAATGGCCTCTCACACTAATAGTGATGGGGCTAAAAAACTCTATCAATATCTTGCTGCAATCCATGATGGGGGCAAGGCTAGTCCCGCTTTTCAGGCTATGCCCAACTTTTCTCATCATTCAGAAGACCTTGAAAAGTTATTGTTAGAAAAGCTAGAGAGAGCTGGGTTTATAGGGATAAGTAAGGTGCAGTTATCCGATCGTCAGAAAAGCCATCATAGTTTGGCCGGCCAGGCCCTTCTGATAGATGATCAAATTAATAAGGATATCGCTTCGATTGTTGGGGCCCACCACGGCAAGCCAGTAGATTCTAATCGAGACTATAAAGATCAGTTAAAATCCTATGGAAATAACTATTTCCAAAGTGATAATCCAGATGCACCTATTTACCAAACCTGGCAAAGGGCACAAAAAAATATTTTTAACTGGGCTTTAAATTTATCTGGTTATACCCAGGTGGATGAACTTCCTGAGATTAGTCAAGCAGGACAAGTGTTGTTAGCGGGAGCCCTAATTATGGCTGACTGGATTGCTAGTAATGAACATTATTTTCCTTTAATTCCAATTGATCATGACTCCGTTTCTGATTTCTCTCAAAGTCGACTGGAAAAAGGATTTACTCAGTGGAAGAAGACTGATCTCTGGCAGCCTCATGGAGCTACTGATATTGATCAATTTTATGAAGATCGTTTTAAGTTTTCTCCGCGAGACATGCAGCAGGTATTCTCAGAAACCATTGAAGCAAGTGATCAACCAGGGATATTTATTTTAGAAGCGCCAATGGGACTAGGTAAGACAGAAGCTGCTCTAGCAGGAGCAGAGCAATTAGCCTTTAAAACTGGTCGTTCTGGTGTGTATTTTGGTTTGCCTACTCAAGCAACGTCAAATGGTATTTTCCCTCGTATAAAAGATTGGTTAGAAAGAGTTGAAGAACTTAATGGCGATAAAGCGTCCCTCCGCTTAGCTCACGGAAAGGCAGCACTGAATGATGACTTTGCCAAGCTAGCGCATCAAGTTGACCCTGATGGTGGGGAAGAGAGTACGATTATTACCAATGAATGGTTTGCCGGGCGAAAAACAACCGCTTTAGATGATTTTGTCGTTGGTACTGTCGATCAGTTTCTCCTATTAGCACTTAAGCAAAAACATTTGATGCTTCGTCACCTGGGCTTTAGTAAGAAAGTTGTTATCATCGATGAAGTCCATTCTTACGATGCATATATGAGTACTTATTTATATCGAGCTCTTGAATGGATGGGGGCCTACCAGGTGCCTGTTATTATTCTTTCGGCTACTTTGCCAGCGGATAAACGCTTAGAAATGATACAATCCTATCTAAAGGGACGAAAGAAACAGGTAAAAAGAATTGATACACCTGACCAATTTAATACAACTGCTTATCCCTTAATCACTTATACTGATGGAGATACCGTCCATCAAGAAACCCATTTTGATGATAAAGATATTAAATATCAGACTGTAAAGGTTCATAAATTACCTGTGATGGAGCAAATGGATATTCTCATAGAATTAGTGGAAGATCTACTTCAATCCGGAGGAGTCATTGGTATTATTGTGAATACTGTTAAACGAGCTCAAGTGATAGCAAAAGCTCTTTCCAAGCAGATAGGGGAAGATTTCGTTGAATTGCTCCATTCTAATTTTATTGCGACTGAACGTGCTGCTAAGGAAAACCACCTCCTTCAGCAAATTGGTAAGGATAAAAAACGTCCAGAAAGAAAGGTAATTATTGGTACTCAAGTCATTGAACAATCTTTAGATATCGATTTTGATGTACTAATTAGTGATTTAGCTCCTATGGACTTACTAATTCAGAGGGTTGGCCGTATGCACCGTCATGAAATTAACCGGCCTAGTAAACATCATGAGCCCGTGCTTTATGTTTTAGGAATCAGTGAATCTTTAGAATTTGAAAAAGGATCAGAATCGGTGTACGGTGGCTATCTTTTAGCTAGGACACAATACTTTTTGCCAGATATATTAAATATTCCAAATGATATTTCTTCTTTAGTACAAGCCGTTTATAGTGATAAAACCATGGATTTAAATCATGACATTCAAGCTAAATATGAAGAAATGGTTTTGAAGTATGAAAGCTACCTTAAAAGTAAAAAAGCCAAAGCAAAAGGGTATTTACTCGCTTCTCCTGATCATAGTGGTAAAAAAACTTTAGTTGGATGGTTAAAAAGTCCCTCTACTGAGGAAAGTGAAGAAAGGGCTTATGCTCAAGTTCGTGATAGTCAAGAGACTATTGAGGTGATTGCACTTAAGAAAATTGGTAGTGGTTATGGTACTTTTGCTGAAGAAGTGGATCTTTCTGAAAGAATAGACGATCCAAATGTAGCTAAAGAAATTGCCAAAGAAACACTGCGTTTACCTTATCAATTGAGCTACTTATATAATGATATAATTGATAAAAATATTAATTTTTTAGAAAGATATAATCTTAAATATCTATCAGAATGGCAAGAACAAAGCTGGTTAAAGGGTAGCTTAGGTATTATATTTGATGAAAATCATGAATTTGTAATCAATGATTATAAATTAATGTATGATCAAAAATATGGTTTGATTTGTGAAAGGATGTGACATAGTGGCTAAGTTTAGTTTAATTGATGAGCCTTGGATCGCTGTCATTAGTAAAGATAGTGGAGAAAATTTACTGCTTTCTCTACGTGATGTTTTCGAACAAGCACCAAGTCTAAATCAGCTAGCTGGAGATAGTAAAACGCAAGATTTTGCTGTCCTACGGCTATTGCTTGCTATCTTACAGACAGTATATTCGCGAATGAATGCTAGTGGTCAACCCTATGACCAAGTAGAGTTAGCGGATCGCTATCAACAAATGACAGATGTTGATGAGTTTGATGAAGATGATTATGTTGAGAATTTAGAAGAAACCTGGCAGTCAATCTGGGAAGAGGGGGAATTCACTGAAGCGGTTAATAATTATTTAACGGCTTGGCATGACCATTTTTATCTTTTTGATGACCAATACCCGTTTTTTCAAGTGACTCAAGCTGACATTGCAGGAGATAAGATTAGTAAATCTAAAGCTAGCAGCATACAAGCTAAGAATATTAACCGTACTATATCAGAGAGTGGAAATAAAATAGCTTTATTTTCACCTAGTTATGGAGAAAATAAGGAAATTCTTAAGGCTGATCAAGTAGCGCGCTGGTTGTTAACTTTTCAGGGCTATTCAGGCTTATCAGATAAAGTAATATTCGGTAAGGAAAAATATAAAGCTTCAAAAGGCTGGTTATTTGATATTGGGGGACTCTATTTAGGCGGACGAAATTTATTTGAAACTTTGTGGTTGAATACTGTTTTAGTGCATCCGCGGGAAGGATATCGGTTAAATAGACAAAAACCATGTTGGGAATTTTCTGGGTCAGAAATTATTGATCAGTATTTTTCAAGTGATAATTGTGATAATTTAGCTGAGCTTTATAGCAATTGGAGTCGGGCTATTTATATCGATCCGATGACTGATTTAAATAAGCCTTTTGCTTTTGAAGTGGTTAAGTTACCAGAAATCAATCACGTAGATAATTTCTTAGAACCGATGACCGTCTGGCGTAAAAATGCCAGTGGTGAAAATAAAGGGAGGTATACCCCCAGAAAACATGTTGTCGGACAATCCCTATGGCGGTCTTTTGGTTTAGTTCTTCCGTCGAATTCTAAAAAAGAAGAGGGAGAAGGGGAAAGCCATCGCCCAGAAATAATAACTTGGTTTGACTATCTGGATGATATTACTGATTCTCTATTGGATAATTACCCACTAACCATATACGCCGTAAGTATGCAAGATGATGGTAATGCTACTTCCTGGGTACCTACTGATGAAATTTATGATGAGCTAAAGATTGATGACCAAGTAGCTGCTGATCTCAGTTCAGCGGGGTGGATTCCTCGGATTAATGATACTGTGACAGAGACGAAAGAAATTATTGAACGTACTTTCCGTTACTTCTTAATGGAAATAAAAGATTTTAGAAATATGGATGGTAATCATTTTATCGATCAAAATATTGAGGAATTATACTTTTTGATTGACTTGCCCTTTAGAGATTGGTTAATAGAAATAAAGCCAGAAGATGCTAAAGATGAAAAGATTATTCAGTGGCGCCAAACTTTGCGAAAAATTGTTATGGACAAAATTAATCATATAGTCAAAGAAGCTGGTCCACGGGATTATAAAGGAAAGGTGTATGAAGCTAAGGACGGGCAAAGCTATATAAAAAATATCGCTACGGCCTACAACACTGTGACCTACTTTATTAATAAAAAATTAAGTGTAAGGGAGGATCGAAATGACTGAAACAAAAGAAAAGCAGGTATCTGTTTACCAAGTAACAGCTAGAATGCTTGATGATTTGAACCGAAATAATGGGACTGCTACTAGTAAAGCGTATCTCGCTAGATTACGCCAATCAATTGGCAAACCTTTGAGTCAGACGGTTGATATTTGGCCATTATTATTTCAATATCTACCAGAAGAATTTTTAAGCAAAAGTGGGCAAACAACCTCAGAACAAAAGGCGATATTAACGACATTGCAACTCTATGCTCTATATCATCAAGGTAGCTCTATTGGAGAGGCCAGATTAAATAGTCAGGAAAAAGCAACTAATATTGGCGCTTCTTTATCCTATTTGCGAAGAGAAAAGGACCAACGAGTTGCTAGCGATCGCCGTTTTAATACTTTAATTACAGCAACGGATTTTACAGAATTAATTTATTATTTACGCCAAATGGTTAAATTATTAAAAGGAAAATCGCAGGGGCAAGTAGTTATTAACTATCCACGTTTGGCCGAAGATCTTTACTGGTATTTGAGAGGATACGAAGAAAATGTACGTATTCGTTGGGCGCAAAGTTACTATAAGAACAGAGAAGAAGGAGTAAATAGTGATGAAGAATAATGAGAGAATTTTTGTTGATATCCATGCCATTCAAACCGTTCCGCCTTCCAATGTCAACAGAGACGATACGGGGTCGCCAAAGACAGCCCAATACGGGGGTGTTAGACGAGCACGCGTTAGTTCTCAATCTTGGAAACGGGCGATGAGAGAATATTTTTATGAGAATAGTGCTCAAAGTAATGTAGGGGTACGGACTTTACAAATTGTTCGTTATTTAGCAGATAAAATTCATATTTTGGATAATACTATGGACGACGAATCGGCAATGAAATTAGCTGATGAAACAATCAATAAGGCTGGAATTAAAACAGCAGCGCCTAAGGGTTCCAAAGATAAGGGTCATAAACAAGCTAAAGCCTTGTTTTTCTTAGGAGATACACAAGCTAATGAATTGGCTCAAGCTGCGGTTGACGGAGTGACTGATAAAAAAGTGCTTCAAAATATTTTGCGAGACAATCCCGCTATTGATATTGCCCTTTTTGGTCGCATGGTCGCAGATGACCCGTCTCTAAATGAGGATGCTTCATCGCAAGTAGCTCATGCTATTTCCACCCATGCGGTTCGTCCAGAATTTGATTTCTATACTGCGGTAGATGATTTGGCACCCGAAGATAATGCTGGAGCCGGAATGTTAGGGACAGTTGAATATAACTCGTCAACACTCTATCGTTACGCTAATGTAGCTGTTCATGAGTTGAGCCGACAATTAGATGACCCCAAAGCAACTTTGAATACTTTAAAATTGTTTATTGAGTCTTTTACTAAGTCTATGCCGACTGGAAAAATCAATACTTTTGCTAATCAAACCTTACCTCAGGCGCTCCTGGTAACGGTTCGAGATGATCGCCCAGTAAATCTGGTTTCAGCTTTTGAAAAACCGGTCAAAACACAGGAAGGTTATGTTGAACAATCGATTAAACAATTATTTAGTGAATACCATAAGGTTGAGAAAATAATGGATCTACCACTAAAAACTTTCTATCTTGTTTTAGATGACCAGGATATCGATTGTGATGAAGGCAAGCAAGAGGATGGTCTCACTCAATTATTGAATGATTTTGATGAATTTGTTGGACCACTTATCGAGAAAGTACAGGATCAAGGTGATGCTTAGTGAAAACTTTAGTTTTGAAGTTTGCTGGCCCCCTACAAGCCTGGGGGACAAACTCTCATTTTGAAACTAGACATACTGATCTCTATCCTTCAAAAAGTGCAGTTATAGGGTTGATAAGTGCTTGCTTAGGTTATAAACGTGACGACGATGAACATATTCAATCTTTAAATGCCTTAGATTTTGCTGTCCGCATTGATCAACAAGGCAATTTACTTCGTGATTATCATACGGCTAAGAAGTACAAGAATAATGGGAAATTAGACCGAACCTATGTGACCAATAGATATTATTTAGAAGATGCAATTTTTTTAGTGGCAATTGGTTCAGAAAATGAAGATTTAATAAATAAAATTGAAGCTGCGTTAAAGTCTCCTTATTATCAACCCTTTATGGGGCGTCGGGCTCTCCCTTTGAATGCCGATTTTATTTTCCAATCGACAGATAAGGATGTACTGACGATTTTAAAGGAAATCCCTTGGCAAGCGTCTCCTTGGTATAAAAAGAACCATAGTAAACGATTATCGATCTATGCCGATGCTTATTTACAAACAAATCAACCTTCACATCAACGTAGAGATAGAGTCCATTCGTTTTCGCAAAAAGGACGTAAATTTTCTTATCGAAGTGAGTGCCGCATCGACATTATAGTAAAAGACATAGGTAGTTTTGGAGACCATGATGCCTTTTCTGTGTTGAAGGAGGTTGATTAATTGTGTATATGTCTCGCGTAGCTATTGATACTAATAACCCAAGGAAAATGAAGTCCTTAAATCATCTTGGAGCCTACCATAACTGGGTAGAAAGTAGTTTTCCTAAGGAGTTTGTCGACCAAGTTCGTACACGAAAATTGTGGCGTATTGATAAAGTCAATGGCCAAGAATATTTATTGATCGTAAGTCCCAATAAGCCGGATCAAGACGCATTGGAGAAATATGGTGTAAATGGAAGTGCTCAAGTAGCTGATTATAGTTCTTTTCTAGATAGTTTGGAAGAAGGAATGGAGGCGCAATTTCGCGTACGGTTAAATCCAGTTGTTTCCAAATCTCAAGCAGGTAAGAAAAGGGGGCGTGTAGTTCCTCTATATGGCGATGAATCTCAATTGAACTTTTTGTTAGATAGAGATAAAAAGAACGGTTTTGAAATTAATCCGGCGACACTTTGTATCGTAGAAAAAGGTTTCGAACCAGTAAAGAAACGAAATGAAGCTACTATAAGGCTTAGTTCTGCTACCTATGAAGGTGTATTAAAGATTACTGACTTTGAGCAATTTAAGCAAACTCTAAAGGAAGGTTTTGGTCGTAAGAAGGCCTATGGTTTTGGCTTAATGACAATTATTCCCATGAGGTGAGTATATGACTAAACAGAGTGGTGCCAAGAAAACTAATCTTACAGAGTTACCTCGGATAGGGGATCGGGTCTCCTTTATTTATATTGAACACGCTAAGATAAATCGCATAGATAGTGCCATTACCGTAGTGGATAGCAGAGGGACGGTACGGATTCCTGCTGCTATGATAGGGGTTCTTTTATTAGGTCCAGGAACAGATATTAGTCATCGGGCAGTGGAACTGATTGGTGATGCCGGTACAAGCCTGGTATGGGTAGGGGAATATGGTGTGCGTTATTATGCACATGGAAGATCTTTGGCTCATTCGACTCGTTTTCTAGAAAAACAGGCAAAATTAGTTTCGAATCGTCGGTCGCGATTAGCAGTTGCTCGTAAAATGTACCAAATGCGTTTTCCTAATGAGGATGTCTCCTCATTTACCATGCAGCAATTACGGGGAAGAGAAGGAGCACGAGTTAGAAAAATTTACCGCCAAGAAGCAAAAAGGTGGCAAGTTGAATGGACTAGACGGGACTATGATCCAGATCATTATGAAGAGGGAACACCAGTAAATCAAGCTTTATCTGCTGCTAATGTTTCTCTCTATGGTGTAGTTCACAGCGTTATTACAGCCTTAGGTCTATCTCCTGGACTAGGATTTGTTCATACAGGTCATGATAAATCATTTGTGTATGATATTGCGGATTTATATAAGTCGGAAATCACTATTCCTATTGCTTTTCAAATAGCATCAGAGTTTAATAATGATGACGAGATAGGGAGAATTGCTCGATTAAGAGTTCGAGATGCTATGGTGGATGGGAAGCTTATGAAGCGAATTGTTAAGGATGTTCAATATTTATTAGAAGTCAATCCCGATGAAGAGTTAGACATAGATGTTATTAATCTTTGGGATGACCGGCAAGGTTTGGTTAAATATGGAATTAATTACCAAGATTATGATGGAGAGGATTAGATGCCATTAACTGTAATTACTATGAGGAATTGTCCGCCATCTTTACGTGGTGACCTTAGTAAATGGATGCAGGAAATTGCTACTGGTGTTTACGTTGGTAATTTTAATAGCCGTGTTCGTGAAGCTCTTTGGGAACGCGTGAGTCAAAATGTGGGAGTAGGAGAAGCTACCATGTCCTATGCTTGTCGCAATGAAATTGGCTACCAATTTGAAACGATTAATGCTAAACGCCAAGTAATTGATTATGAAGGTATTCCTCTGGTCCTACTTCCAAATACTTTAGAAGAAAGTAAAACAAATAAAAAACTTGGTTTTAGTAAAGTGGCTAAGCAAAGACAGGCTAAGAAATATTCGGCTTATCCAAAAAATAACCGAGAAGAAAAAGAACAGTCGTCATATATAATTATTGATATTGAAACAAGTGGTTTGGATCTACTGAAAGATTCTATTATAGAAATTGCAGCACTTACGATTAAAAATGGAGAAATAGTTAAGGAATTTGAATGTCTTATAAATTATGAGGGAAAATTGCCTCTTGAAATTACTTCATTAACAGGTATTGATGATCAACTTTTGAAAAAAGAAGGTCAGAAACTAGAAAATGTTTTGAAAGAGTTCAAAGCATTTGTTGGTGAGGTAGATCTTGTTGGCTATAATATTTCCTTTGATATTAAATTTATTAATTATCATCTAAAAAAATTAAACTTACCTAAATTAAATAACAAAAGTATCGATTTAATGAGTTTTGTTAAAAAGGAAAAATTATTTTTGCCTAATTATAAATTAGAATCAGCCCTAACGGCCTACGGGATTAACGAAGAAGTTCCTCATAGAGCTTTAGCTGATGTGCATTTGATTTATGGGTTAGCGCTAAAAGTAAATAAATTTTTAAAATTTATGAATAGACAGTCGCGTAGTTAAAGGGATCTTTTAGTCTTTTTCCCGCACATGCGGGGGTGATCCTATATTTTTGATACCTATCTTGATTATGACTGGCTTTTTCCCGCACATGCGGGGGTGATCCCGAAATCTGGGAAAGTATCAAGACGTACTTTGCCTTTTTCCCGCACATGCGGGGGTGATCCTGGCATGACTATCGGAGGCGAGTCTATCTTTACCTTTTTCCCGCACATGCGGGGGTGATCCTAAAATAATCGTCCCACAAGTGGTGGACACATGCTTTTTCCCGCACATGCGGGGGTGATCCTGTGTCTAGTAATCCCATAATTTAATCTTCTCCCTTTTTCCCGCACATGCGGGGGTGATCCCAAGCTAACGTAGGGCTAACCTACAAGGTTGATCTTTTTCCCGCACATGCGGGGGTGATCCCGACAACTTGATCTCCAACTCAATGGGATCATACTTTTTCCCGCACATGCGGGGGTGATCCCCTAAGTTTTAAGCCATTCGAGGGCAAAATAAAACTTTTTCCCGCACATGCGGGGGTGATCCTTCTTGCTGCCTCGTTAACTTGTTTTTCTGCCGCTTTTTCCCGCACATGCGGGGGTGATCCTATACTTTTGGCAAAGACAAGATTAAAGCAGTACTTTTTCCCGCACATGCGGGGGTGATCCTGGTACGAATAACTCCATGATTATCCACCCGGGCTTTTTCCCGCACATGCGGGGGTGATCCCGCTGACCTGGAATGACTTCATCCCCGCACTAACTTTTTCCCGCACATGCGGGGGAATCCTGTTTGATCTAGCAACATCTTTGCCTAATCCAACTTTTTCCCGCACATGCGGGTGATTTTGTTTAATTGTTATAAGATTATTTTTATAATCATTCTTCCATCTTCTAATTTTGGACAGAATAAAAGCACCTCACCTTCGATTGGCTAGTGCTTATTAGCATATTGGTTCTACTTTAGGTAAATTAATAAACTCTTTATAAGCTTCAACTACTTCACTTGGAGCACTTGGGCTAAGTCTTCTCTTGTCTTTAGAATCAGAAAAATCAAAATAAATATAATCTTCTATGATTTTATATAATTTTTCTTCTTTTTCAATTAAATTCATTTTTTACTCCTTGATAATAGCTATTTTAAAATCAAAGTTTGAAAGTGCACCAATAAGTGATACTTCAGCAAAAATTATACTTTCTTTCTTATTAATCGATTTCATTCCCAGATATTTACTAATGCCTTTAGTTAAATTATATCCGTCGTTATTTAACATATCAACGATTGCATCAGCATTTTCAACAAAATCGCTATAAAATAGATGTCTCGATATCGGATTACTAATACACTTTCATAATATTCACTCTTATCAGCTCTGACAATTTTTGGGGGACCAAATCATAAGTGTACGCTTTTGTAGAAATAATTCTTTTTATCATTTGAAGCGTCTAGATCTATAACGGCCTATTTTTGATATATAATCAACTTGAAACACACAGCATATGAAAGGAGCAAGTCATGAAAAAATCTTATCCGGCCCTTTTCTATTTTGACAAAGAATTTGACGGCTATTTTATCAGCTTTCCTGATTTGAATGACGGGGCTACCCAAGGAGAAAGTATTTCTGATGCCTTATATATGGCTTCGGAGTATTTAGGGATTGTTTTAGGGGATGCCTTGGAAAGTAATAAAAAAATCCCCCAGCCATCCAATATTAATGATCTATCGCTGGTTGAAAATTATCCCTATAAAGAGGATATTAATTGGCAAGACGACTATGATATGGAAAAATCATTTATATCGATGGTGGTGACGGATGTTTCGGAATATTTAAATCTTGATGAATTAGTTGATGTCACTGTCAGTATTCCGGTTTGGGCTGAAAGTTTAGCTGAGGGAGACGGCTTTGATTTATCAAAGTTACTTACCGAAGCTATTAGTAATAAACATTCCAATATATAATTTCTAAAGCTTTTTATTTAGGTGCTTAATCCAGCTGGACTAGGCGCTTTTATGTTATAGAAAGGGTTGAAAGTTGTGTTGGTATATCCAGCTATCTTTGAAAGAGAAGATAAATATATTATTGTCAAATTTCCTGATATTCCAGCAGCGATGACCCAAGGTGAGGACCTATCACAAGCCTATGAAAAGGCTGTGGAAGTTTTAGGCGCTGCTCTTGAAGACTATGATGATTATCCTGAACCGAGCCCGATTGAAAGTGTTAGTGAACAGTTTCCAGATAGTGATCTTGCCCTTATTGGGGTTGACTTAGTTGCTTATCGGCGTAAATATCACTCAAAAACAGTGCGTAAGACGGTTACCGTACCTGAATGGTTGAATGATTTAGCTATCGCCAAACAAATTAACTTTTCGCAAACTTTAACTGAGGCCCTCAAAGAAAAATTAGGGGTCTAATCTCTACATAAAAAAGCTGCCAATAGCGGTCACCAGTATGCGTCATACCAGGCTCCTATTGGCAGCTATTTATGTCTTATTCATTAAACGGTCTTAAGGGAAAGGATTATTTACTTTGTCCTTTACCATGGTGTTCCGCTTGGGCTTTTTTAAGTTTTTCTGGGGTAATGTCGGTACCTTCAGGATCGATGACCTTGGTATTCATCATGATGTTTTTGAAGTTACCGCGGAAGATCTTCAAGTATTCTTGACGAAGTTGTGTTTGTTCTTCCTTTTCTTCAGCAGTTAAGCCGTCTTCTTTTTGTTTTTTAGCTAGTTCATTGATGCGTTTGAGTAATTCGTCCATGTTAAGACCTCCTTTAATCTTGGTCATGTGACCATTAGCTATTTGCAGCTAGTACAATATACCAAGGATCGGGTTAGCCTGCAACTTTCTTGCTTTCAAGTGTCAAGCTAGCACCTAGCCCCATCTCTATAATAATGTTAGAATAGACCTACATGAGTTTGAAGCACAAAGGGGATTATCATGCGAACATTAGCTATCGATACATCGACGGTTTCTATGAGTATTGCGCTGATTGAAGATCAGACCAGCAAAATGGAAATCACCACAAATACTAAAATTAAACATTCTAAAGCTCTCTTACCCTTGATTAAGCAGTTGTTTACCACAGTTGCTTGGGAAGTGAGTGACCTGGATAGGGTGGTTGTTACTCGGGGGCCGGGTTCCTATACGGGACTTCGGATCGGGGTGACTACTGCCAAAACTTTGGCTTGGACCTTAAATATTCCACTTTATTCAGTGACCAGTTTAGCAGCCATTGCTGCTAATGCCGCAGAAGAGGATGGCATCATTTGTCCTCTGATTAATGCTAGACGCCAAACTGTTTTTGCTATGGCTTATGATAGTAATGGAGAGGAAGTAGAAGGTCTAACTATGGGGCATTACCGGCTAGCAGACTGGCTAGACCAGTTAAAGGCAGCTTGTCCCGACCAAAGCTTGTATTTTATCAGTTCGGATATTGACCAATTTGAGGAACTAATTAAAGAACACTTGGGAGACCAAGCTAAGTTATTACCGGCAGAAAAAGGGGTTATCCACGCTCCCTTACTGGCTAAGCTAGAACTAGAGGAAGAAGATGTCGCCACTTTCTTACCAGAGTATGCTAAATTAGCGGAAGCCGAAGAGCGTTGGGAGGAGAAACACCCCGAAGAAGCGGCAGCAAACCGAGGCCATTATGTGGAAAGAATGCTTTGATCGTTGGCTCTTTCAACTGGGCAATAAAATTACCCAGTTATTTGCTGATGAACCTGGCCAGGCTTTGAGTCAGCAGATCGATTTGGATAAGTCTACTTTGACTTATGGCTTAGACCAGGAGCTTGATTTAGCGATATCCGATTCGGAGTGGATTGACCAAATGGTGGCTCTAGAGCGGGCAGCTTATGATGGGCATCAGATGTGGTCCAAGAAGGATATCTATAATGATATGCTTTACCATCCGTCAACTTTTTACCTACAAGCCTTTAAGGAAAAAGAACTGCTGGCCTTTGTAGGTTGTCGGCGGGACAAAGAATCGATTCATATTTCGAATTTGGCCGTACTACCCAGCTACCAGTCCTTGGGGATTGGGTCCAAGCTCTTAGACTTGGTCAAACACTTAGCCCCTGATTTGGAACGCCATGCGATTACCTTAGAAGTTCGTTTATCCAATGAAGGTGCTCAGAAATTTTATTTACGAGAGGGGTTTAAGGCAACGGGGAAGATGGAGCGTTACTATCGTGATAACCACGAAGATGCCCTCACTCTGACTTGGCAAGATGATGCCCATCAGGTTGCCCAAGAAGATGAAGCAAATCATAGTCTACCACCGACCCGAGGCCAAGCTCATCCCCAGGATTAGTCAGCAGGCGCTGGCTTTTTACCAGGAGGCCTTTGAGCAGATGCCCCATATCGCTCTAGATTGGTTGGAACGGGGCTTAGCCAGTCCACGGCTCTATTTATTCCTCTTGCTAGATGAAAAGCAAGTCGTCTTAGCAGCAGCCACTTTTCAATTATTGGCAGATGAAGGGGAATTATTGCATTTTGCAGTCAGCCCCCATAGACGTCGGCAGGGCTTGGGGGCCTTACTTTTGACTCAAGCCCTGGTCCACTTAGAAGAACAAGGCTTAGCCCGTTGTTTCTTAGAAGTCCGTGCCCACAACATCCCTGCTCAGGCCTTGTATGAGAGTCAGTGTTTCAAGTGTATTGACCAACGCAAAAACTATTACCAAGATAATCATGAAGATGCAAAAGTTTATTTATGGGAGAGATCGACCAGTGACAACAATATTGGGAATTGAATCAAGCTGTGACGAAACCGGTGCAGCGATCGTTATTGATGGCAAAGAGATGAAGTGTAATGTCGTTGCCACACAAATTAAAAGTCATATGCGTTTTGGTGGAGTAGTTCCAGAGATTGCTAGCCGCCACCATGTCGAGCAAATTACTCAGGTGATTGATTATGCCATGAAGGAAGCGGACGTGACCTGGCCAGAGATCGATGCTGTGGCGGTTACCAAGGGCCCTGGCTTAGTGGGCTCTTTACTGATTGGGATTACCGCCGCTAAGACGCTAGCCTTTGCCCATGACAAGCCCTTAATTGGGGTTAACCATATGGCTGGTCATATCTATGCCAATAATATTTCTGACCAAATGGTTTTCCCATTGCTGGCCTTAGTGGTCAGTGGGGGACATACGGAATTAGTCTATATGAAAGAAGATGGCCACTATCAAAAAATCGGCGATACCCGTGATGACGCTGTGGGGGAAGCCTATGATAAGGTCGGCCGTATCCTGGGAGTGCCTTATCCTGGGGGCAAACGCATGGATGAAATGGCTCAAGAGGGTCAGGCTATTTATGACTATCCCCGCCCCATGATCAATGAGGATAATTTTGATTTTTCCTATAGCGGCCTTAAATCAGCGGTTATTAACCATGCCCATAATGCAGAACAAAAGGGGGAAGAATTGAATCCCAATGATGTGGCAGCTAGTTTCCAAGCGGCTGCCGTGGAGGTCTTAGTGACTAAAACTATGCGGGCCATTGCTGCTTATCCGGTCAAACAATTAGTTGTTGCGGGCGGCGTGGCTGCCAATTCTTCACTCAGAAAAGAGTTAGAGAGTCACTTGGCTAAAGAACATCCTGAAGTGCGCCTCTCCTACCCACCATTAAGTTTATGTGGGGATAATGGTGCCATGATTGCAGCGGCTGCCTACCCGCAATACCAAAAGGGCGACTTTGTCGGCTTAGACTTGGATGCCAACCCAGGTCTAGACTTAGGTGATGAAAATTAGTTGCCTTTAAGCGAAGGCCAATTGAGTTTCAGGGAAAGCTTGAGGAGGAAAGATGGTATTAATTGGTTTAGAAGTCACTTTTATCATTGACCAAGCTTATACTTTGAAGGATAAGCGCCGGATCGTCAAAAGTATGGTGGAGCGGGCCCAACAGCGAGAAAAGGTGACTGCTGCTGAAATTGCTGACTTAGACCTAGTCAACCAAGCGGTGGTCGCTTTTGGCCTAGTTTCTAATTCATACAGCAAGAGCCGGCAGCGCCTGCTGAACTATCTCGAAAAAATTGAAAGCTGGTATCCCATTGAAGTCATTCATACCGAATGGCTAGAAGCTTAAAAAGAAAAGGTATGCTAACAGACGGACTAGTCTTGAGTCCTGGTGTGGGCATACCTTTTTTATGTCTATTGGTTAAAATTTTCCAACTGACTTTGCACAAGTTCCCATTCCTTAAAGAGCTCTTCCTGTTGGGCTTGTGTGTCTTTAAGAGATTGGTCGAGTTGGTTTAATTCATAGTAATTTTGTAAAATATCAGGATCAGTCATTTTTTCCTGGATCTCTGCTATTTCTTCATCTAAGCCTTCAATACTTGCTTCAATTTTTTTGCTTTGTCGTTGGAGTTTTCTTTCTTCCTTTTGGCGTTCCTTACGATTTTGATAGGCTTGGGCGGACTGGCTGGGTGCTGACTTTTCTTCAGTAAGACTGGCTTGATTTTCTTTGTTTTCTTCTTCTAGCCGCGCTTCCTGCTCGGCTTTTTTATTGAGATAATAATCATAATCGCCCAGGTAGAGGGTGGAACCCTCTGGACTGATTTCAAGCACTTGGGTAGCAATCCGATTAATAAAGTAGCGGTCGTGGCTAACAAAGAGCAAGGTTCCATCATAGGCAATCAGGGCATTTTCGAGAATTTCCTTAGAATCAATATCCAAGTGGTTGGTCGGTTCGTCAAGGACTAAGAAATTATCATGGTTAAAGGAGAGTTTGGCTAGGGCAAGCCGGGCCTTCTCTCCTCCGCTCAACATAGCTACCGATTTTTCCACGTCTTGTCCGGAAAAGAGGAAAGACCCCAGGATGGTACGAATGTTTTCCTCGTTAATGGTCGGATGGTCATCCCAAAGTTCGTGGAGGACATCCTTATTGCTGTGGAGTTTGGCTAATTCTTGGTCATAGTAGCCAATGGTCACATTTGCCCCATAGTGAATTTCCCCTTTGATGGCGGGAATTTCTTGGATAATGGTTTTTAAGAGGGTAGATTTACCCACGCCGTTGGGTCCCACCACTGCAATAGCTTGTTGCTTTCTAATATCCATCTCAATCGGATAGGAAAGTAAGTGATCATCGTAACCAATGCCTAAGTGGTCGGCGGTAAGGACCACGTTACCACTGGCTTTGTCCGTTAGAAATTGAATATGGGGACTTTTTTCGTCCTGTTTAGGCTTTTCAATTTTGGGCATCTTTTCGAGTTGCTTACGCCGACTCTGGGCCATCTTGGTGGTCGAAGCTCGGACCAGGTTACGCGCTACATAGTCTTCTAACTTGGCAATTTTCTTTTGTTGCTTATCATAGGCCTTTTGCCAGCTTTCGAGGCGAACAGCCTTTTCTTTGAGGTAGAAGGAATAATTCCCCTTATAATATTCCATACTGTGTCCGGTCATTTCATAGGTCTCGTTGGTGACATGGTCTAGGAAATAACGGTCGTGGCTAACAATTAATAGGGCTCCAGGATAAGAAGGCAAGTAGTCTTCAAGCCATGTCAGGGTTTCAATGTCTAAGTGGTTGGTGGGTTCGTCGAGGATAAGAATATCGCGTTTTTCGAGGAGGACCTTGGCCAGGGCTAGCCGAGTCCGTTGACCACCAGATAATTGGTTGATGGGTTTGTCGTAATCTGACTCAGGAAATTGAAAGCCGTGGAGGACCATGCGAATCTCGGAATCATACCCATAGGCATTACTTTGGTTGACTTCTTCTTGTAATTGGTCATAGCGTTTGAGGGCCTCTTGGTAGGATGCTTCATCATGGGCATCGGCCAAGTCTTGAGCGGCTTGCTCAGCATGGTGGATGAGGGCGATGGATTCTTTAAAAACCGACCGCATTTCTTCATAAATTGTCCGTTGACTGTTTTCAATGGCGGCATGTTGGTCCATGTAGGCAATGGTCTTGCCCTTGGCCCGGGTGACTTGCCCTTGGTCAGGTTCTTCAATGCCCGCTAACATTTTAAGTAGGGTGGATTTACCGGTACCGTTTCGCCCGACTAAGGCAGTACGACTATTATCTTGGATGGTCATTTGGACATCTTGGAAAAGAATATCGGAGCCAAAACGTCGCATGAGTTTTGATCCTTGTAGTACAATCATTGGATCCTTTCCTCCTAAATCGTTTATTATTGTCTTCACTAGTGTATCATATTTTATCGGCAGATATTTTTTGACTTTGTGAACTTTCCCTTAGAAAAGGTCGGGGTTATTCACAAAGTTTTAAAATTAATAAAAATTAGCCGAAAAGATTTATGTGATTTTTCACAAAGTTCTTTTCATTTTATGATTTAGGTGATAAAATGTATTTGATATCTTGTGAAAAGGAGTGGAAACATGAAGGAAATTCCACGTGCAACGGCTAGGCGGTTACCGCTTTATTACCGTTACTTGCATAATTTTAAGAACATGGGTAAGACACGGATTTCTTCCAGTGAACTCAGTGACGCGATCAAAGTGGATAGTGCCACTATTCGTCGGGATTTCTCACATTTTGGTGCCCTAGGGAAGCGTGGTTATGGTTATGATGTTGAAGCTCTATTGGACTTCTTTAGTCGCCAACTCTACCAAGACCGCCTCACCACAGTGGCTTTAATCGGGGTCGGTAATTTAGGGAACGCCTTATTAAATTATAACTTTAAACGAACCAATAATATCCGGATTGGGGCGGCCTTTGATATTAATCCTGAGATTGTAGGAACCGTCCATAGTGGGGTACCGGTTTACCCAATGAGTGAATTAAAGGAACGGATTCAAGAAATGGAAATTCTGATTGCTATTATGACTGTTCCGGAAAAAGTCGCCCAAGATACCGTGAGTGAATTAGGTGAAGCCGGTATACAAGGCATCTTGAACTTTACTCCGGTGGTTTTAGATGTTCCTGAAGATATTCATGTCCAAAACGTCGATTTAGCCAATGAGCTGCAAACCCTGATTTACTATATCGGTAATCGCAATGGTAACAATAAAAAGAAAAATTCGTCGAACTAGCAAAAGTTAGCAGGACCTAACTTGAAGATTAGGTCTAACTTTTGTCAGTGATAAAGTCCTCTTAATTGAGGGCTTTTTTTCTTGTCATCAATAGTAAAAATCAAAGAATAAAGAGTTTAATCTAACTCAATTTCCTAACTTTAATGTCATATACTTTTTAAATGATATTTTATACTTTTAAAGTGATAAAAAGAAAAAAGGTCAAAAAAAGTCAACGAATTACTTGATTTATATCTGGAAATGTTTTACTATAAATAGTGTAAGTTAGCAGTCGGAGATGATGAGTGCTAACAAATCATTAAAAGTGTTATTAATTAGGTTATTAATTAGTATGTTAAATTTGGAGGGATATTTTAAATGTTAAAGCCGTTAAATGAACGTGTGATTATTCAAGTCCAAGAAGAGGAAGAAAAAACTGCTTCTGGCATCGTTTTACCATCTGCTGCTAAAGAAAAACCTCAAGTAGGTCAAGTGGTAGCTGTTGCTGATGCTACTGATGACTACACCCCTCAAGTTAAAGTGGGCGACCAAGTTATTTTTGAAAAATATGCAGTAAGCGAAATCCGCTATGAAGGGGAAGATTACCTCATCATTAAAGAAAAAGATTTAACTGCTGTAGTTGAATAATCATTGACTGAACTTCGACAATCAACATAAAAAATAATTGAATTCTCGATCATGCTTAGATTTAGAATAGGAGATAGATAGAATGGCCAAAGATATTAAATATTCAAGTGATGCAAGACAATCTTTAGTAGAAGGTATTGATAAATTAGCTAATACCGTGAAAGTGACCTTAGGACCTAAGGGACGTAACGTTGTCTTAGAACGTAGCTATGGCTCTCCATTAATCACCAATGATGGGGTGACCATTGCTAAAGACGTTGAATTAGAAGATCACTTTGAAAATATGGGAGCTAAATTAGTTTCTGAAGTCGCTTCTAAGACCAATGATGTTGCTGGTGACGGTACCACTACTGCTACCATCCTAACTCAAGCCCTCGTCCATGAAGGTTTCAAAAACGTGACAGCAGGGGCAAATCCTGTGGGCATTCGTCGTGGGATGGATCAAGCTATCCGCAAGGCAGTAGAAGCTTTGAAAGAAATTTCTGTTCCAGTGAATGCTAAAGAATCCATTGCTAACGTTGCGGCAATTTCTTCCGGCGACCAAGAAGTCGGTCAATTAATTGCTGACGCTATGGAAAAAGTAGGACAAGATGGTGTCATTACCATTGAAGAATCACAATCAATGGACACTGCCCTAGACGTTGTTGAAGGGATGCAATTTGACCGTGGTTACCTCTCCCAATACTTTGTAACCGACAATGACAAGATGGAAGCTGTTCTCGATGATCCTTACATCCTCCTCACTGATAAGAAGATTTCTAATATCCAAGATATCCTTCCATTATTAGAACAAATCGTACAACAAGGTAAATCTTTATTATTAGTGGCTGACGATGTTGAAGGGGAAGCTCTTCCTACCTTAGTCTTGAACAAGATTCGTGGGACTTTCAATGTAGTAGCTGTGAAGGCTCCAGGCTTTGGTGACCGTCGTAAAGAACAATTAGAAGACTTAGCTGTTCTTACTGGTGGGACAGTCATTACTGAAGACTTAGGTCTTGAATTGAAAGACACCAGCATTGATCAATTAGGTCAAGCTGCCCGCGTAACCATTACTAAAGACGATACCACCATTGTTGAAGGTAAGGGTAACAAGGAACAATTGGAACAACGTGTGGCTCATATCAGAAAACAAATTGAAGAAACTACTTCTGACTATGACCGCGAAAAATTACAAGAACGTCTGGCTAAATTAGCTGGCGGAGTTGCTGTTGTTCGTGTAGGTGCAGCCACCGAATCCGAACAAAAAGAACGTAAATTACGTATCGAAGATGCTTTAAACGCTACTCGTGCTGCGGTTGAAGAAGGTATCGTCGCTGGTGGTGGGACTGCCTTCATGAATATCCAAGACAAGGTGAAAGAAGTCGTTGACTCCTTAGAAGGTGACGAACAAACTGGTGCAGACATCGTGGTTCGTGCCCTCGAAACCCCACTACGTCAAATTGCTGAAAATGCTGGGCTAGAAGGTTCTGTCATTGTAGAACACATTCATGATAAAGACCAAGGTGTTGGTTACAACGCTGCTAGCGGTGAATGGGTAGACATGATTTCTGATGGTGTGGTTGACCCAACCAAGGTTTCACGTTCTGCTTTACAAAATGCAGGCTCAGTAGCTGGTTTGATTTTAACGACTGAAGCAGTAGTTGCTGACCATCCAGAAGAAAATGCAGGAAATGATGCAGCTGCAGGAGCAGGCGCACCAGGCATGTATTAATAAAAATGCTGAATAGAATAAAGACTTTAAAGAGCTTGGGTTGTCCCAAGCTCTTTTTATTAAAAAAGTAAGCTCAGCAAGGGAAAATTTCCTTAGTCAGAGCTTACTTTTTCTCTTTATACTTCTTTACCAAATATTATCTAAGATTAAGGTTTGAGTCCGATCAGGCCCAACGGATACCGTGGCAATAGGAGCCCCCACGATTTCACTGATGCGACGAACATAGGTCTTAGCATTTTCAGGGAGTTGGTCAAAGTCTTGGCAGCCAGTAATGTCTTCTTCCCAGCCAGGTAAACTTTCATAGATGGGTTGGCATTGAGCCAGGTAGCGCAAGTTAGCGGGGTAGGATTTGGATACTTGGCCATTAGGTGTTTGGTAACCCACACAGACCTTGATTTCATCCAGGCCAGTTAAGACGTCTAAACAGTTCAAGGAAAGCTTGGTTAAACCAGAAACCCGGCGAGCATGGGCAGTCACTACCCCGTCGAACCAACCTACCCGGCGGGGGCGTCCAGTAGTGGTACCATATTCATGGCCAACTTCACGGATGCGGTCCCCAATAGCATCATGCAATTCAGTTGGGAAGGGACCGTCACCTACCCGAGAGGTATAGGCCTTCATCACTCCGATAACCGTATTGATTTTGCTTGGGCCAATCCCACAACCGACTGTAGCACCACCGGCAATGGGGTTAGAGGAAGTTACGAAGGGATAGGTCCCGTGATCAATATCCAGTAAGACCCCTTGAGCCCCTTCAAAAAGAATATTTTTCCCTTGGTCATAGACGTCATTCATCAATAATGAAGTATCCGTGACATATTTTTTCAATTCTTGGCCATATGCCAGATATTCTTGGTAGATGGTGTCGTAGTCTAATGGTTCTTGGTCATATACCTTGGTTAGGAGTTCGTTCTTGACTTGAATTTGTACAGATAACCTTTCCGCGAAAGTTTCAGGGTCAATGAGGTCAGCCATCCGGATGCCATTACGGGCAATCTTATCCATATAGGCAGGGCCAATCCCCTTTTGGGTAGTACCGATCTTATTGTCGCCTTTACGTTCTTCATCCAAGCGGTCGATCAGTTGATGGTAGGGCAAGATCACTTGGGCCCGTTCAGAGATGCGGAGGTTTTCACAAGAGATTCCTGCTTGGCGCAAATAGGCCAATTCTTCAAGTAAAGATTTAGGGTTAACAACCACGCCATTTCCGATCACACTCAGCTTATCTTCTGAAAAAATTCCTGAGGGAACGAGGTGGAGCTTAAAAGTTTGCTGGTTGAATTGGATAGTGTGGCCAGCATTATCTCCGCCTTGGTAACGGGCAATAATATCGGCTTGGCTACTGAGGTAATCGGTGATTTTCCCTTTCCCTTCGTCGCCCCATTGAGTACCTACAACAACAACTGATGGCATATGACTTCTCCTTTATCTATTCGATCTTAATAATGTCTTCATCATGTTAGCTTGTGGCTTAACACCCAAAATATTATACCGCAATTTTTTTTGAAGAAAACCTTTTTTTAGGCCATGACCTTTTTAATCATAAAAAAAGTCCTTGCCTGCCCTAAAAAAATAGCATACATTTATAAAGTACAGAGTGCGACGGATGCACCAAAGATCGATAGAGCTACGCATACTATATCTGTAACTCGCTACGCTTCGAACAGCTATAGCAACTGGAGCTAAAGAGCAAAAATTCTTGAAAAGAATTTCTTGCACTTTAGTGAAGTGGAGATCGATCTGCATCTGGAGCACGTTTTTACAGAGTGCGACAAGCGCACTAAAGAGCAAGACCATTGGAAGAAAAAGGCGTAAAAATTCTCAGAGAGAATTTGTCGCCATTTTCTGAAATGGACGCTTGCTCTGCGCTTGGAGCATGTTTGGTAAGGATGTGAGGAAGGATCAGGGAGGGAGATTCCTTGGAGGAAAAGATGATAAGATCAGCTTGCTGATCGTTCAACTTTTCTGAAAGGACATCCCCTCACCCTTCCGAACTCAACTAACAGAGTGCGATAAAGAGCAAGACAGTCTAACTGTCAGAAAAGGAGTCAAAGCTGATGATTAATCGCTATACCCGTAAAGAAATGAGACAATTGTGGTCGGATGAGAACAAATATCAATCGTGGTTGGAAGTTGAAATTTTAGCTGTTGAAGCTTGGGCTGAATTAGGGGAGATTCCTAAAGAAGATGCCCAGGCTATTCGTCAAAAGGCCAGCTTTGATGTCGACCGTATTTTAGCCATTGAAGCTGAAACCAAGCATGATGTGGTGGCTTTTACCCGCTGTGTCTCAGAGTCTTTGGGTGAAGAGAAGAAATGGGTTCATTATGGGCTAACTTCTACTGATGTAGTGGATACGGCCTATGGCTACCAATTAAAGCAAGTCAATGACCTCCTCCGCCAAGACTTAGATGATTTCTTAGCGATTCTTAAAAAACAAGCTCTCAAATATAAAAATACCCTCTGCATGGGACGGACTCATGGGGTCCATGCTGAGCCAACAACTTTTGGTTTAAAAGTGGCCCGTTGGTATAGTGAATTTAAGCGTCATCGTGAGCGTTTTGAACATGCGGCTAAGGGCGTCGAAGCGGGAAAAATTTCTGGTGCAGTGGGGACTTTTGCTAATGTTCCCACCCAAGTGGAAGCCTATGTTTGTGAACATTTAGGGATTCGTGCCCAAGAGATTTCGACCCAGGTCTTGCCACGTGACTTGCATGCAGAATATATTGCAGTCTTAGCCCTAATTGCAACCGGAGTAGAAAATATGGCGACTGAAATCCGCCACTTACAAAAGTCAGAGGTCAGAGAAGTGGAAGAATACTTTGCTGCCGGACAAAAAGGTTCTAGCGCCATGCCCCATAAGCGCAACCCCATCGGTAGTGAGAATGTCACTGGGCTGGCCCGGGTGATCCGAGGACATGTAGTGACTGCTATGGAAGATGTCAGTCTCTGGCATGAACGGGATATTTCCCATTCTTCAGCCGAGCGGATTATTTTGCCCGATACCACCATCTTAGTGGACTATATCCTTCATCGTTTCGGTAATATCTTAGCTAATCTGACGATTTTTTCAGAAAACATGAAGCGTAATATGCAGGCCACTCACAATTTGATCTTCTCCCAACGGGTCTTATTAAAATTAATTGATGCCGGTCTTTCCCGGGAGGCAGCCTATGATTTAGTCCAACCCCTAACCGCTAAGTCTTGGGACCAGGGCCTTGATTTTAAAGCTTTAGTCGAAAATAATGAAAAGATTCGTCAGTACCTTGACCAAGCAGCTATTGATGATGCCTTTGATCCGGCTTATCACTTGCGCCGAGTGGATGAAATTTATGCGCGTTTGGGATTAGCTTAGTGGGTTATTTTTAAATGATCTCTTTTCCCTT
Organism: Aerococcus urinae; assembly: GCF_001543175.1. NCBI lineage: Bacteria > Bacillati > Bacillota > Bacilli > Lactobacillales > Aerococcaceae > Aerococcus > Aerococcus urinae. The sequence continues at coordinate 202,746 of NZ_CP014161.1, forward strand.
CTCCAGTTATCCTCTAATATGCTATTGAAAACGTTTACTATTTATAAGCAATATGAGATGATAGGTTTATATCAAATCTTAAATAGACTTAATGGAGGTAGGCTTATGCATATTACAAAAGATCACTATGTATTCTCTATGGACAAAAACCATGAACCCATTGCTAAGGTAGCAAGTGGCCAGCGTTTACAGGTTGATGTCTGGGATTGCTTCAAGGGCAGTGTCCAGGATGAAAAGGACTTAATTTCTGGGATTGATTTTAATGAAATTAACCCAGCAACTGGTCCAATTTATGTGGAGGGTGCTCAACCAGGCAATGTACTGAAAGTGACCATTCACAGCATTGATTTAGATCCCCAAGGAGCCATTATGACTTCTCCAGGACTCAATAAATATTTCTCTAAGGAAATTACTGAAGAAGAGACAGCTATTTGTAAGGTCAGTGAAGACCAGAAGACCTTTGACTATTATGGAGCCACCTTCCCGGTTCATAAAATGATTGGTGTGATCGGGACGGCACCGAAGAACGAAGCGGTAGCTACCGGTTTACCCGACTTACATGGCGGAAATATGGATAACAATCAGATTACCGAAGGCTCTGTCGTTTACCTGCCTGTGGAAGTTGAAGGAGCACTTCTGGCTTTAGGTGACATGCATGCCGCCATGGGTGATGGCGAGATTTGGGGCAGTGGCGTTGAGATTGGCGGCTCGGTTGACTTAACCGTTGAAGTCCTCGACTCCTTCCCTTGCCCAACACCTTTTGTGGAAACTGACCAAGCCTATTATTCTTATGGGGTCGGCGAAGACTTTGAAACGGCGGTTGTTCAAGCTAATGACCGGATGGCAGAATTTCTCATGGCTCAAACCGGCTTATCCTATAATAAGGTCGGCATGTTCATGACCTTTGCCGCTCATTTAGAATCTTGTCAGATTGTTAACCCCAATATTTCCATGCGCGTTCGGGTCGACAAGGCTAGTTATGAAAAATTAAAAGATGTTAAAGAGTAAGCCTAAGTAAAAAAGGAGTTGCAGTGAGCAACTCCTTTTTAATTCGGCCTTCTTTAGGCATTTTCGAAGGTACCGTATTTAATGATTTCTTTGTTTTTAATCATTATTTCTGACATGGCAATCACGGTATCGATGGATAAACTGTCTTCATCTAAGAGTAGGATATCTGCGTCCCGTCCCACTTCTAAACGTCCCTTATGGTCAAGTTTTAGGATACGGGCAACGTTAGAGGTGACTGCTGGGAGGGCCTTTTCAAGGGCAATATTTTCTCTCTGAACAGCTTCTTGAATACCGACCAAGAGTGACTTAGCACTTCCCACACCAATACGGAGGAAGTTGCCTTCTTCATCGAAGCGGGGAAGGCTTCCTTGGCCATCAGAACTCATGGTAATGCAGGATTCATCTAAACCTTGGTCGAGGACCTGCTTGAGAATGGTCCTAAAAGGAATTTCCCCATCTTTTTCATAGGTCATATCGGGGTCTTCACTTCCGGTAATATCGAAAGTCCCGCCGCGCTTGGCAAAGGCAATGGCTTCGTCAACTAGTTCCTGGCTCCGGCCACAGTGGGTCGGTAGGAAGGTGGTGACCGGAATATCGGTTTCATCTAAGGCCTTAAAGAGGAATTCTAGTCGGCCCTTGTTGGGCCCCACATGGCAGTTGACCACGCCGGCCTTACCCGCCAGTAAACCCCCAGTCCGGGTATCAGCTGCTGCGTGGGCAAATTGTTCAAAGGTCGGGGCCCCATTGCGGTGGTCGGAAATGGCGATTTCACCAATGCCAATCACCTTGTCAATAGCCATAATGTCTTTGATGATGGATCCGGTGAGGGTGGTTGCCGGTAGACGGTAGTTTCCTACATAGATATAGGTGGAAATTCCCTCGGCTTCTAAGCCCCGCGCCTTGGCTAATAGGGCCATTTCATCACGGGCGACCCCATCCGTTCCTAGTAAGCCACAGGCAGTAGTGACCCCAGCCGTGGTTAGTTGACTCAACTGGACTTCTGGTGTTCGGTTCTGAAAACCATTCTCACCACCGCCTCCTAGGAGGTGGAAGTGGCTATCAATGAAACCAGGGGTAGCGATTTTGCCTTGACCGTCGATCACTTCAATGTCGATCGCATTGCTATCAATAGTGATGTGGTCCTCAATGGCAATAATTTTGGAACTATCTATTAAGATATCTTTAACCCCTAAATTTTCAGGGGCGTAAACAGTGACTTGTTTGATTAATTTCATACTTTCCCAACTTTCTAACTGTAACCGATACTAATGGCAATAATAATGGCAATGCTCCCTAAAACAAAGAGGAAACCCTGCATTTTAATTTGGAACTTAGCCCAATCTGCCCAATCGATCCGAGCGACTGCCAAGCAACCCACCAGGCTGGCAGAAACTGGAGTAAAGGCATCCACAAAACCGGAGCCTAATTGGAAGGCTAAGACGGCAACTTGACGGCTAACCCCGATAATATCCGCCAGTGGAGCCATAATTGGCATGGTGAGGGCGGCTTGACCAGAGTTGGAGGTCACCACAAGGTTGAAAAGTGATTGGAAGATGTACATGAACCAAGCACCTAGGACGTTAGGAATACCAGAAAGGAGGTTACCGACGCCGTAGAGAATGGTATTTAATGCGGAGAAGGTTCCCGCGTCTGACCCGCCTAAGACCAGTAAGATTCCCTTGGCCATCCCCACAACCACAGCGGTAGGCGCCAGGTCAGAGACCCCATCTTTAAAGGCGAAGGCAATATCGTTAACAGTCATGTCATCAATTCTAAAGATGAGGGCGGTAATTCCTGACACTAAGCCCATAACAAAGAATTGGGAAGCTAATTCAGGAATAGAAAAGCCTTGGTTCATCACGCCCCAAACAATCCATACCAGGCCCAGTAACATCTCTAATAGGATGAGTTTGTGGCCTAGGGTAAATTCATGGCTGACATCCTCTTGTTTAGCTAAATCGGTCCGGAAGTAGGCGTCCGATTCATAGGAAGGGGATAGTTGTGGTGCCTTGCGAACCCGCTTCGCGTAGACCATGGTAAATCCGCAGGAGAGGGTGGTAATAATCACCCACATGACAATCCGGAAGCCAGCCCCTGACAAGGCCGGAAGCCCAGCGATCCCTTGAGCAATGGCAATAGAGAAGGGACTCATCCAGGAACAAGCGTTACCAATCTGTGAAGCAGCAAAGGTAACGGTCACGGCCGTGATGGAGTCATAGCCTAGGGCAATCATAAAGGGAGCAATAATCATTACAAAGGGAATGACCTGTTCAGAGGCCCCAAAGGTTGCTCCGGCAAAGGAAAAGAGGAAGAAGAGCAGGGGAATGGCCAAGTGTTCCATGCCTTTAGCGCTATTGACAAAGGCATAGATACCGGCATCGATTGCCCCAGTCCGCATAATAATTCCAAAAGCCCCCCCAACCACTAAGAGGAGGGCAACAATCCCAATGGCAGAACCATAGCGGTCTCCGGTGACAATCCCTTCAAAGATATAGTTTAACACCCCGAAGCCATAGTGGTCCTGGGTTCCCCATAGGCCAGCGGTTTTATTTAAATTTTTACTGGTGTCGTAGATACTATCTCCATACATGGCATAGAGTTCGGATTCTTCTAAGTCGATTTCTTCTAACTGCCCCAGGGTCAAGGGCTCTGACTTTTCGAGAAGCTTGGATAAATCCTCCTGGTCAACTTCTAGTTCTTGCAATTTAGCGGGTTCTTGGACCAGGTCTTCCAAGTTGCCCCTTAAAACATCTTCCTTTAAGGGATGCATGTAACGGAAGGAATCTTGTTGGAGAACGGTTCGGGTTTGGGTTTCCCCATTGGCTCCTTCATATTCCAAAACTTCGGTGGTATATTTACCAGCCGGAACGATGAATGTTAGTAACCAGGCCACGAGAACAATACCAAAAATAATGACGTAAGTATGTGGCGTCTGGAAACGCTGTTTTTTCTCAGCGGTTTCATTCATTTTTCTCACTCCTTATTTTATATTTATAAGGTTATTGTACCATGATAGCGCTTTAGGTGATATGTCTGAAAATGAAATTCCTTTTAATAAATGAATAAATCCAGTACGGCAATTTCTTCTTGCTTGAGTCTCTTGGGATTTTTTTAGATAATAGAAACGAGGTGATGATTATGGAGAACTATCGGAATTTTATCAATGGAGAATGGATAGCATCGTCAAGTCAAGAATTAATGCCAGTCATTAATCCGGCGACAGAAGAAGTCATCAATCATGTACAAAAAAGTAATCAGGAGGATGTTGACCAAGCAGTGGCGGCGGCTAAGGCAGCTTTTCCTGATTGGAATGCCTTAAGTGTGGACCAACGTTTAAACTATTTAGAGAAAGTTTATGATGGCTTGAAGAAATATGCCGACCTTTTAGTTAAGACCACGGTCTTAGAACTAGGGGCTTCTGTCAATTTTGCTAAGGATAATCATATTCCTATGGCCATCAAAGAGATGCGTGAATATATGGATTCGGCCAAAGACTTTGACTTTGAAGAAGAAATCGATGGGGCACGGGTTATTAAGGAAGGCTTCGGCGTGGTGGCTTGCATCACTCCTTGGAATTACCCACTCAATCAAATTCAGCGGAAGGTCACCCCAGCCCTCATTGCCGGAAATACAGTAGTGGTTAAACCGGCTTCCAATACGCCCTTGACCGCCTTGGTCTATGCCAAAGTTTTTGAGGAAGCTGATCTTCCTCATGGCGTCTTTAACTTAGTCACTGGTTCCGGGAGTGAAGTCGGTGACTACCTGGCGGGGCACCCTGATGTGGCCGTGATTTCCTTTACGGGTTCTACTGAAGTCGGCCGAGGCCTCTATGAAAAGGCTGCGCCAAACATTAAGAAATTAATTCTTGAATTAGGTGGCAAGTCGGTTATGCTCTACTTAGCCGGTGGGGATAAGGACTTAGCGGTTAAAAAGTCCATGGATTCGATTTTAAACAACCAGGGGCAAACCTGTTCCGCCTTTACCCGCTTATTAGTGCCTGAAGCTGAACTGGAAGAATTTAAGGAATTGATTGAAGCTTATTACCAAGACCACGTTAAAATCGGTATGCCTGGCGACGGCGAAACCATGGTAGGGCCGATGGTATCGGCTCAACAAAAAGAAACCGTCCTTGACTATATTCAAAAGGGTATTGATGAAGGCGCTGAGCTTTTCTTAGGTGGTCAAGATATCGACCACAGTGGTTTCTATGTCCAACCTACAGTCTTTACCCAGGTTGATAATCAAATGACCATTGCCCAAGAAGAAATTTTTGGTCCGGTTTTATGTGTATTGACCTATAAGGATGAAGAAGAGGCTCTTGCTATCGCTAATGACTCGGCTTATGGTCTATCCGGTTATGTGGTTGGGCCTAAGGAGAAAGCGGTAGCCATGGCTGAACAATTGCGGACAGGAAATGTCTTCGTTAACCATGCTTCTGGGTCTTCCAGGGCACCATTTGGTGGCTATAAAGAGTCCGGTCTCGGTCGGGAAAAAGGGCCTTACGGAATTGCCGACTACTTAGAAATTAAGACGATCTTTGCCTAAGGGCTTGCTTCTTTTTCATTTTAGGATTAAACTTTAGGAAAAAATAAAAATAAAGATTGACAATAAATAAATGTCCTTTATAATAACATTAATTTATGAAATCGATGAAGCAAATAAGTAATTAACTCATTCCTGCAAAGCGAGGAACGTTTGGTGCAAGGTTCCCAGGATGACTAATGAAACGTCTTGCTGAGATAGTTAGTCGAAGTTTTGAGATTAACTCGCAGATGTCTGCGTTACCAAACAGAGTTGTCAATAGTTAGTAAGCTATTCGCAAATTAGAGTGGTACCGTGGAAGAAGTCCGCCTCTTAGGAGGTGGGCTTTTTTTGTTGTTTATGAGCCATTCATTGATTGAAGTGATGTTTAGTTATTATAAAGGGAGGTATTTATATGTATCAATGCAAGAAAATGTTTAGTGCGCTGTGTTTGTTTGCTTTGACTCTTTTAATCTTACTTAGTCCAAGCAGTGTTTACGCAGAGGAAAACGAGGGCAAGCAAGTTGCCCATGACGATCAACTACTTCAGGAAATTAAGGACCGCGGCGTACTTCGCTTTGGTACAGCGAGTGGCTATGCTCCCTTTGAGTTTACCGTCTTAGAAAATGGCCAAAACCGCCTAGTAGGGACGGACGTTTTCCTCGCCCAAAAAATTGCTGACGATCTTGGGGTGAAATTAGAAATTGTCGATATGGAATTTGGCTCTCTGATTCCAGCCATGGAGACCGGGTCTGTTGATATGATTATTTCTGGGATGTCCTATACCGAAGAGCGGGATAAAAAAGTGGATTTCTCTGATGTCTATCAGTCCGACCAGCAATATTTTGTGATTAGAAAGCAAGACCAAGATAAAATTAAAGATGTTTCTTACTTTGACCAAGGTGGCAAGATTGGGGTTTCCGATAATACCCTCCAAGATACCTTGGTGACCGAACGGGTTACCAGTGCTGAAAAAGTAGCCATGCGGAAGTCGGCTGATGCTGTCGCTGCCCTAATGGCTAACCAGGTGGATGCCGTGCTCCTCGATGAATCGGTAGCCAAGGCCTTTGCTGCTGAACATGGGGAACTTTTAGCTATTCCTTCTGGTTTAGATGTAAGCTCGGATGGTAAGTCGGTGGCTATCCCTAATAACCAACCCACCTTCTTAGCAGAAATTAATAAAACGGTGAATGCCTGTGTAGAATCGGGACAAATGGATCAATGGATGGAAGAATCCTATGACTTGATCCGGCAAAGTCAAAAGTCGAACTGGTTGAGCTACTGGCCTTACTTCTATGATGGGATAAAAGTCACCCTGTTGATTTCAGTAGTGGCCATTTTAGCTGGGATTATTTTGGGCTTGATCATCGTCTTGATGAGAATTTCAAACTTACCCGTCCTGCCTCAGCTGGCTAGTGCCTATGTTGAGTTTGTTCGGGGAACCCCTTTAATGGTTCAAGTTCTCTTTGTTTTCTTGAGTGTCGGAGCTTTGTTCTCCTTATCTTCCCTGCTATCAGGGATTATCGCAGTTTCCCTAAACGCTGCGGCCTATATTTCAGAAATATTTAGGGGCGGGATTCTTTCCGTCGACCGGGGGCAAGTAGAAGCTGCTCGTTCCTTGGGACTCAATTACTGGACCACCATGAAGAAGGTCGTCTTCCCGCAATCCTTACGTCCAGTCTGGCCGTCTTTAGTGAATGAAGCGGCGACCTTAATTAAGGATTCTTCCATTGTTTCTACGATTGGGGTAGCGGAATTAACCTTTCAAACCCGGGCGGTTACCAGCTTAACCTATCAGGGGACGATTCCTCTATTTATCTCGATGTGTTGTTACTTTGTCCTTACTTTTGTGACTTCGATGGCTTTACGTTTATATGAGAATAAGATGCAAGCGAAAGTATAAAGTCGATAAGAAACGCTTGAAAACAAAAATTTTAGAAAAGGTTGTGTTAAAATGGCACTTTGGTCCAATACTTATCATCAAGCCATGGCTGAGTCAGCCTACCAGTTAAATCAATCCTTGGCTATTGACTTGCGGTTGCTTCCTGCAGATCTTGAGGCTAGCCAAGCCCATGCCAAAATGTTAGGTCAACAAGGGATTATTGCTAAAGAAGAAGCGGAAGCTTTAGTAGCAAGTCTAGGGGATATGCAAAAAGAATATGCCCAAGGAGAACTCACTATTGATCCTAATTCAGAAGATATTCATAGTTTTATTGAAAGTGAACTCACCAAACGCTTAGGTGATATCGGTAAGAAAGTCCATACTGGACGGAGCCGTAATGACCAAGTCGCCACAGCCATGAAAATTTATGCGCGCACAGCGGTTGATGAATTATTAGATCAATTGGACCAAGTGGTAGAGGCCTTTTGCCAGGAAGCAGGCCAACACCTAGAAACCATCATGCCTGGCTACACCCACTTGCAAAGAGCCCAAGCGGTTACTTATGGTCATTACTTGATGGCCTATGTGGAAATGTTTATGCGTGACTACGAGCGTTTGATGGATGCTCAAAAACGGATTAATCATTCCATGCCTCTAGGAGCAGGGGCCTTAGCGACAACCACCTTTCCATTGGACCGGCAGCTGACTGCCGATCTATTAGGTTTTGATGCCTATGCCGGCAACAGTATCGATGCGGTTTCCGACCGTGACTACAGTATTGAATTACTGAGTGCCTTGGCCTTGATTAGTATGCACCTGAGCCGGTATAGTGAAGAAATGATCTTATGGGCCAGCCAAGAGTTCCAATTGATTGTAGTGGATGACCGCTTTTCTACGGGGTCATCGATTATGCCTCAGAAGAAGAACTTGGATATCCATGAATTAATGCGGGGCAAGGCTGGCCGGGTCTATGGGGACTTAATGGCAGTCTTGACTATTATGAAGGGGATTCCCCTTGCCTATGATAAGGACTTACAAGAAGAAAAGGAAAGACTCTTCGATGCCATTGACACCGTTCAAGCCTTGCTGAACCTCTTACCAGCAATCTTGGATGCTACCCATCCTCAGGTGGAAAACATGTACCAAGCCGCGGGTAAGGGTTACTTAAATGCTACTGACTGCGCCGACTACCTGAGCGCTAAGGGCTTACCCTTCCGTGATGCTTATCGCCAAGTTGGGGATATTTTAAAGTATTGTCATGAAACGGATAAAACTTTAGAGGAACTCTCCTTAGAAGAGTACCAATCCTTTAATGATTTATTTGAAGCTGATATCTACCAAGCCATTGATTTGAAACATGGGGTTTATGCCCGTCAGGTGGCTGGTGGACCAGCTCCAGACCAGGTCAAAGAACATATTGCCCAAGTGAAAGAACGTCTGAAAAACTATCAAAATAAGAGAAAAGAAGGGAAGAAGAAAAAATGTCATTGATGAAGAAATTGAGTCATTGCTTTTTAGCTGTTTTACTGATGCTAACGACCCTATCCGGTCTCTTAGCCCCACAAGTCTATGGGGAGGAAGACCAGGGCCAGACCCCTAGCGAGAATTCACTCCTCCAAAGCATAAAAGACCGTGGTGAACTTCGAATGGGGGTTAGTCCTGACTACCCACCTTTTGAATTTATTACCATGAAAGACGGCCAACAAACCGTGGCCGGAGCGGATATTGAATTAGGGCAAAAAATTGCCGATGACCTCGGGGTTAAATTAAATGTTGTGACTATGGAATTCTCTAGTCTCCTATCTTCCATGGAAGCGGGGAATATCGATATTATCATTTCTGGGATGGGTTATACTGAAGAAAGAGCCAAGTCGGTTGACTTCTCTGATGGTTACCAAAATGATGAACAAGCCATTATTATCCGTAAAGACGATGCCGAAAAGATCCATGATAAAGATTCCTTCACCCCAGATATGACGATAGGTTTCCAACAAGGATCGATTCAAGAAGGCTTAGCTAATGAACAAATGGCTCATGTGGGTAAGCACGCTATGCAACAACTCCCAGATTTAATCTCTGCCTTACTGACAGGGCAAATTGATGGGGTTATTATTGACTCTGGTGTGGGTGGTGCCCACGTTCGGGCCCATGAAGATGCCTTAGAAATGATCAATGGCCACTTTAAATTAGAAGACGATAATTCTAAACGAGTAGTTATGCCCAAAAACCAACCTGACCTACAAGCCGCTATCAACCAAAGTGTCCAAGAAGTTAAAGACCAAGGTCTGATGGACCAATGGCTAGATGAATCTTATGATTTGATTATTAGTGAAGGTCAAGAACAAGCTGAACAAGGGGTCGACTGGTTATCCTATTGGCCTTATTACTGGAACGGCATTAAAATGACCCTGCTGATTTCAGCGGTCAGTGTGGTCTTTGGCTTAACCCTAGGGGCTATCTTAGCTGTTATGCGGCTGACTGAGAACAAAATTTTATCCGGTATTGCTATGGCCTATGTTGAATTCATTCGGGGGACGCCTTTAATGATCCAAGTCCTCTTTATGTTCTTAGGAATCGGTGGATTATTTAACGTACCTGCTCTACTTTCAGCCTTGATTGCGGTGTCCTTAAACTCGGGGGCTTATATTAGTGAGATTATCCGTGGGGGGATCCAAGCGGTTGATAAGGGGCAAACTGAAGCGGCACGTTCACTCGGTTTAGACCGCTTAACCACCTTGAAGAAGGTTATCTTCCCACAATCCTTACGGTCAATCTGGCCAGCCTTGGGGAATGAATTTGTGACCTTGATCAAGGAGTCATCCATTGTATCGACTATCGGTATTGCTGAATTAACCTTCCAAACCCGGGCGGTTACCAGCATCACTTACCAAGGGATTATTCCTCTCTTGATTTCCATGGTCATTTACTTTATCTTGACCTTTACCTTAACCAAGTTCTTGAACCGTTGGGAAAAACAAATGAATGCCAAATATGCTTAGTTTGGCTGAATAATATCTATGTAAAAAAGCCACTTACTGCTTCCTTAAAAGGAAAGAAGTAAGTGGCTTTTTAGCTTGGCCACTGCTCTTAGTAGCCTTTCTCTTTATCTAAGAGGTTGATACTTAAAGACTTACCCTTTAAGTAATCCTGGTAATTTTGGTAGAAAATCTTAAAAATATCATCACGGAAGTGTTCTACCCGCCCTGAGGAGTGAGGGGTGATTAAAAGATTTTTAGTCTCCCACAAGGGACTGTCTGCTGTTAAGGGTTCTTTTTGAAAGACATCCAAATAGGCACCGGCAATCTTATCCTCTTCCAGAGCAGCTTGGAGGTCAGCTTCCACCACTGCACTCCCCCGACCGACGTTAATAAAATAACTCTTTTCCTTCATTTCATTAAAGAAGGATCGGTCAAAGATATTTTTAGTTTCTGGAGTAGAGGGAAGGGTATTGATAATGATATCCATTTCCCCAATATGGTCAGCTACTGATTCTTGGGTGTAGGTCGCCTTAAAATGCTCCACAGCCCTACCAGATGTATTTACTCCGTAAAAGTCTAAGCCAAAAGCTTGACCAATCTGGGCAATCTCACTGGCTAAGTGCCCGGTACCGTATACTAGGGCCTTTTTCCCCGTCAAGTTTTTCACATCTTCATAGCGGTGCCAGTTCTTTTCTTGCTGTTGGTCATGGTAGATAAAGAGTTGGTGGTAAACCCCTAAAAGATAGCCATAGATACTTTCGGCAATGGAGGGTGCGTGGATACCCGAAACCGTCGTAATGGATACTTTTGGATCCGCCATGAATGCTTGGGGTAAATAGTCAGCTCCAGCGGTATCGAGTTGAATCCAGGCTAAGCGCCGGTCATTTGCTTGGTAGATAGCGGCTAGGGTTTCTAAGTCGCTACCAAAAAAGATCTCGATCTGGGCGTAATCGCTAGAATTAAGCTGCTTCTTGTCTTTAATTTGGTAGTGGTCACTCAGCTCTTCTAATTGTCTACGGGCTTGATCCTTATATTGGGCATCCAGGTAGAGGATTGGCTTAGGCATTAGCCTCACCGCTTAATTGGCTAGCGGCTGCTTGGTCAAGGATCACAACGACATTAGGGTGTTCTTGGAGGGCGCTGGCTGGGACTTCTTCAGTCACAGGTCCTTCCACCATGGCTTTAACAGCGGCTGCTTTTTCCTCACCAAAGGCTAAGAGTAAGATGTTTTTGCTGTTTAAAATGGAACCGATCCCCATACTATAAGCCGCGGTGGGGACATCGCTAGGAGAGTCAAAGAGACGGCTGTTAGCCTCGATGGTTGATTCCGTTAGTTCAATTTTACGGGTCTTGCTGGTGAAGGAAGAGCCCGGTTCATTGAAACCAATGTGCCCATTGCGACCAATACCTAATAATTGTAAGTCGATCGGATGTTCTTGGAGTAGGTCTTCAAAATGTGAACATTCCTCTTCTTCGTTAGGGTTGGCACCATTTAAAAGATAGTTGTGTTTAAATGGTTTCTCATTGAAGAGGTGTTTGTGCATAAAGTAATTATAGCTTTGTGGATGGCTAGCTTCTAAACCAACATATTCATCCAAGTTAAAGGAAAGACTGTCAGTGAAGTCTAAGTCTGAGGCCACGATTTCTTGGTAGAGTTTTTCTGGTGTCGAACCGGTAGCTAAGCCAAAGACTTTAGGCCCATCAGCTAAGGCTTCTTGGTAGTAATTTAAAGCGGCTTGGCTGGCTGTTTCGATGTCATCATAAATATAAACTTTCATTTTTGTACCTCCATAAAAGATATAAGTTCATAAAAATCTTATCCCTAGTTTAACACGGATAGGAAAATAAATCTGTGGCAAAAGTAGATTTTGAAAGTAAAACCGGCACTTTAACAAAAAAATCACAAAGTTGAATAGGTGAAAAGGGGGAGAAATGATTAAAGCATCTTGGCATAAATTTTGGCAGCGGACACTTTGCCAAAACTAGCCGGCAAATCCATTGAAAGCGTATACAGATATTCTGTACAATAATGGTGTAAATACTTATTACAATGATTCGATGAAGGAGGAAATATTATGGAACAGTCACAAGCCAAGTCTTCCGGCTTGAAGGCAGGTATCCAAAAATTGGGACGCCATCTCTCTAGCATGGTCATGCCTAATATCGGTGCCTTTATAGCCTGGGGGATTTTTGCTGCGCTCTTCATTCCAACGGGTTACCTACCTAATGAAAGCTTAAATGCTGTTGGTGGAGCCATGCAACGTTATCTCTTGCCATTATTAATTGCTTATTCTGGTGGTGCCCTGGTTTATGAACAACGGGGTGCTGTGGTTGCAACCATTGCTACGATGGGAGTTATCGGTGGTGCGCCACCCGAAACGCCAATGTTTATTGGTGCTATGGCCATGGGCCCCTTTGCCGGTTGGGTCATTAAGAAATTTGACCAAGCCTTCCAAGAAAAAATCCCTTCTGGTTTTGAAATGTTAGTCAATAACTTTTCCAGCGGGATTCTGGGCTTCTTCTTAGCTTTACTTGGTTTCTTTGCAGTTGGCCCACTGGTGAGTTGGGGAACTGAATGGATGGAAATTGGTGTCAATAAGATCATGGAACTGGGCTTCTTGCCTTTGGCCAATGTCTTGATTGAGCCCGCTAAGATCCTCTTCCTAAACAATGCTATCAACCACGGAATTTTGACACCACTAGGTTCAGCCCAAGTTGCTGAAGTCGGTAAATCGGTACTCTATCTCTTAGAAGCCAACCCTGGTCCTGGTCTGGGCGTTTTACTAGCCTTTGCTATTTTTGGTAAGGGTAGCGCTAAATCTTCCAGTTGGGGAGCTATGATCATCCACTTCCTTGGTGGGATTCATGAGATTTACTTCCCTTATGTGATGACCAAGCCCCTCTTAATCTTAGCGGTTATCGCTGGTGGGGTAACGGGGACCTTTGTTAATGTCCTCCTCAATGTTGGTTTAACTGGACCTGCTTCTCCAGGCTCCATTTTTGCTATTTTCGGGGTAACTGCTCGTGGCGACCATCTACCTATGCTCCTAGCTGTTGCTGCCGCTGCTGCAGTTTCCTTTGCGGTTGCTGCTTTAATCCTAAAAACCGACCGTTCCCAAGAAGACAACTTTGCTAAACAACAAGCAGCTGTTTCTCAAGCTAAGGCTGAATCGAAAGGGCAAAGTGCTGATGTTGAAGCGACTTCAGATGAAGTTCCAGACGTCAATCAAATCGACCGAATTATCTTTGCCTGTGATGCTGGGATGGGGTCAAGTGCCATGGGGGCTTCCCTATTAAGGAAGAAAGCCAAACAGTTAGGCTTGACTCAACCCGTGACCAACTCAGCCATTAATAACCTGAATGATGATGCGAAGACCTTAGTTATCACTCAACAAGAATTAACCCCTCAAGCCCGTAAAAAAGCGCCATCTTCCACCCATATTTCGGTGAATAACTTTATGGATTCTGACCGCTATGATGAAATTTTAGCGGATATGTTAGATGAAGATGTAGAAACGGTTGAAGCTGAAGTATCTGATGGCTCTAGTGAGTCCGCTGATAAAGACGCTAGTCAAGCGCAAGCATCAGACTATGCTGGTATTAACAAGGTCGTCTTTGCCTTTAAGGGACCTGGTGTTGGTGGCACGACGATTGCCGCTTCCATCTTTAGAAATCTACTCGTCAAAAAAGCCCCTGATAAAAATATCCATGCTTCTGCTCAAGCACTGGATGAGATTAATGACCAAGACAATATCTTGGTGATCGTACAGAGTGATGACTATCAAACAGCCAAGGAACATTTCCAAAAGGCTAGAGTCATTCATTTTGATCGTTTGATTGATGAAGGGAATTACTATTCATTGATTCAATCCTTAGGGGAATAAGGCCTTTAGCCATCCTTTAATAAATAAGCGACTTCAGTCAGATAAAGTTTTCCATTAGCTCGTCTCATGGTGTACTATAAAGGCAAAGTAGCTTTTATAGAGAGGATTAGGCCATGTACTTTTCAGAACGAGAACGGGTCATATTACAGTGCTTTATGGAGCAAGGCGATGGCGTGAGCTTGGAAAGTTTAAAGATGACCTTACAAGTCAGCCAGCGTACAGTTTATCGGGAATTGAATAATTTAGCAGCTTCCTTGAACAAGTTTGGGATCGAAATCGGTCGTGACCGCAAGCAGGGTTACTTCTTACGTTACCCCAAGGACTTTACGGCTTATGATTTAAAGGATATTCTTGGACCAAAGCAAAGGCAAGCATCCTGGCCTTTCTTTGACCGGGAGATACGCCAGCAGCACCTGGCCTGCCAACTATTACTAGAAAATCCAGAATTAACCAGGCAAGGTCTGGCAGAGGATTATGGCGTCAGCCCAGCTACCATTCAAACTGACCTCAAGGCGGTTGGGGAGGCTCTATTGAATTATGACCTCCACCTCGTCCGTGATGATAAGAAGAATTATTTGGTTAGGGGCTGGGAAGCTGAACGCCGGCAAATGCTGAGTTCACTTTTAAGTCAAAACATTGACGAATATACCTTCTTCCATCCCAACCGCCAAGGCGGACAAAATAGTCAAGCCTTTATGGCTTTACTAGAGGGAGAAGACTTAGAATTAGTTCAGCAAATCTTTAATCGTTTGAATCCAACAACCTTTGCTAAGGTGACGGATAACCAGTTGAAGCTGATTATGCTCCAAATCACGGTCACTATTATTCGCTTAAAGGCGGGCCAGCATTTGGAAGAAGGAGGGCAAGAAAAAAGTAAGCACTTAGCCCTTTCCCGGCCCGGAAAAACTGAACAACAGTTAGCCCAGCAAATCATGACTTGGATATCGGATGCTTTAGCCTTACCGATTGGTATTAATGAACGGAATTTCTTGGCCCAGCAGTTGGAAGGGGTCAATTACAAGCCGCTTGAACACTTGTTGATTGAAAATTACGATGGAACCTTCCTCTATCAGGTTTCCGAGCTTATCCAAGCTGTCAGTGAAAAAACGGCCAACGATTTCCGCACTGATTCAGCCCTTTACTATAATTTAGTCACCCATATCCAGGCGACCTTTAACCGACCGGAAGTGAGTGAATTTCAAGAATCTCCCCATACCTTATTGGACCGGATAACTGACCAATATTTTGACCTTTACCAGGCAGTCGGGACCAGCTTTTCCCAAGCCTTCCCTGGTCAGAAGATTGGCCGTGATGAATTGGCCTATATTGTTATTCACTTTGCGACTTCCCTGGAACGTCACCCCCAAGGCCGCCAGCAAATTTCCTTGCTCTTGGTTTGCGCGAGTGGGATGGGAACGACAAAAATTCTGGAAAACCGTTTGAAAAAGTACATTAAACAAAATCTATTGATTGATGTGGTGAAATTATCAGCCTTAAATCAAGTTGCGCTAACTTCCTATGATATCGTCTTATCCACCCTGTTCTTACCGGGGCTCAGCCGTCACTATCACTTGGTCTCCCCCTTGCTCTTAGACGATGAATTAAAGGCCTTAGAAATAGAAATTGAGCAAATCGCTCAAAATAAGGACTGGGTAGGATCTAACAATCGGACTGGGGAAGTAGGAAGTTTAGCGAGAAATAATCAGGAGCTCAGTTTAGAAAATTATTATCATAAGATCAAAGAAGCTTATCAAGTCTACCAAAACTTTCAAGTGATTAAGGTTAATAATAATGGGAAGGCTAAACTTGATCTCAAAACCTTACTTGACCAGCAGATAGGACAACTTAGGGGCCAGCAAGTTGGCGATAGCCAGCAGGTCAGCGAGGCGGTCATGCGGCGATTTAAAGAATCGGCTATCGGCATCCCACATTCTAGTATCGGACTCTTCCATACCAGTCATGTTGAGGTCCTAGAGCCATACTTTGTCATTTATGACTTGGCGGAGGGTTACCCTATTTTGGGCATGGACCACCAAATGATGACCCTTAGACGTTTGCTACTGCTCTTAGCTCCCAATCCCTTAACTCCCTGGCTACAGGAAGTGATGGGAGCGATATCGAGTTCCGTGATTGAAAATGATGCTAATCTCTCCCTTTATGACCGGGGCGATGAAGGGCGCTTGAAACAGTTACTGAATAACATATTACTAACTACCATAAAAAATATGGACAGCCTATAAAAAAGCAAAAATGATGTAGGAGTTTTCCTGGAGATAAAAGGAGTGAGGAAATGGAATTAAAAGAATCGATGATTCGTTTGAATCAATCCTTTATTAATAAAGAAGATGCCATTCGTGCAGCCGGGCAATTGCTCGTTGATGACGGCGATGTGGAAGAAGAATACATTGATTCCATGTTAGCCCGTGAAGAAGTGGTTTCGACCCACATGGGGAATTTCATTGCTATTCCCCATGGCACCGATGAAGGTAAAGATAAGGTAAAAGCAACTGGAATTTCGGTGATCCAAGTGCCATTCGGGGTTGATTTTGCCCCCGATGAGCCAGAAGAAAAAATGGCTATGATGGTTTTTGGTATTGCGGGGATTGGCAATGAACACTTGGATCTTTTATCCAAGATTGCAGTTGTATGTTCAGATATGGACAGTGTTGTACGCTTAGTCAATGCAACAAGTGCCCAAGAAATTATTGCTATTTTTGAGGAGGCAGAAGTTTAATGAAAGCTGTACATTTTGGTGCGGGGAATATCGGACGTGGTTTTATTGGTGAAGTATTAGTCGCCAATGGTTTTACCGTTGATTTTGTGGATGTGAATGAAACAATTGTGGATGCCTTGAACGAACGGGGATCCTACCAAATTGGCTATGCGGCACCGGGAGAAGAAAAAATTGATATTTCTGGTGTGAAAGCCATTAATAATGGAAAAAATCCTGAAGCCGTGGTTCAAGCCATTCAAGAAGCAAATATTATTACCACCGCGATTGGGCCTAATATTCTTCCCTATATTGCTGAATTAATTGCCCAAGGCTTACAAGCGCGTCGCCAAGCTGGGGTGAGTGAACCTATTGATGTCATCGCTTGTGAAAACATGATTGGAGGGACCGATTTCTTACACCAAGAAGTCGATAAATACCTAACCGACCAAGATCAAGACTATATTGACCGCTATGTTGGTTTTCCCAATGCAGCTGTCGACCGGATTGTTCCTGAGCAACACCATGAGGATGCCCTCTTTGTTAGTGTAGAACCCTTCAAAGAATGGGTGGTTGACCAAACCCACTCCAAAGCTAAGAACATTCGCTTAGACGGGGTTCTTTATGTGGATAACTTGGAACCTTACATTGAACGGAAGTTATTCTCGGTCAATACCGGCCATGCTTCTGTGGCTTATTCTGGAGCAGCTAAGGGCTATCAAACCATTGGCCAAGCCTTAGAAGATGGCACCATCTTAGAACGTTTGAAAGCAGTCCTTAAAGAAACCAGCAGCTTGTTAATTGCCAAGTGGAACTTTAAGGAAGCGGATATGGCCGCTTACCGGGAAAAAATTGTTGAACGTTTCCAAAACCCAATGATTGTTGACCAAGTCAACCGGGTGGGCCGGACGCCAATCCGTAAGTTGGGTTATAATGAACGCTTTATCCGTCCAATTCGTGAATTAAAGGAACGGGGCTTAGATTATAGCGCCTTGCTAACAGTGGTTGGCCTAGCCTTTAACTTTGATAATCCCCAAGATGACCAAAGTGTAGCCTTACAAGAAAAATTACAAAAGCAAAGTTTAGAAGAAGTCATCCAAGATGTCACTGGCTTGGATGATGCGGATTTAATTCATGAAATTAAAGCCGCAGTTGAAGCCGCTAAATAATGTCTACAAAAACTTCAAAGAAAAAGAGGTCAGGAAGAAATTCTGACCTCTTTTTTTGAACAATTTTAAAAGATTAAGCCGCTTGTGCTTAATGGAAATGGTGTTTCATTTTCTCTTGGATGATTTGATCTTCTTTCCTTTGTTCTTGGCGGATCTTACGACGGGACCCATAACCAGCACAGATGTAACGTTCTTCGTCGGTTTCTGGTTGAATTTTGGGCATGGTAAAATCTTCGTCATCTTTTGGTGTAGCGACAAAGGTTAAGAAAGAGGTTGCGCCAATGAATTTACGGTTTTCCTGATAATTTTCACCAATCACTTTGACAAAGACTTCCAAGCTGCGATGACCGGTCCCAGTGACATAACACTCGATGCGGACAATTTCCCCTAATTTAAAGGGGCTGATGAAGTTCATATTGTCCAAGGAGGCCGTTACCCCAGAACAGCGGGTAGCCTTATGGGCAGCGAGACTAGCCACATTGTCGATTAAATAGAGTAACTCCCCCCCATAGAGGTTCCCAGCGGGGTTAGTATGGGCAGGTAAAATTAACATTTCATGGACAACTAGTGTGTCTTTACAATTAAGGATTAAATCCTTTGTTTCGTTTTCCATAGTGACATCCTACTTTCTAAATTAAGCCGCTTGATTAACTGGTGGTTCCTCCCTTAATGATTTGGTAAGGAAGCTTCAGGTCAGTGTCAAGCGTTTCATTTTCCATTAACTTGGTCAAGGCCCGCATGGCAACAGCACCAATATCATAAATTGGTGGAGCAATTGAGGAGAGTTCCGGACGTGACATGTTGACAATTGAAGAATTATCTGAAGCCATGATTTCGACCTCTTCAGGGACCTTAACGCCATTATCCAATAGGGCATTGAGTAAGCCAATGGCGATGGTATCATCGGTAGCGATAGCAGCATCCGCTTCTATTTCCGTGAAAGTCTCGTAAAGGGCATAGCCTGAGTCATATGAAGGTGACTTTGCCGCAATTAATAAGTCTTCATTGACTGCATGTCCAGCTTCTGTTAAGGCCTTTTCATAACCTTGTAATTGCCGGCTTTGGCTCACCTTGAAGCCTTGGTCACTACCAACTAAGGCGATCCGTTTCTTACCCTTAGCTAAGAAATCTTTAGTGACTTGGTAGTAGGCATCTTCCACGTCTATATTAATCGTAGGCATGGTTGCTTCAGGATCGATTAAATCAGTGAAGACACAAGGACGACCAGCGGCGGAAATTTTTTGCCGGGCTTCTTGGGAAATGCTATTCCCGATAAAGATAATGCCGTCGACTTGCTTCATAATTAAACTTTCCACTCCAGCAGCGTCATGCTTAGGGTCAGCATTAGCTAAAATAATATTGTATTCGTACATATTAGCAATATCATCGATCCCCAAAGCCAGAGAACTGTAATAAGGGTTAGTAATGTCTGGCAAGAGTACCCCGATATAGCGGGTCCGCTTGCTGGCTAAACCGCGGGCAATGACGTTAGGATGGTAATTTAATTCTTTAATCACTTTCATGACTTTTTCTCTAGTCTTCGGGCGCACATTAGGATTTCCGTTAACGACACGTGAAACTGTGGCCATGGATACCCCTGCTTGGTGGGCGACATCATAGATTGTCACGTTTTGTTTCTCCATAATAAAACTCCTTCGAAAAAATTTACTGACTTAATATAGCAAAGGTGTTTTTCTTTTGCAACCGTTTACTCATTTATTATATCACGTTTTCATTAACTTTCATAAAAAATAAAATCTTTCCTTAAAAGTTATCATAGCTTATTCCGCTTAAAAGCTCTTGAGCCCTTGCTGGCTGTATAAGAAAATACCTATTTATTTCATTATATATAAAATATTAATTTCAAAATTTTAGCATAAAACGATAAACAGGAAAAGTTTTTGTAGCAAAAAAACATTCTTGACAGTATTTCTCTAAGTGATGAGCTTTTCCCTATTGACAAAAGACCTTAAGTCGGCCACAATGAAAGATAGTTTAGACTAGTAAATTGTTGAAGGGTCGAGAGAGAGTTTGGCTGCTGAAAAAACTACCCCGCTCACAATTGAACCTACTAAGATACTAAGTAAAACTTAGCAAGTGCAAGCATTTGCAGGGGAGACACCCTTATCGTCCAATGAGATAAGCAAAAGCTTAATAAAGGTGGTACCGCGAGTCATGTCGTCCTTTTAGGGGATGGTGGACTCGCTTTTTTTATCGGATAAAGTGAAAAAGGAGATTACAATGGCAAAAGAAACAACAAGTCATTCACAAGAAAATGATTTTTCCAAATGGTATTTACAAAGTATTCAAAAGGCAGATTTATTCGCCTATGGTCCTGTTCGTGGAACCATGGTCTTTAAGCCTAATGGCTACGCCTTATGGGAAAAAATTAAGACCGAATTTGATAAGAAATTTAAAGCATCCGGAGTAAAAAATTGCTACTTCCCCATGTTAATTCCCGAATCCTTCTTCAAGAAAGAAGCTGACCATGTTGAGGGCTTTGCCCCTGAATTACCCTGGGTAACTCGGGCGGGTGACGAAGAATTAGAGGAACCCGTTGCCCTTCGTCCTACCTCAGAAACCCTCTTTGGCAATGCTATGTCTGACTGGATTAACTCTTACCGTGACTTGCCTATGGAACTTAACCAATGGGCCAATGTCTTCCGCTGGGAGAAACGGACCCTGCCATTTTTAAGAACCTCTGAATTCCTCTGGCAAGAAGGCCACTGTGCTTACGCTAGTGAAAAGGAAGCTCGGGAACGGACCATGCACTTCCTTAAGGTTTATCAAGAAACCGTCGAAGACTTATTAGCCTTACCCGTCTACGCTGGTCAAAAAACCCCTTCGGAAAAATTTGCTGGCGGGGTGGATACCTATTCTATTGAAGCCATGGTAAAGGACACCAAATCTGTTCAAGCAGGGACTTCTCACTACTTAGGGACCAACTTTGCGGAAGCCTTTGATATTAAGTATCTTAATACCGAAAACCAACACGTCTATGCCCACACCAGTTCTTGGGGCGTATCAACCCGCTTGATTGGGACCATGATTATGGCCCATGGTGATGAGAAGGGGGTCGTCTTCCCACCGAAAATGGCGCCTGTTCAAATTGCCTTGATTCCCGTTGGCAATGTGAAGAAGAACCCTGAAGTCCTTACTCGACTAGAAGCCATTGAAAAGGACCTACAAGCAGCCGGCTATTCAACCTATTTAGATGATTCCAATAATTCAGCGGGTTACAAATACAATGAAGCTGAAGTGAAAGGGGTCCCACTGCGTATTGAATTTGGTCCACGGGATATGGAAAATGGCCAATGCATGATTAAAATGCGTGACTTAGAGGACAAAGAAGCGGTTAACTTAGATGACTTACTCGACAAGGTTGCCACTGAAATGGAAACCATGCAAAAACGTCTCTATGACAAGGCAGATCAATTCCGTCATGACCATGAACATTTCGACATCGACACCCTAGACCAATTAAAGGCACATATCAAGTCTTGTGAAGAAAAGGGTGAATACCCAGGCTGGGTCCTTGCTGGCTGGGATGGCACGGAAGAAACAGAAGCCAAGGTCAAAGAAGAAACCGGCTTCACTACTCGGAATATTCCCTTTGAACCAGCAGTAGAAAAAACCGTCGACCTGGTTAGCGGCAAACCCGCAAAACACACCGTTTGGTTCGCCCGCGCTTATTAGAAGAGTGTGACAAGTGCGTCAGCGAGCACATTTGAAGAGAGTGCGATAAGCACAAAAAGAGGGCAGTGCGCCCTCTTTTTTATTCCTACAATAATAAAGTTTGCTGACTCTTAAGTCGCCTTATTTTTTATATGCTAAATGATAAAAACTTGTTTTTATCTCAGGGGAAAATAGAAAACGCTTGCTCAATGAGATGAAATCAGCTATTTTAATAGTATATTACTTAATTTTTTTAAAGTGGATACAACTTTTTAGTTGTTATTATCCAAGTACGAGAAAGGATCCACCTATGAATACAATGGCAGCTATGGCAAAAAATCAATTTCATAAGTCCATAGAAGATATTAGTGACCAGGAACTTTATTATTTATTACTCGATTTAATCAAAGATAAAAGCAAAGGCTTAGCCACTAATCACAGTAAGAAAAAACTTTATTATGTATCGGCAGAATTCTTGATTGGTAAATTACTGGTCAATAATCTCTTAAACTTAGGGATCTATGACCAAGTTGAAGAAGAATTACAAGCTCACGGCCGGTCCCTAACGGAAGTGGAACAAGCAGAAAAAGAACCTTCACTCGGTAATGGGGGGTTGGGACGCTTGGCTTCTTGCTTCTTAGATTCTATTGCCAGCTTAGGCATGAACGGGGACGGAATCGGTTTAAATTACCACTTTGGTCTTTTCCGTCAGTTTTTTGATAATAACCAGCAAACGGCCAAACCTGATGACTGGTTAGGGGGGAGAACTTGGTTAAACCGCACCGAGACTACTTTCACCGTTCCCTTTAAAAATGGGCCGGTCTCTTCCACCTTATATGAAATTGATATTATTGGCTTTAAAAGAGGAGAACGTAACCGCCTACGCTTATTTGATCTGGACACGGTGAATTCTGATTTAATCCAATGGGGAACCATCCAATTTGATAAGAAAAATATTCCTGAAAACTTGACCCTTTTTCTCTATCCTGATGACTCTGACCATGCCGGGCGGATGCTAAGGATCTATCAACAATACTTTATGGTGTCTAACGCTGCTCAATTGATTATTCGTGAAGCTTTGGATCGAGGGTCTAACCTTCATGATTTAGCTGACTACGCGGTCATTCAGATTAATGATACCCACCCTAGCTTCATCATTCCTGAATTAATCCGACTCTTAACTGAAGACCATGACTTTACTTTTGAAGAAGCGGTGGCAGTTGTCCGTCAGGTGGTAGCCTTTACTAACCATACGATTTTAAGTGAGGCCTTGGAAAAATGGCCACTGACAGATATTGAAGCCGTTCAACCAGAAATTGCTAATATTATTTGCCGCTTGGACCGTATGATTAAGGAAGACTTTCCCGATAATCATGCGGTTGAGATTATCGATGGCTCGAACACGGTCCATATGGCCAGCATTGCCATCCACTTTGGCTTTTCGACTAATGGTGTGGCCCGCTTACATTCGCAGATCTTGGTGAATAGTGAGCTCAAGGCCTTTGCAGATATTTACCCAGAAAAATTCTCCAATAAGACTAATGGGATCACCTTTAGACGTTGGATTATGGCTGCCAATCCCCGTTTGGCTCATTTAATTGACCAAAGCATTGGCGACCAATGGCATCAAGGAATCTCCGATCTTAGCGGTTTAAGTAAAGAAAAGGACAATAAGGAGTTCATTAATCAATTAGCCCAAATTAAGCAGGCCAATAAAGAACGTTTAGCGGAACATTTAAGGGTAAGTAAACGGATCGAGATTAAGCCAGATTCGATTATTGATGTTCAAATTAAACGGATCCATGAGTATAAACGCCAACAAATGCTGGCCCTTTATATTATTTACAAATATTTTGATATCAAGAATGGCAACCGGCCGCAAACCCCAATCACCATTCTTTTTGGGGGCAAGGCCGCTCCAGCCTATACCATTGCCCAAGATATTATTCACTTAATTCTCACCTTGTCAGCTCTGATTAAGGAAGATCCTGAAGTAGCACCTTATTTACAGGTTGAGTTTGTGTCCAACTATAATGTCACGGAAGCAGAATACCTCATCCCTGCGGCTGATATTTCTGAACAAATCTCCTTGGCTTCAAAAGAAGCCAGTGGGACGGGGAATATGAAATTTATGCTCAATGGTGCCTTAACCATTTGTACCTTGGATGGGGCGAATGTGGAAATTGCTGAGCGGGTAGGGGAAGACAACATCTACACCTTTGGTAAATCCAGTGATGAGATTATTGATCTCTATGCCAATAACGCCTATAACCCCCAAGATTACTATAATCGTCCCGCCATTAAGCCCCTGGTTGACTTTATTGTGAGTTCAGACATGATTCGCCTAGGCCATGAGAGCCAATTACGGCGTCTCTATGAAGATATCAAGAGCAAGGATTACTTCATGGCCATGATTGACCTGGAAGAATATATTGCCCTCAAAGATAAGGTGTACCAAGACTATGAGGACCAAGAGGCTTGGTTGGATAAGGTTCTAGTCAATATTTCAGAAGCGGGCTACTTCTCCAGTGACCGGACGATTTTGGAATATAATGAGGGTATTTGGCACTTAGAAGTGGCTGATCCTGAATAAACTATAAAAAAGACATAAGTGAAACAAAAAATGCAGCAAGACTAAGGACTTTGCTTGAGAAGTAGGAGCGATTAGAACTTCTCAGCGATCCTTTTGTGCTTGCTGCACTTTTTTATTTATTGTGTTGTTGAAGATGGAAGCGACAATTCCTTTAGTCGATACATTCGCTTTCGTATTCTAAGGCAGAGCTCTTTCCTTTAGACCAGATAATTAAACCGGCAATCCCTTGAGCTAACATCCCCAGGTAGGAGAAACCAACGATCAGGTTGCCTGCTTGTAACCAAAGAATCACGGAAAGGATATCGTTAATTAACCAGAGATAGTAGCCGTCCTTGTGACCAGTCACTTGACGTTGTTGGGCGGTAAAGGAAATCCCGTTAGTGATGGCATCTAAGACAATTTGTTGACCACCCAATACATAGGAGAAGGCCCCCAAACCAATGGTCCAGAAAAAGACCGCTTGGCAAATTATTTTTAAATTAAAGTATTGGTCAACATGGAGGTCACCATTTTCGTCACGACGTTTAGCCCAGCTGAAGTGGCCGACAAATTCGGTGATGAGATAGTAAATGGATGAAAACATATCCCCGTAAATTCCTAGAATAGCGGCAGCGGCAATCCCGAAGATGTTTTGAATCCCGTTGACAATAAAAGTGGGTTGCCATTGGATGGCTAAGGTCCAAGTGCCTAAAAAGCCAAAGATACTCATCCCCAGAGACATAAGGATGTTAAGGTCAAATTCTTGACTGGTTAAACTAGTAATAATTCCATATAAATTAAATCCCAAAGAGACGATAAAACCAAAAGCGATGATGGCTAATTCTACTTTGTTGAGTGGCTTTAAGGCGCGGTGAATACATTCTTTTAAGGACAGGGTCTTAGTGGCTTTGTTTTGTTCTTGCATATCTTTCCTCGTTTTCCTATTGAATTTTGTCTAAGTAAGTGCCAATGCTATCAAAAATGATTTGAGCATCTTGGGGGCGGTGGATGTCATAATTATCCACATTTAGCCGCATTTTAGGTGATTGGTCATAGTCTGCATACCATTGACCATAGTGGCTGTGGAGTTGACGGTAATAATCGTAAAGGCCATTTTCAGAACTTGGTTGTTCATAGACCCGGCCCCGTTTTTTAATGTTTTTGACAGCGTTGTCTAAGGAACTATCTAAAAAGACTAAGAGGTCAGGGGCCTTTTTAGGTAGGCTGTCTAATTCTTCCATCATGTTGGCTAGTAAGTCACGGTAGATGCCAAACTCTTCTTCAGAGATATTTCCGTTTAAGACGTTCAAATAGGTGAAAAGCTCATCTTCGTAAATACTACGGTCTAAAACGTTATTATTATCGAAAAAGGCTGCCTTAATATTTTTAAAGCGTTGGTTTAAAAAGTAAATCTGTAAGGAAAAGGCATATTTCTTGGGGTCTTGGTAATATTTATCAAGGATGGGGTTTTCCTCGACAGGTTCGTAAAATACTTTTGTGCCTAAATATTCAGCTAATTTTCCGGCATAGGTCGATTTCCCTGCGCCGATGGTTCCAGCGAAAACTATCACTATTGTAATCCCTACTCTCTAACTATATATTGTGCTGATTTCTTATAAAAATAAGCATAAACACTATATCTTGTATCCGAAAAGTATTCTATCATAGGATATTGAGAAGGCCAAGGAAGAAATTTTTCCGCGATCTTTGACCTATTTGACTAAGCTTGAGACTGCCTGCATAACTTGACCTAATTATTTTTAAAATTTAATTAAGCTTTAATACTTTGAGACCTTCTTTATAAAGCTTCTAAAAAGATTGGTAATATGATGAAATCGCTTGCGAAAGCGTTAACAGACTGATATAATAGGCTTGTGAGTCCCTTACAATGCTTACCCAAAACCTGTAAGGGCTTTTTTGTTTTCAAGGAAATAAAAAGCAGTCCTTGGCTTTTTTTATAGCAAATCCTGGTAATCGTGTTAGACTGAATAATAATAAGCAGCGTAATTTTAATGAGTGGAGGACTTTAGATATGACAGAAACGTTTAAAGAACGATTGGGTAAAGAGCAACTCTTACCCTTATACACGGTCAATGACTTAGGCTCGGTAGCCTTAGCTGAGGCGGTTTTAAGCGAAAATAACTTATCCTTTATCGAAGTGACCTACCGCAGTGACCTGGCTTCTCAAGCCATCCAGCAATTGTCGGATAGGGGCAAATTAGTTGTGGGAGCAGGAACAGTCCGTGACTTGGATACCGCCAAGGACGCCGTTGACCATGGCGCGCAATTTATTGTAAGTCCTGGTTTATCGGTTGAAGTGGTCGATTATTGTTTAAAACAAGATATTCCTGTCTTTCCGGGAGCAGTTACTCCAAGTGAAATCATGCAAGCCATGGATTTAGGCCTTGACGTGGTGAAATTCTTCCCAGCCAACGTCTATGGGGGCCAGTCAGCGATTAAGTCTTTAGCGGGGCCTTTCTTTGATATTCAATTCATTCCAACTGGCGGGGTCAATAGTGATAACTTCACCGACTATTTAGCCAATGATTCCGTATTGGCAGTGGGTGGGTCTTTTATCTTGTCTGAAAAAGAGATCTTAAAGGATGAAGGTCAGACCGCTTCAGACAAATTAGCTGATTTACAGAAGCAGCTTCACTAAACATATTGGAGGAAACACTCAGCTTTTAATGGCTGGGTGTTTTCTGAAGGAAGATTTTATTAGCCTGATAAAAATTGACAGAAAATAAGCCTGATTTCACCCCATGGGGTAAGATCAGGCTTATTTTTTATTGATCAGAATCAACTGGGACAGGCACATCCACATAGACTTCTTGACCAATCTGAAAACTGGCTTGGGCAGCAGTGAGGTTAGTGAGCTCTTCTTGGAGTTTGCCCACTTCTTGGATCGGAACGCCTAAGTGATAGGTCACTTTTTCCAAGTAGGTGGTGTCTAGGAGAGAGTAGGGGGAGTTTTCCACCCAGTAGGCCATGCTGCCGTTGAGGGAATAATCGATGGTCACATCGACTTGGGTTTGCAAGCGGCGTTCAACCACACCAATCTGGTGGACGGCTTCGGAAACAGCGCTGCTATAAGCTCGGACTAGACCACCAGCTCCCAATTTGGTGCCCCCAAAATACCGGGTAACCACACAGGCAACGTTTTTTAAATCCATATTTTTTAGGACTTCCAGCATGGGAACTCCAGCCGTGCCACTGGGTTCACCATCATCGAGAGCCCTTTGGATTTCATTACGCTCTCCGATTTGATAGGCGACACAGTTATGGGTGGCCTTGTAATGTTCTTTTCTCACCTCTTCGACAAAGGCGTCGGCTTCTTCCTTAGTGTAGGCACGCTGAATCCGACAAATAAAGCGTGACTTTTTGATTTCTATTTCATGTTCACCAGCACTTTTAATGGTACGGTACTCAATCATTGATGGTTCAGCTCGTTTCTGTTTATTTTCTCTTAATTGTAACTAAAGCCAGGATAAAACTCAAAAGTCTCCTTTTATTCGTCGACTTAGAGGGTGAACTTGGCCATTAATTACGGATAAATAGTTTAGTCACCTAAAGAAGAGAGGATGAATAAGCGTGCAAGACTTCCTTTTGGGACGGCTGCTGGCGGCGAGTGAGCTACCCGAAGATTTTGATTTAAGCAAAACCCCTAGTCTTCCAGCCATTAAAGCTGAGGGCAAGCAATTAGTCTGCCAACGTTGTTTTAACCAGTTGGCTTTTCAGCCTAATCCTTGCATTTGTGACGGCCCGTGTTTTTATTGTTTAAATTGCCTGGCCTTTGCCAAGTTAAGGACCTGTGACCGGCTTTACTATGACCTAGACCCTCACTTTTACTTTAAAGACTTATGCCGGGAGCAAACTTACCTAGAATGGCCTGGAACCCTATCACCCCAACAAGAGCAGTGTGCTAAACAATTATTGACTTCCTATCAAGCGGGGCGGGACCATCTGGTTTGGGCGGTCACTGGGGCAGGAAAAACAGAGATGATTTTTCCCCTAGTGGACTATGTCCTCCGCCAGGGTCAGCGTATCGCCTTGGCCACTCCTCGGGTCGATGTCTGTAATGAGTTATTCCCCCGCTTTCAAGCTGCCTTTCCGGATATTGATATTCTCCTCCTCCATGGCAAGGTGGACCACCCCTACCGGCTTAGCCCCTTGACTATCGCTTCGACCCACCAGTTACTGCGCTTTTACCAGGCCTTTGATCTTTTAATTGTTGATGAAGTCGATGCCTTTCCCTACCATGGTGACCCCTTATTAGAGGCAGCTAGTCGGCGAGCAGTTAAAGACATCGGCGTGCGAGTGGAACTCACCGCTACCCCTTCAACAGACCAGCAAAGGGCTATCAAGCTGGAAAAGGTTGCCGCTTCTATCCTGCCAGCCCGCTATCACCGCCATCCTCTCCCGGTTCCTAAGCACCGCTGGGT
Source organism: Aerococcus urinae (assembly GCF_001543175.1). NCBI lineage: Bacteria > Bacillati > Bacillota > Bacilli > Lactobacillales > Aerococcaceae > Aerococcus > Aerococcus urinae. Next base: position 231,587 of record NZ_CP014161.1, read on the forward strand.
GGGCGATTGGCGTCAAGCTATTGCTAAGGGGCGCTTGCCGGGCGTATTAGGGTCAACCATCAAGTCTTTTTTGAAGAAGGGCGAGTCTTTTTTACTCTTCCTTCCCCATATCGCCTTGATGGAAGAACTCGAAAAAATTCTCCATAAGTATTTTAAGCAAGTAAGCTTTACCAGTGTTTCCTCTAAAGATCCCGATCGGATTGAAAAGGTGGCCGCCATGCGTGAAAAAACTTATCAGTTTTTACTGACGACCACCATTTTAGAGCGGGGCGTGACCTTTCCCGGCATTCACATCATTGTTTTAGGGAGTGAGGACCGGGTCTTTAACACTTCTTCTTTGGTTCAGATTGCTGGACGGGTAGGACGCAAACCTGACCAAGCCAGCGGGCAGGTGTATTTCCTTCATGAGGGGAAAACCAAGGCCAGCTTGCAAGCAGTCAAGCAGATTCAGTGGCTAAATCAAGAAGCTAGGAAGCGGGGCTTGATTGATGAGTGAGTGCTTATTATGTCAGGAAAATTTCAAAGAAAAGCTAACTTTAAAAGAGCTCTTCACTTGGAAAAGCTGGGAGCCTAGTATTATTTGTCCGTCTTGCCAAGCGGATTTTCATTATTTAAAGGGGCCACGTTGTCAGCAATGTAGCCGGGAATGGGGAGAAGGAGACTATTGCCTTGACTGTTTGACCTGGCAAAAAGAGGATGGCTGGTATTTTCGCAATTATTCGCTCTGCGCTTATAATGGAGTTTTTAAAAACTGGCTACATACTCTGAAAAGTAAGGGCGATGTCAGGGTGGCCGGCTTATTTACTCAAGAACTCAAAAAGATTAGAGGCGATTATCCCGGATACACCTGGTTAGCCATCCCTGGCTCAAGTGCAAAGTTTAAAAAACGTGGTTTTCATCAAAGTGAGCTTATTTTGGACCAGGCGGGTATTCCCTACCAACGCTTAATCCACCTAGCTGGATCCAAAAAGAAACAGGCCCAGTTGAACCGTCAAGAGCGCTTAGCTAACCAACGCCAGATCGAACGCTTGACAGAAGGGCCACTCCCTCAAAAAATTCTTCTATTTGACGATGTTTATACGACCGGTGCGACTATCCACCAAGTGGCCCGTTTTTTAGAATCTTTTGGGGTAGAAGAAATCACTTCGCTTACGCTGGGACGTTAGGGAAAACTGCCTTATGACTTGAATTAAAGCGCTATCTAACATATAATATAAGTAGTAAGAAAGAAGCTTATTAAGGGCTTCTGCCAGACCATGTTTGGCTTAGGAAGGATGAGTAATTATGTTTACTTACAATGTTCGCGGAGAAAATATTGAAATCACTCCTGCTATCCGTGATTATGCAGAGAATAAGATTTCAAAAATCGAGAAATACTTTAAAGACGCTCCGGATACAACCGTCTATGTGAATGCCAAAGTCTACCAAAACGGAGAGGCTAAAGCAGAAGTTACCGTTCCCCTACCACGTTTAACCTTACGGGCTGAAGAAACCTCACAAGATCTTTACGGTAGCATTGACTTAGTGGTTGATAAACTCGAACGCCAAGTGAAGAAATATAAAACTCGGATTAACCGTAAATCACGTGAAAAAGGCATTTCTGACGTGATGTTTACTGAAAACAATCAAGAAGACAGTAAAGATGACAATGACAGTAATATTGAAATTGTCCGTACCAAGAGTATTGCGGTAAAACCAATGAGCGCAGAAGAAGCGGTCTTACAAATGGAAATGTTAGGACACTCATTCTTTATTTATGAAGATGCTGAAAGCGAAAGCGTGTCCTTAGTCTACAAACGCCATAATGGTAAGTACGGTTTAATCGAAATCGAAAAAGACATCGTTAATGAATAAGAGATTTTTAAGTCAGAAGCTGGGTCACTTTGATCCAGCTTTTTTGAATGGAAAGACTTAAAGTTTACCAGGGAAATCTCTTCTGACTAGCTGGCGGAAGCTGAAAAGAATGAGGCCGCTAGAATATAAAAAATGATTTCATTTAGCCGAGACGAGCTGCTTCTGTTACAATCAATGGGGAAGTTTTTCTTGTTTTCATAGCTATAAAAAAATGCTAGAATAATAAAGATACCTTATTTATGCAAGGAATACGAGTAGATTAAGGAGAATTCCATGGCCAACATTTTAAGAAAAATGTTTGATAACGATAAAAGAGAATTAAAACGTTTCAATAAACAAGCAAAAAAAGTGGAAGCACTTGCTGATAAATACAGTGAGTATTCCGATGAACAACTACGGGCAAAAACCACCTCTTTCCGTGAACGCCTCGCTTATGGGGAGAGCCTAGAAGATATCTTAGTAGAAGCCTTTGCCACTGTTCGAGAAGCCGCTAAACGGGTTTTAGGTTTATACCCCTACCATGTTCAAATCGTGGGGGGCTTAGCGCTTCATTATGGGAATATTGCTGAGATGAAGACTGGGGAAGGTAAGACCTTGACGGAGACTATGCCAGTTTACCTCAATGCCTTAGAAGGTAAAGGGGTTCATGTGGTAACAGTCAACGACTACCTAGCCCGCCGTGACTCGGTGGATATGGGAGAAGTCTATCGCTTCCTAGGCCTGACAGTGGGTTTAAATACCAATGACCTAACCGCCGAAGAAAAACGGGCTGCCTACCACTGTGATGTGACTTATTCCACCAACAACGAATTAGGTTTTGACTACTTACGTGATAATATGGTGGTTTATAAAGAACAAATGGTCCAACGTCCCCTGCATTACGCCATTGTCGATGAGGTGGACTCTATCTTGATCGATGAAGCCCGGACGCCTTTGATCATTTCTGGTCAAGCTGAGCAATCCACAGCCCTTTACCAAAGGGCCGATTATTTCGTGAAGTCCTTGAAAGAGGAAGAAGACTATGTTATTGATATTGAGTCAAAAACCATTAGCCTGACTGAACAAGGAGTTGACAAGGCTGAGGCGGTTTTCCACTTAGACAATCTTTACGATGTGGAAAATGGTCCTCTTATCCACCACATTGATACCGCCTTACGGGCTAACTACATCATGATCCGCGATATTGACTACGTGGTTCAAGAAGATGAAGTGAAGATTGTGGACGGCTTTACTGGTCGGATTATGGAAGGACGGCGCTACTCGGATGGTCTCCACCAAGGGATTGAAGCCAAGGAAAATGTGCCCATTCAAAATGAATCCAAAACCATGGCCACCATTACCTTCCAAAATTACTTCCGTATGTATGACAAATTAGCGGGGATGACTGGGACAGCCAAAACCGAAGAACAAGAATTTCGCGAAATCTATGACATGGATGTTATCCAGATTCCTACCAACCGTCCTGTCCAACGTGAAGATGCCTTGGATAAAATTTACCCTAACTTGATGACCAAATTTCGTGCCGTAGCTGATGAAATTGAAAGCCGCCACAAAAAAGGTCAACCGGTATTGGTTGGGACAGTTGCGGTGGAAACTTCAGAACTCCTGTCACGGATGCTCAGTGAACGAAATATTCCCCACAATGTCTTAAACGCTAAAAATCATGCCCGCGAAGCTGAGATCATTGCGCAAGCAGGGCAAGAAGGCGCCGTAACCATTGCCACCAACATGGCTGGACGTGGGACCGACATTAAATTAGGACCTGGCGTTAAAGAGCTGGGCGGCTTGGCAGTTATTGGAACGGAACGCCACGAATCACGCCGGATCGACGACCAATTGCGGGGCCGTTCTGGCAGGCAAGGGGACCCAGGTTTCTCCCGTTTTTATTTGTCCTTAGAAGACGACTTGATGCGTCGCTTCGGTTCTGACCGAGTAAAAGCCATTTGGGAAAACCTCCAATTAGAGGATGACGATGTCTCAATTGAAAATCCCATGCTGACTCGCCAAGTGGAATCTGCTCAAAAACGGGTAGAAGGAAATAACTACGATACTCGTAAGAGTGTCTTAGAATACGACGAAGTCATGCGTGAACAACGGGAAATCATCTATAGCCAACGCCAACAAATTATCGATGAAAAAGAATCCCTTGATAAAATTATGTGGGCCATGATTGAACGCACCGTTGAACGTATGGTTGAACAGTATACTGCTGGGGCCGAAAAAGAATGGAACTTAGAAGCCCTCTATGACCAAGTGTCTACTGAAATTCTACGCTCAGATGCGATTCAGCTCAGTGATTTACAAGGAAAGACGCAAGACGAGCTCAAGCAATTCATTACCGATAAAGCCCGCCAACGCTTCCAAGAAAAGTTAGATAATATTGCTAACCCTGATTTGATCTTGGAATTTGAAAAGGTGGTTATTCTGCGGGCGGTTGACACCCGCTGGACTGACCATATTGATGCCATGGATCAATTACGTCAAGGGGTAGGACTAAGAGCCTATGCGCAAAATAACCCGCTTGTAGAATATCAAACTGAAGGTTATGAACGTTTCAATGATATGATTTCTGGCATTGAATACGATGCCAGCCGGATCTTTATGAACTCTGAAATCCGCCAAAACCTCCAAAGACAACAAGTTTAAGAAGGATGTGAGGAAGGATCAGGGAGGGAGATTCCTTGGAGGAAAAGATGATAAGATCAGCTTGCTGATCGTTCAACTTTTCTGAAAGGACATCCCCTACCCCTTCCGAACTCAACTAAAAGGATGTGAGGGCGCCTTCAAAGTCTTGAATCGCTACGCATACTATATCTGTAACTCGCTTCGCTTCGAACAGCTATAGCAACTGGAGAAAAATACCATAAGCACAGGAAACTGTGCGTTGGGATTTTTTGAAGTGACTTCAAGACTGGAGTCCGAACTCAACTATCTGTGCGTTGGAATTTTCTGAAGCAACTTCAAGTCTGGCGTCCGAGCTCAACTAGAGTGCGACAAGCGCGTCAAAAGATAAGATCTTTAGTGAAATGGAGCTCACTATGCACTTGGAACACATTTAAGGATTAGAAAAGAAGGACTGGGCTCTTGGGGCTTGCAGTCCTTGTTTTCTTATTAACCAAATTAAAAATAAGGATTTTTATAAAGGAGCAGTTCGATGGAAATTAGTGAATTACGTCATCTATTAGCCGAAAATAAAGAACAATTAACCAGTTTCGGGAGGTCTCTTTGACTTAGAGGAGTTAGAAGCCCAACTGGCTGAATACCAAGACCGCATGTTGGCTCCTGATTTCTGGGATGACCCGAGTCAGGCCCAGGCAGTGATCAATGAAAATAATCAAGTCAAGGCTGTCTATGAGACCTACCATAAGTTATTATCGACCTATGAGGATCTAGAAGCTTATGATGACTTACTTTCAGAAGAAGAGGCTGACCAAGAGCTTTACCAGGATTTTGAAGATCAAGTGCTCGCCTTCCAGGAAGAGATGGAGGATTATGAGCGCCATATGCTACTCAATGGCCCTCACGATAAGGCGGCAGCTATTTTAGATATTCATCCTGGGGCAGGAGGAACCGAGTCTCAAGACTGGGCCAGCATGCTGCTTAGGATGTACCAACGCTGGGCGGATAGTCATGATTTCACCTTTACCCTCTTTGACTACCAGGCTGGTGATGAAGCGGGGATTAAGTCGGCTACCTTTGAAATTAAAGGCAATAATGCCTATGGCTTATTAAAATCGGAGCACGGTATCCACCGCTTAGTCCGTATTTCTCCCTTTGACTCCAACAAGCGCCGGCATACCTCCTTTGCTTCTGTAGAAGTCATGCCTGAGATTGATCAGAATACGGAAATAGAAATCAATGACGATGACTTACGGATCGATGTTTTTCGTGCTTCTGGTGCTGGGGGGCAGCATATTAATAAAACCTCATCTGCCGTTCGCATTACCCATATTCCAACTGGAATTGTGGTTTCCTCACAAAGTCAACGCTCACAATTACAGAATCGGGAAACCGCTATGAAAACGCTGCAAGCCAAACTTGCGCGCTTATTAGAAGAAAAGAACGCCCAAGAACTTGATGAAATTCGGGGCGAAAAGTCTGAGATCGCTTGGGGATCTCAAATTCGTTCCTATGTTTTCCACCCTTATCAAATGGTCAAAGACCATCGGACGAATTACGAAGAAGGCGATACCAGTAAGGTGATGGATGGCGATATCGATGGCTTTATCGATGCCTATCTTAAAGAGACTATCAATCAGGATTAAGAAGAAAATGTTATAGAGTTCTTTTTCAGATATTTTTTTGCTACAATAAGAACTGATGATTGATAACAAGGGGGAGGCTTATTCATGAAGAAAGTTCTAGTCGTGGATGACGAAGAATCAATTCGGAAGTTGTTAGAATATAACCTATCTAAAGAAGGCTATGAGGTCACTTCATCAGCTGATGGTAAGGCAGCCTATGATCTTGCAGGTGAGGAAAACTTTGATTTTATTATATTAGATTTGATGCTTCCTTCCATGGATGGAATGGATGTATGTAAGCAATTGCGCCAGGATAAGGTGAATACACCGATCTTGATGTTAACTGCTAAGGATGATGAACTAGAAAAAATTATTGGCCTCGAATTGGGGGCGGACGACTATATGACAAAACCCTTTAGTCCGCGAGAAGTGGTAGCGCGAATGAAGGCCATCTTACGCCGGTCACGTGACTACGGCAAAGAGGCTAGTGACCAAGAAGACAAGAAGGAAGCTGACCAAGACCCAGCCGGGGAAGAAGAATCAGTGATCCAGGTAGGCGATATCACCATTAATCAGAGTGATTTTTCTGTCACTGCCCATGGCCAAGCGGTAGATATGACAAAGAAAGAATTTGAACTCTTGACTTATTTAGCTGAACGGGTAGACCGGATTGTTTCTCGGGAAATTCTCTTATCCAAGATTTGGGATTTTGATTACTCGGTAGGTTCCCGCTTAGTGGACGTGCATATTAGTCACTTACGGGAAAAGATTGAAAAGGACCCTAAAAATCCTGAATATATCATTACAGTTAGAGGCTTTGGCTATAAATTTGAGGTGCCCAAAGCATGAAGCGTTTAACTTTAATCATAACAACAGTGTTTTCGCTGTTGTTTATTTTATATAGTTTTCTTTTTGCCTATAATGCTAACGAAGTTGTTCAAGTCACTGTCCAGCAGGAAACCCAGGAATCCATGCGTGACACCGTCCATTCTGTCGAACGAATCACTAAGAATTTAACTGCTGAAGATGTCGTGAATAATAGTTCGGCCTGGTTTGATGCCCAGCAGGAAATTATGAATACACTTAACCCCATGGAGCGGGTGTCTATTTATGACGCTAACCATAAGGAGGTACTCTCCTTTGGTAATAAACTCTTAGCTAATATTTCCTTTACCGAAGAAGGTAAGCAGGCCTTAGATAAGAATTTATCCTTTACCGAGTTTGAAAATGAAGAAGATATGACCACCTATGAATACACAGGCTTGATCAAGAATAAGAACCACCAGCCCATCGGTTCAATCCGAGTCCTGCGGAATGTTAACGATATTACCGAGGCGCAAAACCGCTTATTGATCGTGTCTGTAGGTGGGTCGGTGGTCATGGTCTTAATTCTTTTAGCGATTCTTTCTTATTACTTTAAAAAGATTGCCCAACCCATTTATTCCATTTCGGATGTGGTTGGTCGACTGTCTAAAAGTGACTACTCGATTCGTTACAACCAGTTGGGAGTGGCGGAAATTGACGAATTGGGAGACGATATCAATGACTTAGCCAGCAATTTATCCCGGCAAGATATCCAAATTTCCATGCAGGAGGAACGTTTACAACTCCTGATGGACTATCTGGTGGTGGGGGTTTTAATGATTGATAAAAAACACCGGATTAAAGTGGCTAATAAGGCAGCTTATAGTATTTTTGATTTAGATGATAACGTCATTAATCATAAATATGAAGAGGTGCTGACAGGTTATCGACTCTTACAAATGATAGAAACCTGCTATTCCACCAAAGAGAATGTTAACGATGAAGTTTACCTCTATTATCCTAAGGAATTGATTTTGGATGTTAATATTCTCTATGTTCCTAAGAAGGCCAATGTCTCTGGAATCAGTGAGCAGGTAGTGGTATTAGCCTATGATATTACTGAAATTCGCCGTTTAGAAAAAGTGCGCTCTGATTTTATTGCTAATGCTTCCCACGAATTAAAGACGCCTGTCACTGCCTTAAAGGGCTTTACAGAAACCTTACTCGATGGGGCCTTAGAAGATGAGGATACCGCTCGGGAATTTGTCGAGATTATGAACCGGGAAGCTAACCGGCTCGGTTATCTCATTAATGATATTTTAGATTTAGCTAAGATTGAACAAGACCAATTGGGGCATCGGAGTGAAACGGTGCAATTGAACCGTGTAATTGCTGAAGTCGTCCATTCTTTAGAAATTCCTGCCAGCGGAAACCGAGTGGAAGTCCACTATGATAATGACCTTGAAGCAGGCATCCGTTTTACTACTGAAGAAATGCGCTTGAAGCAGATTTTGACTAATCTAATCAACAATGCGATCAAATATAACAAGGCTGAGGGGGGCCAAGTTTGGATTAGTTCTACAGTGACTGAGGATGATAAATATGTGGTGATTGCTATAAGAGATAATGGACTAGGAATTCCTGACGAAGATATCCCCCGGATTTTTGAACGTTTCTATCGGGTGGACAAGACCCGGTCAACCGCTTCTGGTGGGACTGGTCTCGGTCTCTCTATTGTCCGTAATTTAGTCGCATCAATGAGTGGCAAGATTGACGTGGTCAGCGAACTTAATGAGGGATCGACGTTTACCGTCTATTTACCTAAAAACGATAAAAATTTATTAGAAACAGAAGCAGATGCCTCTCTGTCTGCTGATAGTGAATAGAAACTAAGATTTTTAATGACCGATTTTCAAAAGCAGAGAAATGCTGATAAATAATATGTTAATAAAGAACAAACTAAAGCAGTCAATGACTTTTAAGTGAAAGTCATTGGCTGCTTTTGTCTTTTTGTCCACTTAAAATATAATTTATAAAAAGGAAAAATTTACACAAAATTTACATAAATTTTACAAAAATAAGGAAAAAAGGCTAAACCCTAACATTATTTTTACATTAGGGGGCTATAATGGATATAGTAAGAAAAAAACGGTCATCCATGATGGCTATATTTTATCAATCAGAAGGAGAGATTGTTTAATGGCATTGAAATTCAAACCACTAGGTAAGTTAGTTATGGCTTTAGGTGTAACAGCAACTTTAGCTGCTTGTGGTAACGGCGGTTCTGAAGGCTCAAATACTGCAGATGGTGGTAGTGAATCAGCTGGTGATTTCTCAGGTACTATTAACGTCACCACTCGTGAAGAAGGTTCCGGTACCCGTGATGCTTTCCAAGAAATTATCGATTTTGAAGAACCAGTAGCGTCTGCTTTAGTTCAAAACGGTACTGACCAAGTGCTTTCCTATGTAGCTGGAGATACATATTCCATTGGATACATCTCCCTTGGTTCAATGAATGATACCGTTAAAGCCTTAAAGATTGACGGTGTCGAAGCAACTGAAGAAAATGTTGCCAATGACAGCTACAAGATTGCTCGTCCTTTCAATATTGTTTACCCTGGTGAATTAGAAGGCGCAGCTAAAGACTTCCATGACTTTATCTTCTCTAAAGAAGGGCAAGACATTGTCTTAGAAAATGGTTATGTTCCTGTGAAGTCTGATGCTGAAGCATATAGCGGTGATGGTTCTGCAAGTGGTACCATTAATATCGCAGGTTCAACTTCTGTTGGTCCGGTTATGGAAAAACTAAAAGAAGCTTATGAACAAAAGAATCCAAATGTCCAAATTAACATTACCCAAAATGGTTCTGGTGCAGGGGTTACCGGTGCTCAAGAAGGTACAGCTGATATCGGTATGGCTTCTCGTGAATTAAAAGAAGACGAAACTGGTGTAACAGCTGAAGCAATTGCTAAAGATGGTATTGCAGTAATCGTCAATAAGGAAAATCCAACAGATGATTTATCTGTAGACCAAATTAGAGGAATTTATACAGGAGAAATTCTTGACTGGTCAGAGCTAAATCAATAATAGCGATTAGTAAAAAGAGGCTACTCCTTTAACTAGAGGTAGCCCTTTTTATTGCTGGCCCTTTATAATATAATAGCTTAGTAGAAGAATTTTAAAGGGAGAAAAAAATGCAGAAGAATACTTTAGAAGTCGTCATGAAATGGATCTTTTTCATCTGTGCGGCTGTTTCAATTTTAGCATTATTAGCTATTTGTTATTTCATTTTTGCGGGAAGTATTCCTTTCTTGTCGGATTATGGACTAGGAAACTTCTTATTTGGTTCTAGCTGGCGCCCGCGTCAGGGAGACTTTGGAATTGCTCCAATGATTGTTGGTTCTTTTTATGTGACTCTCTTAGCGATTGCTATTGGTGTCCCTGCAGGAATTTTCACTGCGGTCTTTATGGCCTTTTATTGTCCCAAGAAACTCCACACCTGGTTGAAACCTGCTGTTAACTTGATGGCCGGGATTCCATCCATTGTCTATGGGTATTTTGGTTTAGTGGTTCTGGTTCCAGCTGTTCGTAGTTTCTGCCAATCTCTAGGGATTTCAAGTACCGGGATGAGCGTTTTTACAGCGGGTTTAGTTTTAGGAATTATGATTTTACCAACCATTATTACCACTTCTGAATCATCCCTAAGAGCGGTTCCTAAGTCCTACTATCAAGCCTCTGTTGGTCTGGGAGCGACCCATGATCGAACGGCTTATCGAATTATGTTGCCAGCGGCCCGGTCAGGGGTGCTAGCAGCGGTTATCTTAGGTATTGGTCGTGCAGTTGGAGAAACCATGGCGGTAATTATGGTTGCTGGTAACCAAGCTATTTTCCCTAAAGGACTCTTTAAAGGAGTCAGAACCATGACCACTAACATTATGTTAGAAATGGCTTATGCTTCTGGGACTCATCGTGATGCCCTGATTGCGACGGGTGCAGTCTTATTTGTGGTTATCTTAATCATCAATGGTGTACTAGCTATTGTAAACCGTAAAGGAGGCAACCACTAATGGCAGATAAATTACTACGTGCTTTGACTTATCTCTTTACCTTATTTACTTTTGGTTGGTTATTTTTCATTATTCTCTATGTTCTAGTAAAAGGGGTTCCTTATTTATCACCAGAACTATTTGCTTGGAATTATACCACTGAGAATGTGTCGATGATGCCTTCTATCATCACCACCATTTACATTGTTCTAGGGTCCTTACTCATTGCAGTGCCTTTAGGAGTCTTTGCTGGTTTCTACTTGGTAGAATATGCTGGTAAAAATAATAAATGGGTGGAAGCCATTCGAATTGCTACAGATACCTTGACAGGGGTACCTTCCATTGTGTATGGTTTATTCGGTATGCTTGCCTTTGTTTTGGCAGCACAATTCCAGTATTCCGTTTTAGCCGGGATTTTAACCATGGCAATCATGGTCTTACCCTTAATTATCCGTAATACCGAAGAAGGTTTAATGTCAGTTAACGATAGCTTACGCTTTGCCTCATATGGCTTAGGGGCAGGTAAGTTACGGACCATCTTTAGGATCGTTTTGCCAGTGGCTATGCCAGGGATCTTATCAGGGGTTATCTTGGCTATCGGTCGTATCGTAGGTGAAACGGCAGCTCTTATGTATACCTTAGGGACTTCGACTAGCTTACCAAAATCACTCTTTTCATCCGGGAGAACCTTAGCCTTACATATGTACGTGCTTTCAACTGAAGGCTTACACCGTAATGAAGCGATGGCAACGGGTGTGGTATTGCTGATCTTAGTTTTAATTATTAACGGAACATCAACATGGCTATCCAATAAATTGGGAGCACAAGGAGGACAACAATAAAATGGCTGAACAAACAAAAACGCCGATGAAATTAAAGATGAGTGCCCATAATATGGACCTCTGGTATGGTAATTTTCAGGCTTTGGAAGATATTGATATTGAAATTTATGAAAAACAAGTGACTGCTCTGATCGGACCTTCTGGATCAGGGAAATCCACCTTTCTTAAATCTTTAAACCGTATGAATGACCTGGTTGATGGTTGCCGGATTGACGGGACCATTGAATTAGAAGGTAAAAATATTTACGATAAAAATATCAACCTTAATCTTTTACGTAAGGAAGTAGGAATGGTTTTCCAACAACCTAACCCTTTCCCAATGAGTATTTATGATAATGTGGCTTACGGGCCTCGTACCCACGGTATCCGTGATAAAAATGAACTTGATCAAATTGTGGAAGAATCCTTACGTGGTGCAGCTATTTGGGACGAAGTCAAGGATGACTTGTCTAAGAGTGGTTTAGCTATTTCTGGTGGGCAACAACAACGGGTATGTATTGCGCGTGCCTTAGCCGTAAAACCAGAAGTCTTACTCATGGACGAACCCACTTCAGCCCTGGACCCAATATCCACTTTGAAGATTGAAGACTTAATTAACGATCTTAAAGAAGAATATACCATTGTTATCGTGACCCATAACATGCAACAAGCTGCTCGGGTATCCGATTATACTGCCTTCTTCTATGCTGATCCTGAATTAGGTGGTGGCCATTCTAGAATTATCGAATATGGCCCAACAGAACAAATCTTCAACAATCCCCAACAAGAACAAACTGCCGACTATGTGGCTGGTCGTTTTGGTTAGTGGAACTTGCCTTTTACAATTGAAAAGAAACTTTCAGGACTTGGTTAAGGCCAGGTCCTCTTTTTTTAGAAATAGAAAATTGTCTTATTACTTAGAGAAAAAGCTAGCTTATTAGAAGTATTAGGCGTACAATTCATAGTTATTGAGAGTGATATATGTGCTAGCCGGAAATAATGGCTTAGCGAGCTAAGGAGGATGTTGATGGAAGCAGAAGCTAGAATCCAGGTAATGGAAAACCATGCCGATCAATTGGCCACTTTACTTACTGATTTTTCTAAGTCTCTAGAGGCATATGCTAAGGGCCAAGCTGCCGTAAAAAAACTTAGCGACTATTATGGAAGTGAAGAATGGTATCGTGATTTTGAGGCTTCTAACCAGGGAGCTCTTCCTAGTGACTTAAAATGTGGTGTGCTTTCTGAAGATCAAGTCTATAATTTACTTACAGATAACTATGATTTAGCTATCCGTATGTTAGAAATAGCCACACAAGTTATTAAAAATTATTAAGAATAAAGAGGGTAGTCATGTTAAATTTCTTTAAGCGCTTAAATGTTTCTCAAAAGATTGCTTTTTCTTTTATGAGTGTGATTTTAGTAGGGTCCTTACTCTTATCTCTACCGATCGCCCATACGGCGACTTCTACTGCAACTTATTTAGACCATTTGTTTATTTCGGTATCAGCCGTTTGCGTGACTGGTTTATGGACCGAATCCATTTATGATTCCTATAATATCATCGGACAAATGGTGATGTTAGCCTTGATCCAAACGGGTGGCTTGGGCTTGATGACCATTATTGGGTCTATCTACCATACCATTGGGCAAAACATTGGCTTGAAAAATCAAATAGCCACTGGCGCGGCCCTTAATCACAGTGAAAATTACAAAATTGGCGACTTTCTAACCAGAATTATTCGCTATACAGCGATTATTGAGGGGACTGGATTTATCTTACTGTCGACCTATTTTGTACCTCGCTTTGGCTGGGCTAAGGGGCTCTGGAATGGTCTCTTTACAGCCATCTCAGCTTTCTGTAATGCGGGTTTTGATATTATGGGAAACAATTCCCTAATTGACCTAAAGACAGTCCCGGTATTAAATTGGACCATTATGGCCCTTATCGTCCTGGGGGGGATTGGGTTCAGTGTTTGGTTTGATATTACGAATCAAATAAAAAATTATGCTAAGAAAAGAAATGGACGTAAACTGAGTTTTTATTTTAAACACTTAAGTCCCCACACCAAGTTAGTTCTGATCGTCACAGGTCTAGTTATTCTGACTGGGGCCTCTTTATTTTTAATAGTGGAGTGGAATAATCCTGGTACCATTGGCCCGCTTTCGGTTGGAGATAAGATTATGACTGCTTTTTTCCAAACTATCACCATGCGTACTGCCGGCTTCGCCACCGTGGATTACACGGCCTGCCGTCCCGTGTCCTTGTTGATCTTTGTGCTAACTATGTTCATTGGTGGAGGCGCCGGGGGGACTGCCGGTGGGTTAAAGGTAACCACCTTTGCCTTAACCATCATGTTAGCCTTGCGCGAGGTGCGGCAAATTAAGCATGTCAACTTTGACCGGCATACGATTCCAGATGCTGCGGTTCGTCAATCTTTTACCATAGCTTTAATGTATGTGAGTGCTCTCTTCATTGGGTCGGCCTTATTACTAACTTTTGATCCAGGCCAGCGCTACTTACACTTGTTATTTGAAGCTATTTCAGCCTTGGCGACAGTTGGGGTCTCTGCTGGCTTGACGCCTAACCTTTCCCTAGCTAGCCACATTGTTTTAATGCTATTAATGTTTGTTGGCCGTATCGGTCCGATGACTATGGCTTTAAGTTTGAGACGGAATCGGAACAATTATGATATTCGCTATGCGAAGACCAATATTCTTATTGGGTAGATTAGAAAAAAATAAAAAATAATAGGATAAGGGAGTCATTATGAGTAAAGCAAATCGTGTTATTGGTGTTATGGGTTTAGGCCTCTTTGGTTCTGCCTTGGTTAAGCGGTTAGCGACCAAGGGAATTGATGTGATTGCTTGTGACCGCATGGAAAAACATGTCAACGACTTGGAAGATTGTCTAACCATAGGCAGTGTAGGAGACTTTACTGACCTCGACTTTATGCGAGAAGCTGGTTTTGGAAATTGCGATATTATTGTGATTGGAACCGGGGAAAACCTCGAGGCTGCCGTTCTTGGTGTGATTAACTGCCAAGAATTAGGAGTCAACCATATTATCTGTAAGGCGAAGAACCAACGTTTTGCCCAAGCCTTGTTAGCGTTAGGGGTTTCGCGAGTGATTCTTCCTGAAGAGGAATCAGGCTACCATATTGCTGATGTTATCAGCCGCCAATCCATTGAAGACCTGATTAATCTGGATGAAGAGACCGCTATTGTTGAATTCCGGGCTCCGGAAAAATGGGTCAATGTGACTTTGGATGAATTAGATGTCAGACAGAAATACGATCTCAATATTATCGGGATCAGGAAACATCTAAAGGAAACCTTAAACACCCAATTTCAACCGGACTATCGTTTTGCTAAAGACGATATTATCGTGGCTGTGGCCAATAATGAAAAATTTGATCAAATTGATTACTTAGAACGTTTATAATAAGCAAAAAACAGGCCGCGGCCTGTTTTTTGTTTTTATTGATAATAGAGATTTTCATTAGGAAAGACAGGGTCATTAGTAACATCGATACCTAAACTCTTTAAGGTTTTTTCATTGTCTTTAGTGAGTATGTAGGTTGAGTGAGCTTGGGTGCCGTCCAGGGCTTTTAATTGGTCATAAGCCATTTGGGCGGTAGGGTTGGTTGACGCTGAAATAGCTAGAGCAATGAGTAATTCATTGGCAGTTAGTATCGGTGTCCGGTCACTTAAAGGGCCAGTTTTGAGTTCTTGAATGGTTTGTAAAATGAGTGGTGACAGAAGGTTAATCGGGTCAGCGATGCCAGCTAGTACTTTTAAGCTGTTTAGGATGACTGCACCTGAGGCATCCATCAGGTCACTGCTACGCCCAGTAACAATTTGACCATCATCTAAGGCCAAGGCCATGACGGGTTGGTCTTCTTCGGAATTGAAGCGGTCTTGGACTTCTTTAGCATATTGGCGTGCTTCTTTGACAGGAATGCGGTCTTCTTGTTTGAGATTGGAGTCTTCCATAATTAATTGCATCCGTGACAAGGCTTCTTCATCGACTAGACCACTCTTATAATCGTTTTCTGTTTGGAAGGAACGTCGGATGATTTCTTCATTAGCTGCTTGACGGACCACTTCATCATCAATAATGCCAGCCTTGACGCAGTTCACACCCATATCGGTAGGGGATTGGTAGACGGTTTCATGGGTAATGCTTTGTAAGATGCGGCGGATGACTGGGAACATCTTTAAGTCACGGTTGTAATTAACAGCGACTTCTCCATAGGCGTCGTAGTGATAATTATCAATCATATTGACATCTTTTAAGTCCACCGTCGCTGCTTCATAGGCAATATTAACAGGATGGTTGAGGGGGAGGTTCCAGACTGGGAAGGTTTCAAATTTGGCGTAAGATGCCCGGACCCCACGTTTCCATTCATGGTAGAGTTGGTTAAGGCAGGTGGCTAGTTTCCCAGAACCGGCACCTGGACCAGAGACAACCACAATTGGTTTTGTGGTTTCAATATAAGGATTGACTTCAAAACCATTTTCCCCTAAAAGGTCAACGTTAGTCGGGTAGCCTTTAATTTCTTGGTGGGTGTAGACCTTAATCCCCCGTCGTTCGAGATTATGCATAAAGTTCGTGGCATTTGTCTCACCATGGTAGCGGGTGATGAGGACACTGTTAACAGAAATATCTAAGGCGTGGTATTCATCGATTAAACGTAAGACTTCAAGGTCATAAGTGATGCCATAGTCGCCCCGCATTTTGTTACTTTCAATGTCTCCAGCATAGACACAGATAATAATTTCGGCTTGGTCCTTCATTCTTTCCAAGAGTTTTAATTTGGCATCTTCATCGAAACCTGGAAGGACCCGTTTGGCGTGCTTATCGCCGATTAATTTTCCCCCAAATTCCAGGTAGAGCTTATCTTTGCCTTCAACTCGCTTAAAGATATACTTTGACTGTTCTTCAAGATACTTTTTAGTGTCAAAACCAATTTTACCCATACTCTTACACTCACTTTCTCTTTTTTATTAACGATCAAGTGATCGTTACTTGTCTCGGTTCATGTGTTAGTCCAACAAATGAACACCTACAATATGATACACGAAAAAGCTCGCTTGCACAGTAGAAAAAAATAATTCTCGTAAAATATTAGTCAAAAACGATAAAAAGCAAAGACTGATTCCCCTTATTTCAAGCTTTTGGCATAGAAGAATCAGCTTTGCTTTAAATGATTTTATAAATCAGGCCTAGTTTGTTTTTATTTTATAATTTAAGTTTGGTATCTTTTGCCAGCGGTCCTTAAGGAAACGAACCACCATTTTCGGTTCCCGGGCCCGGTTAAAGATACCTTTTTTGTTGCCTTGAACCCGTTGAACGCCAACTTTGGTTTGGAAGTCAGCAAAATTCCAAAGCTGCTCGCCGACAAAGTTATCCACTTGGTCAAAGACTCGAGACATCATGACATAGTAGTCCCATTGGAATTCCTCTGTAAAGGGTTGCCGCTCGATGGCATGGAGGCCAGCAACCGTATCGACCCCGTATTCCGTGTACATGATAGGTTTATCTGGATAGAGGGCTTGCCAGTCTTGTAATTCTTTTAGGCTCAAGTCTTCAGCTAAGTCAAAATTAGCGGTTTGGGTATACCAGCCGTAATAGCGATTAAGACAAATAACATCAACCAGGTCAGAACATTGGTCAGTCTCTGGTGTGGATAAGAGAATATTGATCATAGTTAGGGGACGTTTTTGGGGGTCGAGCGACCGAGCTAAATCAAAGAGTGGCGCAAAATAATCGTGAGCTTCAGGGTTGAAGGTAGCTGCTTCATTAGCCAAGGACCACATCACTACACAAGCATGGTTTTTATCTCTTTGAATCAATTCGCGGATCACTTGTTCATGGGCGGCTTGGGTATCGAGTTCTTGGAAAGTATCATCGCGGTAGGTTTTGGGGTCAAAGTTAGACATATTAAAACCAAAGGAGGACATAATCCCCACTCCAGTAGTTTCATCGATAACAACAATCCCTTCCCGGTCACAGAGCCTCATCATTTCCTCAGAGTAAGGGTAGTGGGAGGTGCGGATGGAGTTGGCCCCCATACTTTTTAAGAGGTTGATATCTAAGACATTATAAACAGGATCATAACCACGACCATGGGCATAGCTATCTTCATGTTTACCACAGCCTTTGAAATAAAAGGGTTCTTGGTTAATTAGAAATTGGCCATCTTTGACTTCCACCTTGCGAATACCAAATTCTTGCGAGTATGTATCTAGCAGTTCTCCCTCTCGGTAGAGGTCGACTTGGGCGGTATAGAGGTAAGCATTGAGTGGTTGCCAGAGATGGGGTTGGTCCAGATAAAATTTGCTCTCATTAGCCGCTCCTACTGCAACTAGCTTTTCAGCTTGGTCATAAATTTTCACCTGATAAGACAGGTCTTCCTTGGCTTGTGAATCGATGGTGACATCGAAGCTAACTTTAGCTTGGTCTAAGGAATCATTTAATTCAGGTAGGATGGTGAGGTCACTTAAGCAGGCAGCTTTTGAGCTGGTATAGATGACAATGGAACGGTTAAGCCCAGCGTAATTGAAGAAATCAAAGTTTTCATCCAGGTCTCGATGGATCTTTCCTTGGTCGTCTTTCTCTTCACGGTAGTGGCCTACGGGTAGGGTGGTGTGGTCAAGAATATTGGAAAGCAGGACAGTTAGACGGTTAGGTTTAGTAAAAGAAACCGCGTCCGTAATCTTGCACTCAAAGGGAGTAAAGCCGCCTCGGTGGTGGGCCACTTCTTGACCATTGACATAGACCCAAGCTTGGTGGGTTGCCGAGCCGAAGCGGAGAAAAATATCCTGGTCAGCCAAAGTCTTGGGGAGGGTGAAGTCTCTTTGGTAGTAAAAGTAGCCGACATGGTTGCGAATGGCTGGGTCAGCCACTTGGTCATTGAAGGAGGCAGGGACCGCAACACTTAGCCAATGGTCTAAGGGGTCCTTAGGGTCATAACTTTCTCGGTCTTCTTTAATACGGAAGCGCCAGTTGCCATCGAGCGATAAGACACTACGACATGAGTTGGTTTGTGGATATAACATCTTCATTTCCTTTCTATAGATTTTCTCTTAGCCGGCCTGTAGGTCATGATTGGGAAAATCTTCTTGTAATTACTTTAACAGGACTTTTGCTGAAACAGAAATAAAAGTGTCAGCAAAAAATAAATCGTAATATTTACGATTTACTATTGACTTCGATCGGAAGAATCGATAATATAAATCGTAAGAGTTACGATTTAAAAATTAAGAGGAGGAAATCAAGTGAAAAAATCGGTTAAAAGCCTAATCTTCAGCATGTTTTTACTCGCTTTATTAGTGTTTACTGGTGCTTGTACGAAGAATACTGGGGATAAAGAAGTCAAGGGGCTAAATATTGTCACTAGTTTTTACCCAATTTATGAAATGACCCGGGCGGTTTCGGGAGACTTGAATACGGTGCAAATGATTCAAAGTGGAGCCGGTATTCATTCCTTTGAACCCTCAGCCAATGATATTGCTGCCATTGAAAAGGCAGATGTCTTCGTTTATCACTCGCGGACCTTGGAAGGCTGGGCCAAGAACCTTAAGGAAAACCTGAAAGATTCTCCAGTCAAAGTTATCGAAGGATCAGAAGACTTAACACTAGACAAGGTTCCTGGCTTAGAAGACCTCGACCCTGGACAAGAAGTCGATGAAAAAACGCTCTATGATCCCCACTCCTGGCTTGATCCGGTACTTGTCGGTCAAGAGGTGCAAAGTATTGCTAAGCAATTAAGTGCAATTGATCCTGACCATGCAGCAATCTATCAAAAGAACGCTGATGACTATCAAGCTCAGGCCCAAGAGCTAGTGGATAAATACCAAGATCAATTTAAAGAGCTCAAGCAAAAAACTTTTGTCACCCAGCACACGGCTTTTTCTTATTTAGCTAATCGCTTTGGCTTACAGCAATTAGGCATATCGGGGATTTCACCGGACCAAGAGCCAAGTGCCCAGCAAATGGCTGAAATTCAAGACTTTGTAAAAACTTACCAGGTCAAGACCATTTTCGTTGAGCCTCAAGTGTCTACCAAAATTGCTGAGGTCATTTCCCAAGCAACGGGGGCTCAATTGGATACCTTAAGTCCCTTGGAAGCTGACCCCAAAAATGACAAAGGGCTCTTAGGTAATATCGAGATGAATTTACAAACCCTCTTAAAGCATTTACAAGAAGATAAAAAGTAGAAAGTGAGTGAATAATTGTGGAGAAGAAAAACATTAAGCAAGCCATTCTGGCCTGCTCAGCCTCAGCGCTCTTATTAGGAGGGGGCTATTATTGGGGTTACTCCCAGGGGCATTCAGGCAATGAATCGGCGATTAATTATGTTGCTGACCAAGGCTTGGGAAAAGATGGGGCCGAAGCCAAGAAATTATCTCATGCGGATGATGAAATCGAAGCGGAGCAAATCGTGGTGAAGATCACTGATGATGGCTATGTTACTTCTCACGGTGACCATTTCCATTATTACAATGGTAAGGTTCCTTATGATGCCATTATTAGTGAAGAATTGATTATGCGAGACCCCAACTACAAACTCCGTCAAGAAGATATCGTTAACGAAGTTCGGGACGGCTATATCATTAAGGTTAATGGGAAATATTACCTCTATCTAAAAGATCCTAATAAGGCTGTTAATGTGCGCAGTAAGGAAGAAATTGAAGAGCAAAGAAAACTGCACAATGTTAAAGAAGACGGTAGCCACGGAGGACATACCATGACTAAGGCTGAGGCCCAAGCTGTCCAAGCAGCTAAAGCCCAAGGCCGTTATACTACCGATGATGGTTATGTTTTTACTGTAGGGAGCATTGTTCAAGATACTGGGGACGCTTATATTTGTGCCCATGGCGACCACTTCCACTATGTACCTAAGGCAGATCTTTCTCCAGCGGAACGGGCGGCCGCAGCGGCCTATATGGCAGGAAGATCAGGATCTTCTCAACCAGGATCAGCGGGCCCTTCGCATAGTAGTGGACAAAGCATCGTTAGCCAACGTTTAAATAATAGTCCTTATGCTGGCCTAGTGAATGGGAATAATAGCTGGCAAAACCCACAGGGATCAACGGGTAAAATAAGTCCCCAAAATCAAGCCAACCAAGAAGCTCAGCAAGCGAGTCAGGGACAGCGCTCTGGCTTAGACGGTTTATTAGACCAACTCTATAAACTGCCAATGAATCAACGCCATGTAGAGTCCGATGGCTTAGTTTTTGATCCGGTAAAAGTCACCAAAAGAAACAATTTCGGCTATGTCCTCCCCCATGGCGACCACTTCCATATTATTCCTTTTGATCAACTATCTGATTTGGAAATTGCGGCCACTGAAGCTTATTTAAAGGCTGGGAACTACAACTACCAAGCGCCTAAAGACCATTCAAAAACGACAGCATCGAATAAGAAAGCACAAACGGGGCATCAGCCTGAGAAAAAAGATCAAGCATCTCCTGGGCAAAAAGAGCCAGCAGGACAGAAAACCCATGAGCATGGACAAGGCAATAAAGATCAAGGAAAGGATCTTTCCCCCTTAGAAGAAGCGCGGCGTCAGGGACGATATACTACCGATGACGGGTATATTTTTACCCCTGAATCGATCGTTTCCGACCAAGGCGATGGCTATATCTGTCAGCACGGCGATCATTTCCACTATGTCCCTAAGGATGATTTAAGTGCTAATGAGCGCGCTCAAGCCAAGGCATATCTTAATAAGAAGAGCGGGCAAGCTGGAGCACAGCAAGACCAGACTGAGAAGGTCATTAGGCCCTTAGACCCAGTTCGCCCGCAAGTGAATAAACCAGGCTTTAAACCTAGCCAAATCGATCATCCCAAAGAAGCAAAACCACAAGTGCAAAAAGATCTCAATGACAGTCCGGCAAATACTCAAAAATCACTAGAGCAAATGTTGGATGAACTTTACTCTCTTCCTTTAAAAGAACGCCATAGGGAAGGGGATGGCTTATTATTCGATCCGATGAAAGTCACGCGTAAGACAAATTTTGGCTACGTTCATCCCCATGGTGACCACCACCATGTGATTCCTTTGCAAGAATTATCCGCTCTTGAAATTGCTGCAACGGAGGCTCATCTCAACAATCCTTCTTATACATACCAAGCTGGGAAAACCGATCAGGAAAGTAAACCTTCAGATTCCCATGGTGAAGAGATAAATCATCAAGCAGATGAGTCTAAAAACCAAGCAAGCCAGGTTGACGATAGCCAAGAGGAGAAAGACCAAAATAAGGTAAACTTCCTTGCTCTGGCTCAAAAAATCGATAAATCCGCCAAAGGGAAAGATCATAAAGCCTATACCACTGATGATGGCTATCGCTTTAGCCCAGAGTCGATCGTAGAGTACGATAGTAACGGTTTTATCACCCAACACGGTGATCACAGTCACTATGTTCCCTTTGCTGATTTGGATGATGAAGAGATCCGTCAAGCACAGGATTATGTCAATAGCGGGAAAAAGGAAATTAAGTTTATCGAAGCAAGTCAGGATTCTGCTGATGAAATCGATAAGAAACTTTCTTTAATCGTCCTGGAAAGTGGGGTTAAGAAGGCCGATCTTAAAGTAACCGGCAATAAAGTCATTGTTCCGCATGGTAATCATAGTCATATGAAGAATTTATCGGACTATCCTTCCTACCTAAGAGCGAGTGATTTTTCTACTGCTGAAGAATATAAAGACTATATTTTAGGATTAAAATTGAGTCAGTTCAAATTGGAACATGGTCTCCAAGACAAAGAAGTTTTACGTGATGGTGATCAGTTACTTGCTGTTCTCGCGGATAAAACGATTGCTAAAAAACTTGATGATATTGCTTTGCCAATCGACTATGAAACTGTTTCATTTAGCTCTTCTAAAAATGACCAAGATGAGAAGAAGGAAGAAATTGTAGCCGAGCAGCCACAAGCTACCCCTATCCCTGAAGGGCTCTTTACCCCTCAGCAATTGGCAGCTGTGAATATACAGATGGCTTATCCGGAAAGAGAAGAAAATGGGGTCTTCTTGGTTTACCATATTGACCACTGGCACAAAATCGAAGATATCCATTTAAATGCTTGGTTTAACCAAGATAAGGAAAAAATCGAAAAGGCTAAGGCAAGTATGCGTTATTTAATCGCTCATCCTGAAGCTAAAATGCCGCCTAAAAATGGTTTTGGTGTCCCTCATAACCACTCAGAGGATGACAAGGATTTCTATGTGACCTTTAATGGTAAAAAGTATAAGGCTTTCGGTAAGGGGCTCCAAGTAGGGCCTTATAATACCGGTTCTGAAGGCTATGTTTTCAGTAAGGATAATATCTTAGGGGTGGATGACCATGGTGTAACCACTGCGCACCGAGAAGATGGCCATGCCCATACCCACTATATTGAATTTGGCGAATTAAAGGCCTATGAACTTGCCCAAGTGGAAGAATGGATGGAAGAACAGGGAATAGCAGTTGAAAAGACTAAGGATCAAAGCCCTCAAATCGATCCGGAAAGTGTTGTGCCTGACAAGCGTGATGACCGTTACGTCTTCGAAGGTGACAATGGTAAGGAATTTTATGTCTATAAATTTGAATTAAGACCGGAGCAAATTGCTGCCGTCGAAGCGGTCTTAACCAGAAAGACACTTGATCCTCAAGCAGTATTAGGCAAGGATGCAGATGGTTACCACTTTAAAGTGAATGGAGAGTCGGTGGTCTATCCAGCTGAAGCTTTATCCGATTATCAAGTTGAAAAAATTGAACGACAACTTTTCTTGAAGAATTTCCAAGCAGATAAAGTGCATAGCCGCTTTTCACACGGATACCTCTTCCAATTTGACCAAGGTAACCAGTACTTCAGTCAGTCTGAACTTTCAAAAGAACAAATTACCGCGGTAGAAAAAGTCTTGCAGCAAAGAGATAGCAAGACCCCAGAAAAAGAGCTAGCCACCGATTCAAAAGTAGCTACCGGGCAAAAAAACGATGCCGAACGGATTGAAACGGCAAAGGAAGCCTTTCTCGCTACTCATGGCTTTAATCCGGAAGAAGTAAAATCCAGGACAGCTGGAGGCTACATCTTTGAAATCTTCGGCACGGAATACAAGCTGACAGTTTATAAACCAGAAACTGGACAGGCTAAAAAGGCCAGTGAATTAAGTTCTGACCAAGTTGCTGCAGTGGAAGCAGTGCTCAAATCGCGTGAGCAAGAAAAGGCTAACTTAACTTCTGAGAGCGATCACAATCCGTCCTTAGATAATAGTGAGGAAAAGAAAGATCTAGCAGAAAATGTGCATACTGAAACAGTAAATTCAGAAAATACTGAAGTCGAAAAAATCAATGACAAAGAAGTTTTGCCAGAAAACAGTGAGACCAACCTGACTACTGAAGTCAAAGCGGCAAACTAAGCAGAGAAAATTCAGTATTTAATCGCTTAGACATTTGCTGAAGTCACAATACTAAGGCAAGAGGCTCCCTTTAAAGTTAACTTTAAACAAGTTAAAACTTTAGGGGGAGTTTTTTTCTTAGCCCTTCGCTTATCAACCGCTTTCATTATCAGTTAAATTTGCTATAATAAGCTCTGGTAAGCTTTATTAAATATGAATTAGTCATGAGAGGAAGGAAAACAATGATTTTTGTAGATAATAATAATCACTACGATGCTTCGGTTAATATTGCCTTGGAGACCTATTTGGTTGAAAACCGTCTGGTCGATGAACCCATCCTACTATTTTATATCAATGATCCTTCGATTATTATTGGACGCAACCAAAATACTTATGAAGAGATTAACCAACGTTATGTGGATGAGCATAATATCCAAGTGGTTCGTCGCATGTCCGGTGGGGGAGCGGTTTATCATGACCGAGGTAACTTTTCCTTCTGCTTTATTAAAGATGATGATGGCAGTTTCCGTGACTTTGCCTCCTTTACTAAACCGGTGATCGATGCCCTCCATAAGATGGGGGTGGAAGGCGCTGCCCTAAAGGGTCGTAATGACTTAGTGATTGGCGACCAAAAATTTTCTGGTAACGCTATGTACGCTAAGGACGGTCGGATGACTGCCCACGGGACCATTCTATTTGATGCGGACTTAAATGAGGTCAACAATGCCCTGAAACCCCGTAAAGAAAAATTCGAATCCAAAGGGATTAAGTCGGTTCGCTCACGGGTAACCAATATCAAACCCTTTGTCGACGAGGAGTACAAGAACCTTTCCACAGAAGAATTCCGTGACCGGATCCTACTCGAAATCTTTGGGGTTGAAAGTCGTGAAGAAGTGCCTGAGTTAAAATTAACCCCTGAAATTTGGCAAGGAGTTATGGATTTACGGGCTGAACGGATGGGAAACTGGGAGTGGAATTATGGCCAATCCCCTGACTTTGATATCCAAGGTTCACATAAATTCCCCTTCGGCTTTGTGGACTTGCGTTTGAATGTTTCTAAGGGAGTCATTAGCCAAGCAAAGATCTACGGGGACTTCTTCGGTCTAGGAGAAATTTCTGATGTGGAAGAAACCTTGGATGGTGTCAAATACGACCGTCAAGCCATGGTTGATGCCTTAAGTGATCTAGACTTAAATAAATACCTCGGTGATGTCACTGCGGAAGAATTAGTGGATATTGTTTTCCAAGAAGCCTAGAAAATGCCTTCTTGGGGATAATTTGAGGAAAAACGCTAAAACCGTCTGTATGAGAGAGCGGTCTGTGGATAAAAACTGAATAATTGAACAGGAGCTGTTGCTAAGTGGAAAACTCTGCCTAACTGATAGGTAGGCAGTCCCCAGTCACAGCTCCTTTTTGCGTGTTTCCATTTCTTTAGAAAGACTTTAGAATTGCTTGGGAATCTATTGAGAAGCGGCTGGCATAATAAACAGTGTCAAGAAGAGATCAGATATGAAAGTGAGGGATTAGCATGGAAGAAGTGCTAAGAGTTGACCAGCTGACCAAGACTTATGGCAAGCAAGTAGCCTTAGACCAAGTGTCTCTAAGTCTTAAGGCAGGAGAAATTTATGGCTTAATTGGCCGTAATGGGGCAGGAAAAACCACCCTGCTCAAAGCAATTGTCCGTTTGATCAAACCAAGCTCGGGTAAAGTGTCCTTGTTCCATTCAGGAAGTAGCCGGGAGTGGACCAAGGCCTTGGAACGCACCGGGGCAGTCATTGAAAGTCCCGTCGCCTATGACGCCTTAACTGCAGAGCAAAATTTACACTATTATTGTAAATTACGTGGGGTGGTTGATGAGGATCGGGTGGTAAAGGAAACCTTAGACTTGGTTGGCCTGACCCAAGACCGCAAGAAAGCCTATAAATCCTTTTCTATGGGGATGAAACAAAAATTAGGCATTGGGATTGCCTTATTAACCCAGCCTGACCTACTAATTCTCGATGAACCCATTAATGGCTTAGACCCGATTGCCATCAGCCATTTCCGTCAATTAGTTAAACGCTTAAGTCAGGAAAAGCAAATGACTATTATCATTTCTAGTCATATTCTTTCTGAACTTTATCAAACGGCTAGCCGCTTTGGCTTCATTAACCAGGGGCGACTTATCCAAGAATTGACTAAAGAGGAATTTGAGCAAATGAACCGGGAGTATATTGTCTTACAAACCAGTCAAGTTCCCCAGGCCAGCCGTTTATTGTCTGAACAAGGGCAATCGAATTTTAAAGTGGTGGATGAAGAAACCATTCATATTTTCACCTCTGACCAAAAGATTCAACCTTACATGAGGCTATTTAGTCAGGCAGATGTGCCTATCGATGCCATTTATTTTTCTCACAAAAATTTGGAGGATTATTTTACTGGTATTGTCGAAGAGAAAGGAGACCAATAGACCATGTTAAGAGCAGATTTTTATCGATTATTTCATAGCAAGGGATTTTACATTACCCAGCTGGTTTTGATTCTGGTGGTCGCCTTTTGTGTCTGGGATAAGGGCGTTTTCTCGATGACAGTCTCTGAGCAAAACGCTCAGGAAATCGCCCAAAGAACCGATCTTATCCGAGAAATGGCCTGGACTAGTCACCAAGCCGTTATGGCGATGTCAACTATGGCCGCCTTTCTAATCTATTTCTCTCTCCCTCTCTTTTATATGACCGTGGGGGCCGATTTAAATAGCGGCACCTTAAAGAATATTATTAGTAGCGGGATGCCCAGGACCCATTATTTCTTTTCTAAGTATTGTGTTTTCCTCATGGTGACAGCCCTGCAATTCATCTTCTATTACGGAACGACCTACCTGGTAGCGGGATTTACGAATGGCTTTGATGCCTTGAGCTTAGAGTGGCTCAGTGATTTTATTAGGGTGTTTCTGGTGCAGTATCTCTCCCTCCAAGGGGTTTTTGCGGTGACGATGCTGGTTATTTTCCTAACCCTCTCCAATGTGTGGAGTATCTTAGCGACTATTGTCGTGCCCTTGGTGCTAACAGTCGTTCAGATTGCCTACTTTACTGAAAACAAAATTTTCGCCTACCTGAATTTCCAAAGTATGCTCAACCAAGCCGGAGCCTTAACTTTGGACAGTGAATTTTTCTTAGAATTTACTCCCCTAGCCCTCTTAGTGATTGCGGCTTGTCTCTTGATCGCCCTAGTGTCATTTAAACAGCGCGATTTCTAAAAACGACCAATAGATGAGTAATGAAAAACCGACCGCTTCGATTTAGAATAAGCTTCTAAATCTGGTCGTCGGTTATTTTTTAATTTTTAAGTTGACTGGCTGGCCAAGTGATTTGGCTGGTGAAGGTCCCTTTTTGGTAGGTCATGGTAAGTTGTCCCTTAGTGAGATCGACTAACTCTTGGATGATAAAGAGGCCCAAACCTGAGGAAAGTTGGTCGTTGGCAAGGTTTTCTGCGTAGAAACGCTTAGTTAATTGGTCTAGATGTTGAACGGCTTGCTGACTTTGATTGGACATGGTCAAGCGGACCTTATCCTGGTCTTTTTTGACCTGGATACTTAAGGTGGAGTGACCATGCTTAATCACATTACCCAGTAAATTATCCAGGATCCGGTTCAAAAGGTCCGGGTTATTGTCAATATAACAAGCTTCCTCTATGGCTAAGTGAATCTGAAAATCAGCATTCAGTCGGTCGTAGTAATGGAGTAAGTTTTCCTTTACGACTTGACTGAGGTCTACCGGTTTGAGCTGGACTTGTACCTGGCCTTCAATGAGTTTTTGATAGCTGAGTAATTCTTCTAAACGATAGGCGACTTGGCTGAGATGTTGGTTTATTTTCAATAACTTTTCTTTTTCGGTTGGTTCTAAACTGCTTTCTGAATCTAAGAGCTGCTGGCAGTAGCCACTGGCGACAGTGAGGGGAGTGCGAATATCATGGGCAATATTATGGATAGCTTGATCGAGACTATTCTTTTCTTGGAGGTTTTTAATCCGCAAAGTTTGCAAGTCATCGAAAAGCTGGTTGGCTTCCCTAACCACTTGATGGACCGCTTTATCATTTAGAGAACTTGTAAGCAGGCGGTTGGATTGTTCTTTTCGGCGGTAGGCCATGTCCTGGCTTAGATCCTGTAAGGCCCTTTTTACTTTCAGATAGCGGTAGAGCAAGAATAGAAATAATATGCTTACTAGAAGGGTCAATCCTGGTCCCCCCTTGCTAGTCTGACGCCGATCCCCCAAATGGTTTCAATATAGTCCTGGCTGGGATCTAATTGACCGAGTTTCTTACGGAGGTTGGAAAGGTGGGTGTTTAAGGTGTTGTCCTCGGCGATATATTGAGCCTGCCAGATAGATTCATAGAGTCGTTCCTTGGTAAAAATTTGCTTGGGATGACTGAGCAATTTGTGAAAGATCTTGGCTTCGATTTTAGTTAGGCGGATAGCTTCTTGGTCGGTATAGATCAGAAACTGCTGGGGATCAAAGTAGATGGCTTGAAAGTGAATGACTTGGTCAGACTGGTCTTTTATTTGTGAATGGCTTTGCCGCAATTGCACCGTAATCCGGGCTAAGACTTCTTTATTATTAAAGGGCTTAGTGATGTAGTCATTGGCTCCTTTTAAGAGATATTCACTGACCAGGTCCTTATCTCCCAGGGCAGTCAGCATGATGACGGGGATTTGGCTCTTTTGGCGAATATAGCCTAGGATTTGGTCGCCTTTCATACCAGGCAGGAGAATGTCTAGGAGGACGAGGTCAATGTCCTCTTGGTCAAAGAGTCGGATGGCCTCAGTTCCGGAAAAAGCTTGTTGGATTTGGTAATCCTTAGACAGGAGGTCTTTAAGCATTGTGTTAATGTCATCATTATCTTCCACAATCAGGATTTGTGTCATGCAACCACGCCTTTCACTTGATTTTACCAGTATTGTAACATGGACTAGGCTGATTATTCTCTTATTTCTCGGTCGAAGTTTATAATAGAAGGCAGAAAGAGGAGTGATGACCATGTCTTTAACCCTAGTTCAAAGAGAAGAAACCAAAAAAGCACTTAAAACGGCCTTTACAAAGACTGGATTAAGCAAGCAGGAGCTGGCTGAGACTCTGGAAACCAGTGAAAGTTACCTGGACCAGGTCTTTCAATTACAAGGCCAACGTTTAGAAGATGCCTGGATCTTAAAAAATTATCTCAATGGCCACTTAAGAGACCAGGGCCAAGAGCCAGTGACCTTCCAAGCCCTGGGTGGTGATTACCATAAGTATTGGTTCTTAGATCCTAAGCTGATTGAGCGTGGTCTATTAGATTAAAAAAAGGCACTTCCACTAGTCTCGGGAGTGCCTTTTTTGTAGCGGGTTGAGGGCTAGTGAGAGTGCTTATTCAAATGATTTTATTTCTTTATTCATTAGGAAGTGACCAGTCTAAATCAGGTCCAACCGGTACGATACCATTAGGATTAATGGTAGGATGACTGGTGTAATAGTGTTCCTTAATGTGAGAAAAGTTTACCGTTTCTTTAACTCCCGGCCATTGATAGAGCTTGCGGGTGTAGAGCCAGAGGGCTGGGTAGTCAGTTAAGTTTCTGATATTACACTTGAAGTGGCCGTAATAAACGGAATCAAAACGAACCAATGTAGTAAAGAGCCGCCAATCGGCCTCTGTGATTTGGTCACCAACTAGGTAATCCTGTTGACTTAAGTGGTCCTCTAGGCGGTCCAATTCCTTAAACAATTGGTCGACTTCTTCCTCGTAAACGGATTGCTTAGTTGCAAAGCCGGCCTTGTAGACCCCATTATTAACCTTAGGATAAATTTCATCATTCCATTGGTCGATTTCATCGCGCAAGTTTTCCGGATAGTAGTCACCTGCTTTTGCGCCAATATCGTCAAAGGCTTGGTTAAACATCCGCATAATTTCGGAAGACTCGTTATTAACAATGGTATCGGTCTTCTTGTCGTAGAGAACGGGAACCGTGACCCGACCGCTATAATTAGGGTCAACATGGGTATAGATTTGATAGAGATAGTCAGCGTCAAAGAGGGGATCCTTGATCACACCATCTGCTTCTTCAAAAGTCCAGCCGTTTTCGCCCATATGGGGATGGACAACCGAGATTGAAATCATATCTTCTAGCCCCTTGAGTGCCCGCATAATAAGGGCACGACTGGCCCAGGGGCAGGCATAGGACACATAGAGGTGGTAGCGGCCAGCTTCAGCCTTAAAGCCACCCTCCCCAGTGGGCCCGGGTGAGCCGTCTTTAGTAATCCAGTTTCTGAATTGGGAGTCTTTGCGGACAAAGTGGCCCCCAGTACTTTCGGTATCGTACCACTTGTCATACCATTTACCGTCAACTAATAATCCCATCGATTAATCGCTCCTTTTACTTGTCTTTAGGTCATATAAGCTTCTTATTTACTATATAAGACCAATCTCTAAATGAAAAATGATTTGCTCCTTTTTCTTGTATGGGTAAAAAACCAAGAAATGATTTAATGTCAGAGAAAATAATGGTAAAATGTTCAGGTACTCAAAGTAATTTAATTAAAAAGGATGATGAATATGTCAAGAGTTGTTGGGACAGTATCACGTGGCCTACGTGCACCCATTGTAAAAAAAGGTGACGACTTAGCTCAAATTGTTGTAGATACAGTCACTCATGCAGCCAAAGAGGCGCCCTTTACCATTCATGACAAGGATATTGTGGCCATTACCGAATCAATCTATGCCAGAGCCCAAGGAAATTATGCCAGCTTAGATGCTGTCGCTAAGGATATCCACCAAAAATTCCAATCAGAAAGTATTGGTGTGGTATTTCCAATTAATAGTCGGAATCGTTTCTATAATATTCTCCAAGCCGTTGCCCGGGCAACTAAGAAAGTTGTAATCCAACTCTCCTACCCAGCTGATGAAGTGGGCAATGAATTAATCAGTGATGAAGCCCTGGTGAAGTCGGGCGTTAACCCTTGGACCGATACCCTAAGTGAAGCAGAATTCCGTTCGCACTTTGAAGAAATCAAACATAAATTTACTGGGGTAGACTATGTGGCCCTTTACCGCGAATGCGTGGAAAAAGAAGGCGCTGAATGTGAAATTATCTTTTCTAACCAGGCCCAAGCCATTCTTGACTATACCGATGCTGTCTTAGTATCGGATATTCATACCCGTTTCAAAACCGCACAAACCGTTAAAGAAGCTGGGACTAAGACTGTTTACCGTTTAGATGAAATCTTAACCCAGTCAGTCGATGGTTCCGGTTATAATGAAGAATACGGTTTACTAGGAACCAACCTCTCTGGGGGCAATGAATTAAAACTCTTCCCGCGTGATTCCAAATCCTTTGTCTATGATGTGCAAAAGCGCTTATTAGAAGCTACCGGAAAGAAAATTGAAGTCATGGTCTATGGAGACGGTGCTTTCAAAGATCCAGTGGGTCATATCTGGGAACTGGCTGATCCAGTCGTTTCCCCTGGTTATACCAGTGGTCTTGAAGGCACTCCTAATGAAGTGAAATTAAAATACTTGGCTGATAACGAGTTCAGTGATCTGAGCGGACAAGCCTTAGAGGACGCCATCACTGACTATATTAGCCAACATGACGATGTGGATAGAGATGGTAAAAATGTCAGCCTAGGAACAACACCACGGCAAATTACTGACTTAGTAGGTTCCTTATCTGACTTAACCAGTGGTAGTGGGGATAAAGGAACTCCAATTGTTTACATCCAAGGTTACTTTGATAATTTATCCAATGAAGATTAATTCATTTAACGAGTAAAAAGGAAAAGTTCAAGCTGAAAATAACATCAGCTTGAACTTTTTTCTTGCTTATATTTTTCCCAGTAGGCTTCTGGGGTCATTTGCATAATAGTATAGAAGCTACGTTTAAGTTTATTTTCATGAATAAAGCCCGTTTCTTTGGCGATTTCTTTAAGGCCTTTATCCCCAGCTTGTAAGCGTTGACAGACGCTTTTTATTCGTAGATGGGTCACTAAGTTTTGAAAATTTCTTTCAGTATAGGCGATAAGTTGGCTATTGATATCTTGGGGGCTAAGGGAAAATCTTTGACTCAGGTGTTCAATTGTAAGAGCATCAGTAAAGTGAGAGTAGGTAAATTCTAATATTTTAGGTTGCAATTCTTTAAGGGCTATAGGAGTAATGGCTTCAATTAATTGCCAGTAGGATTCACATTCTTTAGGGCTTAAGTAATGAATTTTTTTGCTTTCTTCCTGTATTTCTTGACTGTAGGGATAGTTTAATAGCAGAGAAATTTCTTCTTGATTTAACTCAGTATTTTCTTGTAAATGAAGCCATTTAAAGACACGGATTCTTTGTAAAACTTCTTTGAAGCTGATCCCTACATAAGCTTGTATTCCTGCTTCTAAGGACTGGCTATCCAAGAAAAAGATGTTAGCGACTTCATCTAAATGAAGCGATTTTGAAGCATTGTAGAATAAATAAGCAAATATTTCTTTATAAGAAGGGGTGTAATTACTTATTTGTTGGTTTTCTCTTTGATAGAGGATAATAAACTCTGCTAATTTAAGTAAACTACGAATAGTAGATAAGTCTTGGTGGGCATGAAAAAGTTGGTTGGTGTGAGTGGAAATCAGTCCAACCTCTTCACGTAAATCAGTGAGAATTTGTTTGACTTGATAACGCCCCTTAGGACTTATTTTTTTACAAGGATTATTTTCTAGATAATTGAATAAATCAAATGACTCCTTGTCAATATTTAAATAGTCTTTCATTAGAAATTTTATGCGATCAAAGTTATAAACGAGTAAATAATAGGTTACTCTTTCGGTTATCTCTACAATTTCAGAAACCTCAAAAGGTAGTAAAGCAATAATATGCCCAGCTTTCATAATATAGTCAGTATTATTAATTTTTATTTTCCCTTGACCTGAAATAATAATTAAAAACCGAGCTTCTTTATGCAATAAGGGTTTTGTGGGGCTGGAATCTGATTGGATATCCATTGATAAAGCAAATGAATTTTGTTTAAAGCCATCATTGAGTTTATTAATATATTTTCTCATCACTATTGATGGTTCACTCCCCCTACTATTTTAGTTTATTTAATGGCATGAATAAGATTATTATATACTAAACTTAACACAATCAAAATGATAAAAGAAAGCGCTATACTTTGATAATTTATTGATCAACGATATAATAAAAACATATTAAATGGTCGAGATTAAATGAAAAAAGGAGATTATTATGAGTCATTTATTCGTGAATTGTGAATATGGGATTTCTGGTGACTTAACCCTAGCTGCCTTAGTTGACTTAGGGGCAGACCCGCAATATATCGAAAGCGAGTTAAAAAAATTACCCATTGATGATTTTTCCATGTCTTTTAGCAAAAAAGATGAAAAGGGGATTACTGCTAATAAACTTAACTTAAACTTTGCAGAGCTTGATGAAGACCATGATCACCACGGTCACCACCATCATTCGGCTCAAGGGATTTTTCAATTAATTGAGGAAAGTGATCTGGCTGATCGAGTTAAGGAGCGGAGTTTAGCCATATTTAAAGAGGTCGCTCGCGCAGAAGGAAAAATCCATGGCAAGCCAGCTGACCAGATTCATTTTCATGAAGTAGGCGCCATGGACTCGATTATTGATATTATTGGGGTGTGTTTAGCCCTAGAAGACTTGGATGTTGACTACTTAACCTTTTCAAAAGTGCCTACCGGTCATGGCAAGATTGAAATTGCTCATGGACTTTATCCGGTGCCAGCACCAGCAACTATGGAAATCTTGGTGGGTGTGCCTTTATCGGCTTTTACTGCAGAGGGAGAATTAACTACACCAACCGGGGCAGCTTTCGCCAAGGTTTTAGCCGATGATTATGCGGATGTGGTTGAAGGGACTGTAGAGAAAATTGGCTATGGAGTGGGGGATCGTGAATTTGACCATCCCAACGTCTTACGGATTGCTTTATTAAAAAAAAACTAGCAGGTGCTAGGGAAAGCGTTTCAGTGATTGAGTGCCAAGTCGATGATATGACGGGAGAAGCATTGGGCTATTTGTTGCGCTTGCTGGAGAGTCAGCAAGAAGTTCTTGATGTTTTCTATAGTCCCGTAAAGATGAAAAAAGACCGTCCAGGCGTTCTCATTACGATCTTAACCCCAAGCAAAGATAAGGAAAGCGTTGCTAAAATTTTATTAAAAGAAAGTTCTTCTTTTGGGGTGCGTTACTATGACAGTGAACGCTTGATTTTAGCGAGAGAGTTTACCCAAGTGGCCTTATTGGGCGGTTGGCTACAGCTTAAAATCGGATATCTGGATGGAAAGATTATTAAAGTCACTCCAGAATACGACGACTTGGTGAACTTGGCTAGAGATAATCACTTAGCCCTTAGTCAGGTCTATCAAAAGGCCTTGGTGGTTATTGAAGAAAAGTTCGGTTCGCAAATAGAATAAGTAAGGAGTAATTATGGAGCAAAAGAAATTGCAGCAATTGGAAAGTCTCTTAAAAGAAATGGGCCAAGTCTGCGTTGCTTTCTCTGGGGGAGTGGATTCAACTCTTCTCTTATATCTTGCTAGAAAATTACTAGGTAAGGAGAACACCTTGGCCATCATTATTCAGTCTGATTTAGTGAGTGAGGCGGATGACCAGGAAGCGCTAGCTCTTGCTCAGGCTATGGATGTGGAAAGTCAGCTTATTCCTGTCAAGGAGTTAGAAGATCCCCGTATTCAAAAAAATGACGAAAATATTTGGTATTACAGCAAATTGTTGTTTTACCAAGCCGTTCAGAAGGCCGCCAAGGCTCAAAATAAAGACTATGTATTAGTGGACGGGATGATTGTAGATGATTTAAAAGATTATCGTCCCGGCTTAAAGGCCCGTAAAGAGTTTGATATCAAAAGCCCCTTAATCCTGTGTGATTTTACTAAAGATGATGTCCGTCAACTGGCTAAAAAAGAAGGTATTTCGAATTGGAACCGGTCAAGTGGCTGTAGTGTAATTTCACGCTTTCCTACCGGAACACCACTTAACCAGGACAATGTCCAGCAAATTCTAGCTAGTGAAGCTTATATGCGCCAAAAGGGTTTTGATCCCGTTCGGGTTCGCTACTACAATGAATTGGCTAAGCTAGAGCTCTCTCCTGACCAGTTCGACCAATTCTTCCGAGAAAAGGATGAGATTTTAGCCCAATTTAAGGTTTATGGCTTTAAACACCTGGCCCTAGATGTTGAAGGCTATGTTTATGGAAAACTCAATCGTTAAAACTAATTTATTAAGTGGTATCAATAAAGAGAGATAGAGGAAGGACTTATAATGTTTGATAATTTAGGTGAAAGCAAGGTGGATATTGATCGCGATCATTTAAAGGGTTACCCAGAGATTGTCTATGGTTTGCATAAAACTGCAGGACAAATCGCTCGGGTGATGCAGTCTTTACTTGACCACGATAAGCCTGTTTTGGTGACCCGGGTAGCTAAAGAAAAATGGGAGGCTATTGGGGCAGATTTCCCCCAAGCTGACTATCAAGAAGCTGCTCAAACGATTACCATTGGCCAGTGTGAGAAAATTCCTCATGGCAAGATGGTAATCTTAAATGCAGGAACCTCTGACTTCCCCGTATCAGAGGAAGCTCGGGTGACAGCAGAATGGATGGGATGCCAGGTGACCTGCATTTATGATGTTGGCGTGGCCGGTATCCATCGCTTGTTATCTTACCAAGAAGAAATTCGCCAAGCCAACGTGCTCGTAGTGGTTGCAGGGATGGAAGGCGCTTTGCCTAGTGTGGTTTCCGGCCTAGTAGAGGCGCCCGTGATTGCTGTACCAACCTCGGTGGGTTACGGGGCTAACCTAGAAGGTATTACGACGCTCTTAGCCATGATTACTTCTTGTTCTTCCGGGATAAGTGTCGTGAATATCGATAATGGCTTCGGTGGAGCCTACCAAGGAGCCTTATTCTTAAAGCAGATCAGCCAATTTGTTAAGGAGAGAGGTTAACAATTTTTATAGATAAGTAGAAAGAGGGGGTGATACGAAGATATAACTTTGTCACTTGTCACTTGCAAAGAAAAGTGAGGAATTATCATGAAAGAAGAAAATCAAACTGCTAATCAGCCAGCTCCCCAGAAGAAGAAAAAGAATAAAAAACTCGGTAATCTACTTTTACTGGTTGTTGCCTTTTTATGGGGATCATCACTTACTGTAGTTAAGGGCGCACAGGATTACGTTAATCCAAATATGATTTTAGCGATTCGCTTTTCAGTAGCGGCTTTGGTCTTAGCGATAATCTTTTGGAAAAAAATTCGTGATATGACTAAAGAGGATTTAAAAAGTGGAGTAAGTATTGGGGTTTTTCTCTTCATTGCCTATTCTATCCAGACAGTTGGGGTAGGATATACAGATCCTGGTAGATCAGCTTTTCTGTCCGCTTCCTATTGTGTTTTAGTCCCTTTTATTTCCTGGATCGTTTTAAAAAATCGGCCTGATAAATTTAACATGATTGCTGCAGCATTCTGTATTGTAGGAATTTATTTTGTGTCAATGGCTGGTGGTGCTGAAAATTCAGTGCTGGGTCAAGGACGTGAAGCAATCTTAGGTGATGCTTTGGCCTTACTGAGCGGTCTGTTTTTTGCCTCTCACATTGTAGCGGTTACGAAATTTTCTAAGGGCAAGGATCCTTATTTGATGACTATTCTGCAGTTCATTACTGCAGCAGTCTTATCTGGCTTAACGACCTTGTTCTTTGAAGATAACTCTAATCTGGTGATTGGACAGAGAACTTTCTTAGAGTTGGCTTACTTGGCAATAATGTGTACAGCAGTTGCCCTCCTATTTCAAAATGTTGGGCAGAAATATACTGATGAAACCAGTGCGGCTTTAATTCTTTCTCTAGAATCAGTCTTTGGTATTTTAATTCCAGTGGCTTTAGGGGTTGAGACCCTAACCGTATACAAGACTATCGGTTTCGTAATGATATTTGTTGCGATCTTAATTTCAGAAACTAAACTGAGCTTCTTATTTTCTGATTCAAAAGAAGAATAATTAATAAAAAGAGTTGATTGGAATGCTTACGGAGCATTGCGGGCAACTCTTTTGTTATTTATCAAGATTTTTCAATAACGGATTTGTTCTTTAGGATTTAACTTACGAAATGCACTGGGGGATATTTGTAAAATCCTTTTAAAATTTCGGGTCAGGGTCTTGCTGGAATTAAAACCGACTTGATAGGCGATATCAATAATGCTTAGGTCAGTTTTAATAAGTAAGTCACAAGCTTTATTGACGCGTAATTGATTCAAGAAATTTGAAAAATTATCTTCAACAAAATAATTAAGCATAGAATTAATATCTTTAGGGTTACTATCAAATATCTTCGACAGTTGATCAATGGTAATATCTTCGGCATAGTTTTCATACAGGTAATTGATTAATTTAAGGTCTCGCGGGCTTAGGCGGCTAGGTATTTGCTTGTCTCCTTTTTTATAGGTGGCTTTGAAATGGCTACTATTTATGCCGTGGTGTTGGCTAAATAGTTTGGATAGCCGGGACTTATCACTAAAGTTTAAAGTATCAGCAATTTGGGTCAAGCTGAGATCGGTATGGAGTAATAAGTACTGGGCTTTAGATAAACGCATTTCATCGAGCAGGCTATAGAAGCCTAGACCAGTTAATTTCTTGATATACTTTGAAATTGTCGATTTTGATAGAAAGAAAATTTCTGAGAGCTTATTTAAAGAGATATCTTCAGAAGAGTGTAGGTACATATAGCGGAAAATTTCTTCGCTACAAATACTTTGGGTCTTATTGTTAGAAATTTGTCGTAGGTAAGAAATGATAATTTCTGCTAATTGGATGACAATCCACATTGAAGATAGGGGCTTTGTGTGCCGATTGATTGAGGCAGTGCGTAAGCCGATCTCATCTCTTAAGGAATGGATCGCCCTTTGGAAGACCTGACTGTCATCTTTATCGACTTGGATTGAATGTTGTTGATAAAGTAAGTCAACGATATCTTGACCTTCATTTGCATAGCTTAACTGTTCCTTTAAGATAAATTCAATGAGTTCAAATCGATAAATTAATAGATAATAAGTGACTTTTTCATCGACCGCAATTATTTCTGAAATTTGCCAAGGTAAGAGTGAAATAATCTTGCCTCTTTTCATCGTATGAACTTCGTTTTGAATTTTTATTTTTCCTTTGCCGGATAAGATAAATAAAAAACGAGCTTCTTTATGGATTAATGCCTTTGTCGGAGAACTGTCGCTTTCAATATCTAATGATGCAATAAAGTTATCATCAATATTATTGGGAGAAGGTTCTTGGATATTAATAGGACCTTGCATGACATTCACAACCTTTTTAACTTCTTCACTCTTATGTTTATTTTACCATATAATTGCTTGAATAAAATTCAAAAGAGACGGTGACTAAGTCTGGGTATTTTATTTGAAAGCATTATAAGAAACGACAAACAACATTTCTTACCTAAGATGTCCTAGATTAAAAAAGTGAGCTGCTATAATAGAGCTGTAAGCGATTACAACATAGTTGTAATTAAAAAAGTTCGAACTTTTGTAATAGCAATAATGACATTAATTTTTAGGAGGAAATATCTCATGGCAAAAAACTTTCGTGGTAAAAGTTATCTAAAATTAATTGATTTCACCAGTCGTGATATTCGTCACTTATTAGATCTTTCAAAGAACTTTAAAGACATGAAGCGAGCTGGCGTTCCTCACAAATACCTAACAGGTAAAAATATTGTTCTCTTGTTTGAAAAAACATCGACACGGACTCGTTGTGCTTTTGAAGTTGCTGGTTATGACCTTGGTATGGGCGTGACTTTCTTAGATGCTAATAGTTCTCAAATGGGACATAAGGAATCCATCGCTGATACCGCCCGTGTGCTTGGCCGTATGTATGATGGGATTGAATACCGTGGCTTTAGCCAAGACGTTGTTGAAGAATTAGCTGAATATGCAGGTGTTCCGGTATGGAACGGATTAACTGATGAATGGCATCCAACCCAAATGTTAGCTGACATGTTAACTGTTGAAGAACATTACGGCCACTTAAAAGGTCTAAAATTTGTATATATGGGCGATGCTCGTAACAATATGGCAAATTCCTTAATGGTTGTCTGTGCTAAATTGGGAGTAAACTTCGTTGCTTGCTCTCCTAAAGAACTTGCTCCAGATCCTAAGTTAGTAGAAATGTGTGAAGAAATTGCTAAAGAAAACTTCTCAACTGTTACTGTGACTGACAATGTTGAAGAAGGCACTAAAGATGCTGATGTTCTTTACACTGACGTATGGGTTTCAATGGGTGAACCAGACGAAGTTTGGGAAGAGAGAATTTCTTTACTAAAAGACTATCAAGTAAATAAAAAAGCCATGGAAAATGCAAAACCAACTGCTATTTTCTTACACTGCTTACCAGCCTTCCACGATGAAAAGACCACAGTCGGCCAAGAAATTGCTAAGAAATTTGGCTTAACTGAAATGGAAGTTAGCGACGAAGTCTTTGAATCTGAACAATCCTATGTCTTTGAACAAGCTGAAAATAGAATGCATACAATTAAAGCTATTGTTTATGCAACATTATCATAACTTAATAAGGTAATTGTTACGGATAACACTTAGTTGAATGGAAATAGTATCTTATATATTTCAAAGGATCAGATTGTCTACGGCTAAGATAATATTAGTCGGCTTCTTGCTCACTTAAATAATCATTTGAAAGAGGCTAGTGATGTTCCCCACAACTCATCGCTAGCCTAGTTGAAAAGATTAAAAATAGGAAATGAAGTCAAGGTAAGGTTTGAAACTAGTGTTATCTATTCAATTAATAGGCCGGAGGGAAAAGCTTTTAGCGACAGACATTTAACTAAAAAGCTTTTCTACTATCCGGCTTATTTTATTAATTGCTATCTCTAGCTATTATTGATTAACAATTCCTTAAAATAAAACCAATATTTAGAGGTGGTTAAAATGAATTTTATTGAAATAATTACTCAATTTACCAATTGGGTTTGGAACTGGCCTATATTAATTGTACTTATTACTGGGGGATTAATACTTGGTTACCAAACTCGCTTTATTCAAATTCGACACTTTGGTTATGCAAT
This sequence comes from Aerococcus urinae, assembly GCF_001543175.1. Taxonomy (NCBI): domain Bacteria; kingdom Bacillati; phylum Bacillota; class Bacilli; order Lactobacillales; family Aerococcaceae; genus Aerococcus; species Aerococcus urinae. The sequence continues at coordinate 271,844 of NZ_CP014161.1, forward strand.
GAAGCAAACATTTGGCAAAATGTTTGACTCGGATGTAGGTGGTGAAGGTTCAGTAAGTCCCTTCCAAGCAGCATCGGCAGCTTTAGCTTCTTCAATCGGAGCTGCTAACATTGTGGTTGCGCCGGCGATTATATTTACTGCTGGACCTGGTGCAATTGTTTGGATGTGGGTAGCAGGTATTATTGGTCAAGCTACTAAGTTTTCTGAAATTGTTTTGGGGATTAAATATCGGGAAGTTAATGAAGAAGGAGATTATGTCGGGGGTGCAGCCTATACCTTTAAAAATGGTATTAAGGGGAACCTTGGTAAAATCATGGGCTTCCTGGTTGCATTCTTCTTCATGTTAGAAATCTTACCGTCAATCACAGTTCAAACGATTTCTGCTACAGCACCTCTAGAACAATTAGGGCTTTCTCGTCCTATATCTGCTGCTGCGATAACTGTCTTAGTTGTTCTTGTTGTATATGGTGGTATTCAACGGATTGGACAAATTACTGAGAAATTAGTTCCATTTATGGCTGGATTATACGTGATTTGTGGTCTGGTTGTTATTTTTATGAATATTCAGAATTTACCTGATGCTATTTCTGCTATCTTTTCAAGTGCCTTTAACCCACAAGCTGCGATTACTGGTGGTGCTTGGGGAGCATTCTTAGAAATGTTTAAAGCGGGTGCTGCACGCGGTTCCTATTCCAATGAAGCTGGTATGGGTTCAGCTGCTTATGCGCATGCTACTGCTGTTACTGACCACCCTGTACGCCAGGGGCTATGGGGGATCTTTGAAGTTGTTTCTACTACCTTAATGGTATGTACCATTTCTGTTTTAGTAGTTATGCTTTCTGGAAATTATAAGAATCCAGCCCTAAAAGATATTGCTGTTGAAAGAGCCTTTAACAATGCTTTCGGTAGTATAGGTACAGTTATCATAGCTATTTCCTTATTTATGTTTGTTATTTCAACGGTTATCGTTATTGTCTTCTATGCAGAAAGATTAGGTGAATACCTATTCGGACTTCACTTTGGTAAGTTAATGCGTTTCTTGGCTTGCTTTATGGTTCTTCTTGGGGGCTTTGTGACGTTTGAAGGCGCTGGAGTATTCTTAGACTTCACCCTAGGATTAGTAGTCTTTGTTAATATGATAGGGATGATTATGCTCAGTGGTGAAGTCAGAGAATTGACAGATGACTTCTTTACAAACCCTAAATATTTCCCTGGTGCCAAAAAAGATAAGTAATGTGTATCGATAAATTTAGTTAAGAAACTATACTTTCTCTTAGTTTGGATAAAGTAAAAAAGAATAAGAAATATTGCCTTTTGTATATAAATAGCCTTAATAAAAACGAACTAGGAGAAAGCTAAATGAAATCGCTTAATAAAAATATATTTTTATAGTAAATTATAAATAAACGAGTAATTTAGCTTAGTAAGAAATGTAGAAAGGAGGGAGGAAATGAACACAGAAAAGTATTCTCAGGAAGCCATGCAGGTGCTTAAAGAAGCACAAAACTTAGCCATAAATAAAAAGCACAGCGAAGTCACTGAACTCCATTTGCTCAAGGCGATTTTAGACCAAGATGAAAACTCGGTGATTAAATTATTGACCGACCAGGGAATCATGTTGGGGCCACTCAAAGAACAAGTGGATACCGCAGTGGATAAATTACGGAGTCCTAAAGGGGTTAAAAATCTCTACATCAGCCGGAATTATCAGCGTTTGCTTTTGATTAGCGAACAAGTGTCACGTGCTCAGTTTGAAAGCCGGGTCTCCTTAGACCATCTTTTCTTAGCACTAATGAAAGACGAAGATTTTGCTAGTGCTAAATTATTGGCCCTCTTTGAGATCACTGCTGACTTCTATGAACAAGCCATGGCTAAAAGAGAGACTGATAAGTTTCAAGAAGGTATTTCTAAGGCAGACTTGAAACAATTACTCAAGTACGGACGTAATCTTACCCAAGAAGCTATTGAAGGCCGCCTTGATCCAATTATTGGTCGTGACCAGGAAATGCGGAGTGTGATCCGAATCCTGTCCCGGCGGATTAAGAACAACCCTGTTTTGATTGGGGAGGCTGGCGTAGGAAAGACTGCTATTGTTGAGGGCTTAGCTCAACGGATTGTTCAAGGCCGAGTACCGGATAAGTTAAAGAATCGAATTATTTTTGCCTTAAATATTACCTCCCTAATTTCAGGAGCTAAATATCGGGGTGACTTTGAAGAACGCTTGGAAGAAGTCCTTGCTATCATCAAAGATTCTAAGGGACGCATCATTCTCTTTATTGATGAGCTTCATAATATCGTCGGAGCTGGAAATAGTTCAGGATCCATGGATACCTCAAACATCCTTAAACCTATGCTAGCGCGGGGAGAGATTTTGACTATTGGTGCGACAACGACCGATGAATATAAACTCTATATCGAAAAAGACCTGGCGCTAGACCGACGTTTTCAAAAGGTGCTCATTGAAGAGCCTTCAGAAGCTGCCACCTTGTCCATTCTGCGAGGAATCCAGTCCAAGTACGAATCTTTCCACCAGGTTAATATTAAAGACCCTGCCTTAGTGGAAGCTGTCCGTTTGTCGAAACGTTACTTGCCCAATCGCAAACTACCGGATGTTGCTGTCGATATACTGGATGAAGCTTCAGCCATGGTGAGAATGTATACGGATGAACTGCCTGAAAAGATTCAAGACCTTGAGGCTGAACTCAATAAAATGGAAACTGAAGCGGCCCGCTTGAAAAATGAAAGTGACCAAGTGAGTCAATATCGCTTCAAAGAATTAATGAAACAGGTAGCTGAGCAAGAAAAGCTACTTGACCAAGAATTAGCGAATTACCATAAAGAAAAAGACCGCATCCAAGAAATCACGCGTTTGAAGGGTGAACTAGAAACCCTGAGTCAACAAAAAATGGAAGCTCAATACGAGCGCGATTTAGATAAAATGAGTGCTTATTTAGCTGAAGAGGAAAGCACCAAGGCCGATTTAGAAGAACTTGAACAAAGTACTCCCTACTATAATGTATCGGCAGATGTGGGAATCAATGAAATTCGCGAAGTGGTTGCCCAACTAGCTCATATGCCTAAGGCAGAAATGGAATCAGATCCTGCTGCTCAAATTGCTAAAATCGAAAGTGACCTGCGGGAAAATTTTGTTGGTGCAGATGATTTAATCGACAAAATCATTAGCCTGGTTACCCAGAGTCGGTCCGGCTTATTTAATCAAACCAAGCCCCTACTTTCTTTGATACTAGCAGGTGAGTCGGGAACTGGAAAAACCTATATGGCAAGGTTAATTGCCCAGGCTCTATTTGGGGGTGAAGAGCATCTTATCGCTTTAGACATGAGTGAATTTAGAGATGCTTCTTCCAATACCAAATTGATTGGATCACCACCAGGTTATATAGGTTATGAATCGAATAACCACTTAACCGAACAAATTCGAACCCGCCCCTACTCAGTTGTTTTGCTAGAAAATATTGACTATGCCCATCCGGATATCTTTGCTTTGATCAAGCAAATAGTTGCCAGTGGTCAAATTCGCGACAATAAAAGTCGGGATGTTGATTTCTCTAACACAGTGATTATTGCTACCCTGACTTTAGATGAGGAAGCAGATTATCAAAAACAAGTGTCCAAGCAAGTCAATGGGCAATCGCTAAGTGATTTTGATGCTGTTTACTACTTACAGCTATTTGATAAAAGTGAGATGGCAGCTCTTATTCAATTAGAAATGGATCGCTTAGCCGAACGACTAAAAGATAACCAGATTAAACTCAGCTATCAAGATGAATTAGTCAGGAGCTTGGCGAATTATTTGGTGAATGACTTAGATCGTCATAGTGCCAATGATCTCTCCCAATTGATGGAGAGTGAAATCACTACGCCAATTGCTCAACTACGTCTTAATGATCAACTACCAGCATTTACCAAGATAGAACTTAGTCAAGCAAAGGGTGGTGATCGGCTAGTTCAAATTGACTACCAGCAGGAGAATGGCAAGTAAGATAATTAAAAACGACATCGTTAAAATTAACAAGGAGGAAGAGATAATGGCTTATAAGATACCAGAATTTAAATTTCCTGATTTCCAAGAAGCAAAATATCAAGAAATGCCAAGCGTGACTTACGAGGAAGCTGAAAGTGATGGCGTTTTACCTGATAAGTTTTATTTAACCACCCATTTACCTACCTTATATAAGTTAGGGGAAGAATGGATTTTACCTAAATATAACTCATTAAACTGTGTGGCAGTGGTTGAAGATGATGATATTGTTATTCGCGAGATGCGTGATGTCAAAGCCGGTGACAAAATTATTTCTGGATCGACCACAGATGGCACCCAAGGCATCTTAGTTTATAAAGAAGGTTTTCCAGAAGATATTTATTCCCAACGTAGTGTTTCAGTAGAAACCTCATTCTCACAAGACTACGACAAGCTCTTTGACATTATGGAGCATGAGAAGAATAATGGTGGCCATATTTCCTGGGTATTAGGGCCAGCAGTTGTCTTCGACCATGACACTCGAAACGCCTTAGTACATCTCGCTGAAAATGGTTATATCCATAGTCTCTTAGGTGGAAACGCCATGACTACCCATGACCTGGAAGGTGGCTTCTTAAATACTGCTCTCGGGCAAAATATTTATACTCAAGAGAATGCACCGATGGGCCACTACAACCACTTGGACCTCTTAAATGAGGTCCGGACAGCAGGGTCAATTAAAAACTTTAATGATGCTGGTAACGTTAAGGACGGTATTATTAAAGCCTTAACTGAGATGGATATTCCAATTGTGCTGTCTGGTTCCATTCGTGATGATGGTCCGCTACCAGAAGTGATGGGCTCAACCAGCCAGGCTTTAACTGAAACCAAGAAAATTTTAAATGAAGCAACTCTGATTATTTGTATTGCGACCATGTTGCACTCGAATTCAGTAGCCTCTTTAGCCTCAAGCTATAAAGTAGGCGATGATGGTAAGGTTCGTCCCGTTTATTTCTATACCATTGATGTTACAGAAAACGTGGTGAACAAGGTTGGGGCTGCCAGAGAATACATGGCTTATCACCCGATGGTGACTAACGTGCAAGACTTCTGTGTGGCTTGTGAGAAAGCTTTAGTAACACCAGCCCAAGGAGAAATGGCTAAGGCTGTTGAAGACGAGGAGTACGAAACCGTTGAAGTAGAAAACAATGTTGACGCAGCGAAGGGAGAGTTGGGAAATGACATTTAAGATTGCTGAATTTCATCATCCAGATTTTGACCAAGAATTTTTAAAAAACGCACCCAATGCTAAGTTAGTTGAAGTAGTGGAAGATGGTCTTAGTCCTAGAAACTACCATGCCTTATCTATTTATCCTGAATATTTTAAAATCAATGACAAATGGGTATTGGCTGAACAATCCCGGATGGACACCGTCGCAGTGGCCCATGACGAACCTGGTAAGGAATATATCGATGTGATCGAGTTCAGAAACCTGAAGAAAGGCGATAAGGTCGTTGTTGGACGGACAGAAGATGCGTCAGAAGGAATCTATGTTTGGACTGAAGGTTTCCAAGAGGCGGCTGCAGACGCGGATACCTTTGCCTTCCGTGCAGGTCGCTCTCGGGAAACTGCTTTTTCCATGGACTATGACAATCTCTATGAACTCTTAGAACACGAGCGGGAAGCTGAACATGGTTATGTGACCTTAATTTTAGGGACTGCTACAGTCTTGGACCGTGATTCACGTGAAGCTTTAGCTAAGATTATCAACGAAGGCTATGTCAATGCGATTTTCTGTGGGACAGAAACAGCTGCTTTTGACTTAGAACAAGGTTTGTATGATACCACTTGGGGGCAAGAAACCTTTACCCAAGAACAAAATACCTACCACAATATGTATGCCACCATCAACCGCGCTCGCCGCTATGGCTCAACTAAGAAATTAGTTGAATCTGGTGAAGTCAAAGATGGCTTCATGAAAGCAGCTATTGAACAAGATGTACCAGTTGTTTTAGCTGGAACCATCCGTGACCGCTTCGGTTTACCTGAAAGTATCGATAATGTCTATGATGCCCAAAATGAAATGCGTTCCCACATGCGTAAAACGTCAACCATGATTGCTATGTCAGCCATTCTCTTCACTATTGCAACTGGGAATATGACGCCTTCCTACAACCGTTTTGGTGATACAGTCAGACCGGTATTCTTATATACCGTTGACGTCCAAGAATTTGCGGTAGATAAATTGGCTGACCGTGGCTCCCTAACTGCAGTTTCTATCGTCACCAATGTTCAAGACTTCTTACGGAATATTGGTAGCGCCCTTTAAGCCGTAAAGCTAGCTACTGAGTTGGAAGATTAGAGCTTTGTAACTTAAGCATTAACATATCTGAAATTTTTTGAAAATGGGACTGAAAGGGAAGAGTCTCAATAAGAATGGAGGAAAAATATGAGTAAGATAGTATTAGCTTTGGGTGGTAACGCCCTAGGAAGTACTCCAAATGAACAAAAAGAAGCAGTAAAAACGACTGCCCAATCCATTGTGGATTTAATTGAAGCGGGCAATGAAATTATCGTTTCTCATGGAAATGGACCGCAAGTCGGAATGATTAACCTTGCTATGGACGTTTCTGCAAAAACTGATGCCGGCACACCTGAAATGCCATTCCCTGAATGTGGGGCTATGAGTCAAGGTTATATTGGCTTTCATTTGCAAAATGCCATTGAAAATGAGTTAAATAAACGTGGTGTTGACAAAGCTGTTGCATCAGTGATTACTCAAGTTGTGGTAGATAAGGATGACCCAGCCTTTGATAATCCAACTAAACCAATTGGCGCTTTCTATAGTGAAGAGGAAGCTCAAGCCCTAAGTGACAAAGGATTTGCAGTGAAAGAAGATGCAGGTCGGGGTTACCGTCGGGTGGTAGCTTCACCTAAGCCTATCGATATTGTTGAAAAGGCCTTTATCCAAGATGCTTTTGACCAAGGTAATATTATTGTTGCTGCCGGTGGTGGTGGCATACCAGTAGTTGAAGCAGAAGACGGTTATGACGGGGTCCCAGCTGTCATTGATAAAGATTTTTCAAGTGCTAAATTAGCTGAACTCGTTGAAGCCGATTTGTTGATTATTTTAACCGCGGTAGAAAAAGTGGCAATCAACTTTGGTAAAGAAAATGAAGAATGGCTGGATGAATTGAGTGTCGACCAAGCCAAAGAATATACTGAAGCCGGTGAGTTTGCTGAAGGCTCAATGAAGCCAAAAATTGAGGCTGCTCTAGGCTTTGTGGAATCAAAACCAGGTAATCAAGCCATTATCACCTCCTTAGAAAAAGCTGAAGAAGGTATTAAAGGCCAAAATGGTACCTTAATTAAATAAAAAAACAATAACTAAGCCCTCCTAGCTCTTTTGTTGAGCCAGGAGGGCTTTTTGTTTTCTATAATAAATTTTTAACGGCTTGGTAGATGTAACGAGCGACGTAGGGATTATTCATGGTGTAAAGGTGGATCCCATCTACGCCATGGCTAATCAGGTCAACAATTTGATCAATGGCATAGGCCAGACCAGCATCGCGTAGAGCTAGGGGGTTGTCTTGATATTTCTCCATAGCGCGACGGAATTTATCAGGAATTTGTACGCCACAAATCCGAGCCATGTTTTCAATTTGCTTTTTATTGGTGACTGGCATAATCCCGGCTTCAATGGGAACATTGATGCCGGCTAGGTCAGCCCGTTCCAGGAAACGGTAAAAATAATCGTTATCTAAGAAGAGTTGGCTGATTAATTGGTCACTACCGGCATCAACTTTTTCTTTGAGATAGCGGATATCGGTAATAGGGTCAGGTGAATCCACATGGCCTTCTGGATAGCAGGCCGCAAGAATATTGAAATCGTATTTTGACTTGATGTAGCGAATGAGGTCAGCCGCGTAGGGAAAATCTTCTTTGGGGCTTTGACCAGGCTTAGGATCGCCCCGCAAGACTAGGATATTTTCGATATTTGTCGCTTGTAATTCAGCTAACTTGTCATCAATACTGCCCCGGCTTTCATACAAGCAGGGCAGGTGGATGATACTTTCAATCCCATAATTTTTGATTAAAGAGGCGATCTCAATACTTTTTAGGCGGTTATCACTACCCAAGGCTCCGCAGGTCACACTGATGGCATCGGGATCGAGTTCTTTTAAACCATCTAAGGTTTTATAGATGCTAGATGAAGACGATTTGGCATTGGGGGGGAAGACCTCATAAGTGAAGAGGGTCTTGCCCTTAAACAATTCCTTGGTTTTCATGACGCAACTCCTTTGTTGCTTGGACTAAGTGCTTGAGGCTTGCTTGGGTTTCTTTTTCGCCCCGGGTTTTTAAACCGCAATCGGGATTGACCCAAAGTTTTTCAGGCTTAACTTTTTCAAGCATTTTATCCAAGGCTTCCTTGATTTCACCGACACTAGGAATCCGTGGGGAATGAATATCGTAGACTCCAGGACCTACTTCGGTAGTGAAGTGATTTTCTTTTAAGGAATCCAAAATTTCTAAGTTAGAACGTGAGGCTTCAAAGGTAATCACATCAGCATCCATGGCATCGATGGCTGGGATGATATCGGTGAATTCGCTATAGCACATGTGGGTATGGATCTGAGTTTCCTTGTGACAGCCACTGTGAACGAGGCGGAAGGCTGGAATGGCCCAGTCGAGATATTCTGTGTACCAGTCACTTTGCCGGAGTGGCAGTTTTTCCCGCAGGGCAGCTTCATCAACTTGGATGATGCGGATGCCATTAGCTTCTAAGTCAAGCACTTCATCACGGATGGCTAGGGCTAGTTGCAAGGTTGATTCCTTAACAGAGATATCTTCTCGAGGGAAGGACCAGTTAAGGATAGTTACGGGACCAGTTAACATCCCTTTCATTGGTTTCCTGGTGAGGGATTGGGCATAAACTGACCAGGAAACAGTCATTGATTGAGCACGTGATACATCGCCCCAGATAATTGGTGGTTTGACACAGCGGGTACCATAGGACTGAACCCAGGCTTTTTCAGTGAATAAGACCCCATTTAACTGTTCACCAAAGTATTCGACCATGTCATTTCTTTCAAATTCCCCGTGAACTAGAACATCTAGCCCCAGCTCTTCTTGCAGGTGGACGGTATCTTTAATTTTCTCTTTGAGGAAGTTTTGATAGTCTGCTTGGCTTATTTCGCCGTTTTTAAAGGCCTTGCGCTTCAGCTTAACTTCCTTGGTTTGAGGGAAAGAACCGATAGTTGTTGTTGGAAAGAGAGGTAAGTTAAAGAATGCTTTTTGAGCTTTTTCTCTCTCGTCGAAAGGTATTGAGCGTTGGTAGGCTGTTTGGGGGATAGCTGCTAGACGTTCTTGCACCTTAGGATCATAACTGTCAGGCCGATCGGTAAAGAGGGCTTGGTTGGCTTGGAAACGAGGGTCATTATGAAAATCTGTGTCAATTAACTGACTGAGGTCATTTAATTCGCCAAGTTTTTCTTCAGCAAAGGCAAAATGTTTTTGATATTTCTCTGCTAGGGCGCTTTCGTTTTCCAAGCTATAGGGAACATGGAGTAGGGAACAAGAAGTGGAAAGAACAAGATCGATTCCTTGACTCTTGAGGTCTTTAATCAGGGCAAGGGAACTTTGGTAGTTATTGCGCCAAATATTTTTCCCATTGACTAGACCTAAAAAGAGGGTTTTATCTTTGGGGAAGCCGTAGTGTTCGACCAATTCTTGGCTCTTCTTCCCTTCAATAAAGTCTAAACCGATACCATCAATCGCTAAGTTGGTGAGTTCTTGATAAACATCTCTTACGTCGCCAAAATAGGTATTGACGAGGACCTTGAGCTGGTCTTTTTGGCTAAGTAAGCCCTGGTAGAGGTCCTTGAATAGTTTGATGTCTTCATGAGTTAAGTCATGGACTAGATAAGGCTCATCCAGTTGCAACCATTGGATCGCTTCTGTATTAAGCAGTTTTACGAGATCTTGGTAGGCAGTAATAAGGCCAGTGAGAAAATCTTGGGCTTGGCTTTGACCGCGGTAACGGGATAGTTTTAAAAGGGTGAAGGGCCCAGGGAAGACCACTTTGCCGCTAATTTTCAAGGCTTTGGCTTCTTCAATAATTGCCTTGAGGCGTTCAGTGTGGAAGCGAATTTCAGTGTCCTTATCGAACTCAGGCACAATGTAGTGGTAGTTGGTATTGAACCATTTTTTCATAGCTAGGGCTTTCACGTCGCCAGCTGGTCCTTGATAACCCTTAGCCAAGGCAAAATAAGTATCGAGATCAGAGAGCTCGAGTTCTTGGTAACGTTTAGGGATAATATTCAATTGGAAAGCAGCATCCAAGAGGTTATCATAGTAGGAAAAATCATTAACGGGAATAAAGTCGATGCCTGCTTGAGCTTGCTTAAGCCATTGATCTTTACGGATAGCTTGGGCGGTTGCTTCGAGCTCGTCGACGGTAATTTCTTGGCGGAAATATTTTTCAGTGGCAAATTTTAGTTCTCTAAGTCGTCCTACACGAGGGTAGCCTATCAGGGATGTTTTCATTATCTATCACTCCTAAAAATTAAAAATTAATTTACAAAATCTCCTTTTTTCACTTGTATAGGAGTATAGCTAAATCCCAGCCTGGGGTGTTAATATGCATTTCACATAAAAGGTGATCGAAATTCTAAAAGTTTGATATTATTTTTTTATTTATAAAGAAGTTTCATAGAAAAATTATTTTTGAAGAGCGATTCGTTGATTAAAAGTTCGGTACTGTGGAAGCAAAGAAATTGTTTCCATTAAAGCTTTAAAAAATGAAATCATGGCCATATTTTGTGCTATAATTCTAATCAGTGAACTATATCTTGTATTTGCTGAGAACTTTTGTAGGGGGAATTCTTTACAAAAGTCTTTTACTTTGCACTTTTTAATTAAGGAGTAGTCTATTGAAATATCGTGATTTAACCTTGCTTGCTATCGAAGAAATGTTTCCTCTTGGACTCACTAAGCAAAGAGCAGAAGAAGATTACTTGGTCTTTGCCTGTGATAGTTCAGCTAGTATCGGTGAGAAGCCTAATGACCAATTAGCCTCTCCTAATCCCTTAACCGCTCAAACTGCCTTACGGGTGCCCTTGATTGAGCTTAGGGCAGTGAATGCGGAACCGGTCTTGGCATTTTATTTGGTTAATAATGAAATGAATCCCACGGGATTGGCCTATCAAGAAGGTTTTCAAGCGGAACTCAAGCGGGCCGGTTTTCCCCATATCCAAGTCAATGGGTCCACTGAAGAGAATATGGTAACTTCCATGTCCGCTTTGGGCGTGGTCCTGATGGGAAAAGCAGCAAACAATGAAGGCTTATGGATTAAACGGGTTGTTAGCGGTGACCGGGTCTTTCAATTAAAACGTCCCCGCTGTGGCCAAGCCGTCCTCGATGAGATGGATAAACTCGTTTCTTATCAGGACATTGACCTGTTACTGAGTCGCCCGGACTTGGTTCATGAAATTTGTCCAATCGGGTCTAAGGGAGCCCTGAATGAAGCGGGACAGGTGGCTGACTGTAACCAATTAAGCTTTAAGGCTAATCCCCAAGGGGAAGACTTAGCTATCCACCAAGATTCAGCCGGGCCAGCGACCGCCCTGGTCGTTGTAGGGACCGACCAATTAGGAAGCTTCTTAGTGGATCATTTTGAGGAAGTTTATGACCTGGGAGAGATGGTTTAAGATGGGGAAAATTATTCTAATATCTGGGGCGGCCAAGAGTGGTAAGACCCAATTGGCTGAAGAAATGGCCCTGGCTTCTTCCGCTAAGCGTCTTTGCTATATCGCCACCCAGGCCAACCAGCATACGGATAAGGAGATGCAACGACGTATCTTGGCTCACCAGGCCAAGCGGTCAGCTCGTTTTGAAACGGTTGAACGCTTTCAAGATTTACCGGCTTGGATAGCTAGTCAGTCTTATGATGGTTACCTAGTCGATTGTGTGACTCTCTGGCTAACTAATCTTTTCTTCGCTTATTTAGAAAAGCAGGGGACCAGCCCAGAAGACTTTGACCAGAAGATCGCAAGCCTTAATGCTGAAGAGATTAGCGCTATTTCTGACTATTTCCAAAAAGAAGTTGCTGACCTGCTTCTAGCGGCTCAAGAGACTTCTGCCAGCTTATGGTTGGTAACTAATGAAACCGGTTGGGGCGTGACCCCGGCTAGCCAGCTGGGCCGCTTATTTGTTGATTTTTACGGCCAAGTCAACCAGCAACTGGCTGCTGCTAGTGATGAGGTCTACTTAGCCATTATGGGACTAAAAAAACAGGTGAAGCCATGATTAAAGTTTTAATCATTTATTTTCAATTTTTTACCCGGATTCCTATTCCTATTGCCGTCGACCATCCGCTAGAGCGCTACCGTCAGGGGATCTATTTACTACCGCTTTTTGGGGCCTTGCTCTTTAGTCTCTTGGCTTTCATTTATGCTCTCCTGGCTTATGTGTTACCGATCCATGTCGTTTGGTTACTAGTCCTTATTTTTGAGACGATAATCACCGGTGGCTTTCATATGGACGCCTTGGCTGATACTTGTGATGGGATCTTCTCAGCGCGAAAAAAAGAGGATATGTTACGGATTATGAAGGATTCACGCTTAGGGGCCTTTGGTGGCATTGCCTTGATCTTTTATTATTTGTTATACTACGTGCTTGGGAGTGAGGTCCTAAATGGCCTTCATGGATTAGTATCTCAGATAGGATTGATTATTAGTCTGGGAGTGATTTCCCGCGCCATGCTTGCCCTAGGCCACTGGCAGCTGGTTTATTCAGGCTACAACCCCAATGGTATGGGAAAAATGATGGTAGGGACCCCCAAATGGGGAATCTTACTGGGCCAATTGTTAACGCTGGTGATCTTGTTTTTCATTATTGGTGTCAAGGCGCTCTTGGCCTATGGGCTAACCACGGTAGTTGTCCTCTTCTACCGCCGCCATATTTATCATCTCTTAGGCGGCATGAGCGGGGACACGGTGGGGTGTATGGGGCCTTTGAGTGAGATCACATTTCTTTTAGGTTTACTGGCTTTAGGAGGGCTTTGATGGAGCTTTATTTAGCGCGGCACGGCCAAAGTGTTCGCAATGTTGACGGTCAATTTTATGGCAGACTGGACCCGCATTTGACCCCACTGGGACAACAACAAGCCCAGGCTTTGGGACAGGCACTAAGCGGAAAAAGAATTGACCGTTTAGTAACCTCTAGGATGCAGCGGACCCAAGAAACTGCCCAGATTATTGCAGACAGCTTAAAAGCTGAAAATAATTTCCAGGCCTTTCCCTGGACCCAGGAAGCTGATCTGAATGAACGTGATTTGGGTGTCTGGGAAGGCAAAACGGCCCAAGAAATTGAAGCCCTGGATCCTAAGACCTGGTGGGAATATATTGACCAACCCTTTCTTACTACTCCAGCTGAGGCAGAAAGCTATTTTGCCTTTAGAGACCGGGTCTTAAGGGCCTTATTTAGAGTCTTTAGCTCTGCTAGTGATGAGGGAAGCTATTTTTTACTGGGGCACCATGGGTGGCTGCGCTTATTGGTCAGCCGGCTCTTAAATTTGGAAGTGAAATATTTTGATTGTCACTTTACCCAGGGAAAGATTTATCGCTATGCGATTGACCTAACTTTATTTTTGGACCGGCTAATCGAGGCTATTGAAGAGGGGGATGAAGGATGCCAAAACATGGTGGAAATTTAAAGGAGCTTAGCCAGGTAATGGAAAGGGATATGACCCAGGCCTTGGACTTTTCCGCCAATATTAACCCCCTCGGCTTACCCCAAGCCTTTAAGGAGGCCATCGTTTCCCATTTGGATCAGTTAGATCGCTATCCGGATTACAACTATCGGGATTTACGCCAAGCACTGGCGGACTTCTATCAAGTGTCCGATGACCACTTACTGGTGGGCAATGGGGCGGCAGAATTGATTGATCTTTTGGCCTTTGCCTTGCCTTATCCCATGGTGACCATTGAACCTTGTTTTAATGAGTACGCAGCTAGTGCTAAGAAGTACCAGCGCCCACATTGGTCCTATCTGACCCAGGCAGAAAATGATTTTACCCTTGACTTAGAAGATTTTTGGCCCTGGTTAGATAGCCACCGCAAGCAGGAGGCGGACCAAGAAGCTGGGAATAGGGCTTTTTCAGTCTGGCTCTGCCAGCCTAATAATCCCACTGGGTCCTTATATGAGTTCAACTTATTGAGGGATTTATTAAAGGGTATCAGCGACAGGGGTGGTTATTTAGTGGTGGATGAATCTTTTATTGATTTCCTGCCTGACCAAGACAACTATTCGCTGTTAGGACAAGTAGAAAGGGAAGAAAAGCTGGTGATCATTCGCTCCCTAACTAAGTTCTATGCCATGCCTGCCTTGCGCTTAGGAGTAGCCATGACCAGTAAGCAGACCCTCTTGGATGACTTAAAAGCGGCTCAACTGACTTGGTCAGTTAATGGCTTGGCGGAAGTCTGTGGCCAGAAAATGCCTGACTTAACCCCTTATCGCCAGGCATCTTTGAATTATTTAGCTGCTGCTAAAAAAGAATTGCAGGCAGGCCTGGAAAGCTTTCCAGCTTTGAAAGTCTTTCCTAGTGCAGCTAACTTCTTTTTAATCCAAGGGCCTAAAGACCTGGCCCAAAACTTACTGGAAAAGGGCATTGTTTTGCGACAGACCGCTGATTTCAAGGGCCTGGGACCTGGTTACTACCGATTGGCTGTTCGGACTAAGGAAGAAAACCAGGCTTTACTTCAAGCCTTGGCTGATATTTTATGAGTGAATTAAAGAAAGAGAGGTAAAGGATGCTTGCTATTTATCGTTTGCTGGCCTTCCTGTTAGACCTATGGCTGGCTGATCCCCCAAACTGGCCTCACCCGGTTAAATTCTATGGCCGCTTTATTCGTGGTTATGAGAGAGTTAGCCAGTTCGACAAGAAAAAGCCGATGACCCAAACTTTTTTAGGTGGGGTCTTAGTCTTCTTGCTCTTAATTATCATTTTGTTGGTTAGCTCCCTCATACTCTATGGAGCTAAGCGCTTGTCGCCCATTCTCTATGCGCTTGTATGGATCTATCTCACCTATACCTGTTTTGCTGTCAAGGGATTAGCTGATGAGGCTAATGGAGTCTTAGAGGCGATGAAGAAAGGTGGCCTACAGGCGGGACGTCAACAACTGAGTCGGATTGTCGGGAGAGAAACTAGTCAGCTCAGTGAGGAAGAAGTTTACCAAGCCGTCATTGAGACTGTTGCTGAGAACTTAAGTGATGGCTTTGCAGCCCCCTTATTTTACGTGATCTTATTTGGCCCGGTGGGTGGGCTCCTCTATAAGGGAATCAATACTTTAGATTCGATGATTGCCTACTTAGATGACCGTTATCAGTATTTTGGTTACTTTGCGGCTAAGTTGGATGATTTAGCAAATTATATTCCAGCCCGGCTTACTTGCCTTTTGATTGTTTTAGCTAGTGGCCTTTTGGGCTTAGATATGGCTGGTGCTTGGAAGATCAGTTTTCGGGATGGCCGCGCCCACCGCAGCCCCAATGCGGGTTATCCAGAAGCAGCAGCTGCTGGGGCCTTGGGTATTCAGCTAGGTGGAACCCATGTCTACCATGGCCAGCCCATTGAAAAACCGACCATTGGAGACCCACAAAAGTTGATCGGTCCCCAGCAAGTGAAAGCCAGCATCGCCTTATTATATACCAGTGCCAGTCTAGCCATGGCTTTGTCGATGTTAATGATGCTCATTAGTAGCTGATAGCCGCTAAGCCATGCTTTAGGATAAGCTGGATTCGTCCAGCGAAAAAAACAAAAATGAAATGAGGATTACTTATGAAAAATTTACATGCCAATATTTTAACTGCCTTACTTTTAGCTATTGCAACTATTGGAGCCAATGTTCACTTTCTAGGCAGTATTGCCTTAGACTCTTTTCCTGCCTTTTTAGGGGCGATTATTCTAGGACCAGGCTATGGGTTCTTGCTGGGGCTTCTTTCTCATGGCTTGACCGCTCTCTTATCAGGTTTCCCGCTGACCCTACCTGCCCATATTATTATTGGAGTAATGATGGGTCTTACCTGTTCAGTCTATGGCTATCTACGGGGAAAGGCTGGGAAGTCCATAGGAAAAATTCTGTTCAGTGATGCTGTTGCCTTAGTGTTTAATGTTTTACTGGCCCAATTAGCCCTCATTCCACTACTCGGTAGGCAAGCAATTTTAGCTATGGTAACGGGTGGGTTATTACTGACCTTATTAATTGCTAGTGTGGTTAACTTAGTATTGGCTGAAGTGGTTTATATAAGCCTCCCTGCTAAGTTCTTTAACCCATTTATGAAGAGAAAGACAAAATAGAGGAGTATCAAATGCATGCGAAGCTTACTGAAAGCGCTATTGACTAGCTTGCTATGTCTTTTCTTGGTCGCTTGTCAAGTTGATCAAGCGAAAAGTAGCGATCAGAATCAAGCAAGTACCCGCTCAGCCAATCAGATCCATTTTCCAGCCAAGTATCCCTTAACAACCCTGGATAATCAAAAGGCCAATGACATTACCAGCCTGACCTACGCTAGCCAGGTCTTTGACGGGCTTTATTGGCAGGATGAAAATAATGAATTACAGCCTAACCTGGCCCAGGATTTTCCTGAAATTTCCCCAGATGGCCTGACCTACCGGATTAGCCTGCGCCAGGATGCTAAGTGGGAAAATGGGCAGCCAGTCACGGCCCATGACCTTGTCTATAGCTTTAGACGTTTAGTCAATCCCAAGATAGCAGCTCCCTATGCCAATTTAGCAGGGGGAATCCAAGGGGCAAAGGCCATTATGGCCGGGCAAGCCCCCCTGGACCAACTCGGAGTCAAGGCCTTGAATGACTATCAATTAGAAATCCAACTCGACTATCCCAATCCCAATTTCACCAAGCTGTTAGCCTTTACGCCTTTTTATCCTGTCAATGAGGCCTATGTTAAGGCTCAGGGAGACCAGTACGGTCAGGATAGTGACCATGTCTTAGGGAATGGCCCCTTTGTGATTGAGAACTGGCAGGCAGGCCAAGACCAGTGGGACTTGCGCAAGAGTGACCAGTATAACCGCCACTCAATCGCTATAGATGGAGTCAAAGTTCAGGTGATTAAGGAAGAAAACACTGGAGTCAATTTATTTGAATCGGGACAACTCGACCAAATGCCCCTCCATGGTCAAATTGCCAAAAATTACCAAGCCAAAGGGGAGGGGACTTTACAAGTCAAGGCCTGGACCGACTATTTGGAGTTTAACCACCAGAATCCCGATTTAGCTCAAGTTGACCTGCGACGTGCCATTGCCTATGCTATTGACAGTCGTTCGGTTGAAGACCTCATTGGTGGAGGGGCTCAGGCCTTAAACACCTTTGTTCCTAGCCACTTAGTGGTTGACCCGGCGACGGGGGAAGATATCACCGACAGTCCGGCTATGGATGCTTGGTACGACTTGGACCAAGCCCAAGAGTCTTTTGACCGCTATAAGACGGCGAATCAGAAGCAGAACTTGACACTTACCCTCTTGGCTAATGATGATGAGAATAGCCGCAAATTATCTGAATACTTAAAGGAAACTCTCGAGCAAGCCCTTGACGGCTTAAGCATCGAGTTGCAAAATGTGCCCAAGAAAAATCGGATTGACCGTATGAACCGTCAAGACTTTGATTTTGCCTTGACTGCTTGGGGGGCAGACTATGATGATCCCCTGGCTTATTATCAAAATTTGAAAAGTGACAATTCCTTCAATCGCGGGCGATATCAAAATCCTGAGTTGGATCGGTTGATCACTGACCTTGCTTTCCCTTATAATCAAGATCGAGACTGGCCTTACCAAGTGGCCCAAAAAATTGAAGAATTAATCAAAAATCAAGCCGTTGTGGTGCCGCTCTACCAACAAAATGAATGGCATCTCAGGAGCGATCGGGTTCAAGGAATTATCTACCGCCCCATTGGACCCGAAGTTGATTTTCGATTAGCTTCCATTCAAAGTAATTAAATACTATCGAAGTCCTCCCTTTTATTACTGGGGAAGTCGGTGCGAGTCCGACGCAGTCCCTATGCTACTGTGTTTACTTTAAGGTATCAGTCAGAATGCCAGTAATAAAAGGAAGTTTTATTTATGTCTCAGGGTTTGATAAATAAGGCGAAAAAGGGCTGTCATTTTTGCGTGCGATAAATGATTAAAAAACGATTATTGAGCAAACCCTGATTTGTTGAATAATCGTTTTTTCTGTTAGGAGGACTTGGCATTGAAGATATGCATTGTTTACAGTAGCTTGCGAGGCAATACCGAAGCCGCGGCATTTATCCTGGCCTCCTTCTTGGAAGACCTGGGCTTAAGGGCCCAATTAGTGGGAGCTGATGCCTATGACTATGAGGCCCTCTTAGATGTCGATGGCTTAGCCATTGGTTCCTATACCTATGGCAACCATGCCGAAATCCCTGAAGAGTTATTAGACCTTTACGAAGACCTGCCTGATTTGATCCAAGCCAACCCTAAATTAAAGCAGGCCCTGGCCGTCTTTGGTTCTGGCGACCGGGACTATCCCATTTATGCCAAGGCCGTGGATGACTTTGCAGAAATGATTGAAAAAAGTGGGGGACACTTACTAGCGCCAGGAGTAAAAATTGATGGTTATCCCGATTACGATGAAGAAGTTCAGGGCCTAGCTGCTATTGCCCAGGCCTTTTTACAAATTGAAAGGGGGAATAAACGATGAAAGCCTTAATGATTGCCGGCGCGACGAGTAATGTGGGGAAGACGACCTTGACTTTAGGTTTGATTCAAGCCTTGATTAAGCGGGGACTCAAGGTCCAACCCTACAAGGTGGGCCCGGACTATATTGACACCCGTTTCCACCAAGAGATCAGCCAACGTCCCTCAATTAATTTGGACCAATTTTTAGTCCCTGATGACCAGGTCTTAAGAGCTCTCTATACCCGTCACCTAGCAGGCAGTGATATTGCCGTAGTTGAGGGGGTCATGGGCCTCTTTGATGGCTTTGGGTCTGACGCTCTTAATGCCTCCAGTGCCGGGATTGCTAAGGCCTTAGATATTCCCATTCTCTTAGTCATTGAAGGGCGGTCCATGTCGACCTCAGCGGCAGCCATGGTCAAGGGCTATCTCAGTTTGATTCCTGGTCTCAATATTATCGGTATCTTGGTTAATCGGGTGGCTTCAGAAAGTCATTACCAATTAATCAAAAATGCCATTGAACGTTATAATGATGTGCCCGTTCTTGGCTATCTCCCCCGTAATGAAGTATTCTCCCTGCCTTCCCGCCACCTCGGTCTGGCCCTTGAAGAAGCAAATAACCATTTAGTTGACCAAGTCAGCCAAGTGGCAGAGGCTATGGAAGAAAGTATCGCTATTGATGACATTTTAAAGCGTTGTCAATTGGACCCGGCTAAACTTAAAGAGGCCCAAGCAGCCATTGACTCTAGTCTGGCTCCTTTTGAAAAGACCGACCAGGAGTCTCCTTTTAAGGTGGCCTATGCCTATGATGAAGCCTTTTCCTTTTACTATCCTGATAATTTAAACTTATTAGAAAAGCGGGGTGGCCAGCTTCAAAGCTTTAGCCCCCTGCATGACCAGGTCCTACCCGATGCGGACCTTTATTATATCGGCGGGGGCTTTCCCGAACTCTACGCCGACACTTTATCTAAAAACCAAGCCATGCGCACTGCCCTCTTAAAGGCCCACCAAGCTGGCAAGGCTATTTTGGCAGAGTGTGGGGGCCTCATGTATTTAGGGAGTCGCTTTGTTAAGGATGATAAAGACTATCCCATGGTGGGGATTTTTCAAGGGCAGAGTCAAATGACAGACCGTTTACGCCGTTTTGGCTACTGCACCATGTCCCTTACAAGCGATTCCTTTTACGGCCAAGCCGGAGATGAGGTGAGGGGCCATGAATTTCATTATTCCACCTTTACCAGTCCAGAAAGAAGGATTGGGAACTTATACAAGGACCGCGATGGCAAGCGGGTCAAGGAATGGCAAGGGGGATTTCAAAAAGATAAGACCTATGCGGCCTACCAACATGTACACTTTTACCAAGACCCCAAACTTATTGACCAAATGATTAACTGGATGAAGGAGGACTAGAGATGGCTTATATTAAAAAACCTGAACGCATCACTGACCGTTCATTTGAAATTATTGATGCGGAAATCAAACGTGACTTTCCTGACTTTCACTTTCAAAATGAACTCGAGGAGCGCATTATTAAGCGGGCCATTCATACTTCAGCGGACTTTGACTATTTACACAACCTGGTCTTTGACCGCCAAGGCGCTCAAGTGGTCCAAGAAGTGATTCGTTCTGGCGGGCATTTGATTACCGATACCACTATGGCCCAGTCGGGGATTAATAAGCGGATTTTAAGGGAACTTGGTACTGAAACCCACTGCTTTATCCGTGACCCAAGAGCCTATCAGATTGCTGAAGACAAGGGGATTACCCGGTCCATGGCAGCCATTGAATTAGCTGCCCAGCTGGAGGGCCCCAAAGCCTTTGTGGTAGGGAATGCTCCAACGGCGATTTATAAGATCCTCGAGATGATTGACGCGGGACGTTTACAAGCAGAAGCTGTGGTGGGGGTGCCGGTAGGTTTCGTCGGAGCTGCTGAATCCAAGCAAGCCCTCCATGACTATCCCATTCCTAGCATTGCAGCTTTAGGCCGTAAAGGCGGATCTAATGTGGCGGCTGCTATTATTAATGCTATCCAATATGATATTAAAGATACCATCTATCAAAATTAAGCAGGTCAAGTAGTCAAATAGACAGGGAAAGCGAGCTGAAACGAGATGAAAGAAACAGGTTATTTATCTTACAACGGAAAGCGCCTGCGGATGGGTTATACCACGGGAACCTGCGCCACCGCAGCGACCATGGCAGGTGTGGAAATGTTACTGACCCAAAAACCAGTCCACCAAGTGCAATTAAAGACACCGGCTGGAGTGGACCTCGTTTTAGAAATTGACCACTGTCAGCTTAGCCAAGACCAGGCCTCTTGTTCGGTGGTCAAAGATGGTGGCGATGACGCCGATGCCACCGATGGTTTGGATATTTATGCAACCGTGACCCGTCGCCAGGATAGTCAGATCACCCTGGATGGTGGCCAAGGGGTAGGTCGGGTGACCAAACCTGGCTTAAAAATTGAGCCTGGTCATGCGGCCATTAATCCCACTCCTAGAAAAATGATCCAGGAAGCTGCCCGCCAACTCTTGGGGCCCGACCAAGGGGTTGACATCGTGATTTCAGTACCAGGAGGAGAGGAGACCGCTAAGGCGACCCAAAACCCCCAACTAGGTATCTTAGGTGGGATTTCTATCCTGGGAACTTCGGGGATCGTTCGCCCTATGTCGGAAGATACCTGGAAAGAATCGATCACCTTAGAAATGCAGCAAAAGAAGGCTTTAGGACTAGATAAGTTAATTTTAACGCCGGGAAATTATGGCAATGACTTTATCGCTGAACACACCCATTTGAATCCTGATTATATTGTGCAGATGAGTAATTTCGTGGGCTATGTCTTATTAGAGGCCATGCGGATTGGTTTTACTGATATCCTACTGGTTGGCCACTTGGGTAAATTTATTAAAATTGCAGGGGGAATCTTTTCCACTCATTCCAAGGATGCTGATGCCAGAAACGAAATCATGCTGGCTAACTTGGCCCTTTTAGGAGCCCCCCTAGACTTATTAGAGGCTGTTAATGAGGCCATTACCACAGAAGCCCAGGCTGAACTCATCTTAGAAGCAGGCTATGGCCAAGTTTACCAAGTCATTGTGGATAAAATTAAGGCCAGGGTCTTAAAGCTCTTCAAATTCCGGGCTCCCGATATCCATGTGGAGGCCATTACTTTTCTCAGTGACCACGATGTTACCGTGATGACTAAACCTTTGGAAGAATTGGAGGCGATTTGGGGATGATTCATGTTATTGGTATTGGCCCGGGGCAGACGGATTATTTAGTCAACCGCGCTGTTGACTTATTAAATGACCTGCCCCATGTTTATGGGAGCCAGAGGCAGTTGGACTCCTTGAAGGACTATATTAAGGGGAAGTCCCATATTCTGGGCAAGCTGGGGGAACTTTTACCCCAAGTAAAGGCTCACCTGGAAAAGGGCGAAGATGTGGCAGTTCTGGCTTCTGGAGACCCCATGCTCTATGGGATAGGTAATTACCTTTACCGGAATTTACCCAATCAAGCCATCCGTATCCATCCCGGCATTTCTTCCCTCCAATATATTTTCTCCAGAACGGGTATGGCGATGAATGATGTCTACTTAACTTCTAGCCATGGGCGCGAGCCTAATATTGATTGGATCAGTCAATTTCCTAAAGTCGCCATGGTAACAGATGACAAGTGGGGGCCTTATCAAATTGCCCAAGCCCTTCTAAAGGAGGGCGGGGAGGAAGACCTTGCAGCTTGCCAGATGGTTATTGGAGAGAACTTATCTTATGACAATGAGCGGATCGAGAAACGGCCTTTGAGCCAAGTGGAAGACCGCGACTATGCGATGAATGTGGTGGTGATTTTAAATGAAAGATAGTTGTTTTATCCGGGGCAAAGTCCCCATGACCAAGGCCCCCATCCGGGCGGTCGCCTTAGACCTCTTGGAATTACACCAAGCCCAACGCTTTTTGGATATTGGTGCCGGGACCGGGAGTATTTCCCTACAAGCCGCCCAAGAATATCCTGATTTAGCTGTTTATGCCATTGAACATAAAGAAGCGGCGGTGGACTTAATCAAAGAAAACCGGGCCCACTTTGGATTGAAAAATTATCAGGTCTTCTTAGCGGAAGCGCCTATGAATGAAGACTTGGGGCACTTTGATGCCATCTTTATTGGCGGTAGTGGGGGCAAGTTAGTGGAAATTATTGACTGGGCCCATGAGCTCTTGAAGCCAGGAGGTCGTTTGGTATTGACCTTTATCCTAATGGAAAACGCTAATAAGGCTATTACCCATCTTGAGGGCGGACCCTGGCAAGACTTAGAGGTCCAAACTCTCCAAGCAGCCACCAGGAAAACCATGGGACCGGGCCACTATTTCAAGCCCTTTAATCCCACCACCATTATTTCTTGTAAGAAGTAAATAAGAGCGAATTGAACAGAAAGGTTGTTAATTATGGCTAAAGTAACTTTTGTGGGCGCAGGCCCCGGCGATGTGGAGCTCATTACCCTAAAGGGCTATAAGGCGCTAGCCCAAGCCGACCGGGTCATTTATGCTGGTTCACTCATCAACAAGGACCTGCTCGACTATTGTAAGAATGGGGCAGAAACTTATGACAGTGCCAAGTTAGACCTTAATGAAATCCTAGACCTGATTGAAGAAGCCATCGCCCAAGATAAAGAAGTGGTCCGTTTACACACGGGCGATGCTTCCCTCTATGGGTCGATCCGGGAGCAAATTGAAGAATTAAAGAAACGCCAAATTGACTTTGCTGTTATTCCCGGGGTATCTTCCTTCTTAGGAGCAGCTGCAGCCATTGGTACTGAATATACCGTTCCAGAGGTCAGTCAAAGCCTGATCATTACCCGGATGGCGGGACGGACACCCGTTCCCGAAAAAGAAAATTTACGGTCCTTAGCCAGTCACCAAACTTCCATGGCTATCTTCCTCTCAGTTCAAAATATCCAGGGCGTAGTGGAAGAGTTGTTGGCAGGCGGCTATTCAAAAGACACCCCAGCAGCGGTGATTTATAAGGCGACTTGGCCAGAAGAAAAGCAAGTGGTTGGCACTCTGTCTGACATTGCTGAAAAGACCCAAGCAGCTGGGATTAAGCTCACTGCTTTGATCTTAGTGGGGGACTTCTTAGGGAAAGAATTCTATTATTCCAAGCTCTACGATGCGGATTTTAGCCATGGCTTTAGAAACTAAGATCGATGCCCGCTTTTTAGAACGGATGCAGCGAGGCGAGGAAAATAAGCGGGTAGCCATTGTTACGATCACCCAAAAGGCCAGAGAATTGGGGCGGAAGATTAAAGCCGAATGCTTTCCGCAAGCTAAACTTTACGTGAGGACAACTGACCAGGCCCCTCTAGATTCTCATTACGACGAATACAGTCAAAGACAAGGCCGGGCGGTCCTTTCTCTCCAGGGTGCTTTTCAAGCAGCCGACCTAGTCATAGCTATCATGGCGACTGGGGTTGTGGTTCGAGCCTTGGCTCCAGTCATTGAAGATAAGATGACTGATCCAGCCGTCCTGGTTTTAGATGAAGGCGGTCAACATGTGATTAGTCTCTTAGCGGGCCACTTTGGTCGGGCTAACCACTATGCCCGTTTGCTGGCTAAAAGCCTCTCTAGCCAGGCAGTGATTACTACAGCAACCGATAGCCAAGGCCGGATCGGAATTGATGACCTGGCCTTTAACTATGGGGCCGTCTATAGTGATTTTAAGAAACAAACCCGGCGCTTTAACTTGCTGGTTGCCGAAGAGGCGCCTATTCTCTACTTAAATGAGACGGTATTCAATTTTCCCTCGCCTCCGGGTTATCAGACCCTGGCCAAAGGGAATTGCTCGGAGACAGCAGCAAAAACTAGCTCACTTGACCCCACTACTTTGGCAGCTTACCAAGGCCTAGTGCTGGTGACTAATCGCCAGAAAAGTTCTTTTAGCCTGCCCAAGGACCTGCCAGTGGTGAAAATGATTCCTCGCCGCTATATTTTAGGAATCGGGTGCCGTAAAAATACCCCTTATTCCTTACTCTTAGAGGAATTAGAGACTTTCCTCCAAGGGAAAAATTTGCGCTGGGAAAGTATTAAAACCGTGGTATCTATTGATCTGAAAGCAGAAGAAGACGCCATTTTACAACTAGCCAAGGACCACTACTTTAACTTTAAAACCTTCTCCAAGGAAGACTTACTAGCCTTCGAAAGCTACTATCCGGGTTCTGATTTTGTTAAAAAGGTGGTCGGCGTGAGTTCAGTTTCGCAGACGGCGGCTCATCTAGAATCCCAGGGCCATGTGGTTAGCGGGCGTTATGCCCATAAGGGAGTGACCTTTACCCTAGCTTATTATCAAGAAGAGGAGTAATAAAAAATGTTATATATTGTTGGATTGGGACCGGGCGACAAGGATTTAATGACCAAGGAATGCCTTGAAGTCCTTGGCCAGGCCGAAATTATTGTGGGTTACAAGACCTATATTGCCTTAATTGAAGACTTGATCGCAGGTAAGAAAGTTTATTCTACCGGCATGAAGGGTGAAATTGACCGTTGTCAAAAAGCCATTGAATTGGCTAAAGAAAACGATAAAGATATTGCGGTGGTCTGCAGTGGCGACTCAGGCATTTACGCTATGGCTGGTTTGATTTTTGAGTTATTGGCCAGTCAAGAAGAAGATATCCCAGTCAAGGTCATTCCTGGCCTCAGTGCAGGGATTGCTGGAGCAGCTAACCTTGGTGCGCCCCTAATGAATGACTTTTGCTTTATTAGTCTGAGTGACTTGATGACCCCTTGGTCCATGATCGAAAAGCGTCTCCATGCTGCTGCCCAGGGCGATTTTGTGATTTGCTTGTACAATCCTCGCTCTAAGGGCCGGCCCAAACACTTAGCCAGGGCCTTAGAGATTATTAAGTCCTATAAGGGCGGCGATATTGTCGTTGGAATCGTTAAGGACGTGGGCCGTAAGGAGGAAGAAACCATCATTACTACTATCGATGAGCTCGATGAGGAAGTCGTTGATATGACCACCACGGTGATTGTGGGTAATCGCTTTACCAAGGTTTACCAAAATTGGATGTATACCCCTCGTGGTTATGAAGATAAATATGGGATTTAAAGTGACTTGTTTAAGACAGTTTGCAGGAGAAAGGATGAGCTGATGATACTTCTATTTGGTGGGACTTCGGATAGCATAAAAATAATGGAGACCCTACTTGAAGGGGGTTGTGAGGTGACCCTTTCAGTGGCGACTAACTATGGCAAGATTTACTCTAAGCAATTTAAGGACCGGGTAATCCAAAGCCGGATGGATCAAGCCGAAATGGAGGCTTATCTTAAAGACCATGCCATTGACATGGTGGTGGATGCGACTCATCCCTTTGCTGACTTGGTCTCTAAGAACGCCATTGCTGCTGCTCAAGCGCTAGGAATTCCTTACTTACGTTTCGAACGTCCCTTATCACAAGCAGACCCTCGTATTCAGCAAGTGACTTCTTTAGCCCAAGCTTGTCAAAGTGCCGAAAGCTTGTGGCAAGAAAAAGGCCATGGTATTGAGGACCATATCTATCTAGCGACTGGGTCGAAGACGGTAGGTGATTTTGCCCAAGTCTTAGGGCCCGAGCGCTTAGTCGTCCGCGTCCTTCCGGTTGCTTCCGTGGTTAAACATTGTGAAGCAGCCGGATTGTCAGCTGAGCAAATCCACGCCATTAAGCCGCCTTATTCCAAGGCTTTAAATACGGAGCTCTATAAAAAGGTCAATGCTCAGATCATGATTACCAAGGAAAGTGGCCAGGCCGGTGGGATGGATGAGAAGGTTTCTGCTGCCTTAGACCGGGGCATGGATGTGATTGAAATTACCCGGCCCTATGTGGCTTATCCCAAAATGACCCATGACATCGATGAGGTCCTTTCCTTAAGCCGTCAATTATTAAGACAAGGGCAATCATCCTCAAGTGATGGCCACAGTAAGGAGAATCGTGATGACTAGCGGTAAAGTTTATTTAGTCGGCGCCGGCTTAGGCCGCTTAGGCAATCTCAGCTTAGCAGCCTATGATTGCCTGCAGAAGGCCGATATTATCTTTTATGATCGTCTCATTAATCAAAATCTACTGCAACTCGCCCCCAGTTCCTGCCTTCTGGTTAATGTTGGCAAAAAGCCTGGCAAACACTCTCATTCTCAGAAAGAGATTACCCAGCAACTGCTCCAAGCCAGCCAGGAATACCAAGTCATTGTCCGCTTGAAAAGTGGTGACCCTTATCTCTTTGGTCGGGGTGGGGAAGAAGCTATGGCCCTGTCAGAAGCAGGTGTGGATTTTGCAGTTATTCCCGGTATCACTTCAGCCATTGCAGGTTTAGCCTATGCCGGCATCCCGGCTACCTACCGGGATAAGTCAAGTTCTTTACACATCTATACCGGTCAGAGCCGAGCAGGGAAAACGGATTTAGATTATCAGGCCATTGCTGATAGCCAGGGAACGGCAGTCTTTTTAATGGCGGTTAAAGCCCTAGAAGCCATTGTTAGTGGCCTTATAGGAGCTGGCATGGACGAAAAGACCCCCATGGCAGCTATCGAGTGGGCAGGAAGGGCCCAAGAGCGCTATTTGGTCTCTGACCTAGGCCATATGCTTGATGATTGTCAAGCCGCTCAGATAAAAGCTCCTGCCCTCTTTGTTCTTGGGGAGGTAGTCACTGATCAGCAAAAGCTCGACTTCTTCAGTCAAGCTCCTCTTTTTGGACATCAGATTGCTGTGTCTGTACAGACGCCTCTGACCGATTGCCTGGCTCTGGAAGATTTGGGAGCTGATCTAATCTTTTATCCTTCAAAAGGAGCTCAACCTAGTCGAAAACAACTAGCCAAG
The DNA here is from genome assembly GCF_001543175.1 of Aerococcus urinae. NCBI lineage: Bacteria > Bacillati > Bacillota > Bacilli > Lactobacillales > Aerococcaceae > Aerococcus > Aerococcus urinae. The sequence goes on from NZ_CP014161.1 coordinate 299,370, forward strand.
GAGGCGCTAAAGGAGGCAGACATTATGATTAGTCAAGAGCCCATTAATCCTTGGCAGGATAACTTATCGACAGAAACCCTCCATTTCCACGGTAGTGTTGATGATTTTATCCACCATTTTAGTAAGCAATAAAGGAGTTCAATATGAAAAGTGCCATTTTACTAGTAAGTTTCGGGACCACTTTTAAAAAGACCCGTGAATTAACCATCGAAACTATTTATCAAGAGCTCAAGGCGGCCTATCCCGACTGGCCGGTTTATCAGGCCTATACTTCAAATATTGTAAGGAAACGTATCCAAGAACAAGAAGGCTTGACCCGGCTGTCCCCCTTAGAAGCCTTAGAGTCTTTAAAAGCTGAGGGCTACCAAAAAATCTACGTCCAACCCCTCCATGTGATTTCTGGCAGTGAGGTCGATAAGATTTACCAGGCCCAAAGAGAAACAGCAGACCAAGACTTCCAAGTGAATATTGCCCGTCCACTCTTAGATATCTATACAGACTACCAGGACCTGCTTTCAGTTTTGGACCAAGACATCCAAGACCTCTCCCAAGATGAAGTTATGGTTTATATGGCCCATGGGACCCAAGCGCCACAATTTACTAGCTATGTGACCCTCGATTATATGCTAGCCGATAAACCGGCTTATGTACGCTGTGTGGAAAGTTATCCCGAATTGGAGGAAGACTTTATCAAGGATTTACGGCAAAAAGGCGTCAAAACCGTCCACTTGCGTCCCCTCATGCTGGTGGCTGGGGACCATGCCCATAATGATATGGCTTCGGAGGACCCCGATTCCTGGCAAACGCAATTTGAAAATTATGGCTTCCATGTCATGATCCACTTGGAGGGTTTAGGAGAAGACCCAGCCATTCGTCAACTTTACCTTAAGCACCTGGGCGAATTGATGGAGGACGACCATGCCGGCTAAATTATATGGAATCGGCGTTGGGCCAGGGGATAAGGGCTATTTGACCCTAAAAGCCATTGAAAAGTTTAAGGCTGTCGATATTATTTATGTTCCTACCGGGAAAAAAGGTCAAGCCAGCTTGGCCTTTTCAATTGCTGAGCCCTATATTCCCAGCCATACTCCGGTAAAAACCTATCATTTTCCCATGACTAAGGACCAGGAAGTCAAGACCAAGCAGTGGGACCAAGTGGCGCATGCCATGGCCCAAGACCTTGACCAGGGCAAAAGTCTTGCTTTCCTAACCCTGGGAGACCCTTCAACTTATTCCACCTTTACCTACCTCGAAGAACGCTTAGGTCAGGATTATCCTGTGGAAGTGGTTGCTGGGATTACTTCATACCAAGCCATGGCGGCAGCCCTACAGCTGCCCTTGGTGATTGATGAGGAAAGTTTTACTGTCCTACCAGCGACAACATCTACTGACCTGATTCGCTTAAGTCTAAAATCGGCTGACACTATCGTCATTATGAAGATCAAACGCCATCTCAAGAAAATCCTAGCCCTTCTGGATGAAGAAAATCTCCGCGACCAAGCTTACATCATTAGCCAAGCCACTATGGAGGAAGAAAAGGTCTATGGTGACTTGAGTGACTGGCAAGGTGATGAGAGCATTTCTTACTTTTCCACCATGATCGTCCGGAAGTCAAAGGAGGCCTAACTTCATGGCTAAACATATAATGATCCAAGGGACCGCTTCCGATGTTGGTAAGAGCCTTATGGCAGCAGCTATTGGCCGAATTTATACTAATGAAGGACTGCGTGTCTTTCCCTTTAAATCGCAAAATATGGCTCTGAATTCTTATATTACTAAGACCGGGGCAGAAATGGCCCGGGCCCAAGTGGTCCAAGCTAAGGCCTGCCGCCGTGAACCCGATGTTTTGATGAATCCAATATTGATGAAGCCAAGCCAAGACGCCCAATCACAGATTATTATTAAAGGCCAGGTCTATGGGGACCTTGATGCGCGCGACTACCACGAGTTAAAGCCCCAATTAAAGCCCATGCTGAGAGAAGTCATGGACCAATTGGACCAAGAAAATGACCTGATTGTCCTAGAAGGGGCTGGGAGCCCTGCTGAAATCAACCTCAATGACCATGACATTGTCAACATGGGGATGGCAGAGATTGCTGATAGTCCGGTGGTCTTAGTGGCTGATATTGACCGAGGAGGGGTCTTTGCTTCGATTTACGGAACCATTGCCCTATTAAAAGAACAGGGTAAGCGGATTAAGGGCATTATTATTAATAAATTTCGTGGCGATGTTTCTTTGCTTGATCCGGGTATTGAGCAAATTGAAGCCTTAACGGGAGTCAAGGTGATTGGGGTGGTTCCCTACTTACCCCATGTGATTGAAAGTGAAGATTCCTGCGACTTACATATGGAGCAGACCAGCTATGATGCTTCTAAGGCCCTGGATGTCTGTGTGATTGCCCTGGAATGGATTGCTAACTTTACTGATTTGAATAGCTTATCGCTTTTTGAAGATGTTTCTTTGCGTTATGCTAAACAGGCTAAGCAAGTCGGGCAACCGGACCTGATCATTATTCCAGGAACTGCCAATCCTCCAAGAGCCCTAAAAGATCTAGAAGACCGGGGCTTGGCATCAGCTATTCAAGCAGCAGTATCTAAGGGCAGTCACTTGATTGCTTTAGGCGCAGGACAAACCCTTATGGGACAATCTTTAAGGGACCAAGATGGACATAGTTATCCCGCTTTGGGTATTTTCCCCTATCAGGCAAGCTTAACCGGGGCTCATGATGTTTACCAGTCCCACTGTCAAACAACTTGTCCCCTAGATGAAGCAGGGGGGGAGGACTATTCCTTAGCGGCTTATGAAGTGCGAACTTATACCATTCAAAGTCAGGACCCCTTAAGACCCTTTGCCCAGGTAGTCGAGAGAAACGGGGCAAGCTTTGTGGCTGAAGAAGGCTATTGCTTAGCTGGGGGACGTTTAATCGCAAGTAATTTACACGGCTTGTTCGATAATACTGCCTGGACCTATGCTTATTTACAGGCCTTGGCTGAGAAAAAAGGTGTCAAACTTCAAGGCCAGCTTCCCCAAACTTATGCAGCAGTGATGGAAGACCAATTCCAGGAACTCGCCCAACATGTTCTTAACCATATTGATAAGCAAGCATTAGACCGAATTATTGAAGGAGAAGAATAAAAATGGCAATTTATACACGAAGCGGTGACCAGGGGATGACCCGACTTTACGGAGGCCACAATGTTTCTAAGGCTTCTGACCGGGTAGGCACTTATGGGGCCATCGACCAGTTAAATGCCAGTGTGGGCTATCTGGCCGCCTTGGTCGATCCTAAATATGATCAGGTCCAAAACCAACTCCTGGCTATCCAACAAGATTTGTTTGATTGCGGGAGTGATTATGCTACCCTAGATCAAGAACGCCCCTATAAGGTAAAAAATGGTCTGGCTGACAAGTTAGAAGCCTGGATTGATGACTATACTGAAGCAACCCCCACCATTAAAAAGTTTGTCCTCCCCCGGGGCTGTCAGGCCGCTAGCTTTTGCCATATGCTGAGGACGCAGACACGGACCTTGGAACGCCAGCTGGTTCAATTTAGCCAAGTGAGCCAGGATTATAATCCCCAAGTTTTACCCTATATTAACCGTTTATCGGACTATTTCTTTAGCTTGGCCCGGGCTTTAAACCATTATGAGAATTATAGTGAGGTCGCCTATAAAAATAGTCGGGATATTTTCTCCCAAGGTAGTCTCGGAACAGAAGAGTTATAAAGGAGCTTAACCATGTATCCAGTCATGTTAGATATCAGTCACTGGTCAGTTCTCATCATTGGCGGTGGGAGGATCGCTGAGCGAAAATTACAGAGCCTTCTTAAGGAGGCGGGGCAAGTCACTGTCTTAGCCCCTCAAGTGACTGAGCAGATTGCCAAGTGGGCTAGAGAAGGCCACTTGCTATGGTTGAAACAATCCTACCAGGGCCCGCTGGATTTACATGGTTACCAGATGATCTTTGCCTGTACTGACCATTCAGAGGTCAACCAGGCTATTGCGGAAGATCTTGAGTCAGGACAATTGATCAACCAGACCGGAGACAAGCGAGCATCGAATTTCTTTAATATGAAAACCATTAATCATGAAGGCTACGTGATTGCTATATCCAGTCAAGGGCAGTCACCAGCAGGAGCTAAAGGCCTAGGAGAAAGTATTGCATCTTATCTGAAAGACAAGGAGAATCGGATTTGACCACTTATCGTATTGGAACGCGAAGCAGCCGGCTAGCCATGCAACAAAGTTTAGAAGTTATCAGGGCTTTGGAGGCCATTTACCCGCAGGATGAATTTCAATTAGTTAAATTATCCACTAAGGGAGACAAGGATAAGTCTTCCCCCCTATCTAAGATTGGGGGCAAGGGGGTCTTTGTCCGTTGGATTGAGCAGGCCCTAGTCCAAGGCCAGGTTGATTTTATTGTCCACAGTCTCAAAGATGTTCCTAGTGAATTAGCTAAAGGGACGGTCTTGGCCGCTATTCCTAAGCGTCAAGACCCTGGTGATGTGATTCTGACCGCTAAAGGTAAGGACTGGCGCGACTTGCCTGATGGCGCTAGGGTAGGAACAGGGAGTTTACGCCGCCTGGCCCAACTGCGCGCTCTAAGACCGGATTTGGAGATTGTCCATGTCCGTGGGAATATCGATAGCCGTTTGGATAAACTCGCTCGCGGCGACTTCCAGGCCCTGGTCCTCGCTACGGCGGGCCTTAGACGCTTGCAGCTCCTTGACTATCCTTTTGATTCCCAGCGTTTTAACCAAAAAGAAAGTAATAGTGACGCCCATATCCTCAACAATTATGAACTCCAGGCCCATGCTTTTAGTCTTGAAGAAATGATCCCGGCGGTTGGTCAAGGGGCCTTGGCAGTTCAATGTTTAAGTGATGATCATCAGACCAGAGAAGTTCTTCAGGCCATTGATGATCCTGAAAGTCATCAGGCAGTAGCTTGTGAGAGGGTCGTTCTCAAAGCCCTGGGAGCTGATTGTAATTATCCCGTAGGGGCTTATGCTCAGATTAAGGGCCAAGCGATCCAATTAACCGCTATGATTGGTCGTCAGGACGGCTTAGCCTTGGTTCGTAGCCAATTAGAAGCTCCGCTTGACCAAGCTTTAGAACTAGGTCAAGCAGTTTACCAAGACCTTTTGGACCAAGGGGCAGGACAGTGGTTAGGGCAAGGTGCCCCCAATGACTAGACTTCTATGGACAGCTTCCCGTTCTTTAAGCTCAAAACAGTTAGCAAGCTTAAAGCAAGCAGGCTACCAGGTGGACTGGTTGCCGGTCATCCAACTGGAGCCTCTGGACCAGGTTGACGCTCTGAGCCTTAGAGAGGGCGATGCTTTTTTCTTTGTCAGTCGCATGGCCGGTCAAGCCGCCTTTAAGCACTTACTCCCCAGTGAGGATTTAAGTCAGTATTACTATTTTTCCAGTAGCCAGCAAACGGGACGCTTCCTCAGCCAAAGCTATTCCATTGCTTGTCAGCCCCTGACCCAAGGGGGAACCAGTCAGGAGGCTTTTAGTCATCTAAAAGCGATGAAGGACCAGGGCCAGCTTAGAAATGGGCGGCTGATCGTGCCCATTAGTCCCAAAAGTCGGGGCAAGTACCAGTCCTTAGGCCAAAGCTACCTGCCTGACTTAAACATTCAAGAGTGGCTGGTCTATCAAAACCAAGTGAACTGGCAAGTGAGTCAGACTCTCCGAGCCCTTTTAAGTCAGGCTAGTCCTAAAGATCCCTTAGCCATCGCTATTGCCAGTGCCAGTGCCTGGCAGGCTCTGGTAGATATACTGACTCTAGCAGCCCTTGAAAAGCAGGGGGCTGCCTTAAAATTTTGGACAATCGGTCCCTTGGCCAGCCAAGCCATTCTAAAGACTAGCTCTCAAATTAAACCCTATCGTGAAGCCGACCAGTCTAATTTTGCTGGCCTAGTAGATAGCCTAATCGCTTATTCTAAATAAAAGCAGCCTAGCTTAAGGAAACTTTCCTCTTAAGCTAGGCTGTTTTTCATTATTATAAGTAGTCAGTTTTAAATAGTAGGTAACCAGTCAAGGACTTTTTTAATTTCTGGATCCCAGTAGTCCCAACCATGTTCACCAGGATTCTCATGGTAGGAGAGCTCTAAAACCTCGCCAAAGCGTTCCTTGAAGTGACGGTTTTGTTCGATTAAGTCATCTTCAGTCCCACAAGTTAAATAAACTTTGGGAAGGTCGATTTTATTATCAATGGCTTGTTGGACCAAGTAATAGATATCATTGTCCGTCTGAGCGGGAGACTCCTCGTCAAAGAGCATTTGATGTTCAAAAGGTGACTCGGGATCAGGTCCTTGGGCAAAGACATTGACCAGGTCGGTAACTCCTGATAGGCTGGCCACGTAGCCGTATTTTTCCGGATAGGTGAAGGCTGCTTTTAAAGCCCCAAAGCCACCCATAGAAGCACCAGCAATATAGGTATCTTCGCGTTTAGTCGAAACCGGCAGCATCGTTTGGATAATTTCGGGTAGTTCAACACTAATGAAATTGCTGTAAGGGTAACCAATGGCATTGTTGATATACCAGCCGCGGTGGGTAGTAGGTAAGACAATGACCAAGTCTAAGTCACGGGCATAGCGCTCCAGTGAAGTGAAACGGAGCCAACCATCCTCATTACTGGATAGGCCGTGTAAGAGATAGAGCACTCGGTAAGGGGGCTTTAAGCTTTGGCGTTTATCTTTTGGAGTCCGGGCGCAGTTTTGAGGGAAAATGATATTGACATGGACATCCATGCGCAAACTGTCTGAGTAAAGCGTGGTCTGTAAAAGAGTCATGGAAAAACCTCCTGAATATTTTCTTATGACCATTATAACGAAAAGCCCAGGTAAAGGCGATTGATCCGGTAGGCAGGCCTTGGTAAAACTTACCCGCTGTGATCGATTTCTTCAAATTAACCCCTAAACCTAGCTAAAATAAGTAAACTTGGTATAATGAAAGCATTGACAGAAGTAATGAAGAATTGGAGGATGAGTGATGAAATTTGTCAGCAATGAAAATTTTACCAATCATGTTTACTTAGTGGAGGCTGGTCAAGACTTGACTATGGTCGACCAGACCACACAAGACTATTTAAAAGAGCAACTGGACTTTAAGGGAGAAGCCAAGCAAGTCTATAGTTCATTGGGCCCTAATAGCCAAAAGCTAGTCTTAGTCGGTCTAGGCGAAAAGCCCCAACGCGATTCTTATGTACTGGCCGCTTTTCTAGCAGCTAAGGAATTAAAGGCTGCTAAGGTTGAAGAGGCTAATGTTTCTTTTGCATCGACTGACCGTGCTGCCCTTGAAGGAGTTATTGAAGGTTTCTTACAAAGCGACTATCGTTTTGACCGTTACCTCAGTGAAAAAAATACCAGTTCCCTAGCTAAGATTAACTTAGCTAAAAAGGTGGCAGACCTTGACCAAGTGGTTGCAGAAGTGACCCATTTAGTGGAAGGAATTAATGCCACTCGAGATTTGGTCAATACACCTTCTAACCATCTCAGCCCAGCCCAAATGGCTGACCAAGCCAAAGACTTATTAAGTGGACTTGGGGTAGAAGTAGAAATCTTCGATAAAAAACAAATTGAAGACTTGGGCATGGAAGCCCTCCTGGCCGTTAATGCTGGTTCGGTGAATGAACCCCGCTTCCTGGTAATGAACTACCTCCCTCAAGGCCCAGAAGAAAAGGCCATCGCCTTAGTCGGCAAGGGGATTACCTATGACTCTGGTGGTTACGCCTTAAAACCAGCTAATTCCATGATCGATATGAAGGATGACATGGCTGGTGCGGCTGCCGTCATTGGAAGTATTTACGCCTTAGCCAAAAACAAGGTCAATAAAAACGTTGTGGGTGTTGCCGCTATCACGGAAAACCTCGTTTCGGCGACTTCCTACAAAAATGGGGACATCATTGGTTCAATGAAAGGCACTACCATTGAAGTCTTAAATACCGATGCTGAAGGTCGGGTAACCTTGGCCGATTCGATTTATTATGCGGCTGCTAAGGTGAATAGCGAATGCGTGATTGACTTAGCCACCCTCACTGGTGCCTGCTTAGTGGCTCTCGGTGGACGGACAGCTGGGGCCATGACTAATAACCCTGACCTCTTAGAGGCAGTGGACCAAGCCGCTGATAGTGTCGGCGAACCGATTTGGCAACTACCTGCTCCAGAAGAATTACGGGAAGCTGTTAAGGGGACCAATGCCGACTTAAGAAACTCTACCGGACGCAATGGGGGAACCATTACCGCTGGGGTCTTCTTAGAACACTTTGTGGAAGGTAAGCCATGGGTTCACTTGGATATTGCTGGCCCTGCTTTCGGTGAAAAAGCCTACCGCTACCTCCCTCAAGGAGCAACAGGTGTTCCGGTCAAAACCTTATACCAATTTGTTAAAGGACAAGCGGAACCCAAGTAGGAGTCCATATTCCTTGCTAGTAATGGAGATAACTTAATTTAAACGAAAATCGGCCTCACTTAGCCTTAAATGGCTAAAGGGGCCGGTTTTATTTTGAACCTGACTGGGCTAAAGCTTTAAAAATGGGGATAAAGCGGTTAAAATTGAAGTAAAGCAAGTTTAAGGATTTAAGGAGGAGGATCTTCTATGGTAAAAATGATACTGGACTTAGATACAGGGGTTGACGATGCCTTGGCCATTGCCTATGCGTGTGCTTCAGCAGAAGTCGACTTGATTGGTATCACGGGGACCTATGGCAATGTGTTGATGGAAACAGGTCTTAAAAATGCCAGTCAGTTATTGGATTTATTTGGTCGAGGAGAAGTACCGGTTTATCCCGGTTTGGACCATGCTTCGGATAAGGAAGACTTCGAAGTGCAAGAGGTCTCAGCCCTAATCCATGGTAAAAATGGCCTGGGCGAGGTTGACCTGGGCGACCGTCCGGTAAAGCAAGGCTCTGAAAATGCAGTTGACTTTATCCTAAAAGCGGCTAAGGACTACGGCAAAGATCTAAAAATTGTAGCCACCGGCCCGATGACTAACCTGGCAGCCGCTATGGATAAAGACTTTGATAGCCTCGCCCAAGTCGGTGAGATTGTCATTATGGGTGGGGCCTTGACGGTTTGCGGTAATGTTTCGCCTTTTGCTGAGGCTAATATTAGCCAAGACCCCGCAGCCGCTGACAAATTATTCCGGTCGGGCTTACCAGTTACCATGGTGGGCTTAGACGTGACCTTGCGCACCCTCTTGACCTATAAGGAAACCCAAATTTGGCGGGACTTAGGCACTGAGGCTGGGGAAAAGATGGCTGATATTGTGGACTATTACATTAAATCCTACGAAGTCACCTCGCCCCACTTAAAGGGTTGTGCCCTCCATGACCCACTAGCCGTGGCGGTTGCCGTTCAAGAAGACTTAGTTGACTGCCTACCTTTAGCCATGAAGGTTGAAACTGAAGGCGAAAGTCGGGGACGGACTATTGGCGATAATGACCGTTTAAATGATCCCAATCCGAGTGTCCGGGTAGCCGTGGCGGTTGATGTGGACCGATTCTTAAATGAATTTATGACCCGTTTGACCCAGCACTTTAAAGAGCATTAAAAATAAATACGGTCCAATAAAATAAAAGTGCTAGTATCACTCTTAAGTCTTTTAAGAGGCTGATACTAGCACTTTTTAATTGCTTACTTATCTGAGTGAGCTCGATCGACCTAGCCTTTATCGGCTGATTCTTCTTCGTCGATAGTGAGTTGGTAATGTTCATCGCCGAGTTGATTGACCATGTATTTATCGATATAGGAGAGGGCTTTGATAAAGTCGGAGCCGGAAAATTCATGCTTACCGCCAGGAATCATTTCTAAATGGGCCTTGGGGAAAAGCTCGGCAGCCTTTTGGGCGTAGACTGGGGGAACGAGGACATCATCTTCCCCATGGACAATGAGAACTGGGCCAGGATAGGAAGTAATAATGTCTTCCACATCCACCTTAAGCATGTCTTCGATATAGTAACGGCTAACCGATACCCCCATGATATCAATGGAGTCAGGAATTTCTTCCTTGTCAGGGACAAAGTCGTGGACTAGGCTGGGCATATTGAAGGCGGGGTAGAGTAGGATCATGCCTTGGATATCCTCAGGGTGCTTAGCTGCCATCATAGTAGCCACGAGACCGCCCTGGCTATCTCCCAATAGGTAAGTTTGACTGGAGTCAATTGCTTTATAGTCAGTGAGCTTTTGATAGATTGCCTCCAGATCAGCCAGTTCAGTTAACACAGTCATATCGGAAAAGTCACCATCACTGCTATTTAGGGGAGCCCCACCGATAAAGTCAAAAACATAGGCGGCTACCCCACGTTTAGCCAAATGGGTGGCGTAAGGGGTGGTGGTGAGATCGGTTTGGTTAATCCCGTGGGCGAGAATGGTCAAAGGCCAGGATTCTTGGTCGCCCTTGGGCAAGAAGAGCTTACCGTGTATTTTAAAACCATCCCGTACGACATTTAATTCATATTGAACATAGTCCTCAGTCTGACTCAAAACGGTTAACTGGTCCAGTTCAGTCGTTTGGTCACTGGCTGGCTTTGTTTCATTCTTTTGATCAGTTTGTGGGGGCTTACTTGCTGTTTCTGCTTGGCCTTCCTGGCTAGCCTGCTTCGGGTCAGTGGAATCTGGTTTTTGACCACAGGCAAAGAGCAGACCGGTCATTAAGAGTAGGAGTAATTTTTTTATTGTCATCATGATCCTTCCTTATTTTTAATGCTTACGGAATAAGGCCCGCACACGTTTACGGTTATCCCGGCGAATATACTTGGCTGAAGTGGTCCGGTTCCCTAGGTAACTGATACTAGAAACGGTAAAAATAGCTAAACCGATAGCCACAGTACTCATAAAGGTCTCTAGCAATTGACTAGAAAACAAGTCAAAGTCGCGTTGAAAAAGATAGAGAGCAGTCCGGTAAAGTCCCCCACCAGGGACGATGGGAATAAAACCCGGAATGAAAAACAAGGTCACTGGTTGGTGGAAACGATTGGCTGCCCACTGGGACATCGCGGCAATGACTAGGCTGGCCCAATAAGAGGACCAGACTGGAGTCGAACCCGCTAGGACCTGGGTGAAGTAGTAGGTTAACCAGCCAAACATCCCAATCAAGGAGACTTGGAAAATCATTCTTTTCGGTACCTCAAAGACATAGGCGCAAAAAAAGCCTACGGTCAGTGAAAAAAAGGCATGGTAAAGAAATAAAGCAATCATATAAAGACTCCTTCTAAGATAAGAAAGGCGATGATTGAACCCAGGGCTAGACTGCCCGCAGTGAGAAGGGCTTCCACTAAACGGGAAGAGCCGGCGATGAAATCCTCGTGGAAAAGGTCACGGACAGCGGTGGTGAAGGGCGTTCCTGGCACTAGGGGCATGAGAGAGGCGATCACCACGGTTCCGCTGGCTAAATCAGGCCACAGATACATCTGAAATAGGTGGGGTAGGAGAGTGACGACACTTGCTTGAATGACATTGGTAAAGAAAGTCCCAAAATTAAAGCGGTTACCAGCTAGAAATAAAAGCGCCAAGACTAGGCCATTAATAGCTGCCGTTAAGCCTTCAAAGGGACCACCATCAAAAAGAAAGGTAAAGCAAAAAGTCATTCCCCATATTCCCAAGGCCGCACGGTTAGGATTATAGAGGTTACGTCCCGAACGAATGTCCAATAAGAGGGTATAAGTTTGGTCAATGTCTAGCTGACCTTGGACGAAATAATCAGTTATCCGGGTCACTTGCCCAATTTTATTGAGATTATTGCTGTGGCTGGTGATCCGTTTCACCCCCATATAAGCTCCGCTCTCAAATTTAGGATCGTCGATAATGGCCAATAAATTGGTTGAAAAAGAACAGCCGACCGCAAAAGCCGCCTGGGAAAGACTAAGAATCTTATTCATGGTATCTTCTACCCGATAAGATTCTGCCTGACTTTCACACATAATTTGTCCGGCAAGTAAGGCTAATTCTAAGAGTTTTTTGACTTGCTGTTGCCCCATAGACATCACTTTCTAATGGTATTTGCCCTTGTGCTTGGCAGAGGTGAAGTGGCCTGATCCGATTACTAGTATCATTCTTTTAGTAAGTTAGCAATCACTTGGGCGACCCCATCTTCTTTGTTACTAGGTGCTAGGTAGTTTGCCTGGTTTTTGACCAATTGACTGGCATTAGCCATGGCATAAGAATATTTTACCGGGTGGAACATGGAAATATCATTATGAGAGTCGCCGATGGTGAGTATTTCATCGCTTTGATAGCCTTTAGACTGGGCGTAGGCCATTAAAGCATTGCCCTTAGTGGCATCACGCTGGGTAATTTCTAAATTATCAGGTCCAGAAGAAGAGACCGCTAATTCCGGATGACTATCAAAATGCTCAATAAATTGTTGGAGAATAGCATGGTCTTCAGAAAAGACCATGACTTTTAAGGCAGGCTCATTTTCTCCATTAATATAGTCTTTAATATCACGGATATAATTGGTATCAAAGATAAATTGGGCCGCGCTTGCCATGGCCTTGGGATCGCCCTGGCTGATGGCTTTAATTTGGTCGGCGAAAGTTTCCGGATTATAGAGATAGTATTGGTTTTGGGTCATAATGGAATAATTAATGCTGTAATAGTTAAAGTAATCCAGCAGTTCACTAAGGAGTTGTCCGGAAAAATATTTTTGCTGGCTGGCTTGACCATTAATATCAGTAAAAACTGCCCCATTTAAATTAATCATCGGGCAGCGTAAGTCTTGCATATCTAGTAAAGGTTGGGCTGAGTGATATCCCCGTCCGGTAGCTACCATAAACTCAATTCCCTGGTCATTTAAGTCCAATATCGCCTGGCGGTTAGCATCAGAAATGACATGGTGGTCATTGAGTAGGGTCCCATCCATATCAGTGACAAATAGTTTAATCAAGTAAGTCATCCTCCTTTGTCAAAATCCGATTCTTTGCCCCTAGTATAGCAGAAGCGCCTCTGACTTCCCATTGTCATGGGTGAAAACGCAATCCCTTGGGAAAGAAGTTTTTAACGGTTCCTTGGACTTGTTTGCCGAAGCTAATGACCATCCCTTGGTAAACTAAGAGGACCCAAGCTTGGTTGCCAGGATAAGCTAAGGTGAGGCCTTGGACATAATTTTTCCAATCATTGTAGCTGATTTCAATTTGAGGGTAAGTGGCTTTGGGGGCCAAGGCCATGGCCCACGCGTAGCTGGGTTGGAAGCGGTTTTTAAGTAAGCTTCCTAGGTGGAGACCCAGACGGAGACTGTGTAATTGATTGAGGGGACCCTCCACCAGCATCTGATAAGTAATGCCGGGGGGAAGGAGCCAAACCTGGTCGCCTTTAGCTACCAGCTCTCGATGTTGGTAGTCCTCACTAGGGAAGTTTTGGCTAAGGGAAGCGAGATTTTTCCTTTCTTCTGGCTCTAATAAGCGGTAGGGTGAAGACTTAGCCTTACTTGCATGTTTTTTACCCTTCTTATGGCGGACCTTCTTAGTTTTCGCCACTACTTGGTCAGTATTAAGACTGTCTTTGGCTTTGAGGCGGGCAATAAAGTGGCCCTCGCCGATGGAACGATGAGGCCAAATTCTTACACAGGCGGAGAGGTCATAGTCAGATTGACTCCAGTCACTTCGTCCCCTAGAGATCGTTTCAGCAGGAAATTGATCAATCCATTCTAAGTCAAAGTCACCCTGGTCCAATAGCCAAGCAATAATCTCTTCGTTTTCCTCTGGGGAGAAGGTACAGGTGGAATAGATTAATTGACCACCTGCTTTTAGCATCCGAACAGCTTGGCTCAGAATTTCCTTTTGTCGCTCTTGGCAGAGAAAAGGCGTTTCTTTGGTCCAGCCCTCACGAGCGGCTTGACTTTTAGTAAACATGCCCTCACCGGAACAGGGAGCATCAACTAGAATCTTATCGAAAAAGCTCGGAAAATAAGCAGCCAGACTCTCGGGGGCATGGTTGGTCACGAGTGCGTTGGAAATGCCCATTCTTTCAATGTTTTCAGCTAAGATTTTGGCCCGCTTAGGAATAATTTCATTAGCGACCAAGAGCCCTTGACCCTGCATATCAGCAGCAATTTGGGTGGACTTCCCCCCTGGTGCGGCACAGAGGTCGAGGATTTTTTCTCCCGGCTGGGCTTGAACCACACTAGCAACCGCCATGGCTGAGGCTTCCTGGCTATAGACTAGGCCGGCTTGATGGATGGGAGAGTTTCCGTCTACTTGGCCTAGATAACCCCATGGACTATAGGGACAGGGGGTTAAATCTTCTGATAAGTAAGACTGGCAAATGGCTTGGGCCTTGGCTTTTAGGGGGTTGATCCGAAAGGCTTTCTGGGCCTCTCCTTTATTAAGGGCGGCGAAGAAGTCAGCAGCTTCATCACCCAAGAGCTGGTTAAATTTATCGATAAATTCCAAAGCAAGCGACATGGTTATTTTCCTTTCTGGCTTAATAAGTGCATATTACCATAGAATGCGCCGTGCTCCAATAAGATTTCAACAGACAAAGGCTCAGAAAATAAGTCGGCTTCTATGCTATAATTTAAAGTGTAAAATAATAAAAAAATTTTCCGGTTAGAGGCTAGAATATGAATGAGGAGGAAGATTTTCCATGTTTTTTATTGATACGTCACGCCATGGTCAAGCGGTTTATGATCCCATTGTGAACCAATCTTTGGATAATTATTTGATCAATGACCTAGCCCTGGAGGGCCACGGCTTAATTATGTATATTAATGCCCCCTGTGTCATTATCGGTAAAAACCAAAATGCCTATGCAGAAGTTGACCTGGACTATTTAGAAAAGAATGATATCACATTAGTCCGGCGTACGGGTGGTGGGGGAGCTGTTTATCAAGACTATGGGAACATTGTCTTTGAGAATATTGTCGTTGGTGATACCTCACATTATGGTGATTTTTCTTACTATGCCCAACCGATTATTGATGCCTTGACTGCTCTAGGAATTGAAGGCGTTCAACTCAAAGGCCGTAATGATATTGTGGTGGACGACTTAAAAATTTCTGGCATGTCCATGGTCAAGGTAGAAAACGCCTTGGCAGCTGGTGGGACCCTTTTATATGATTTGGATACCCAACAAGCGGGTCGGGTGCTGACCCCTAACCAAGATAAGTTGAAAACCAAAGGGGTCAAGTCAGTGGACAAACGAGTTTCTAACTTAAAACCGCTATTGCAGGGTGAGTTAGCTGACTTATCTACAGAAGCATTTAAGGAGGCCCTGCTTAAGGAGATCTTCCATACAGAGGACTTGGATAGTATCCCACGCTATACCTTAACCGATGAGGACTGGGCGATTATTGACCAACGGGTGGCTGATTTTTATGGGAAGGATGAATGGAATTATGGGTCAAATCCTGGCTTCCATTACTATAAGACAGCTTATTACCTTGGGGTAGGAACCGTAGCTTTTAACTTTAATATTAATGATGGAGTTATTACTGACTTCAAGACCTATGGAGATATGAGTTTTGGACAACCGGACCAAGTCGACCAAGCCATGATTGGAAAGACTTATGACCAAGCTGGAATTGCTGCAGGACTAAAAGCTGGCCACTACCAAGATAATATTGGCAAGCTTCCTATCGAGGACTTAGTCTCTCTTATCCTGAATTAATTATAAATGAAAAAAGTGTGACCAAGTTGATTAGCTTGGTCACACTTTTTTTAGTCAAGTAAGTTTCTGCGTTTTAAGAGTGGACGTAAACGCAGGGCTAAGACAAAGGCCAGGGCACTTTTGAGGATTTCAGCCAGAATAAAGGGAGTGATCCCAATGGCTAAAAGTCCACCGATGGAAAGCCCCTTTCCCATATAGCTGTTTAAAATAAAGGCCATATAGACAAAACCAATTGAATTGGTCACTAAGTAATTAATGACTAGGGCAACTAGATATTCTTTAGGCCCTGGATTGACTTGCTTAGCTAAATAGGTTGAAACCAGGCTAGCGGCAGCAAGAAAGCCAATAATAAAGCCAAAAGAAGGGGTTAGGACACTTTGGAAGCCTCCATGGAAGCCAGCAAAGAAAGGTAAGCCGATTAATCCGCCCAATAAGTAGAGCAAGGTGGTAAGAAAGGCTTCCTTAGGTTTTAAAAATAGGGCAATTAAGTTAACTGCAAAGGTTTGTAGGGTAAAGGGAACAATCCCAATCGGAATAGTTAACTGAGAAGCGATAACCAATAAGGCTATCATTAAAGCAATACGAGTTATTTCTTTGGTTTTCATTTTTGTTTTCTCCTTATGCAAAGATCGATTAACAGGGCTTATGAGCCGCTGTCCCTATTAAGTAAGAAAAATTATCTTTGCTTAATAAGTTTTTTGCTTCTAGCTAGTCGCTAACGAATTGTTGACTCCCAAAATGAATATTGGGGCTGAGCAGAGCATGGATGTTTCCTGCGCTATCTTCCACTAAGAGCTGGCCTTGTTCATTAATCCCTTTTATTTTTCCAGTTTTATTGACCTGGTTTTCTTGGTAGCTTACTTCTTTACCCAGACCCAGCAGGTGTTTCTTATAGGTATCTAGAAACTCACCTTGGGCAAAGTGGTGATGGTAGGTCATAAAACAATGGATAAGGTCAGCCAAAAATTGGTTAATATTAAAGTCTTTAGGCAATTCTTTTCCAAAAAAGGTCCCAGCAATTTCCCTAATATCAGCCACTTTAGACAAGTCACCGGCTAAATTTAAACCCAAACCGACGACAATATAAGACACACTAGGAATCTCTAAGTCAGAGACCATTTCGCAAAGGATTCCGGCTGCCTTGTGACCTTGGTAGAAGAGATCGTTAACCCATTTGACCTGGATGGGTTCAGCTAAGTAACTCTCCAAAGTGTCGATCACGGCACTGGCCGCTAAGAGGGTGTAGAGAGGCACTTCAGCTGGGCTAGAACAATTGGGCTTCAGAGCCAAACTGACATACAAGCCATCCTCTAAGGAAGAATAGAAGCTTTTCCCTAGACGTCCCTTTCCGGCAGTTTGTTTTTGACTAGCACAAAGAACCAAGTCATCTTGGTGTTGACTCTTATAGGCCTTGATATACTCATTGGTAGACCCCACTTCATCTAAAAGAATGAGCTTCCACTTGCTTTTCTCTTGGTCCAGGTAATATGTCAATAAATTGTGATTTAGCCGTTGAGGTAGGGCCTGAATCTGATAGCCTTGCTTTCCCGATTCGATGATGAAGCCTTCCTTACGCAGACTTTCAACCGCCTTCCATACTGCATTACGGGAGAGGTTGAGTTGGTCGGCTAGGACCTGGCCACTAAGAGGCGCTACCATAAGCTGCCCTAAAACCGCTTGACTGGTTGTCATGCAAGTATCTTCCTTTCTGAATAATATTAACGATTAGCTATAAGCATTTTATATTTTACAAAGATCAGAATAATTTTGTCAACTTATTTTTAAACAAGGGTGACGCAAGCGATAGGCTAACCATATCATTTTAAAGACCTCTTTGATCGTGTTAAAATGGGAATATAAGATAAAAGGAGGAAAAGTTATGTCAGAAAAATTTGATCAAATTAAGGGTAAAGTCAAAGAAACCGCTGGAAAAGTATTTGATGACAAAGAAACCGAAAACGAAGGCAAGACTGAAGACCTATCTGCCCAAGCTAAAGAAGCAGTTAACGATGTGAAGGACTCCGTAAAGGGAGCAGTTGATGGGGTTAAGAATAGCTTTTCAGACGACAAAGAATAAGAAGTACAGATCAATTTATCATTTAAAAGAGGCTAGGATTTATCCTAGCCTCTTTTTCTTCCAGTTGCTATAGTTGGTCGAAGTGTCAGCGAGTTACGGTTATAGTATACGTAGCGGTCTTGCCTTCTGGCGCGGTTGTTGCACGCTCTAGTTGAGTTCGGAAGGGTGAGGGGATGTCCTTTCAGAAAAGTTGAACGATCAGCTTTGCTGATCGTTTCATCTTTTCTTCCAAGGAATCTCCCTCCCTGATCCTTTCTCACATCCTTCTAGTTGAGTTCGGACGCCAGACTTGAAGTCGCTTCAGAAAATTCCAACGCACAAATTTTTGTGCTTATGGTATTTTCCTCCAGCGATTCAAGTCTCTGACGGCGTCCTCACATCCTTATTTTTAATCTTTATTCATAGAGTGGATATATTTTTTACTAGTGGCTAAATCGTCTTCATCTAACAAGACCTTTACAGTATCTAGGGCTTGGAGTGTGGTATCACCATGTGGGGTGATACTTTGCCCCTTGCGCTCAATATTTAAGAGCAGGGCACTAGGCGGAAAGGCTAAGTCTTTAACGGCTAGCTGGTTAAATTGGGAGAGGACACTCACTTGGTAAGTGAGGCTAATTTTTTTCTTGGTGAGCTTTGTCGCTGCTTTGTCCTGCATCCGTTCATAAAGACTTTCATAAATAGGCGCCAGGCCCAGTCTTTCGCAGATGACATAGGCAAGGGCAGCCACAATGGCCAAGGGCAGGAGGTTGTTGAGATTGCCTACCATTTCCACAACGAGAATGATAGAAGTTAAGGGAGAGCGTACTACAGCCGTTAGAACCCCAACCATGCCTAAAACCATGAAATTAGTTAATAAGGCTGAATCAATAGGAAGAAAAAGCTGAATAAGCATAAAAACGCTAGCCCCACTGAGACAACCAATGGCCAATGTAGGAAGAAAAATTCCGCCCGGAACCCCCGTGCTATAGCAAAAGGCGGTAAAGAAAATCTTGGCAAAGAGAATGATTAAGAGGAGCTTCAGGGAAAAGGGTTGGGCGATAAAGTCAAAAACCAGTTCATGCCCTGACCCGGTTATCCAAGAAAAACCATAGGAAACTAAAGCAGCCAATAGGAAACCGACCATCACTCGGTGAATTATTTTTGGAAAAAACTTTTGCATGGTGGTTTGCAAGGCTAAAAGTGACTTGGAAAAGCAATAGCCGATAAGAGCAGAGGCTATCCCCAAAAGGATAAGAGCAAAATAAAGTTTTAAGGGAAAGCTTTTTGGTGTTTTTAGGGCAAAGGAGGGCTGTAAACCAAATAGCGATTTAGAGATCAAGTCAGCCAGGATAGCTGAAATCAGGGCTGGAATTAAGATAAAGGAAGAAATACTCTTATGAATTTCTTCTAATACAAATAAGCTCGCCGCAATTGGAGCATTAAAGGCAGCGGCTAAACCGGCAGCGGCTCCGGCGGTAATTAAGAGGCGAGTGTCTTCAGGACTGGTCTGGCGTTTTTTACTGTAACCCTTAGCCACAGCCGCTCCGATTTGGATGGAAGGACCCTCACGTCCTAAAGACATCCCGCTAATGATGGCAAAAAGCCCCCCTACAAATTTTGATAATAATAAGGAAAGAACCGGCATATTAAATTGTCCCAGTAATTCTCCCGTCACCTGAGGGATGCCACTGCCTCCAGAGAGGGGGGACCGTTTTAATAAGTAGCCGGTAACCCAAGCCATCAGGATGACCGTAATGATAGTTATAGCGATAAAGCTTAAATGATTTTGGCTAAAGAGCCAAGTGTGCCACTGGGAAGCATAGCCTAATAAATAGCGGTAGAGGACTGCGAAGAATCCCGCTAAGGCTCCTACGGCAATGGCCTCGATGATTGAGAGGGCGTGTGACTTAGCCACTTCGGTCTGCAATTTATTGGTTTTGAACGGACTTGTTTTCACTTTTTAGCCTTCTTTCTAGAGTGTTAATCGTCCAAGACGATATCACTTCCATTATAGCAAGGCTGTCAAGACGACGAGAAAAAACTCACTTAGAGCTTTTCAGAGCGACTGATGAAAAGTCAGGCTAATTCCAAATAAAATGAGGAAAATTCTTGAATTGCATCGGTCTATTTCGCAAAAAAGACAGAAAATGTTTCAATATTACAAAGTATATTACAGAAATATTACAGAGAAAGTGAATATTTTCGTCCAAAAATTGATTTGAAGAAAAAAGTACCCCAGGAAAGGGGCCATAGCAATATTTAATAATTCTTTAAAAAGATATGGCTTATAAAAGATAAGCTTTTAATTTTTCACTAAGAAGGTGAAAATGAAATAATTTGTAATCGACTTGTTACCCAAAAAAATTCCCCAGCATATATAATAGATATTGTGAATAAATAGATTTTAATAAATTTTAAAAAATTTCTGGGGGTAAAACAGAATTATGAAAAAGACAAAGAAAATCATGTTAGGAACATCTGTACTGACTTCAGCGGCCTTGGCTGCTGTTATCGCACCAAATGTTGATGCGGCTGAATATACCATTAAGGTAGGAGACACCCTATCTGAGTTAGCACTTCAATTTAATACTACTATTGAAGAATTACGTGACGGTAACAACATTGAAGATGTTAACCTTATCTTCGCTGGGGAAACCTTAGACGTTCCTTCTGCAGAAACACCTCAAGCTTCTAATAAAAAAGAAGTTAAAGCTGAAAAACCAGCACCAGCACCTGCTGCAAAAACCACTACTAGCCAAACTGCAGATGCTAATGGCGTTTACACGGTTGTTGCTGGAGACACTTTAAACAAAATTGCTGCTCAATTTAACACCACTGCTCAAGCCATTCGTGATTTGAACGGTTTACAAGGGGACTTAATCTTAATTGGTCAACAATTACAAGTGAAAGTGGCTTTACAAGAAAGCCCAGCTCCAGTTGCTGAATACCAAGCAGCTCCTCAAGCTTCAGTTGTTGAAGAAGAAAAATTAGTTACTGAACTTCCTGAAGTGACTGCCAATGAAGGACATGTAGAAGAAAAGGTCAGTCCAGTTGAAGCACCAACAAGTCCAGAAGTGGCAGAAGCAGAAGTCGCTCCTGAAACAGAAGTTGTTGAAGCAGAAGTCGCTAGCCCAGCTCCAGCCAAAGAAGTAAAAGTTGAAGAAACTGTAGTTAGTGAAGCTGCTCCAGCAAAAGAAGCTGCTGAAAAAGCTCAGGCAGAACAAGCGCAAGTCCAAGCTGCTAAAGAAGCGCAAGTTCAAGCAGAACAAGCAGCTAAAGAGGCAGAAGCTCAAAAAGCTGCTCAAGCCGCTAAGGAAGCTGAAGCGCAAAAGGCCGCTCAAGCGCAAGCCCAAGCGGAACAAGCTGCCAAGGAAGCCGAAGCCCAAAGAGCCGCTCAAGCCGCTAAGGAAGCTGAAGAACAAAAGGCAGCCCAAGCTGCTAAACAAGCTGAAATTGAAAAGGCTCAATTACAAGCCCAAACTTACCAAGCAGCTAATACCCAAGTCCAAGCCCAACCAGTAAGCACAAACAATGCGACTGTCTTATCTGCTTACGATGGGAGTGTTGACCCACGTGGTTTAGCTCCAGCAGGACAATGTACTTATTATGTGATTAACCGCCTACATGCCTTAGGCAAACCAGTTCCTGGTCCTATGGGTAACGCTAACCAGTGGGCATATACTGCAAGTAATCATGGTATCCCAGTATCAAATACACCAACCGTCGGCTCTGTGGTTTCCTTCCCAGCCGGTGTTGCAGGTGCATCTGGTTATGGCCACGTTGCCTTTGTTGAAGGGGTTAACCCAGATGGTTCCATCCGTATTTCAGAAATGAACTTCGGTGGTTCACCAAACGTGACTTACCGTACCGTTGATGCTGGTTCTGCAGCAGCCTCATCCTACATCCATTTCTAATAAATCAAGTAATAAAAAACGAGTGTTTACCCCACTCGTTTTTTATTTAGTCAAATTTTATGGATGATACATGATTATAAGCGAGCTTTTGGCACCACCAAGACTCGCTTTTTTGCTTAGAAGCCATGCGAGAAGTCAGAAATAAAAGGGCCAGCATTGGTTTTTCACCCTTTTCACGGTATAATGTATAAATTAGAGAGTAATCTATTGACCATTCTTTGTCGACCCTGCCGCAGTGGTTGACTTAGATTGGTGGAAATAGGGAAATTTAGATGGAAAATTGAAGTTCTTAAACTAAAACGGGTTCCAGTCATACGATGCTTATGGTTTTTCTTCTAGCCATATCGTCATCTGCTGTAACTGTTACACTTAAGGAGTTTTAATAATGAAAAAAATTTTAGTCGTTGATGATGAAAAACCAATTTCAGATATCATTACCTTCAACCTTCAAAAGGAAGGCTATGATACCCTGGCAGCTTTCGATGGCGAAGAAGCCTTAGAAAGCTTTGCCAGCTACCAACCCGACCTTATTGTTTTGGACTTAATGTTGCCTAAAAAAGACGGCTTGGAAGTGTGCCGTGAGATCCGTAAGACCAGCAGTGTTCCCATCATTATGTTAACCGCTAAGGGTGAAGAAATTGACAAGGTGCTCGGCTTGGAAATGGGAGCCGATGACTATGTGACCAAGCCCTTTTCCAACCGGGAGCTTTCAGCACGGATTAAGGCCAACCTCCGCCGTTCTCAGGTTAACGTTGAGGCTGCAGAAGAAAAAGAAGAAAGTAATGAATTAAATGTCGGTAACCTAACCATTCATGAAGATGCCTACTATGTGTCTAAAAATGGTAAGGAAGTTGACCTGACCCACCGTGAGTTTGAACTCCTTCATTACCTATCCAAGCACTTAGGCCAAGTCATGACCCGAGAACACCTCTTGCAGACGGTATGGGGCTATGACTACTTTGGCGATGTTCGGACCGTGGACGTGACCGTGCGTCGTCTACGTGAAAAGATCGAGGACACCCCCAGCCATCCTAAATTACTCATGACCCGCCGTGGGGTGGGGTATTATCTCCAAGATAATGACCAGGAGTAGGAAGCAATGAAGGAAAAACAAGAAAAATCGAAAATTTCCTTTCTTAATTCGATTCATTTAAAGATTCCTTTGGTCATTATCTTGCTCTTATTACTTGGTTTGCAATTTGCCGGGGCGTATTTTATCCAACAATTGGAACAGGAAATGATGCGCAGCTTTGATGATCAAATGAATGTGCAAATTGGCTTCTTGGAGGATAGTGTTCGCCCCATTATTCAAAATGAAGATAATAAGACGAGTGACCAACAGGCGCAATTAATTAATTCATTGCGTCGTTTTAATGTTAGCAATGTTTTAGAAACCTTGGTGGTTGATGATAAGGGACAGATTCTAGCTTCAAGCAACCCCAGCAACCAGGCCAATGTGGGCCAACAAACGACTGATAACATGATCCGTACAGTTCTCTATAATAATACCAGTCTGAGTAAGGAAATGTATGATAATGAAGAGAACTTACGAATTAAACAATATGTTGTCCCTATTTTTTCATCGGATAATTCCGGTCTTTTGATCGGGGTTTTAAGTGTGACGGTCAACATTGAAAGCGTCTACAACCAAGTGCAAAATACGGGATTGATTTATATCACTTCATCGGGCTTGGCCTTGGTCTTTTCCATCTTACTGGCGGTCTTAATCTCTAGAGGGATTACCGGCCCAGTCCAAGAAATGACCAATCAAATTGAGAAGATTGCCGATGGAAATTATAGTGACCAGGTTAAGGTCTATAGTAATGATGAGATGGGTGTTTTAGCCCAGTCGATTAACTATCTATCAGTTCGAGTACGCGAAGCCCAAGAATCCACGGAATCTGAACGCCAACGGCTAGACTCGGTCTTAAAACATATGACCGATGGCGTGATTGCCACTGACCGCCGTAGCCGGGTCATGATTACCAATAACCGGGCCTGTGAATTAATCGGCAAAAAAGAAGCTGAAATTATGGGTCATTCCATTATGGAAGTCCTTAATTTAAGGGATAAATATACTTTCCGTGAGTTATTGAATAGTGAAAGTGATATTTTAATGCATTTTACTTCTGATGATGGCCAAGAATCCATTATTAAGGGTGAGTTATCTGTCATCCAAAGGGAGTCGGGCTATGTCAGTGGTCTAGTTTGGGTCTTAACCGATGTGACTGAGCATGAAAAGATTGAACGTGACCGCCGCCAATTTGTTTCTAATGTTTCTCATGAATTGCGGACGCCCTTGACCAGTGTCAGATCCTACAGTGAAGCCCTGGCTGATGGCGCCCTTAAGGATTCTGAATTAGCGGTAGAATTTCTCGGTGGCATTCGAAGGGAAACCGATCGCATGATTCTAATGATTAGTGACCTCTTGAACCTTTCCAGGATGGACTCTAACCGCCAGGAAATGAACCTGGAATTGATCGATTTCCAAGGCTTAGTCAACCATATCTTGGACCGCTTCGATATGATGATTCAATCAGAGGATTATGTCAATGAAGAATACCATATCCAACGCGAATTAACCAAGTCACCGATCTGGGTGGAGGCTGACCAAGACCGCCTCACCCAAGTGATTGATAATATCTTAAACAACGCTATCAAGTATTCACCGGATGGGGGGACGATTACGGTCCGTCTCATGACCACTCATAACGAGGCCATATTAAGTGTTCAAGACCAAGGACTAGGTATTCCACAAAAAGCTCTTGGACATGTTTTCGACCGTTTTTACCGGGTAGATAAGGCTCGGTCTCGCCAACAAGGTGGTTCAGGACTCGGTTTGGCTATCGCTAAGGAAGTTGTGGAATTACATCACGGAAAAATTTGGGCCAATAGTATTGAGAATAAGGGATCAACCTTCTTTATTTCTCTGCCCTTTGAACCTGATATGGGAGAGGATGATTGGGAATAATGCGAAAATTTTGGACAAACTTGCCTCATTTTCTATTAACCTTTTTAGTCTTACTGAGTATCTTTTTCTCCCTTAATATTATTGGGCCTTTCACTAACTTATCTAGTAATTGGTCAGGGGATGAGGGGATGGAAGCGAAAACCACTGCCCTGACCCCGACTCAAATAGCTAATCCGGGGGATAAGACGCCGCTCTTAAAAGTATTCCGGCCAGTTTCTTTGGTCTACACGGATGGAGAAGGCTTTTGGCAAAGCCGGGAAGCCAATTTGTTAACCCACTTTAATGAGAAGATGACCCAGTTAAAAGTGGATAAGCTTGACTTGGAAAGTCTTAAGAAAGAATCACTGGCTGACTATATCCAAGAAAGTCATAATAAGGAAATGATCGAGCTGGAGTACGCGGATCAGATCCCTCTCCAACTTTTGGGCTTGACCAGTGATGACATTAGTGGTGAATTGGGACAAATTCCCATCAACCTCATCTCCTATCCCCGGGATAGTCAAATTCTTTACTTGATTGACCGGGAAGAGGGCCTGGTCTATAGTCTGCCTTTAAAAGCGCCGGCTAACTTTGATGACTTGAAGACTAGTATCGATGAGAATAAGAGTGGTTTTAAGCCAGTTAAGCGGGTTGATTTGAAAACTCCTTACCACTACTTGCTCGATGACAAGGTTGAGGTTAAGGCCTTATCCTACATTTTGGAACGTCAATCCAATGCTGCCTACTTGCAGCTCTTATTTAACCTTCCTGACCAAGTCAATGATTATAGTGATGTTGAGTCTGCTCGCTACTATACTGAAAACAAGGGTTTAGTCATTAATAATAGTAATTTTGAAATCTTATTCAACCAAACCGTTGACTACGAGCTTAATACTGATCCCTTGTCGGTCATCTTACAAGCCTACAATGACCTCCAACGCATCCAGGCCAATAATGATAATTGGATCTATAGTCAATATAACCATAAAGAAAAGAATGTCACCTTTAGAAAAGTCGTTGGCGGCATTCCTATTTACGGGTCTAATTTTGTTTCACGAATCCGAATTGGTTTTCCTAAGGACCATACCCTACAAGCTAAATTTTCAGCACTCAATATTCAAACGCCCTTGAATGATTTGACGGAAAATTTTGAAATGCAACCGGCTACCAGTATTATGAAATTGCTTGAAGTCAACCATATTAGCAGTAAGGATATTGATTCGATAAATATTGGCTATTACTGGGTACCTAGCTCCAAGTCCAATCGTTTAATTTCCTTAGTGCCTTGTTGGATGATTGAAAAAGATGGAACCTATTTTATGTTAGATGAACTAGTCGACATGACAAAAAATGAGGCTTATGTGACACGGAATACGGCAAACGACGTTCCGGTCTATATCAAACACAATCGCAGCGACCAGGAGGCCCAACCAGCAGAAGTTGATAGTAATAATGAAGAAGTCTTTAAAGAAATGAACCAGGCTCAGAGCCGTTAGAGGGAGGAAGTCTTATGAATTTTCGTCAAATTGAAAATATATTGATTATTGTCTTTCTCGCCTTAAATATCTTCCTGGCCTATATTCTCTTTGGAAAGAGCTTTATGGAGACGACTTCTATCCAGTCCAACATTAATATCCAACAGGAATTAAAGAATAATGAAGTGACCATGAACTTTAGCCCTTCTTCAGATGACGTCCAGTTGCCACTGATTGCAGGCAAACAAAGTCGCCTATCCACCGATGGAGGAGACCGTGCCAAGGAACAGAAGTTAGAGTGGCGGGATTCGACTGAGGAACTCTATGGCGAGTTCAAAAATCCGATTAAGTTACCCGCGCTGACAGAGAACAATGTGGAAAACCCTACCCAGTTGTCCCCAGAGGCCTTAAAGCCGATCGAGGACTTGTTAGCTTCTGGAGCGATTGAGCATGGCCAAGAATATCACTTTTTGATCTATAACCGCCAACGCAAAATTATTTACTATGGGCAAAACACCTATGCCGACAGACTGGCCATGGATTCTAGTGCTGAATTACTATTTCACTTAAATGATCAAAATGAAATCGTCTCCTATGAATTGAGCCATGTCCATGACGTGAGCCCACAAGGCGAAGAACGCCCTTTGATCACCCAAAAGAATGCCATTGATAACTTATATCTTTATAATGAGATCCCTTCCAAGGCCAATATTTTGTCAGCCAATATTTGTTACCAGCAAACTTTATCAGTTGATGATATTATTGTTTTTAAACCGGTTTGGGCCATTATGATGCAGTTGGATGACCATACCACTAAAACCACCTTTGTTGATGCCATTAATGGGACGATCGTTCAAAATGCCCCCGCTTCTCAGCCAGTTAATCCCTCAAGTGATGGCGACAAGGCGGGGAGTCAAAATCGTCAAGCCGCCTAGGAAGGAGATCAAACCATGAAAAAAGAATTCCCAACTCTGATCTTAAGCATCCTTTTAGGCCTGTTTTGCCTGCTTCCTGATTCGGTTTTGGCAGCAGATAATCAAGGAATTTCAGTTGCGGATTACCAGGTTAAGGTGGAATTTGACCAACAAGGGGATATTAAGGAGCACGAACAAGTTCGCTATCAGTTTGATAAGCAAGTCGACCAATTAAGCCATGTGATTAGTACAGGCGAAAGTGGCCACCTCCGTCAATTAAATATCGATATGCGGATGGATTCAGCCAGCGAAGCCTTTCCTTTTGTTCAGAGTACTTCCCACACGGTAGGAACCTTTGACCTCCACCAAAACGGCAATAATGTCCAAGTGGACCTCTACAATACCATGTCTGGAGACGATGAAATTGTTAATTATATTGCCAATATTGAGGATGTCTGGACCAAGTACGGCAATCAAGTGATTATGCAAAAGGACTTTTTGCTCTTGCCTTTCGATATTCACTCCGCTCAAATTACCTTTAAGTTTCCCCAGGCAGTGGACCAAAACCACTATAAGGCCTGGCTAACTAGCCCAGCCCATATCCAAGAGAAGTGGCTGGATGAGTCGACCTTACAAGTTCAAGTAAGAGACCTTAAGGCAGATAGTATGCTCAATGTGCAAATGGTCCTTCCCGCGGAAATGATGCCTAATATCAAAGGGGAGGGCCCTGTCTCTAAGGGTGAGCAAATTAACCGAGAGATTGATAAGCATGTAGCAGCCAGACAAGCCTGGTACCGCCAACGCTACTGGATAGTGATGGGGGTCAGTTTAGCCTTAGTCGCCTTATTGATCCTTTACACTTACTTCTTGCTCAGACGTAAGCAAAAGATTCGACAAGCAGCGGATACTCAGCAAGTCAACCACAGACATGAGCTCAATCCAGTCGAAGTCAGCGAACTATTGAAGAAGAATTACAGCCAGCATGATAAGTTGTGGCTGGTCCTTTTATCCTTAGTAGCTAAGGGGCACTTAGCCTTACGTTTTGCAAACGCTGATGACCGCTTCTACCCTTACTTTAAAGTCTTGGCTAGTCAAAGTGATGATCCCTATGAACAAGTTGTCCTCGATGCTTTTAGTAAGCAACAGGAGGGTGGGGATCTTGATTTTTCCAGCTTTAAATATAGTCTGGGTCTGAAAAAGAAGGGCAAGACGAAGGCTTACCGCAACTTATTGCATGCCCTTAGCAAGCTGGATAAAAAACGCAAACAGGACTTTCACCTATTAGATAAGGTTGGAAGCCGCTTTTATGGCTTTTTATGGTGGCTTTATGTCACTGTCTTTATCGTCCTAGCGGGTTTAGTGATTTGGCTGATCTGGGAGATAAATAGAGGCTATATTTGGCTCTTAGCCCTGGCCTTTTGCTTAGTGGGAATTTACTTACTGAGACGCTATACCCTGCCGATTTATAATGCCCAGGGGCAAGAACTTGTCAAATATTGGAAGACTTATTTTAACAGCCTTAAAGGTCGAGACCAGTCCTTAGGATACAGTCAAAAAGACTACCTCTATAGCTTTGTGACTGGGGACAACTACCGACTGATTAAGCAGGCTAAAAAAGCCAAGCAGCCTTTAAGCGGCAACTTAGCTCAGGCTTTAGAGGCTGTGAACCAATACCAATTAAAAGATTTTATGTAAGAAACGAGGAGAATGCAGTTTGGATGTTTTGGAAAAAGACGCAGAGCAAAAAGATTTTACCATGCGCATTTGTATGTTAGCCAGTGGTTCAACAGGAAATGTGACCTATATTGAAACCCCACAGCGGAATATCCTAGTTGATGCGGGCTTAAGTGGTAAGCGTATTGAGGAATTGCTCCAGGAAATTGGCCGGGACGCCAAGGACCTTGATGCTATCTTTATCTCTCACGAACATTCTGACCATTCCAAGGGAGCAGGCATTATGGCCCGGCGTTACCAACTCCCTATCTATGCCAATGCCGATACCTGGTCTTATCTTGAGCAGAAATGTGGCAAGTTAGATGCCGACCAAAAGATTATTATGGAGCCGGGGGAACGGATTAGCTTTGGCGATGTAGATATCCTTAGTTTCCCTGTCAGTCA
The DNA here is from genome assembly GCF_001543175.1 of Aerococcus urinae. Lineage (NCBI taxonomy): Bacteria > Bacillati > Bacillota > Bacilli > Lactobacillales > Aerococcaceae > Aerococcus > Aerococcus urinae. Next base: position 328,405 of record NZ_CP014161.1, read on the forward strand.
TGACTCTATCAATGCGCAGTTCTATGCCTTCCAAAAAGATAGCAAGCAATTCGCCATGATGACAGACTTAGGCTATGTTTCCGATCGTTTAGCTGGCCTGGTATACAATTCTGATGCCCTGATGATTGAAAGCAACTATGACAATGATATGTTAAGAATGGGTAAGTACCCTTGGCGTTTAAAGCAAAGGATTTTTTCTGATCGGGGCCACCTGTCTAATGTTGAAACGGCTGAAGCCTTGACTAAAATGATTGGTGAGCGGACCAAACGGGTTTACTTGGGACATATTTCCAGGGAAAATAACTTAAATGCCCTGGCCCTTGAAACCAATACGGCGATTTTAAAGGAGAACGGCCTTGGGGTGGGCTATGATTTCGACCTTTATGAGACCCACCATTACCAACCCACCGATCTATTTACCCTTTAATGAGAAAATATTCATATATTTTTCAAATATTCATTCTAAGATAGTTAAAATCCTTGAAGTGAACAAATATAACAAGTGGAGGAAAAATATGCCTAAAGAAGTTAATCCTGATAAAAATCATAATGTAAAAGATGACACTAAAAATGCTATCAATTCCAAATGGGGAACCGCTATTATCAGTGGCCTAATCGGTGCTGGCTTAGTGGGTGGGGTTTCCGCTTACGCCAACCAAGATAAGGTTTCTGAAGACGAAGTGAAAACCATGGTTGAACGCCAAGTCAATGCCGAAAGCCAAAATAAGAGCGAAAATAAGGGGCAACAAGGGACCCAACAAGCCAGTGTGGAGATTCAATCTGATGTTTCTGCTGTGGTGGATAAGGTTGCCGGCTCGGTGGTTTCTGTGGTGAACTTGGCCCGTCCTAACAACCAAGTTTATGACTTATTTGGTTTTACCCAACCCAGCCGCAATAGTGATGAACTAAAAACCGCTTCAGAGGGGTCGGGAGTGATCTATAAGGTCCATGGCGATAAGGCTTATATCGTTACCAACAACCATGTGATTAAGGGGAGTGACGCCCTGGAGATTATTCTTGCTGATGGAACCCAAGTGCCAGTTGACTTGGTAGGGGCCGACCCGTGGACTGACCTGGCAGTTTTAGCCATGCCAGCGGAATATGCTAAAACCGTGGCAGAATTTGGCGATTCTTCTCAATTAAAAGTGGGAGAACCAGCCATTGCTATTGGTTCGCCACTAGGCTCTGACTTTGCCTCAACGGTGACCTCAGGGATTGTTTCCGGCTTGAACCGGCAAGTACCGACCGACTTAGATGAAGACGGGCAAAGTGATTGGACCGTGACTGCGATTCAAACAGATGCCGCCATTAATCCAGGTAACTCAGGGGGCGCTTTGGTGAACTCTGCCGGCCAAGTGATTGGGATCAATTCCATGAAGATTTCCACCGCCCAAGTGGAAGGGATGGGCTTTGCCATCCCAAGTAATGACGTGACCACAATTATTAGCCAGTTAGAAAAAGATGGCCATGTAACCCGGCCAGGATTGGGTTTGCGCATGGCTAGTCTCTACCAATTCCCGCTGGAACGGCAAAAACAAATGTTGAAATTGCCTGAAGCAGTTGAAGACGGAGTAGTGGTAATGGAGGTCGACCCTAATTCTCCAGCTGACCAAGCAGGCTTGAAGCAGTATGATGTAATTACTCGCTTTGGCGACCATGAAATTAAGGATACCACTCAATTGCGCCAAGCCCTCTATGGTTCAGACCCGAATGGAAAGGTTGAAATTGAATATTACCGCAATGGTAAGAAGCAAACCACTACCGTTCAATTACGGCCTCAAGACCACCATAATGCCTAGTTGACTAAAATTTTTTGATAATATTGTATGCAAGCTCCAGGCTCACTGGGGCTTTTTTATTAGCTTGTGTTTTCTATTATCAACATAATCCCCAAGCCTTATGCACAATATCAGGGAAAAACTTTGTGAAACTGTGGATAACTTTGTTGAAAAGTGGATAAGTCCCGTCACAAAGGGCTTCTTTCATGTGGGTAATTATGTGTATAAAAAGTGAAAACTTGGGATAGGTCAAAATTTCTGGGTAAAAACCCCTTCATAATAGGCTTTATTATTAACAACTTGTGGATCTGTGGAGGAAATTGTGGATAAGTTCTTGTGAAAAGGGGGAGTTATGCTATGATGAAGAAGAATTTGAAGAAAAGGGTGACTTGAGATGCGGATTACCATCCTCAGCGTGGGAAAATTGAAAGAAAAATATTTGAAACAGGGGATTGCTGAGTACCAAAAACGAATGCAACGCTATGGCAAATTAGAGCTGATTGAGGTTAAGGATGAGCCTACCCCAGACAATGCTAGTGACTTGGAAAACCAGCAAATCATCGAAAAAGAGGGCCAACGCCTACTGGCTAAGATTTCTTCCCAGGCCTATGTCATTGTGCTTGCTATCAAGGGGCAGGCCTTAAGTTCGGAAGAATTGGCCCAGCAAATTGATCACTGCCTGACCTATGGCAAGAGCGACATTGTCTTTGTAATTGGCGGATCCTTGGGGACTAGTCCAGCTGTCAACCAAAGGGCCGATCTCTTACTCAGTTTTGGGCGGATGACCCTTCCCCATCAATTGATGCGTTTGGTGCTTAGCGAGCAAATTTACCGGGCCTTTCGCATTATCCACCACGAACCCTATCATAAATAAAAGCGTGCGACAAAAGTCAAAAAAGCCACTAGGCTCTGTGGATAAGTAAACTTATCCAGGGCCTAGTGGCTTGGTTTTAACTATAAAATTTTATTGGCCTTGGTTATTTTGGGCATAATTGGTGCCAAAGATTGAATCCCAGATGCCTAAGAGGCTTTGCCAGAGACTGTGGAAGAAATCGGTGATTCCATTTTTATCAGTCTCGTCCATATTATCCCAAGCGGATTTTGCGGAATCCACTAATTGGCCGCTCTTTTCTTTTAGGGTTTGTCCAAAGTTGGAAAGAGCGTTTTTTTGCTCTTCAGTCAGTTCAATTTGGCTAAATTTAGTCATTAAGTCCCGTAATTGTTGAATGTTTTCTTCAGAAAGGACGCCATTAAGATTGTAATTATTGATGACGTTATTAACAATGACTTGGATGGTATTGCCATCGATCGATCCACCATTTTGTTCCTTGGCTTGTTGGATTTGGTTTTTCATATCAGCGATGGCAGCATTCAAGGTTTCGTCGGAATAGTTTTCTTTGTTTTGGTTTTCCTTAGTAATGGTTGAAGCGGTTTGTAATTCTTCTTGGGCGACAGAAACTGCCTTACCATCTAAGGCTTGGCCGCTGTCTTGGAAGGCCTTATAGACACCTGCCAAGGCACCGGAACCGTCCACTTGAACAGCGGAAGCGACTTTAATATCAACATTGGTTGCTCCGGCTGTTAGGGCTGCGTTCTCGTATTGTAAGGGTGTAATGGCGGTAATGGTTTTAGGGGTGACGATTTCTACATTGACCCCACTGTGCTTGGCTGGGGCAATATAAGCGGATGAATAAACTTGGTAGTAGGGGTAATTATCATGTAATAGGCCGTTCAATTCATTAATATTCACTTGGACAGCCCGGGCATTGGCATCAACCCCTAAGAGCTTTTGAGTCTCTTGGAATTGACCTTGGTTGAGGGACTCACCATAAGTAAAAATAGATCCTTTGATAGCTGCCTGGGCACTTGTTTGGGGAATGAAGAGGGTTATGGCCATTAGGCAAGCGAGTACGGCCAAGAGCCTACGTTTCAATTGATTCATTCGAAAAACCTCCTTAATTGTTAATTCTATTATAACATGGCTAAAAAGATAATCTTTTAGCTTTTCCTTAAGGGGAGGCTAAGGAATGTTAAAAAATTGCGCGAAAACTAAAATTTTATTTTAAGAAATAAATAAGCTTTAAGGAGGTCATAATGCGCTAAAATAGTTCTATCAAAAAATTGTAAAGCGATTGAAGATGAAAGAGGCGATGACAATGAATAAAGAAAAAGCCCATGAATTATTACGCTTATTAGAAAGAGATGCCAGCCTAAGTAACCAAACTTTGGCCGACATGCTTTCCTTAAGCAAAGATGAAGTCGTAGAGATGAAGACGGTGCTCAAAGACGCTAATATCCTCTCTGGTATCCAAGCCATGGTCAACTGGGATGCAACGGATAATGAATATGCATCGGCCATGATAGAAATCACAGTGAACTTGCATAAGGGCGTTTCCTACCAACAAGTCGCTGATGTGATTAGTCAGTACGATGAAGTGGAAGCCCTGTATTTAATGAGTGGGGCCTATGACTATCTTGTCTTAACCAAGCGACTCCCTATGCACAAGATATCAGGTTTTGTTAATAAATTAGCCACCCTAGATCATGTTCAAGGGACTGCCACCCATATTGTTATGCAACGCTATAAGGACCACGGGACCCAATTTAAGACGAAGACGGATGGTAGAAATCGGTTGGTGATTAGCCAATGAGCCAGTCAATCAGTCATAAAGCGGTCCAATTAGCCCCTTCTGGCATCCGCCGTTTCTTTGAAGTTGCCAATGAAATCCCTGATGTCATTTCTTTAGGGGTGGGGGAACCGGATTTTATGACTCCCATGCCTATCCGACAAGCAGCCATGCAATGTATTCGTGAAGGAAAAACCTACTATACAGCCAATGCCGGTTTGATGGAATTACGTCAGGCTATTAGTCAATATATCGATGTTAAACATGACCTGCATTATGATCCCAGTTCAGAAATCGTGGTGACTGTTGGGGGAAGTGAAGCTATTGATATGGTATGTCGGGCGATTATTAATCCTGGTGATGAGGTTATTTGTATTGACCCTAGCTACGTTTCCTATGCCCCTTCAATTAAACTAGCTGATGGTGTCGTTGTCCCTGTGACTTTAAGGGCTGATCAACACTTTATTCTGACTCCGGAAGACTTAGAAGCAGCCATCACGCCTAAAACCAAGGCAATAATTATTAACTTCCCGAACAATCCTACTGGGGCAAGTATGACTAAGGAAGAGCTAGCTGCCTTAGTCCCAGTGATTGAGGCTCATGATCTCTATGTCATCACTGATGAAATCTATTCTGAATTAAATTATAATCAAGAGCAGCTGGTGTCGATTGCTGCCTTCCCAGGAATGAAGGAGCGAACCATTTACATCAATGGCTTTTCTAAATCCTTTGCCATGACCGGTTGGCGCTTGGGATACGCATGTGCTCCACATGAGATTATGGAACAAATGATAAAAATTCACCAATTTACCATTATGGCAGCCCCAACCATTTCTCAATATGCAGGGATTGTCGCTCTAAGAGACTGTGACCATGATGTTCAAGTGATGCGGCGGTCCTACCAACAAAGGCGGAATTTTTTGATGGCCCGGTTTAAGGAAATGAACCTCCCTTGCTTTGAGCCCCAAGGAGCCTTTTATACCTTTCCAGATATTAGAGAATTTGGTCTCTCCAGTGAAGAATTTGCCTTGAAATTATTAGATGAAGAAAAATTAGCGGTTGTCCCTGGGTCAGCCTTTGGCGAAGGCGGTGAAGGACATATTCGTATCTCCTATGCCTATTCCTTAAATGAATTAGAAGCAGCGGTCGAAAAACTTAAGCACTTTATCCAAAAACTAAGACAAGACTAGTAAAAAACACTTGCCCATTTTCGGACAAGTGTTTTTGCTTTCTTAATTAGTAATCGACATTGCTTGGGTAATCGTTAGCGGCATTCCAGAGTAGGTACTCGTAAACACCATGGTCACGGAGGGCTTGGATTTGCTCTTCGATTTCAACATTGGTGTATTCTTGATAAGTTCCATTAGCTAAGTAGCTAGCGGTAAAGGCTTGTAACCAAGGACGGGAATGGGCATGGTCGCCATCGATATTTTCTAAGCGGAGGTCTTCGACATCCATATAGTTATCAACGACCCCATAAGGTTCAAGGTCAGGTGCCGTGAAGCCAAAGTCACCATTACTCCAATGACTCGGATAAATCATGGAAGAAACCACATCGACGGTATTGGCAATATCGGTAAAGTCTTGACCGATGCCTGGGGCTGCACCAATGGTGGTGACATAACCGAAGATATCAGCTGAGACATCGACCCCATAGGGACGGAGTTCTTTTTGAGCATAGGCTAAGAAGTCGGTGATGGCCTGGCAGCGGCCTTCGACACTATCTTTACCATAATGTGCATAATCCCCCATGTCGTAAACCAGGCTGGTTCCAAAGTTTTCAAAACCTTCTGGGAAACGGACATAGTCGAATTGGATATCCTTGAAGCCAAGTTCGGCAGCACCCTTAGCCACGTCGACCACATAGGCCCAAACGTCTTTGTTATAAGGGTTGAGGAAGGTTTGACCTCCTGCGTCAGACCAAATCTCACCATTGGATTTCTTAAAGGACCAATCGGGGTGGGCTTGAGCAGCATAGGTATCCTTGAAGGTGGTGATGCGGGCAATTGGATAAATTTGCTTCTCTTCAAAGGTTTGCATCATTTCTTGACCATTAAAGGTAATTTCTTCGTTCTTCTTAACTAAGTCATTATCGGTTGGCAATTGGGTAGCGATTGAGCCCCAGTCAGACTTGACATCGATGACTACACTGTTCAAGCCGGTGGAGTCAAGTAAGTTAATGTTACGCTCCAAAATACTTGGTGTTCCCATACCATGGGCAGACAGGTAGATGCCGCGAACCCCTTCTTTAGGGTAGGCAATGTTGACCTGACTAGCCTTGTAGAAGCGTTCGGGTTTAACACTGGGTACTCGGAGTAGGGCTTGGTTGCCTTCGTTGATTTGTAATTCTTGGTCGCTAACCTCCACCTTTTCTGCCTTAGCGACTTGGTTAGTATTATTGGTATGTGAAGACTGGGCTGCTTGATTTTGAAAGCGGTCGCGGTTAAAGAAAACAATAATTAAGAGGACGGCTAATAAACACAATAAAGCAGCAGAAATCTGTAACCAACGTCTTCTATGGGGAGGACGACGATATTCTTGCTTAGACAAAGTCATAACCTCCTTTGTGAGTGTTGGGGCCAGCTAGGGCTTGGTCTTTGTTTTGCACATCTTGCAAGGCTTGACGGCTCTTTTCTAGCTGACTTTCTAAATTCTTTAATTGGTTTTGTAAATTGACATGTTTCTCATTAAGGACCGCCATGGTATCCTCAAAGGTATCGATGGTGGCATCCTTTTCGCCGATTTCTTGGTAATACTGCTCTTCTTCTTCTAAGAAGTTTTGATAGTCATTGAGGTATTGCTCAACTTGGCCAGCTGTATCCTTAAGCGATTGGCGTAAGCCTTCATCTTCAATTTTTTCACTGACTTGTTTTAAGGCAGTGAGTTCCTTGATGGCTTTTTGAGTGGCTTCTTCACGTAGTTTGAGGTTCTTTCCTGTTTGACTATTTTTGTCCCCTAAGCGACTCAATGAAGAGTCTTTGCTGATATCAGTTTCAAAGTGACTTTGCAGTTCAGCTTCCTGTGCTTGAATCTGATTCAGTTGGCTAGTGATGGTTTCAATATTTTCTAGGGCTGACTGTTCGGCAGGTTGTTTGCCACAGGCGACCAGAGTAAAGACCATGACTAGCAATAGTCCCAATTTCTTTACCATATTTCTCATCCTTTTCTTATAAATAAAATAAAACTGTTTTCAGTATAACAAAAAAAGAAAGGCTTTCCTACTCATCTTCATTCTCCTTTTCACTCCGTCATTTAGCTCAATTTGCTCTTAGTAAAGGTTTCATAGTATGCGTGTCAATTCAAAAAGAAAGCTTAACATTTTGATAACATTGACCTAGGCTATCGCCCTTGACCGCGCTTTAATTGTATAATAAGAGGTAAGTTTAAGGGCTAAAAGAAAGAGGTTAGCATTCATGTCAAGAAAGAAACGTTTATTAGCTTATGCAGCAACGGTGGTTGCCAGTTTAGCGGGCTATGCTTATCATGCCCTTTACCAAGAAGATCGGAGCGTAAAGAGTCGGCTCTTAGAGGACTTCTACCGGCTCAAAGACCGGTTAAAAAATGCTGATGAGGCTGATTACCGCCACTTCCTAGAAGACCAGCTAAAGACTGCTCGGCAGGGAGATTTAAGCTATCCCAAGAAACATGGCATGAACATCTCTCTCTCAAGCTATCAAAATGGGAAAGCCTATGTGCTCAGCCCAGAAAACTCTCGTCCAGATAAACTAGTGGTTTATTTCCATGGGGGGCATCGGATTGAAGCAATTTCGCCTAAGGAATGGCGGTTTTTGGAAAATTTTGCTGAAGATAATAAGCTGCGCCTATTAATCCCCTATATTGAACCCCTTTCCTACGCTTATTTTGATGAAGAAGTGGACCGTTTAGAGGCTTTACTGGATGAAATTAGTCTGGACTATACCGATGAAGACCTCTATTTAATGGCTTCAGATACTGGTGCGCTATTTGCCTTACCCATTGCAAGAGATAGCAGTAGTGATCTTATCCTTGAAGGGTTGATTTTACTTTCACCTTGGGTAACGACGAAACATAGCATCACTAGCAGTCAAGACGAGGAACAAAAAGATTACTTGATGACCTTTTCTGATTACCAAGCCATTGCCAGTCTATGGCAAGCGAGTGAGGGCAGAATTATTGCCCTAGACGCTGACCAGGCAGGGGCCTTACCCAAGGTCCATCTCTTTATGGGGAAGAAAGATGTCCAATATTTAGAAGTCTTAGCCTTTTACCGGAAATTAAAGCAAAAGGGACTGGCGGTCGATTTTTATGCTTTTGATTATTTGACTCACAACTTCCATTTCTTGACTATTCCTGAGCAGGATGAAGTCATTGATTTAATCGCTAAAGTCGTCTTGCCTTAATACTTTTTTATAGTTATCTATTGGCTTTCTTGTTATAATAGTCAATAAAGATCAGAAAGGAAGATGTAAAAGTGTTTGGATTTCCTTTATTCTACATGTTTGATCCTACCATTATCTTGTTAATTATCGGTGCCATTATTGCCGGGATTGCCTCTTGGAATGTCAACCGAACTTTTGATAAATATAGCCGCTATACTAACCGCCGGGGCTTAACTGCTGACCAGGTGGCTCGGATGATGTTGGACCATAACCAAATTGGTCATGTGGGGGTGAGTACGGTGCGTGGGAAATTAACGGACTACTACGATCCCCGTGATAAGAATCTCTATCTCTCGGACCAAGTTTCCCAAGAGAGCTCGATTTCAGCCATTGGTGTTGCTGCCCATGAGTGCGGCCATGCCCTGCAGGATGCTGATAACTATGCCTTTATGCGGATCCGAGAAAAAATCGTCCCCGTGGTTAACTTCGGCTCCAGTCTGTCCATGCCTATCCTGTTACTTGGGGTCCTTTTTGGAATGAATCAAACCCTGATTAATATTGGGATTGCCTTGTTTTCCTTGGCCTTGTTATTTCAATTGGTGACTTTACCGGTTGAATTTGATGCTTCTAGACGGGCCATTCGTTGTCTCGACGAAATGAATATTCTGAGTCAGGAAGAATTACCCTATGCTAAGTCTACTTTAAGAGCGGCTGCTCTCACTTATGTAGCTGGGACAGTCTCTACCTTACTTTCGCTCTTGCGGATTATTATTCTTTTCGGTGGCAATCGCCGTGACTAAATCTATTTATTCTTTTTTGAATAGGATTGCATATTAAAAAAGCGTGACCAATTTTTTGGCCACGCTTTTTTTGAAAACTGTTCAATTAGTAAGCTTTTAAGTAACGTTCAACTTCCCATTGGGTGACTTGGGTTTCATATTCATCGTGCTCAATGGTTTTTGCTGTAATGAAGTTATTGGATAGGTGACTACCGAGAGCATCGAGTACCACTTGGTCTTCTTTGAGGAAGTTAACCGCTTCTTTTAAGTTAGAAGGCAGTTGTTCAATATGAGACTCCCGTAACTCTTTTGAAGTCATGTTGTAAATGTTTCGGTCAATGGGTTCAGGAACAGGGAGTTTGTTTTCAATCCCGTCTAAACCGGCATAGATGCAAGCTGCCATAACGAGGTAGGGGTTAGCGGAAGGGTCTACTGACCGTAATTCAATCCGAGTCGAATTGCCACGAGCTGCAGGAATTCGAACTAATGGTGACCGGTTTTGGGCAGACCAGGCGATATAGACTGGGGCTTCATAACCAGGAGTCAGGCGTTTGTAGGAGTTAACGATTGGGTTACCCAGAGCAGTGATGGCCTTGGCATGTTTTAAGATCCCAGCAACAAATAGGTGGGCGGTTTCGGAAAGGCCGTCAGCACTGTTTTCATCGTAGAAGGTATTGCCGTTTTCATCAAAGAGGGACATGTTGCAGTGCATCCCTGAACCAGCGATACCGTATACAGGTTTAGGCATGAAGGTGGCATAGAGATTATGCTTGCGGGCGATTGACTTAACAATCAATTTGAAGATTTGGACCTTATCACAAGCATCCACCACATCAGAATACTTAAAGTCAATTTCATGTTGGCCAGGGGCACATTCATGGTGACTGGCTTCCACTTCAAAGCCCATTTCTTCTAAGGTAAGGACGATATCGCGGCGGCAATTTTCACCGAGATCAACGGGAGCCAGGTCAAAGTAACCCCCATGGTCATTAACTTCAGTCGTTGGTTCGTCACTGTCATTTAATTTAAAGAGGAAGAATTCTGCTTCTAAACCGAGGTTGAATTCCTTAAAGCCATCGTCATTTAGACGTTGGACACAGCGTTTCAGGTTACCGCGGGGGTCACCGATAAAGGGTGTGCCATCTGTGGAATAAATATCACAGAGCAGTAAGCCGATTTTCTTATTGTCACCAGCGGTCCAAGGGAAGATTAACCAAGTATTTAAATCGGGAATTAAATACATGTCGGATTCCTCGATACGAACAAAACCGTCGATAGAAGAACCGTCAAACATCAGTTTATTATCCAAAACCTTATCTAATTGACTAATCGGCACTTCGACATTTTTTAGGGTGCCGTTGACATCGCTAAAGACGAGGCGGAGAAAGTGGACATTTTCTTTTTTGATATCGGAACGGATTTGCTCTTCGCTAATTTGTTTCATCTTTTTATAACTCCAATCTTCTTAACAGCTTAGTTAATCGATTTCTATGTAAGAAAATATAACACATGTAAAATAAGATCACAAGAAAAAATTATTCATAAATTCTAAAGTTTTTCTTATATCAGGAACACCATCTAGCTATGGTATTATTAATAAGTAAAAATAATCAAAAAAGCTGATGCCTTTCCCTGGTGTTTTGGTTAAAATAAGGAAAACATGCTCGATAGGATTGCAAGTGATTTACCTGGCCCTTAATGAGCTTGGGAGTAATGTTTGATTATTTAACCAAATAAAAAGAAAAGAGTGAGCTTGAAATGGAACTAGAATCATTAATTAAAGCAGTGGCTTCTAAGGCGCCTGCCCCAGGTGGTGGGGCGGTTTCCTGTGTCACTGGTAGTTTTGCTTGTGCCTTAGCAAGTATGGCGGCTAAGGTGACTTTGGACCGGACTGACTTTTCCAAGGATGCCAACACAGCGGCTAACTTATCTGACCTAGCCCACCAAATGGACCGGGACAGTGACAGTTTCTTACATTTTGCTCGTGAAGACGAAAAGGTCTCTGCTCGGCTCTTTGCGGCTTACAAGCAAAAGGCAAGTAGTGAGGATGAAAAACAAGCCCGCAGTGAACAGATCCAAGTGACCTTAATCCAAGCGACTCACTTACCCCTGCAAGTCATTGCCTTAGTGGTTGATGATTTGGCTCTACTAGAAAACGTCGCTCGTCTCGTTAAGCCAAGCATCTTAGCTGACGTTGAGGTAGCTAGGGACCACTTGTTGACTGCCTTTAAGGGCTCTAACCATAATGTAGAAAACAATTTGGCCTTAATTAAAGACCAGGCCAGCGCCCAATTTTTAGCTAAAAAACAAAGTGCCCTCTTAGACCGGATTGAAAAGCTGGACCAAGCCCTACTTGAAGAAATTGAAAAACGCAAGGGAAAATAAGCCAGCTTTCTTGGCTAAATTTGGCGATTGAGAGCCACTACTAGTCTGGTGACGCTTTAATGCGCGGACAATTTGTAAAAAAAGAGTTTGCAAATAAAGAAAAAGTAGTGTACTATACTATGTGGAAAATTTGAATACCGAAGTGTTAGGCAGAGGCTCCTGTATAAACATAAGCTATCGCCCAAAAATGTCGAGAGACGCCAATGGGTAAAACAGAGATTGTCGAAATAAGGCTTTCTCCAGGTAGCTAAGAATTTTTTCTTTACGTTATACAGTGCTAAAACTCAGACGAAGCAACTCAATCAACTGAGCTTATTAATTATGGAGTCTCTACTTTCTTGGGTAGGGGCTCTTTTTATTTTGCCAAGGAAAAGATGGAGGTGATGGCTATGGAGGAAGAGCAAGAACAGATAGCGGAAAGTCGACAGCAAGGGAGTTTAATGCTTGATCTCTTAAGGCCATTACCAGGGTCTTTGATTTAGCTTTAGGCTCCCACAGAAAGGAGCATAACGATGAAAAAATTTGAAAACCAAGGTCGCTACCGGCAATTTGCTGCTTATTCTGAAGGCGAGCTTTTTAACTACTATAAAATTGATAAAAACGGCCTCAGCGATGACCAAGTCCAAGCCTTGCGAGAAGAATACGGAGAAAATGTGATCGATTATGGGGACAAAGCTTCCTTAATGGAAGAACTTGTCCAAGCCTATCTCACCCCCTTTACCCTAATTTTAATTGGTCTGGCTATCATTTCATTCTTTACTGACTATGTCTTTGCGGCGGCGGATAGTCGTGATTGTATTAGTTCAGTGATTATTCTGGTCCTGGTCTTTATTTCTGGGACCGTATCCTTTATCCAATCCAAGCAATCCAATGATGCGGCGGAACACTTAAAAGAAATGGTAAAAGTGACTGCCAATGTCAAACGCGCGGGCGATTTTAACGAAATTCCAACCGAAGAGATTGTGTGCGGGGACTTGGTTAAATTATCGGCAGGAGACCTTATCCCTGCTGACTTGCGGATTATTGAAAGTAAGGACCTCTTTGTTTCCCAAGCGGCCATGACTGGAGAATCCTATCCGGTAGAAAAAATGGCCCAGGCTACAGACCATGCTGAGACTGTGGTAGATGAGGCCAACTTGGCCTTTATGGGGTCAAATGTTATTAGTGGTAGTGCAATCGGGCTAGTGATTGCTGTCGGGGAGGACACCCTCTTTGGTGATATTGCTAAAACGGTGACCACTGAAGAAGAAGTCACCAACTTTGACATCGGAATTAGTAAAATTTCTACCCTCTTAATGCGCTTTATGGGAGTGATGGTTCCGGTAGTCTTTCTGATTAATGGTATCCATATGAAGAATTGGCTGGATGCTTTGATCTTTGCCATTTCGGTTGCGGTCGGCTTGACCCCGGAAATGCTTCCGATGATCGTGACCACTAACCTGGTCAAGGGGTCACAAACCATGGCCAAGGGCGGTACCATTGTAAAAAACTTGAATGCCATTCAAAGCTTTGGCGCTATGGATGTCTTATGTACCGATAAAACCGGGACCCTGACCCAAGATAAAATTGTTTTAGAAATGCATTTGAACTGTGATGGCGATGAAGACAGTGGGGTACTCCGCCATGCCTACTTGAATTCCTACTACCAAACCGGTTTGAAGAACCTGATGGATGTGGCCATTATTGAAGCGACCCACCGGGAACTGGACCTGGACCCTAACTACTACCATAAAGTCGATGAAATCCCCTTTGACTTTGAACGGCGGCGGATGAGTGTCGTTGTGGAAGATAAAGCGGGAAAACGGCAACTAATTACCAAAGGGGCGGTGGAAGAAATGCTAGCCATTTCCTCCCTGGTTCTCAAACAAGGCCAAGCCATTCCTTTAACGGATGATCTCCGGCAAGAAATCCGTCAACAAGTCAAAGATCTCAATGAAGACGGTCTAAGGGTCATCGGCATTGCTCAAAAAACCAACCCACCAGCAGTGGATGCTTTTAGCATTGAAGATGAGTCGGATATGCTTTTGATTGGCTACCTAGCCTTCCTTGACCCACCTAAGGAATCCACCCAACCGGCCCTCAAGGCTCTGGCTGACCACCATGTGGATGTGAAGGTTCTGACGGGCGATAATGAAGAAGTTACCCGGTCAGTTTGTCGTCAAGTAGGGATTTCGGCAGATAGTATTATTAATGGGATTGACTTGGAAGCTATGGACGAGGAGGCCTTGGCTCAAGCGGTGGAAGACTACCAAGTTTTCGTCAAAATTTCTCCTCAACAAAAGGCCCAAATTACCCAAATTCTCCAAGATAACGGCCATGTGGTTGGTTTTATGGGTGACGGGATTAATGATGCCGCTGCCTTAACGACTTCTGATGTCGGGATTTCTGTTGATACTGCAGTCGATATTGCCAAGGAATCAGCCGATATCATTCTTTTAGAAAAAGATTTGATGATTTTAGAAAAGGGTGTCGTTTCTGGTCGGGAAATATTTGGAAATATTATGAAATATATTAATATTACGACTTCATCAAATTTTGGGAATACTTTTTCCATCTTGATGGCCTCCTTATTCTTACCTTTCTTGCCCATGATGCCGACCCAACTTTTAGTCTTGAACCTGATCTATGACATCGCCTGCATTTCCATTCCTTGGGATCGCATGGATGCCTCCTACTTGAAGGAACCTAAGAACTGGGACGCTTCGCATGTGAAGAATTTTATGATTTACTTTGGTCCAATTTCTTCCATCTTTGATGTGCTTTCCTTTGTGGCGCTTTATCATTGGATTATTCCCCAAGTCCTAAACGGAACTTATTGGAGCTTATCGACGGGACAACAAGCAGTTTTTGAAGCCTTGTTCCATTCAGGTTGGTTCGTGGTTTCCTTATGGTCACAAACCCTAGTTCTTCATATGCTAAGAACGGAAAAACTACCCTTTATTCAAAGCCGGCCATCCTTTATCTTTACCACGATCACGACCATTGGGATTATCTTTGGTAGTTTATTGCCTCGGACCAAGTTAGGCTTCTATCTAGGTTTAGCCCCCTTACCCGGATCTTTCTGGCTCTTACTGGTGGCTATTGTGATTTCCTATCTGGTCTTAGTGACCTTGGTCAAACATTTCTATGTTAAACATTATGGAAAGTTGCTCTAAGTATACTGGGGCTTGGATTTGACAATTAGGGTGAAATTACCTATACTGATGAAGAATATTAAGCAAGACAAGCCCAGTAGTGGTTAACAGTTGACTTGATAGCGAGCTAGTGGTTGGTGGAAACTAGTACCTGTTAATGATGAATTACACTTGTTAGAGGAATTGCTAGGTGGCGCTACCTTATCGCGCGAGAGTGGCTTTTTTAAGCAACTTGGGTGGTACCACGGTAACAATCGTCCCTGTCTGTCTGGCAGGGACTTTTTTTATTGCTTAATAAGAGAATTGACAGAACTTTAAACAGACTAAAATGAGACAAGAAGGAGTAGTTCCATGAATATTATTGATGAATTAGAATGGCGTGGCGCAATTAACCAGCAAACCGATGAAGCCGGCTTAAAAGACTATGTTGAAAGCCATTCGATCAGCCTCTATTGTGGAGTTGACCCTACTGGGGATTCCTTGCATATTGGCCACTTGATTCCCTTTATCATGCTGAAGCGTTTCCAATTACAAGGCCATCGTCCGGTAATCTTAATTGGTGGGGCGACGGGTTCCATTGGTGACCCCTCTGGTCGGAGTGAAGAGCGGCAATTACAATCCATGGAGGTTGTTAATGAAAATGCCCGTAAGCTGACCGCCCAAATGGAAAAACTTTTCCTCAAGGATCCTAACGCCCAATTCCGCCTAGTCAATAACTATGTTTGGACCAAGGACTTGTCCTTACTAGACTTCTTGCGTGACTATGGGAAATTATTCAATATCAATACCATGTTGGCTAAGGATGTTGTGGCTTCGCGTCTTGAACATGGGATTTCCTTTACTGAATTTACCTATCAAATTCTTCAATCCATGGACTTCTTACACTTATACCGAGAAGAAGATGTCCGTTTACAAATTGGTGGGGCCGACCAATGGGGCAATATTACCAGCGGTTTAGACTTGATTCGTAAGGTAGAAGGGCCTGAAGCTAAGGCGTTCGGTTTAACCATCCCCCTCATGTTGAAGGCAGATGGCACGAAATTTGGTAAAACTGCCGGTGGGGCAGTTTGGTTAGACCCTGAAAAAACCTCCCCTTATGAGTTCTACCAATTTTGGGTCAACCAAGATGACGCGGATGTGGTTAAATACTTGAAATACTTCACCTTCCTATCAAAAGAAGAGATTGCTGAATTAGCCGAAAAAGTTGCCACTGAGCCCCATAAAAGAGAGGCCCAAAAGACTTTAGCTAAGGAAATGACCCTCTTTGTTCATGGTGAGGAAGGCTTAGCCGATGCTTTAAGCATTACTGAAGCCCTCTTTTCAGGAGACATTAAGAATCTCAGTGCCAAGCAAATTGAACAGGGCTTTAATAATATGCCTGGAGCCCAAGTGCCTAGAGAGACGGCTAACTTAGCAGTATGGCTAGTGGATAACGGGGTAGAGAGCTCCCGCCGCCAATCCCGTGAAGACATTAAAAATGGGGCCATCTATATTAATGGTGAGCGGGTCCAAGACATTGATTATGAGATTTCACCTGCCGATGCCATCGAGGATAAATATATTGTCGTGCGTCGGGGTAAGAAGAAATATTTCTTAATGACTTTTGCCGATTAAAAAGACCGTATACAAAAAACTTGCTCATACTAGCATAAACTATCCATTCTAAAGGCGACCCGCTTTATGCTATACTGATTTAGAAATAATTAAAGGAGGCACTCATTCGTGACTAATACTAAAGAACCTTTTTATGTAACCACCCCGATTTACTATCCTAGTGGCCAACTACATATTGGTAATTCCTACTCAACCATTGCTGCTGATACCATTGCCCGTTATAAACGCCTAATGGGCCATGAAGTCTTCTTCCTTACTGGGGCTGACGAACATGGTTTGAAGATCCAACAAAAGGCTGAAGAAGAAGGAATTTCTCCCAAAGCCTATGTCGACCGGATGGCTGAGGGCATGCAAAAGTTGTGGAAGAGCTTAGATATCTCTAATGATAAATTTATCCGCACCACCGATGACTACCATGTCAAAGCTGTCCAAGACATTTTTGAGCAACTCTTAGACCAAGGGGACATTTACCTGGGAGAATATGAGGGTTGGTATTCGGTTTCTGATGAAGAATACTTTACCGAAACCCAATTAGCGGAAGTCTACCGTGATGAGGATGGCAAGGTCATTGGTGGTAAGGCGCCTTCCGGACACGAGGTTGAACTGGTTAAAGAGGAATCCTATTTCTTTAAGATGTCTAAGTATGCTGACCGCCTCTTACAATACTATGAAGACCATCCTGACTTCATCCAACCAGAATCCCGTAAGAAAGAAATGATTAACAACTTTATTAAACCTGGTCTGGAAGATTTGGCAGTGACCCGGACTTCTTTCTCTTGGGGAATTCCAGTCCGTTCTAATCCTAAACACGTGATTTATGTTTGGATCGATGCCCTAGCCAACTATATTACTGCCTTAGGCTATGGTTCAGAGGATGACTCCCGCTACCAAAAATTCTGGCCTGCCAATGTCCATTTAGTGGGCAAGGAAATTGTTCGTTTCCATACCATCTATTGG
This sequence comes from Aerococcus urinae, assembly GCF_001543175.1. Classification (NCBI taxonomy): domain Bacteria; kingdom Bacillati; phylum Bacillota; class Bacilli; order Lactobacillales; family Aerococcaceae; genus Aerococcus; species Aerococcus urinae. The sequence continues at coordinate 346,037 of NZ_CP014161.1, forward strand.
CCAATTATGTTAATGGCTCTTGACCTGCCCCTACCAAAACAAGTCTTTGGTCACGGCTGGTTATTGATGCAAGACGGTAAGATGTCTAAGTCTAAGGGGAATGTGGTTTATCCTGAAATGCTGATTGAGCGTTACGGACTCGATGCCTTACGCTACTACTTGATGCGGGAAGTGCAATTTGGTTCGGATGGGGTATTTACTCCTGATAATTTTGTCAACCGGATCAATTTTGACTTGGCCAATGACTTGGGGAACTTATTGAACCGGACCATTTCCATGTTGAATAAGTACCAAGAGGGACGCGCTGGTGCTTATTCTGGCCAAGTGACTGACTATGATGCTGACTTGGAAGCCGTTATCGAAGACAATGTCAGAGACTACTTTGGTAATATGGATAACTTCCACTTCTCCTTAGCCCTAGATAATACTTGGAAGATTATTTCGCGGGCCAATAAGTATATTGACGAAACCATGCCTTGGGTACTTGCTAAAGATGACAGTAAGCAAGCAGACTTACAATCAGTTCTTTATCACTTAGTTGATGCGCTGCGGATTATTGCTATTCTGATCCAACCAGTCATGACCCAAACTCCTAAGTTGATCTTTGAACAGTTGGGAATTTCTGATAGTGACCATTCCTTCGCTTCCTTAGAAATTGGTCTTTACCCAGCAGCTGCCCAAGTGATTGCTAAAGGAGAGCCCATCTTCCCACGTTTAGATAAGGAAGAAGAGGTTGACTATATCCGCTCACAAATGTCTACCCCAGCAGCTGATGATGAAGACTGGGATCCTGAGGAAACCGAATTAGTTAACGCTAAGGATAAGACCATTAAATTCGAAAAATTTGATGATGTTGAACTCAAGGTTGCTGAAGTCAAAGACTGTGACTTTGTTGAAGGCGCTGACAAGCTCTTGAAATTCCGCCTAGATGCCGGAGACCAACAAGACCGGCAAATTCTATCTGGAATTCGTGAATTCTACCCAGAGCCTAAAGACCTCATTGGTAAGAAGGTCATTATTGTAGCTAATTTAAAAGCCCGTAAAATGAAAGGAGAAGTCTCCCAAGGGATGATTCTTTCTGCAGAAGATGGCGACGATTTGCGCGTGATTTTTGTTGATGAGTCTTTACCAAATGGGAGTCTCCTGGGCTAATGAGAGTGAAGAGACTGTGACTAGACCACAGTCTCTTTTCCATGAAAACTAAGAGAAGTCTGGATAAACAATCACTGAGAAAGATTGCTATTCAGCTTTCTCATTGACAAGAGAGGAGTTTAATCATGCTCTTTGATACACATACCCACTTTAATACAGCTGACTTTGATGAGGACCGGGACCAAGCCATTAACCGTGCCCGTCAAGCTGGTGTTTCAGGCATGGGGATTGTTGGTTTTGACCAAGATAGTATTGAACGGGGGCTTCCCCTAGTCGCCGAACACCCAGATATGGTCGGTATTTATGGCTGGCACCCCACTGAGGCAGGTAAGTATAAGCAAGAAATTGAAAACTTACTCCTATCTGCCCTAGATACTGACAAGGCAGTTGGGGTAGGGGAGATGGGACTTGACTTCTACTGGGATGAAGATCCCTTGGAAGTTCAAGAAAAAGTTTTCCGCCGTCAAATTGCCATTGCTAGAGAAGCCCACTTGCCGGTAATTATCCATAACCGCGATGCTTCGGAGGATGTCTACCGGATTCTCAAAGATGAAAAAATTTGGGAAATTGGTGGGATCATGCATACCTTCGGAGAAAGTCGGGAGGATGCTAAGCGCTTCTTAGACTTAGGCATGCACCTGTCCTTTTCTGGGGTGATGACCTTCAAGAAAACCAAGGAAGTCCGCCAAGTGGCAGCAGAATGTCCCCAAGATCGGCTCTTGATCGAAACCGATTCTCCCTACCTGACCCCAGAACCTAAACGGGGGCAACGGAATGAGTCCGCCAATATCTCCTTTGTCAACAATCGCTTAGCCGACCTCAGACAAACTTCTTATGAGGCCATGGCTAAGATTACCTATGACAATGCTTGTCGCTTATTTGGCATTGAATGGACGGAAGCTGGTTGGAAAAAAGTTTAATGAAGAAAAGACTAAAAGAGGTTATTGTCGTTGAAGGCAGGGACGATAGCCAACGCTTAAAACAGTTCTACCAAGTCAAAACCATCGAAACCAATGGTTCAGCCATCAACCAAGAAACCATGGATAAAATTAAGCAAGCCCAGGACTTATATGGAGTCATTGTTTTCACTGACCCTGATGTTTCTGGGGAAAAAATTCGTCGCACCATTATGCGTGACGTTCCCGAAGTCCAACATGCCTTCTTGGAAAGGCAGGATGCCAAGCCCAAGCACAAGGGCAGCTTGGGAGTGGAACATGCCTCTTTTGCGGCCATCGACCAAGCCCTGAGTGCCGTCTATACGGTGACGACTGCTGAAGAAAATCAACCGCCTTTTACTCGGGCTGAACTCATGCAACTGGGTCTCTTGGGAGGACAAGGTGCCAGTGCTAGACGAGATTATTTGACCCAACGCTTAAAAATTGGCCATAGTAATGGGAAACAATTAGCCAAACGCCTAGCCTTGTTTCAAATTCCTCCAGCAGCTGTTTTAGAAGTTGTCGCAGAATACAATCAAAAAGAGAAGAAGGAGAACCACTATGACTAAAGCCTGGATTGCTACCCCAAGTCGGACCAATGCCATTTTGAACCGCTACCACTTAGACGCTAAAAAGAGTCTGGGGCAAAACTTCCTTATGGAACCTCAAATTCTAGAAAAAATGGTGGAAGCAGCGGCTATCGGCCAAGACACGGACGTCATTGAAATTGGTCCAGGGATTGGTGCCCTAACAGAATTTCTCTGTGAAAGTGCTGGCCGGGTCCTGGCTTTTGAGGTCGATGACCGGCTCCTACCAGTCTTAGAAGAGGAACTGGGCCACTATGACAATTTGACCGTCCTCCACCAAGATATTTTGGAGGCTGATTTAAAGGCCAGTGTGGCCCAGTATTTTCCTGATTCTAAACGCCTAGCGGTGGTCGCTAATCTTCCTTATTACATTACCACCCCCATTATCTTTCACTTTTTGGAAAGTGACTTGGAGGTTTCTGACTTTGCCCTAATGATGCAGTATGAAGTTGCTGAACGCCTGACTGCTCAGCCTGGAACCAAGGCCTATAGTGCCTTAACCATTGTTTTAGATTATTACTGCCAGTCTGAGATTGCCGTTAAGGTGCCTAAGACCGTCTTTAAGCCCCGACCCAAAGTCGATTCCGCTGTCCTGCATCTGAAACGCCGGCAAGTTCCCCCAGTCAAGCCTCAAAATGAGGCTTTGTTCTTTAAAGTGGTCAAGGGTGCCTTTGCCCACCGGCGTAAAACCCTGTGGAATAATTTAAAAACTCTCTTTGCGGGACAATTCCAAGAACCAAGTGATTTGGAAGCGGCTATTGAAGCTGCGGGGATCGATCCCAAGCTTCGGGCTGAACAATTGACCATGGAAGATTTTTGCCGCTTAAGTGACGCCTTGAATGAAGCTAATTTTAAATAAAGCTTATAAGGACACCAGCTTCTGCCTTGAAAAGGGGAGGAGATGGTGTTTTTGTTGAAGAATAGGTCTTATATCTTATAAAAAAGCGATCATTCCGGTTAACTTATGATAAAATGAATAACAATTAAAACTTAAAAAGTTATAACAAGAGAAACGAGATGGTTATTTGCCCAAAGTATTAGAAGTTAGCCACTTAAATAAGGTTTTCCATAGTAAAAAGGAAAGCTTCCAGGCTGTTAAAGATGTGTCTTTGACCATTGATGAAGGTGAGATTCTGTCGATTATTGGGCCTAATGGGGCAGGGAAGACGACCCTCTTATCCATGTTGGGTGGCTACTTATTACCCAGTTCAGGATCGATTCTTGTTAAAGGAGTGGATGTCTTGGCCGATCCCCACCAGGGTTTGATCGGGGTCTCCTTTGGCGGGGACTTAGGTTTTTATGATAAGGTCTCTGCTCAAGATAACCTGTCTTTCTTTGCTGATTTGACCGATATTCCCTCAAAGGAGCGAAAAAAAGAGGTCGACCGGGTGCTCGCTATCGTTAAGCTGACCGACCAAAGAAATAAGACGGTAGAACATTTTTCTAAGGGGATGAAGCAGCGCCTCCATATTGCCCGGGCCCTATTGGGGCAACCCGCCTTACTCTTGCTTGACGAACCGACCAATGGGATTGATGTGGAAATTTCTCAAGAAATCCACCAGACCATTCGGGACTTGGCCAGTCAGGAAGGCTTAGCGGTCTTATTGACTAGCCATATGATGGGAGAAGTAGAGAGTTTAGCCAAACGGATTATCCTCCTAGGTCGAGGCGAGATCCAATACCAGGGAACGGTAGCGGACATTGTTAAACTGTCGGGTGTGGAGCACATTGACCGACCTGCTACCCTGGAAGAATCTTATTTGGCCTTAGCGCCGCGATTGAGGTGAGCTTATGGGTCGCTTTTTACGTTTATATGGCTTTCATTTAAAAGTTTATATGAAAAACTCTTATTTTTTCTGGCTGCCCATTACCAGCACCCTGACTTTCTTTTGCTTGCAGTATATTGCTCTCTATGCCTCTGGGACGTCTGCTGACCCCGATTTATGGCTGAGAAGTGGTGTTTTTGGCCTGTGGACCTCGGCAACTACAGCCACAGGATCGATCGGTTACCAACGTCACTTAGGCACTTTACCTTATTTAATTAATACCCAAGTGGGGGATGCCTATTCTTTATTCACTTTGTTATTGCCAGCGGCTTCCTTTGGTTTATTGAGTTTTCCCTTGGCTTATTTATTAGCCCTTATTTTTAATACGGGAATACAAGCCCTTAGCCTGGCTATGGCGATTCAGGTCTTCATGCTCTTTCTGGGCGCTGTGGTGATGGATTTATTGATTGCTGGCTTTTTTGTCTTAACCCCTAACGCCATTATTTATGAAGAATTGCTCCACTTACCTGTTATGTTGCTTTCCGGCTTACTGGGGACCTTTGCCCTAGCCAGTCATTGGGTCACTTGGACTCAGTGGCTGATTCCGATTATTTATCCTATTCAAGCTCTCTTAGGCCGTGGCGATCATTTATCCCTAGTGGCCTATGGCTTTTCTTTATTAGTTTGGCTCTTCTTAGCAGTCACTTTGGGGTCTTATCTCTTAAGATCAGCCCGTAAGCAAGGTTTAGGGAGGCGGTTTTAATGCGAATTCAAATGAAATCCTTACCTTTTTTGCAGAATAAGAAATTGATCCTGATCCATTTTCTGATCCTACCCATTATTCAGATCCTAGTTATCCTTCTCCTCAATCAACAGTATGCTAAGGCGCTTAATCCCCAAGTGGCCATGGCCTCGGTTTATTTGTCGGCCAATTCTTTCTGTTTGTCCACCATGGCTTATCTCTTGGTGGTTGATTACTTGAGCCAAATTTTCCGGGAAGTTCTCGTCCGTAAGCCCTGGTCTTTAACTTATTGGGGCAGGAAGATTGGAACTAGTCTCTTTTTAAGTCTAATCATGTTCTTGATTAATGGTGGACTCCTAGTCATGGTTGGAGTAGATACTAGCTATTTTTGGTCTAGCTTAGCGGCCTTACCGCTTTCCTTATTCTTTAGTGCCGGTTTAGGGATCGCTGGCTACCTGTTAAGTGTCCACCGTGATAATATCTATCTCTTTACCAATCTTTTTACCGCCATCTTGCCGCTCCTGGCCGGTGTGGTTGCCCCTATCACTGCCTACCCACCATTCTTTAAGGCGGCTAGCTATGTCTTTCCTTATGGTCAAGTGGTCCTGGGAATTTACCAGGGAGAGTCAAGGGCTTTATTAGTCTTGTTCTACCTCCTCATCGTTTTCGCTTTAAATGTCTGGCTTTTAAAGCGAGTAAAGAAAGATCTGATGGTGGGCTAAAGAGCTCCCCCAGAAGTGTTTGAATCTTGAAGCTTTTAATAATATTTTCTTGGAAAATTGCCCGGTAAATTGCCCTTATAAATCCTTTTAGAAAATGCTTTATAGGTCTTGACAATGAAGCTTTTATTGTGCTATTGTAAAATGTTTGCCTTTGTGTTATAATTGGTCTATCAAGGGGTGATGGCATGCCAAGTAATTTACAAAATATTAAGGCAGGCTTAGAGGAAAATATTGGTAAACCGATCCAAGTAACGCAACAAACGGGGAGAAAACGGATTACTATCCGTAATGGTATCTTAAGTGATACTTTTCCAGCTGTATTTGTTGTTGAACTCGATCAAGATGAAAATCAGTTTGAGCGGGTATGCTATAGCTATACCGACTTATTAACTGAAAGCATCGAAATTGAGTTTCCCTAATTTTGTGCGTGATTAGTGATTGAGAAGAGGTGTAAGCAGCATGCAAAACCATGCTACTTACACCTCTTTTCTTTATCCCTTGCCTTCTTAGTTGAGGAATCAAGTAGTCATGTTAAAATAAGAATAATTAGATCAGTCAAGGAAAGGGGGAGAAGCAAAATGGCTATTCGCGAAAAAGCTCTGGCTAAGATTAATCTCGCCCAAGATATCTACTATCAAGCAGAGGAAGACCGCTTTTATTTTGATATGGTCATGGCCTCAGTTGACCTGGCTGATTACCTGGTCATTGAGGAAAACGATAGTGGGGAGATTTTTATCCGTTCCAACCAACATTTTCTGCCCCGGGACCAACGTAACCATGCCTACCAGGCCGCGGTAAAAATGAGGGAACTTGCCGGACTTGACCGGGGCTTAACCATTTCTATCCGTAAATATATTCCGGTTTCAGCCGGACTTGGGGGCGGTTCTAGTGATGCAGCGGCGGTCATTCGAGGCTTAAACCGCCTCTGGAACTTAGATTGGTCCCTTGACCAACTCATGGATATTGCCGTGACCATTGATAGTGATGCTCCTTATTGCTTAAGAGGGGGATTGTGTCGGATGACCGGTTCGGGGAGAGATTATGAAGTCCTACAGTCCTTACCTTCAAGCTGGCTGGTTCTAGCTAAACCCGCTTTTTCCATTTCTACGCCAAAAATGTTGGCTGCTTTAAAAGACTATCCCAAAAAGCTTTCCTACCATGCTGAGGCCGTGTCGGATGCCATTAAGGCCGGAGATTATCAACAAGTAATGGCAGAAGTTGGCAACTCCTTAGAGGCCATTACTTTTAGTAATTATCCGAAATTAAAAGACTTAAAAGACCGGATGCAAAGCTTCGGTGCCCAAGGGGTAACCATGACCGGGAGCGGGTCGACCGTTATAGGCTTTACCCGCCAGCAACAACAGGCTAAGCGGATTTATAATGGCTTAAAAGGGTTTTGCGAAGAGGTTTATGTGGTAAGAATGAATCAAAATCTCAGAAATATTAGTTAAGATAGAGATACTTTTATTAGGAATCACCTGGGGCAAAAACCCCAGCTTTTTTATTTTAAATAAGGGAGATTATCTTGCGGCTTAGGAGGATGTGTGCTATATTAAATCGTAAGAGTTACGATTTGTAAGGGGGATTTATCATGAAAAAGATGATTAAAAAGATAGGCTTTTGCCTAAGTCTGCTGACTTTATTGGTCAGTTTTGGCTGTAGCCAAGGCAAAGAAGAAGCAGAAAAAACCAGTAAGGACAAGCTCACTGTGATGACGAGTTTTTATCCCATGCAGCTATTAACCCAAGCGGTGGTCGGGGACTTAGCTGATGTGCAGGTGATGATATCGGGACAGCAAGAGGCCCATCACTTTGAACCCAGTGCCAAGGATATGGCCCGCTTACAAGAGGCGGATGTCTTTGTTTATAATAGCGATGATATGGAAGCCTGGGTAGAGAGTAGTTTAAATAGCATTGATACCGACCGGGTAAAAGTAGTCGAGTCCGCTGACAATATTGAACCCATTTCCGGAGCGGTAGAGACGATTGAGGGCGAGGTTCTGACGGCTGAAGATGACCACGATCATGATCATGACCATGAAGGCGACCATGATCATGAAGAAGGCGACCTCCATGTCCATGAATATGATCCCCATACTTGGCTCAGTCCTAAAAACGCCATGATTCAGACCCAAGCTATTTGTGACACTATGAAAGAAGTTGACCCTGACCGGGCTGAACTTTACCAAAAGAATACCGATGCCTTCTTGGAAAAGTTGGAAGCACTTGACCATGACTATCAAACTGCCTTTTCTAATCATCCCGACCAATCCTTCGTGACTGCCCATGCAGCTTTTGGGTATTTGGCTGATGAATATAATTTGAAACAAATTGCCCTAACGGGAGTGAGTGATAACGCAGAACCTTCGCCCCAAGCCATGGCAGCGGTGATTGATTATATTAAAGAAAATAATCTTCCCGTAATTTATTTCCAAGAAAATACTTCTTCCAAGCTGGCGGATACTTTGGCGGCAGAAACTGGGGTTAAGGTATCTAGTCTCAATGCCCTAGAATCAGCGACTTCTGACCGGCCAATTTCAGGAGATACCTACATTGATTTGATGCGGGAGAATCTCGACCATTTAAAATTAACCATTAATTAGATAGGAGGCTAGCATGCATTATATCCAAGTAGAAGACTTGCGCTTTTCTTATGATAGTGAGCCTGTCCTCAATAATATCAGCTTTACCGTTGATCCCGGTGAATTTGTGATTTTGACCGGGGAGAATGGGGCTGCCAAGTCAACCCTGTTAAAAAATATCCTGGGTCTATTACAACCTGACAAGGGAAAAGTGACGATTAGTAAAAACAATATTTATGGTAATAAATTACAAATTGGCTATGTGCCCCAGATGGTGGCTAGCTTCAATGCGGGCTTTCCCAGCACGGTCTATGAGTTTGTTCTCTCAGGCCGTTACCAACAGGATCGCTGGTTTAAACGTTTGACCGATGAAGACCATGAGCATGTTAAGCGGGCCCTTAATTCAGTCGGCATGTGGGAACAAGCCCAAGAAAAAGTGGGGGAATTATCCGGCGGGCAGAAGCAAAGGATTGTCTTGGCCCGGGTTTTTGCTACCGATCCTGACCTATTTGTCCTCGATGAACCAACGACAGGTATGGATAAGGCCTCTCGGGAAGAGTTTTACACCTTATTGAAACACAATACCCGCCGCCATGGTAAAGCCATCCTTATGGTGACCCATGAAGATATCCACCTGCAAGATTATTTCGATAAACACATTCATTTGACTAGAGAGGAGGGGTCCCCATGGCGCTGTTTCAGTATGACTTCATGGTCCGAGCCTTCATCGCCTGCGGAGCCATAGCCTGTTTCGCTCCGGTATTGGGGCTATTGCTGATTTTGAGAAAGCAGTCCCTAATGTCGGATACCCTGGCCCATGTTTCCTTGGCCGGGGTGGCTTTAGGCTTCTTATTAGGGGTTGAGCCGATCTATACCACCATCTTAGTGGTCGTTATTGCGGCTATGGCCTTAGAATACCTACGCCGGGTTTACAAAAACTATTCGGATATTTCTATTGCTATGTTAATGTCGGGTGGTATGGCCCTGGCCTTACTATTAATGTCCCGGGTCGAATCAGCCAGCAGCATTGAGGCCTACTTATTCGGGTCGATTGTTACCATATCGTCGGTTCAAGTCCGCTTATTAATTGCCTTAGCAGTCATTGTCCTTATTGCTTATTTTGTCTTTAAGCGGGTCCTTTATGTGGAAGCCTTTGATGAGAGCATTGCCTATACTTCGGGCTTACCGACTCGTTTAATTTCCATGGTGCTTTCCATCGTGACCGGGGTAGCTATTTCCATCATGATGCCGATTGCTGGGACCTTGTTGGTGTCTTCCATCCTGATCATGCCAGCGGCTATTGCTATGCGCTTGATGAAGAGTTTTGATAGTGTGATTATCTTAGCTATTATCATTGCCTTAGCCGGGATGTTTTCGGGTCTACTGATTTCCTATGGCTTAGACACCCCTCCAGGAGCGACCATTGCCTTTATCTTTGTCTGCCTTTTTGCCTTGGAAAGTATCCTCTTACGCTTGGTTAAAAAATAGAGAAAACGATTTCTATGATTAGTCCAATAATAAAACGCCCATTGTTAAGTGATGGGCGTTTTCCTATTATATAAAAACAATTATAGTAAAAAACAGACTTTCGACGGAAATTTCTTGAATTTGTTCTGATTTTGCTTATAATGTAATAAGCTAGCAAGTAAAGGAGTACAAGTATGAAAATGAAGCGTAGTCATCGTTTAGTCGATATGACCCATTATTTGTTGAATAACCCTTATCGAACGATTTCCTTACCCTTCTTTGTTGACCGCTATCAAGCAGCCAAGTCATCCATTTCTGAAGATGTCGGCATTATTGCTGAACAATTTAAGTTATCTAATATTGGTATTGTTGAAACTATTGCTGGAGCCAGTGGTGGTGTTATTTTCCGCCCTAAAGTGGAAAAAGACAAGGCCATGGAGTATATGAATCAATTAACCGCTAAGTTGACTGATAAGCAACGTATTCTACCGGGCGGTTATTTCTATTTTTCTGACGTTTTAGGCAATCCCTATGATTTACGTCATATTGGTAACATCATCGCTTCCGCTTATTACGGACAGTCGATCGATGTGATCATGACCATGGCAACCAAGGGGATTTCCATGGCCCAAGCAGTCGCCAATTTTTTGAATGTTCCCTTTGTCATCGTTCAACGGGAAGCCCAATTAACAGAAGGGTCTACTGTTTCAGTGACCTATGTGACGGGGAATGACGAAGTGAAAAAAATGGCCTTGACCAAAAATAATCTCTCGGCCGACCAAAATATTTTAATTGTCGATGACTTTATGAATGGGGGCGGCACCATGAATGGGATGCTCAGTTTAGTTGAAGAATTTGACTGCCATACCATCGGAGCGGTGGTCTTTGGGGAAGCGGATAATCAAAAAAACTATATCGATTATCCCTATAAGTCCCTCATCAAGGTTAAAAAGACGGCTGATAATTTAGATGTAGCGGGGATTGAATTAGGGTCCTTGTTTGACTAGGGAGAATAATTAGCAATGTACTGTTAGGACAAAGCTTTCTAAAGTTTTATTTAAAACAATTAGAAAGTCTTGTCCCTTTTTTATTTTACTTCTAATATAGGGTATAATAGTGACTTGATGAAGAAAAAGGAGACGAAGTGATGTCAAAGAAGCAACCCTCTTCAGCAAAGAGTGTATTAATAAATTCTGGAATTTATTCGATCACCTCGATTTTGCAAAAAGCGATTGGATTTATTTTACTTCCTTTATATACTTTATACCTTACTCCTGAAGACTATGGGATTGTTGGTGTGGTTAATTCATTGACCCAGGTATTAACCTTATTGTTCACTTTTTCTCTAAATAGTGCAGTCCAACGTTATTTTTACCGCTATCGGGAAAATTGGCCCCAATTACAATCCTTTTACGGGACCATTATGCTCTTTATTATGGGTAATAGCCTCTTTTTAGGGGGCTTAATTATCCTATTTAAGGATATCCTTGTTGAACCCTTTGTTGATGGGATCGCCTTCTATCCCTATATTTTTATGGGGATCATTACCGTCATTGTTAATCCAATTTATAATATTTATCAAACCTTATTGCAAACTATGGAACAAGCCAAGGCCTATGCCATTAACAGCTTGCTCAATTTTGCCATGATGGTGGCTTGCAATATTCTCTTTATTGTCGTTTTCCAATGGGGAGCTACTGGGCAACTATTAAGTTACTTAATAACCGGCTTTACTTTTGGCCTTTATGCCTTGATTAGTTTATATCAGCGGGGTATCATCCGCTTTAACTTCCAATGGAACTACCTGAAAGAGGCGCTTTCCTATTCGATTCCGCTCCTGCCGCACTTGATGTCTACCCAAATTGCTGATTTTGTCTCACGACTATTTCTTAATAACCAGGTGTCGACCGCCAGTGCGGGACTCTATACGACGGCCTCGCAATTTATGTTAATTATCGATACTATGCAATATAGTGTCAATTCAGCCTATGTGCCGTGGTTCTATAGCTTGATGGATTTGGGTGGTCAGCACAAGAAAAAAGCCATTCAATTTGCAGATGTTCTGAGTCGGATTTATTTAATCATTAGTTTGGGAATGTCCTTATTTATTAAGGAGGTTATCCAAATTTTTATTGCCGATGGCTATTTACTGGCTTGGACTTTGGTGCCTATCATCCTGGTGGCTTATCAAATTCGCTCAGTCTACCTCTTCTACGTCAATACGCTCTTCTATAATACCAAGGCTACCCGGTATATTTTCATTGCTACCCTGTCAGGGAGTTTACTGAGTGTCTTTTTAACCGCAACACTGACCCAGTACCTAGGACTCTTAACCCCAGCCATCGTGCTTTTAATCCAATGGACCGTGATCGCAATCATTATTTATGTCCTTTCTAGAAAAATTGAACCGGTCAATTTCAAAATCAAAAAGATGTTGCTTTATATTGCTATATTAGTTCTGGTAAGCGGAGTGGGCTTGTTTTATGATATTGCCCACCCAACTGGACCACTGATTTGGCAAAATCTTCTCTATAAGATCGTTCTCTACCTAGTGACTACTATCGTACTCGTCTATAGAGAAATTCCTACCATAAAGGCCTTGTTCACTGATTTTATTGGCAAAAAATTAAATTCAGGAGATTAGATTAATGAAACATGCAATTGTTGCTTGGACACCGCTTCATATTATCAATAGCCTTAATATCTGGAAGAATTGCTTATCTGGGGAAGAGCTGACCCTCTTTATCTATAACGAATTCGCTAACGCTGATTTATTAATTGATATAAGCAGGAAGCTAGGCCAGGGCTTAGAAGTGGTTAAAATCAACCATCAGAACTTAGGCGGAAAATTGGCGAAAATTTCTCGTCTTTATTGGAATAAGAACTTGATCCCTCTAGATGATTTTGACCATATTTATTTACCGGGGGATAATTATTTTGGCCGCCTTCTTTATAGCAGCCTCGCTGCTAAAGGTCATGATTTTCACTTGCACTATTATGAAGACGGTATGGGGATTTATCTGGGCGCCAAACCCATAGAAATCAAAAATGCCAATGATGCCTTGCAAAAGAAATTGAATAAGCATTCCATTTTTCACGGTCAATGGGAAAATTGTTATACCTACCAACCAGACTTGGTTCAGTGGCATGATTTCTCAGGAGACTTGATAAAAATTCCTGTTCTTGACCAAAGTAATCCCGCCTTTTCCTTGGTCAAGGCAATTTTTTCTCAAGCCTATAATGAGGAAATAAGTCAAGTCGCCGAGGGGAGTTTAATTTATTTTGACCAGCCCTTCAAAAAAGATGGGGCACAAATCGATGAATTGGCCTTGTTTAACCACTTAAAAGCAATATGTGATTCCTTAAATATTAGGATCTACGTGAAGTTACACCCTCGCTCGGAAGAAAATAAATATGGGCAGGTGAATTATTTACAAACTACCATGCCCTGGGAAATCTTTCTCTTGTTTGTAGACCATTCCGACCTGACTTTAGCAGCAATGAATTCAACTGCGGTATTTTCCCCTTACTTACTCTATCAACAAAGGATGCCGATTATTATGTTGGCCGGCCTGGTTGATCATGCGATTGGGGAAAAGGTGGATGAGCCGACTAAAATGATTTTAACCAACAGCTTGTCCATGGCTAAAAATTTCAAGGAAATTTATGGACCTTTGTTACAGGTGCCTGAAAACAGCAAGCAGTTAGAAGACTTATTATATGAGATTAAAATTAAAGGAGATCAATAGCTCAATGAAAGAATATGCTAATAAAATCTTTTCAATAATTAATAATGTTCATTTATTTAAAATAATTACTTTGATTATTAATCTTATATATGCAGTTCCTAGCAGTTTTGATATCGAGAACGTTCCCATGAAGATTGTTTTTGTCTGGGGGATTTACTTATTGGCTAAGGACTTTTTGACCAGGCGAATAATGTTTAAGCAAAAGTTTTGGCCTTTTTTATTTGCCTTTTTAATCTCTTTTGCGATTTCGGTCCTCTTGAATTTAACCTATCAATTTCCCGATTCAGCGATTAACTGGTTCTATGTGGCCCAAACTTTCTTCCTGATCTATGCCTTTAATCCTAGTGAAGATTACCAAACAAGTAAAAATTGGATGGCAAGATTTAACGACATCTTTATCGGTATCGTTTGCTTTTTGGGTTTTGTTTCCCTATTGCTCTTTGCCTTTCATATTCGCTACTGGGTTTTAGATGGCACTGGGATTAATTGGATGCGGCAAGGTTTCACTGAAAATCGCTTATTTGGCCTTTACACCAGTCCTAACATGGGGTCGATTATTGGTGTGTTAAGTGTTGTAGCTAGTTTAATGAATAATATCTTGAAACGATCAAGTTGGAAGAGTTTCCAGCCTTTCTATGTTTTTAACGCCATTATTCAATATTTATATTTTGTTCTAGCCAGTTCGCGAGGAACCACCTTGACCCTGTTGACTGCTGGCTTAGTCATCACCTGCTATGCCATTTATCGTCTCTTTGTTAGACACCAAGCCAACTTTAAAAGCCTTGGCAAGCTTATCCTAGGAGCAGGGCTGGGGCTCTTTCTGTTTGTCGCTGTGGAACATCAAGCGGAAAGCATTTTAGCTTATATTCCAGCAACGACCCAAACAGCTGCCCGCTTAGTTACTGGGGAAATCAGTTGGAGTGATTTGAGACATGGTGAGAGCAAGACTGGAGGAAATAAAAGTACGGTTATCGCTCCCGTAAGTATCCAGCATGATGAAGGGGACGCTGAAGTTTCAGCAGGACGTTTTACCATTTGGCAAGCCGGGATTAAGGCGGCGGCACAAAATTTCTTGTTCGGTTTAAGTGATATTGACTTATACCGCAATATTAAAGACCAAGAAGCTACCGCCCAGGTGGATATGACCAAGCTTACCACCTTGGATAGAAGCGAGATCAAACGTGCTAGAGGAAACATGCATAATACCTATATTGCAGTCTTTACTAAGGCTGGTTTTGTCGGCTTAATTATTATTGCAGCCTTTGCGCTATTCTATTTAATTTATCATGTAGGCTATCTCTTGACAGCAAGGGTTGATTTCAGTGATGCCAACAATCAATTATATGCCTTAATCTTAGTTACCATTATCGCCTTGCTGGCTGAAGATATGGTGGAAAATCATATCTTGTTAGCCAACCGCGATACCATTGGCTTAATTTTTTGGACCTATGCCGGGTTCCTTAATGTCCACCGTTCCCAATTACAAGCAAAAAAAGCCAAGCAATCAACAAAGATCTAAAAAGTAAATTTATAAATATTATTTCGCCTTATTGAAGCTAAAGACTAAAAAAATTATAATAGTAATAATTTCTTTAGACTAAGCACATAACAGGATCAAACTCTAGGTGAAGAAGGGTAATATAATGAACAAAAAAGCTTTATTTATAACCAGTATTTTAACGGTTTTGCTTTTAGGCTTGGCTGGAATTTTATACTATAACCACCATATTACGGTGGCCAAAGTTGAAAAAGAAGTTAATGAAATTTATTTTAATAATAAGCATGACTATATCAATCCGAATTATTCTTTGGAGGATTTAGAGAAGGTTAAATATGATAGTCGCCACATCTATGGTGACCATGCTAAGGAATTACAAGAGCTCATTGATCGGGCGATTGACAAGCGGAAGGCCATTCAATTCCTGAATGACTCTGTTCTTGATGATAAGCCGATTATTGAAGGCAACCAGGTCAACAAGGATTGGGTCATTGAAGATGGAGTTTCTGCTGAAGAGGTTGATAAGAAAAAAGATCGCTTTAATTTCGACTACTCAGACAAGTTAGTGGAAGATTTAAAAGCTAATTATGGACTTTTACAGCAGGTGGCCCAATCGAATGAGACGATTGAAAATAAAATTGATCATTTGCCAGAGAAGTTCATGATTGAAAGCTTAGATAAAGACCTTGATGCTTTTAACCAGGTTGCTAAGGAAATATCCAATTATATTGATCATACCAATAAGGAAGGTCAAGCTGACCTCTTTAAAAAGCGCTTAATGGACTATGCTTTATCAGTAAAAGAACAGACGGCTAACCAGGATGGCTATAGCAAGTCCCTAGAAAAATTACTTAAGCAGGATGAATTAGCCAGTGTGCTGACAGGGTCGCCAGTGGATTATCGGCCTTTAGTGGCTATTACCTTCGATGATGGTCCTGATGATAATGTCGAAAATGCCATGGATATCTGTGAACAATACGGCATCAAGGCAACCTTCTTCTTACAAGGAAATAATACCGAAAAGAAAC
The DNA here is from genome assembly GCF_001543175.1 of Aerococcus urinae. Taxonomy (NCBI): domain Bacteria; kingdom Bacillati; phylum Bacillota; class Bacilli; order Lactobacillales; family Aerococcaceae; genus Aerococcus; species Aerococcus urinae. Next base: position 362,264 of record NZ_CP014161.1, read on the forward strand.
CAGAATTAGCCCGCGAGATCGTTAAACGTGGCCACCATGTGGCAAACCACTCTTATGATCACCCTGATTTTGCTAAATTAACAGATAAGCAAATTTTAGACCAAATTAATCGTACCCAAGATATCATTAAACAAGCAACGGGAGTAACGCCGACATTATTTAGAACGCCCTATGGCCAAGATCGAGCGCGGACGACTCAATTAGTTGCCCCCTTAAAACCTTGTTATTGGAATACCACGTCCAGAGACTGGCAATTAACGGACCCCGATGATATCTATGATATGATCATGAAAAATATGCAACACCATTCTGTTATTTTACAGCATTCTAGGTATACGGCGACAACCGATGCCTTGAAGAAAGTGATTCCGGAACTGAAGAAGCGGGGCTATGTTTTTGTCTTTCCTGAGCAAATCCCTGACATCAAAACTTGGAATCATAACTAAAGAAAGATAACTTAATCGGAATGTCTGCTTATTTTAATTGGGAAATAAGCAGACATTTTTATATCTACCATAGCGTTTGGATTAGAAAGGGATTCCTATGTTTAATCTATTTTTATTTATCTTGTCGACCTATGGCTATGTCTCCTGCTTAGAGAAGCGCTTAGCCGTTTCGCCTTATCTGTCTTGGATCTTAGTAATTGCTGGTCAAAGTTTGACAATTTTTTCTTTTGCCTTGTTGAACCTATTGCAACCGGCCTTGTATCTTATTTATTACTTGGGTTTTGTTCTTTTAGCTGTTTATTTATTTCAGCAAAGTCGCTCTAGCCAGCAAAGTTTCCTTGACCTTTTTAAAAGAAAATTTTCCTGGATTAGCTTTATTTTCTTGTTAACCTTTTTAATTTGGGTGATTTTTATGAAGGAGATGCCTCTTATTTTTTGGGATAACTTTTCCCATTGGGGGCTGATTGTTAAATTCTTCTTCAATGAACAGCGCTTAGCGACTGATCTAGACAAGATTATCTACTATCGGTCATACCCACCGGCAGTTTCTCTATACATCAATTATGTGGTTAATTTCCTAGGTTATAGCGAAGGCCATATGATTATCGGCAATTTCATGGTCAATTTAGCTGCCCTCTATGCTTTTTTTACCCCCTTTAATATCAAGAAAAATAAAATAACCGGCTTTTTGGTACTCATTTTAATCGCAATCTTTTATTTAATGGATGACCACGTTAAAATGTATAATTTGCTAGTGGATAACTTGCTGGCTTATCTGACCTTGGCTGGCTTTGTTGGTTTATATCACTATCGGGAGAATAGAAAGGTTAGTTCGCTAATTGTTATTCTTCTAGCCGGCTTCTTAGGCCTGGTTAAGGGGAGCGGAATTTTCTTTGCTGTCTTAGTTATTGCTGTTTATTGCTACTATTTGACTAAGTACTTCAAGTCTAACAAGCCTCTTCTCCTCAAAAGATACTTACCCGTTTTACTGAGCCTGCTGCCCTTTGCTATGTGGAAACTCTATGTAAGGTTAATGTATGATACCTCACAATTTCGCCATAGTGTCCACTTTGATTGGAGCCAACTACATCTTAAGGCCAAAATTGTGGCTAAATTTATCCTTCAAAGTTTGGACCCCTGGACGCCATCAACTTGGGGACTGGTTTTGATAGTAGTCTTGGTTTTAGTGATGCTTTTAGTGACTGCCAGAGAGAAGAATTTGCAGAAGCAGCTAATGACTTTTTCTGGAATTCTTTTTACTGTGTTGTTTGTTTACTATTTGAGTACCATGGCCATGTACTTGACCGCTATGCCAATGGATGAAGCGATAAAATTGGCTCAATTTGACCGTTATACCCTGACAGGGGTTTTTGTGGGACTAGGAAGTATTAGTCTAGTGGCGATTAAATATTTTGAGAGTCGAGTCGAGGACAGGAGTGATCATTCACTTTATGGCAAGAAGCTCATCTATAGCGGACTTATTGGTATTTATTTTATCAGTCTGGCCTATGATTTAGTTGATGCCGCTATTGAAAAGAGAAACTTCATCAGTGAGTCTATTCCCTATGAATATCAAAAAATGGGCATTGATAACCATAATTTAAACAATAAAAAGATCTTAGTATTGGCCAGTGGCAAGTGGAATACCGATAATGCCGGTAATTTGTACCTCTACACCCCCAATACTCATCTCTATAAGGGCAATCCAGACGTGGTTAAAAATTATGACCAGATCCTGGTTTTAGATAATAAGAAAGCGACCCAGACCTGGGTCAAGGAATTGACTGGTCAACAATTAGCTCCGGGTTTCTACGACGTGAAGGATGTTTTCAATGAAAAACTTATTCAAAAATAGGTCTAAAATATTATTAAGACCATGTTGACAAGTGATTGCTGATTGATTGATATGCTATAATTAATCCTATAAAGATCCATTATATAAAGGAGTCAAGTGATGAATATATTAGCTGTTATACCAGCACGTGGAGGCTCTAAAGGAATTCCACGCAAGAACGTGAGAATACTTAATGGGCATCCGTTAATCGCTTATGCCATTATGAATGCTCAAAATAGCCAATATCAGATGGATGTCTGTGTCTCAACGGATGATGAAGAAATCGCCCGCGTTGCTGAAACTTACCAAGCTGAAGTGGTATGGCGAGGAGAAAATTTATCAAGTGATGCAGTCACCTTAGACCCAGTAATTTATGATGCTTATCAGAAGATGGAGGCTAAGAAGGGGGTTCAATATGACCTAATTATTACCCTGCAAGCGACTTCACCGCTCTTACAAACCCAAACCCTGGACCAAGCCATTGGAAAATTGATCAATGATCCAGCTATCGACACTTTGATCAGTGTGGTTAACCACCCGCATTTATCTTGGACAGAGGATGATTCAGGCAAGATTATTCCTAATTACAAGGAGCGACTCAATCGCCAATATTTACCAGCTAACTATTCTGAAACTGGCGCTTTCCTGATTACTCGTGACCATGCCATAGAAGAAAATTCAAGGATAGGCCAACACTTAGCTGTTTTTCAGGTTCCCGAAGCGGAGTCGACCGATATCGATACGGCTCAGGATTGGTGGGTGGTTGAAAATGAACTGAATAAGAAAAATATTCTTATTCGTGTAGAGGGTTATGCCGAAATTGGTTTAGGACATGTGTATCGTGGGTTAGCCCTAGCTTACGGCTTGATCCATCATAAGGTCCACTTTGTGACTAGTCAGCAATCGAATCTGGCCCAGGAAAAATTAAAGGCCAGTCATTTTCCCTACACGGTTATCGATTCTGAAGATGAAATTCTTGATGTAATCGACGACTATGATGCTGACATTTTAATTAATGATATTTTAGATACGTCGATTGACTATATGCAAATGCTCAAAGAGCGTGAGTTGCGCCTTATCAATTTTGAAGATATTGGCCCAGGAGCTGACCTCGCGGATGCAGTCATTAACGACCTCTATGCTCCTCAGAAAAAAGGTAGCCAATATTATTGGGGAAGCCTTTATTATATCATTCGGGATGAATTCTTAATTAATTCTCCTAGTGATTTCCATGAAGAAGTTAATAATATTTTTGTTATTTTTGGTGGGGTGGATCCTAATAACCTAACTCAAAAAGTATTGGAGGCTATTCCCTTTGTCGAAAATGCCAAAGACATTCAATTTACCATTGTTGTTGGCCCTGGCTATCCTTACTTTGAACAAGTGAAGGACCAGGCAGAAAGTATGCCATATGCTATTGATGTGATTCAAAATGTCAAAGTCATGTCTGATTATATGAATAAATCGGACATCGCTGTTTCTTCCCAAGGACGAACCATGTTAGAGTTAGCGGCTATGGGAGTACCAACGATTCTCTTGGCTCAAAATGAGCGGGAATTGACCCATGAATTTGGTTATCTATCCAATGGCTTTATGAACTTAGGGTTAGGCCAGGCCATTGACAGCCAATCCATTGGGCGCACTTTGAATTGGTTGATTGAAACACCACAAATCCGTCAACAAATGCACCAACAAATGTTAGCCAATGATTTACGCCATGGTTTAGATCGTGTATTAAAAATTATTTTAGAGTAAGGAGATTAAAATGGGGATTCATGAAGTATTAAAAGAACAGGGTTATTATGTCATCGGAGAAATCGGAGTCAATTATTATGATATTGCCAAAGAAAACGGCACGACTCCCATGGAAGCCGCAAAGTTAATGATTGATAAGGCCAAAGAATCCGGCATGGATGCCGTCAAGTTCCAAACCTATAAGGCCGAAACTATTGCCTCCAAATTCTCGCCTTCCTATTGGGATACCAGTGAAGAAGCAACAACCTCACAATATGAGCTCTTCAAGAAATTCGATTCCTTTGGCTATGATGAATATAAGGAATTAGCTGACTACTGCCATCAAGTGGGCGTTGAATTTTTCTCGACGGCTTTTGACTTTGAATCAGCGGATTACTTATATGACCTGATGAATATTTATAAGATTTCTTCATCGGATTTATCTAACTTGCCTTTTATTAAGTACCAAGCCGAAAAAGGAAAAACGATCCTTTTATCAACCGGGGCTTCAAGTATAGAAGAAATTCACCAAGCGGTTGAGACTATCGAATCCACTGGCAATAAGGATATTGTGATTATGCACTGTGTCTTAGAATACCCAACGCCATTTGAAGATGCTAACCTCAATGTTATTTCCAGTCTGATTAAGGAATTTCCTGACTATGTTATCGGCTACTCTGACCATACCCGTCCGGATCCACAAATGGATGTTGTCAAGACTGCTGTGGCCTTAGGGGCTAAAGTTATCGAGAAGCACTATACTTTAGATAAGACCTTGCCAGGTAATGACCATTACCATGCCATGGACCCTGAAGACATGAAAGTTCTGAAAGAAGGCCTTGAGTTTCAAATGAAGGTAAGAGGCCAGGCGGTTGCTGACTTAGAGGCTCAAGCAGCTGCTCGGAAGAACGCACGACGCTCAATCGTTCTTACCCAAGATGTCAAAGCCGGAACAATCTTAACTGAAGACATGCTAACCTTTAAACGTCCTGGTACGGGAATTGCCCCTGGAAAAGTGCAGAAAGTGATTGGTAGAAAAGTCAATCAAGACCTTGCCGAAGACACGACTTTAATGGAAGATATGTTAGAAAAATAGTATACATGTTGATTGATAACCTAGGGTTTATGCTAAGGCATGACTTTAGGTTTTTTGTTAATAGAGGAAAAGTATGATTCAATTAATTTTATTTACACTATCAACTTTTGGTTACGTTACGTGGTCTATCCGATTTTTAAAGCTTAATAAATATTTTTCATGGATTTTGGTCATGATCTCCCAAAGTCTTTTCTTATATTTAGCGGCCTTGGCAAACTTATTATTACCTGCTCTGTGGGCGACCTATTTATTAGGTTTTTTATTGCTAATTTTTATAAGCATTGAGTATTGGAAAAATTCTTGTGGAAAGGGAAATTTTCTAAGGCTGTTTTTTTTGTGGGTCAGACAAGGGATCGCCTTTCCTGAAATTATTGTCTTAGTGGCGATTTTAGGTTGGTTTGTTGTTATGAAGGGGATGCCCCTGATTCATTTTGATAATTATTCGCATTGGGGCTTGGTGGTCAAATACTTGTTTACGGAGCTCCATTTACCGACAGATATTGACCAGCTGATTTATTATCGGTCTTATCCACCAGCTACTTCCCTTTATATCAGTTATTTTATTTATTTCTGTGGCTATAGCCAAGCCAAGATGATCATGGGTTTCTTTCTCTTTAATATGGCTTGTCTGTATTCTTTTTTTGGCATTCTGAACAAACCTGCCGAGCGCTTAAATGCGGCCTTAATTGCTTTATTGTGGGGAATATTTTTTATCTTAGACAATTCAGTCAAGATGAATAATTTATTAGTCGACAATCTCTTGGCCTATTTAACCTTAGCGGCTGGTATTTATGCTTTTCGCTATCGAAAGCAGCTAGGCTATTTAATCACCGGGACTCTATTGTTTACTAGCATGATCAACCTGACTAAGGATAGCGGTTTATTCTTCAGTTTGCTTATTGTTTTATATGTGACTTACTTAATCATTAAGAATCAGAATTTAATCAAAAAAGATAAGCTCAAGGCCTTTGCTATCCTATTTCCTGGTGCCTTTTTATCGAAGTTAGGCTGGTCTCTCTATGTAAAATTTAATTATGACCTATCGGGCTTTAAACATAGTAGCCATTTTAACCAAGAGAGCCTTGAATTAGTCAAGCAAATTGGAAAAAGCTATTTAATCAAGCTATTAGATCCATTAATTCCAGCAACTGCTGGGATTATATTAGCCTTTACCATCCTGCTTATTTTTAGCTTATATGGTCTTTTGACTAAAAAGCACCTCCTTAGCATGAGAAGACTGTGTTTAGCCATGGGGCTTACTTATATCATTTATTTCCTGGGAGTCTTTTTTATGTACGTGAGCTCCATGCCCAAAGATGAAGCCCTGCGTCTCGCTCAATTTGACCGTTATGCCATGACCATCGCTTATGTCTTACTCGGAACCGTTTTTTTTGTAGGGGTTTACTATTTTGATAAGGTTTTTCAAAGGGGAGCGAGTGACTCTCATTTCATTAATATAGTGACCTTATTCTTAATAGTGATCTATCTGGCAGGACTGGGTTCTGATTGGTTAATTGCTGAACACGAGACCATTGCCTTTAAAGAGCGTTCGATTCCTTATCAGTATGAAAAACTGGGCTTAGAGCAGATGAGCTTAAACGATTCACGGATCCTTGTTTTTACCTCGGGAGGCTGGAAAACAGATTTTGCCGGTCGTTATTATTTATATACGCCAAACACCAAGATTTATAACGGAGACCCAGCCATGCTGAAAGATTATGATCAAGTATTGGTTCTTGATGAACTCCCGCAAACTAAAAAGTGGGAGAAAGAACTGACTAAGAAAGAATGGCCTGTTGGTCTGTATACCGTTGATCGTTTCCTTAATGGCAATTAACTTTTAAAGTTATTGTAAGAATCAGTCAAATTCCTATAAAATCAGCTTTTCTCTTGATCAGATATGATATAATTCATCTGTTACTAAAGCGTCAGGAAATGGAGTAATAGAAAATTATGTTATTAAGTGTAATTATTCCAGCTTATAATGTCGAAAGTACCTTGCAACGTGCGGTCGATAGTGTCTTAAGACAAAGCATGAAGGATTTTGAAGTGATCATTGTGGATGACGGGTCTACTGACGGAACCGGTCCACTTTGTGACGCTATCGAATCCCAAGATCAAAGGATCAGAGTCATACACCAAGTCAACGGGGGCCTATCTGCAGCGAGAAATACGGGAATTAGCCAAGCCCAAGGCGAGTATTTGGCCTTTCTTGATTCTGATGATGAATATGTTAATGATGTATTTTCCTTATTTTATCGGGCATATCAAGAATACCAAATGGACTTGTTCATATTTAATTTTGAACGGGTTTCTGGTGACCAAGTCACCCCTAAGAATGCCATCCGTCAGCAAATATTTAAGAGCCAAGAAGCGGTGAGGGTCCTTCACCAATATAATGGTTTAGATTTCTATGCTTGGAATAAGATTTGGCACCATTCCCTCTTTGATGAGATGAGATACCCTCTGGATACTCTCTATGAAGACATGTATGTCAGCTATTTAGGGGCTAAGCAAGCCAACTGTGTAATTACCACGGATAAGGTTGGCTTAAGATATTATGACAATCCTTTAGGGATCACTGCCCAGGCCTTTTCTCCGGGACAGTTTGATAATGTCACTGAAAGGGTAAAGATCCTGGATGATGCACTCATTCATTTCCCAGAATTAGCTAAGAGCGCAGCCCGACGCTTATTTGATAGCTTCCTAATTATGGCCTACCAACTTTCCCAATGTGAAGATAAGGAAATGAAGAAAAAATACCACGGCCGCTTGCTTGAGCTCCTTAAGCAATACCAGTCCTATTTTAAAGACAATGAGGAAATCTCCTGGCAAAAAAGACTGGCCTGGTCGCTCTATCAAGTATCACCAAGTCTGTATAGCTATTTATATCGGATGTATTTAAGTTAAGGGAGGAAGAAGCAGTGAATTTTACAGTGCTGATGTCTTTATATCATAAGGAAAACCCGACTTATTTACGGCAATGCTTGGATAGCCTGGTCAAGCAAAGCCTGCCAGCTGAAGAAATATTAATTATTAAGGATGGCCCCCTAACTGAGGAACTCGACGCTATTCTCGACGACTTTCAAAAGCAATATCCCAAGCAAACCACCATTCAAGCTTATCCCAAAAACCGCGGCCTGGGTTTGGCCTTACAAGATGGCGTTCAATTGGCCCGTAATGAATGGATTGCCCGGATGGATACCGATGATATTTGCCGGGCGGATCGTTTCGAAAAACAAATCAATTATCTTAAAGAACATCCCGAAGTCGAGTTATTGGGTAGCGATGTCTTTGAATTTGACCAGTCACCAGAGCAGCCAAGTGCTAGAAAAGTCGTTCCCCATAGCTACCAGGATATCCTAGCTTATGCTAAGCGGCGTAATCCCTTCAACCATATGACAGTGATATATAAAAAATCAGCTGTCCTAAAAGCAGGCAATTATCAGCCGTTAAAAGGTTATGAAGATTATTATTTATGGGTAAGAATGTTAAAAAATGGGGTTAAGGCTACCAATTTAGCCGATACCCTAGTTTATGCGCGTGCAGACCAGAATATGTTTAAAAGACGGGGAGGCTGGGACTATTTTGTCGATGGCTCTAAGGCCTACCAAAAAATCTACCAGGTTGGCCTGGCTAGTCCGCTTGATTGGCTAATTCGTATGGGCGGACAGGCTGTATTTAATTTAGTCCCTAATTCCCTACGCCAAAATCTTTACAAGAAAATACTAAGAAAGTAGGTTTCTGATGTTAATCTCGGTCATTATTCCGGTTTATAAAGTTGAAAAAACGCTGGAGAGAGCGGTAAACAGTGTCTTAGACCAAACTTATCCTCACTTGGAAATTATTCTGGTGGATGATGGGTCTCCTGACAAGAGTGGGGATATTGCTGACCAGTTAGCTAAAAAAGACCCCCGGATCCAGGTTATCCACCAATCTAACCGAGGCTTATCGGGAGCAAGAAATACCGGTATCGCAGTAGCTAGCGGAGACTATTTGGCATTTTTGGATAGTGATGATTGCTATGAGCTTGACCTATTTGAACACTTTATGGCTAGTTATCAGGAAGAACGCCCCGATTTATTTATTTTTAATGTCAAACGCATTGGAGTAAAATCCCAAACGGTAAAAGAGTCAAAAGAGATGCTTTTGACCTCTAGCCAAGCAGGGATCGAAGCCATGCTCGATTATTCCGGGATCGATTTTTATGCTTGGAATAAGGTATACGCGAGACAGCTTTTCCGTGATGTCCGTTTTCCTGAAGGTAAATTATATGAAGATACAGCGGTATCCTATGCGACCATGAAAAGGGCTACCAGGATTATGACGACTTCATATGTAGGGATTAATTATTATGAGAACGAGGAAAGTATTGTGGCTCAGTCATTTAATCCCAAGCAAATGGACAATGTGACGGAAAGGGCGCACATGTTAGATGATGTCCAGGTCAACTTCCCAGATCTTACTGCTAAGGCGGGGGCGCGCCTATTTGATGGCCTCCTATCCACAGCCTATAAAATGGCCCAAGTCAGTCCCTTTAAGCAAGTAGGCAGTTCTTATCAGGACATACTAGAAATCGTCAACCATTACCGTCCCTATTTTGAAGGAAATGAAGAAATTGACTGGAAAAAGCGCTTAGCTTGGCAATTATTCCGCCTAAATCCCAAACTTTATGCTAGAATGTATCAGTGGTACTTAGGAAAGTAATTTTCTAAGTAGCCACTTGATATGATTGATTCAATTTGCCCTCGTAGCTCAGTGGATAGAGCAATCGTTTCCTAAACGATGTGTCGGAAGTTCGATTCTTCTCGGGGGTGTTTTATTATAGGCAAAAAGGTCATTGTTATCTGCTATAGGTAGTTAATAAGGAGATTAGAACGTGTCAACCAGTGATATTACAATTATTATTCCTGCTTTAGAACCGAATGAGAAGTTAATAGCACTCTTAGAGTCCATTCGCAGCCAAGATTCAGATAATTTTACAATTATTATCGTTAATGATGGGTCTTCTTCTGACTATGATTCTTATTTTAAGCAAGCGCATGAAGACTTTGGTGCCATTGTCTTAAAACATGAGAAGAACTATGGCAAAGGGCGCGCGCTGAGAACGGCTTTTGACTATATCCTGCACCATCTGCCTGACTGCCAGGGGGTCATTACCATTGATTCAGATGGACAGCACACCTATGCCGATATGATGAAATGTATCGGTGCCTTTGAGCAAGATCCCGATGCCTTAGTTTTAGGAGTTAGAGATTTTCAAAATGAAGTGCCGTGGAAGAGTCAATTCGGTAATCGCTTAACCCGCTATATATTAAAAATGGTTACCGGTATTTCCTTAACCGACACCCAAACGGGGTTAAGGGTGATTCCTAAAACTTATTTGGCCAGACTGTTGGAGATTTCAGGCGACCGCTTTGAATATGAATTAAAGATGATCATTGATGCGGCTAAGCAAAGAATTCCAATTAAGGAAGTGGCGATTGAGACCATCTACCATGATGATAATAAGGGGAGTCATTTTAACCCGATAAAGGATTCCATTGCTATTTATAGCGTTTTTTTAGAATACATGGCTAATCAGACCTATTTTTGGAAATATATCCTGTCTTCAGTCTCTTCCTTTGTGGTAGATATTCTTTTATTCCATCTCTTTTCTGTACTCTTGCCGCATGCTGCAAGTACTCTGACCATTTACTTAGCGACAATCATTGCCCGGACCATTTCATCGGTCTTTAACTACACCTTGAATCGTTTTCTCGTTTTCAAGCAAGAATCCAAACAAAGCTTTATCAAATATGTCAGCTTGGTCATCGTGCAGATGTTCTTATCCGGAGGCTTGGTGTCTCTAATAAGCACCATTATGCAATCTCAAGCCACGACCTTTATTAAGGTATTTGTTGACTCCATGCTTTTCCTATTAAGCTACTTCATTCAAAAACACTTTATCTTTAAAAGTAAATAAGGTAGAGTGCGACAAGCACAAGAAAAGGGAGAGTCCTTAGAAAAGCGCTGGCATACAAGTTTATTAAAAAATAACCGCGACCAGGTATTCTTCTGGTCGCGGTTATTTTAGTTGTTAATCCAATTCTTGACTTCTGGAATTTGATCAGCAAAGACAAAGGTATAGCCTTGTTTTTTTAGTTCAGGGATATATTTTTTCATGGCTTCGGCAGTCGCTTTGATGGTGTCGTGATGGAGGATAACGGCATGGTTATGGGCTTGACTTAAGACACGTTGGGTGATTTGCTTAGTATCCATGGACTTCCAGTCTTCCGAATCGATATCCCAATAGATACCGGTTAAGTCTGGTCTTAAGCGAGCAATGCGCCTTCTTTGAGCGCCGTGGGGGTTACGGATATATTTAGGACTGATGCCGGTGGCTTCTTTAATGGCCGCTTCGCCTTGGCTAATTTCGTCAACAACTTCTTTATCTCTTAAATTAGAGAAGTAAGGATGATCGTAGGTATGGTTGCCGAGTTTATGACCTTCAGCTAAAATTCGTTGACTTACTTGAGGGTACTCCTTAACATGGTTGCCTTGTTGGAAGAACATGGCTTTGATTCCGTATTGGTCAAGAATATCTAGGATAGCTCCAGTGTTTTCGGAAGGGCCATCATCAAAGGTCAGGGCGATCAACTTACGGTGGTCAATCGAACTACCGGTCAGGTATTGGCCTAGCAGGGGTTGGTTTAATAGTTGATTTAAGACGTCATCTTTGAGAGGCGGATTGGATTGAATCAGGCTCTTGGCGTAGATTTTTGTTTTATTAGTGATTGCTTGGAGGCTATTCTTGAGGCGGGGTTGGCCTTCGATATTTATCGCAGTATCTTCAAGGAGTTGACTAATTTCGTTAAATTTCTTTAAATTAGCGATGATTTGATCAGCTTGAAAACTGGTGGGCAGGTCATTAAGAATTGATTGGAGTTTATCATCTAATTGGACAATTTCTAAGGCGTTTTTATAATGAATTTTTAATTCATCGGATAGGGCATCCCCAACTGCGAAATCAAAGTTGGGAGCTAGCTTTTTGAGATCAGCCAGGCTAACGCTATTATTTAAAATATCACGAGGATTCACTTTATCGCCAACCACAAAAGCTTCTGAATCGTCATGTTGGTAGATTTGGTCAACGGCTTGGATAGCCGCTTGCTTCTGTTCGACAAAGGCAATTTCTTTAAGAGCCTTCTCTTTCTTCTCGGGTGCTAATTTATTGGCATTATCTTTGGCCGCTTGAATCATATCCTCATCAATCTCAGGGTTTAAATAGGCGTGATCGTCATCAATAAAGAGGGCATCCATAGTGATAGTACTTTGGGCTTGGTGCTTTTTATTGATTAGGTGGTGATGATAGGAAAACAGGCCTAAGGTTAATAAAATAATACTAAGTAAAACCAGGATAAGAACTTTTGATTTAGCTTTCATGATACACTATTCCTTTTTAATTAATGCTTTATATTATAACCATATCCCGTTAAAAAATATGAAAAAATTATGAAAAATAAGGCAAAAAATATTAAAAAAGCGAACTCAGCTGTGAAAAGCTAAGTTCGCCGTCAAGTCGGTATTTACATTACTATTGTTTGACTTTTTTCTTATCTGCTTTGATTGGAATGGTTTGGGAACTCTTCTCGTAGGCCATATTTTTAAAGTCAAAGAGAAAACCTTTATCTGAGTAAGGGGCTTGGTTGATGACTTCTTCTCTTGAGAGATAGCTGTAATCGCCTTTAAGGATAGGTGTGGCAAGCTGATGTTTTTGGATTAATTGATCAGCTAGACTTCTGTCTTCATCAGATAATTTGCCACTAGCGTTCTGCTTCATTAACTCTTGGAAAGCTTCCAGGTCATCTCCCCAGGCTGCTTGGTAGTTTGGAGCCGTATAGGGGAGGTAGAGCTCACTATTAGAATAATTATCATAGGCTTGTTGTTGACTGAGGTAAAGATCAAAATCTCCTTTTTGGAACCGCTCCATCAAGACTTTTTCCGACAAGGGCAAGATATTAATAACCAGGTGAGGGATTTTACTTTCCCACTGACTTTGTAATTCCTTAGCTATTTTTTGCGACAGAGCATTGTCATCGGTAATCAAGTCCAGCTCAATGGCCTCAAATTGATAATCGTCTAAGAGCGCCTGCATACTTTTTTCATTATCAACCTCAGTTTTTTCTTGGCCTTGGCCCTCACTTTGGGGATCTAAGGAGTAACTGCTTTGTAAACTAGGCACAGTATCAGTTAGGGCCTGCCGATCGATATTTTGTGCCAGGAGATCTCTTAGCCGCTGGTCATTGAGAATGTTTTTCTTATCGGCTTGATTAATATGGTAGAGGAGATTTTGGTTAAAGGGCCGTTTTAATGCGGTCCAATCTTCTTCTGGTGTACGACTAATCAAAATATCGGTTAAGCGTTGTTGGTAGGATTTTTTAGCTGTTTCAGTATTTTTGACATATTGGACACTGAGTTTTTCAGTGGGATAGTCCGTCCAATTGTGGTATTCTTCGTTGCGGTCATAGGTCCAAGTATCCCAACCGCTCTCCCAAGCGCTTAAATTGTAGGGGCCATTACTCAAAGTATTGATTGATTTTTGCCCGTAGAGGTCATAGTTAATTTGACCAATAAAGTTTTTCGGCAGGGGAAAGAGCGCTGGAAAGGCTAGAGCCTGCTTGAGACTGTTATCATCCATGTCCGGATCTTTTAAGGTGATTTTTAGCCGGTGGTCATCTAAAGCCTGAACATGGAGTTGATCGATACCTATTTGGCCACTTAGTACGGCGGAGGCATTATCAATTAAGGCTAGCAATTTATAGGCATAAAAATTATGGTGGTCAGGATTAACTAATTCTTGCCAGGAATAGACGAAATCGCTGGCAGTTACAGGATCATTATCACTCCATTGGGCCTCTGTTTTTAAATGAATAATGACATCCCTATCATTACGCTCAATCTCTCCGTTACTTACCCCTGGACGGATAGAACCATCTTTTTCTAAGCGGAAGAGCCCTTCACCCACCATATTCATGGCACTGAGTTCATAGGCCGTTTGCAGCTTATTGGGGTTAAGGGATTTTAATTTATGAGTAGTCGTAAGTCCCAAGGCTTCACGGGGATGTTGGGCTTGTGGTTCCACTTTTTCCTCGGTCCTTGTTTCCGGCTTTTTAGGGTCAGTGAAGCGGATTTGATCACAACCGCCCACCAGAACTAGTGAGCCTCCTAGGAGGAGTAAGGGAATGATTTTCTTTTGCATAATATACCTCTTTATTCCATGATGTTCATATTCTAGCATGACTAAGATGCACTCGCAATTTCTCCCGGTTTAAGGAAAGCTTAAAAAGCATAAAAAAGACTGGGTTTTCACTCCCAGCCTTATTCCTTATCTTCGAGTTGTTTGATGCGATATTCTAAGTGGTTGACTCTATTTTCGAGTTCCTTAATTTGCTCAGTTTGGCTTTGAAAGTGGGCTTCTGTCTCATTAGGCGAGAAGATCTCCAAGACACCCCAAACTAAGAGAAAGAGAACGATTAGGCCGATTAATAGGTAGCCCCAATTCAAGTGAGGAGATCCCTTATCTAAGTTCTCCAAGGTTTCATCAATATTAAGGTTTTCGATATCATCAATAAATTTTGAACGATTCTTTTTGGGTACTTTATTCATAGTGCTCCTTTCCGCCCTTCAATAAACTCGCTAGCTGTCTTACGGTCTAGGGGGGCACTGATTTAATGTGGTTTTTGCTTAACTAAGTTGACCGCTGCCTGAGCACCGGCTTCAATGGTTTCAATGTCTTCAGCATTGCAATCAATTTCAATTTTAATGGCTGGATAAGCTGCCTGAGCCCCTGTTTGTAGGAATTGGTCATAGAAGTCATCGACGGATTGGCAATAATCCGGGTAATCGTGGTCTCCGGAGCCTAAGCTGATAAAAACTTTGCCAGTTAAATCTAAATCTTCTAAATCTTCATAGAGGTCGACGACATCGTCTGGGAGTTCTGAGCCGTAAGTATAGGTGCCTACAACACAGATATCCACATCGAGAAAGTCTTCGCCAAATAGGTTTAAGGAGGAATCCATATCAACTTCTACCCCTAAATCTTCCAAAGCTTCAGCCATAACGTCACAGGCTTCTTCTGTGTTACCAGTCATACTGGCATAAGCAATTAAGGCTTTCATTCTTATTCTCCTTTAATTTATTCATTTGACTAATAATCCCACCAAGTATAGCAAAAACGACTAAGCAGCGCTAGTTTAAGCTTATCAGATGAAAGAAAAACCAATAACTCCTTGTTAAAAGAGGTTATTGGTTGGTTGACATTATTTCATGGCGTAAGGCGAAGCTTGGTCAAAGACCGCTTTTTCTTGGTCATTGAAATATTGATATTGGTGTAGGGTTAATAACTCAATTAAGGTACGTGTTTCGTCAAATTCATTACGTTTGGCTAGGAAAATAATATCTTGAATGTAAATAATATTTCTAGCTTGGTAAGCGCAATGTGTTTTGTTATCACCAGCTTGTAAGTGGTTATGGACTCTTTCCAAAACAGAAGCATAACATTTAATGGCTTCTTCCACTAAGAAGTCATGTTGGGATAAATTGAGCAAGCTCTTAATAATCGCGCATTCCCATTGGATGCAGTCTAAATAATTATCACTATCAAAGGCAGCGATTAAATTATTTAAGTTTTGGTCAAGGTCAGCTGGCAAGTCTTTGGCGCTAGCTTTGTGCTTTAAAGCACGGTCCATTAAGCGGAAATAGCAAATTGCAAAATAACGCAAACGGAAAGCGACCAAGTCGACATCCTCTAAACTGGTTTTGACAAAAAATCCTCGGTAGGGCCGCATTTCTACAATCTCTTCATCCGCTAATATGGCTAGGGCAGCACGGATTGGGCTACGGCTCATATCTAATTTTTCTGAAATAGCTGCTTCCACAATATGATGATCATTTGGCCAATTGCCTTGGATAATTTGGTCTTTCATATATAGGTAGGCGATTTGCTCAAGCTTTTGTTGTTTTCCCATAATTCATCTCCCCATCTATGGTATTCAAAAAAAAGTTTGATTGCAGGATATAAAGTATCAGTAGAAAATATTACTATATTGACATAGCTAATCATATCTTGCTTAAGATATTGTATATGATTTGTTTAAAAAAGACCAGAAAAACTTGAAAAAAACTAATTTATTTCATAAATTGTTAATAAATCCCTTAAGGCCGAGAAATAAGCATCTATTTTAAGGCTTTTATTGTATACTTAGCTATGATAATTTATGAAAGGAAGAAATCAATGATTACCATCAAATCTGAACGCGAAATTCAAGCTATGGCAGAAGCTGGCCGTTTAGTGGCAAGCATTATGGAAGAATTACGCGATATTATCGAACCTGGTATTTCTACCATGGATATTAATGATTTCATTGAAAAACGTACTCGTCAAGCAGGAGCTATTCCTGAAGAAATTGGTTTTGAGGGCTACCCTTATGCATCATGTACCTCAACCAACGATGAAATTTGCCACGCCTTCCCGGATAAAAAGACCATTTTAAAAGCGGGCGATATTTGTTCGGTGGATACCGTCCTCTCTCTGGATGGATTCTTTACCGATACTTGCCATACCTTTAAGATTGGAGAGGTTGATCCTGAAGTTCAACACCTCTTAGATGTCACTAAGAAGAGTCTTTACTTGGGAATTGAACAAGCTGTGGCTGGTAACCGGATTGGAGACATTGGCCATGCCATTCAAAGCTATGCAGAAGCAGAAGGCTTTGGTGTGGTCAGAGATTTTGTCGGTCATGGCATCCAACCCACCATGCACGAAGATCCACAAATCCCTCATTATGGTCGTCCTGGACGTGGTCAACGTCTTCGTGAGGGCATGACGATTTGTATCGAACCTATGATTACTATGGGTGGCTATCAAGCCAAGGTGGATAGTAACGGTTGGACGGCACGCACAGTGGATGGCTCCTGGTGTGCCCAATATGAGCATACTCTAGTTGTCACTGCAAATAAACCCAAGATTTTGACCATGCAACAAGCAGAAGCTGGTGACGAAGATTTAGGCATCGACTCCTTGCAAATTGATTTTAATCGAGGAAATTAACAGCTAAGGAAGTGAAAATATGAAGCAATCGTCAATTCAAGAAAATCGACGGAGCTACCGCCACCATCAACCGGATGATGATAAGAATAAAGGTAAAGCAAGGAAAATTTTTAAGGGACTGGGCCTGGTTTTAGGAATTATTGTAGTCGTCTTTATTATTCGCTTAGCCTTTAATTTCTTTAATTTTTCCGGGGCCATCTATCAGAATGTTGACCGGGAAAATATGCGTGATAGTCGGATATCGCTCAAGAATGGCGACCCGGTCAATATTTTACTCGAGGGGATCGATAATGGTGCTTTAATGTATGAAAATGTTAAGGATGGCCGTTCGGATGTCATGATGGTGATTACCATCAACCCCAAAGAAGGCAAATCAACCATCCTAAGCCTCCCTCGCGACACCCTGGCTCCCCAAGGAAAGACTAATGACTTCAATAAATTGAACCATGCTTATATGAACGGGGGCATGGAGGACTCCATTAATTCCATCCAACGTTTTCTTGATGTTCCTATTGACCATTATGTTGAAGTCAATATGCAAGGCTTCATTGATATTATTGATGGCATGGGCGGTATTGAGATTACGTCACCCATGACTTTTGAACAAGATGGGGTCAGTTTTACTGAAGGAGAAACACGGACCTTATCTGGTAAGGAAGCCATGATGTATGTACGGATGCGTAAAATGGATCCTGAGGGGGATATTGGCCGTCAAAAACGCCAACAACAATTGGTTCAAGCGGTTATTGACCGACTCTTATCCATGGATACGGTCTTTAATTATGAAGAAATTTTAAATACTCTCGGTGATAATTTGCGGACTGATTTACGGCCCAATGACATGCTGGCTCTCCAACAAAATTATTTACAAGCCCTTAAGAATCCTACCCACTTAGTCTTTGATGACTGGTTAGATTTGAATTTAACTTTTGGTTGGTATTTGGCGATAGAGGAAGAAGACCGCATCCGCATGTCTAATCGGATTCGGGCCTTATTGGAATTAGAACCGACCCAGTCGGCCATTGTTTACCCGGTAAGTTTTAATATTCCACCAGTCTATTTCCCTGTTTCGGATTTAAATGGTAATGGCATTCTTGAAGACGAAGAAATGGCCATTAAACCGGGCGTTTATGAGAAAGATAAACTCGACCGTCTGATTGAAAAAGAATTTGGAGAAGAAGGTTTAAATTATGAGGCCCAAAATCAACCGCAAGTTGACGATGCTTCAGGGGACACGGTGAGACCAAGCGAAAATGGTTTGCCTCAAGCTGAAAGTCAACAGCCTGCCTATCAGCCTCAAGCACCGGTTAGTCCGACTCCCGCCCCCCAGCCTCAAGCTCCCGCACCTCTCCCTCAAGCTCCGGCTCCCCAAGCTCCAGGTCTAGGAGCCAACCGAGCCCAACAACCGGCAGGGGGAGGAGAAGCAGTGGCACCAGAAAACACAGTGCCCGCTCAACCAGCTCCGGGAAGCTATTAATTGAATGAAAAATTGAAAACCGATAAAAGAAAGGAAGTCGATCATGGGCATTAGAAATGCACTATATGCTGGTAGTTTTGATCCAATGACTAAGGGACATGTTGATATGATTGAGCGCGCTAGCCGTATTTTTGATACCCTCTATGTTGCTGTAGCAGTGAATACCACTAAACAAGCCCTCTTTAGCAATGAAGAGAAATTAGCCCTGGCTAAAGAAGCCTTAGCTGGGCTGGATAATGTGGAAGTCATGCGTCTTACGGGGGGGTTGACTATTGACTTAGCCAAATCTCTGAATTGCTGTGCCCTCATTCGTGGCGTTCGCAATGTCAAAGACTTTGAGTATGAGACTAACATTGCCTTGATGAATAAACTGCAAGCGGATGATGTCGAAACCTTACTCATGCTGTCGGATGAAAAATACCGCTTCGTTTCTTCTAGCCTTATCAAAGAGACCGCCTATTTCGGTGGGGATGTGTCTGCCTTAGTGCCTGAATGTGTCAATCAGGCCATTATTGCTAAGTTCAAGAAAACACACGGAAAAGATTAATGTTCGGAATTAGTGATTATAATCAAGGGTTATTTCCTTAAATTTCTCTATAAAACGAATATTTTTCTCTAAAATAGCCGATTAGCCTTGATTTTTAATGGCGTGGTGTTACAATGTTAAAGGTTTATTTTAATAGTTTGAATAATTTAGTGAAATTAGGAGAGAATAAATGCAAACTTTTGATTATGAGCAAGTCCAGTTAATCCCTGCTAAGTGTATTGTACAGAGCCGGTCGGAATGTGATACGGGTATTCAATTTGGACCTCATAAGTTCAAGATTCCGGTTGTCCCTGCTAACATGCAAACGGTCCTTAATGAATCCTTAGCCGAAAAATTAGCTGCTAATGGCTATTTCTACATTATGCACCGCTTTGAACCGGAAAAACGTTTAGATTTTATCCGTCGTATGAATCAAAAAGGACTTTATACTTCGATTAGTGTTGGGGTGAAGCCTGAAGAATATGACTTTATCGATGAAGTGAAAGAGTCTGGTGAAAAAGTAGACTATATCACCATTGATATTGCCCATGGTCATTCCCATACGGTTATTGATATGATTAAATATATCAAGAAACAACTACCTGATACCTTTGTCATTGCAGGTAATATCGCCACTCCAGAAGCCGTCCGTGACTTAGAAAACGCCGGCGCTGACGCTACCAAAGTTGGTGTAGGGCCAGGTCGGGTATGTATTACTAAGATTAAAACGGGTTTTGGGACCGCAGGCTGGCAATTAGCGGCCATTCGCCTGTGTGCTAAAGCAGCCCGTAAGCCAATTATTGCTGACGGGGGCATCCGTACCCATGGTGACATTGCTAAGAGCTTCCGCTTTGGCGCTTCCATGGTGATGATTGGTTCCTTACTCGCAGCCCATGAAGAATCACCAGGTGAAGAAGTCATTCAAAATGGACAAAAATATAAGGAATATTTTGGCTCTGCTTCTGAATTTCAAAAGGGCGAATATAAGAATGTTGAAGGCAAGAAAATTTTAATTGAAAGCCGCGGCAGCATCTTCAAAACCTTGAAAGAAATGCAAGAAGACTTACAAAGTAGTATTTCTTACGCAGGTGGTAGGGATTTAGGTGCATTACGCACAGTTGACTATGTGGTCATTCCAAGCATCTATAATGGAGATTAATACGGTATTGAAATTGAGGGCTGGAGGAAAACTTCGGCCCTTTTTTATTGCTTAATCAGCCTAATGATGAGCTTATTACCAGGAGAGATCGTTATTTTGTCAAAAGTACGCGGACGCTATTCTTCTGCTGCACTAGCAATGAGAGGCACATGAGAAGCTTTATCTAATTAAGGAGGAAAACCTTATGAAAACTGCAATTATTACCGATAGTACAGCGGCCTTACCGGAATCTTTAGCCAAACATCCCGATGTTTACCAAGTCTATTTACAAATTAATTTAGCTGATGGGTCGACTATGACTGACACCAGTGATAGAGACCAAGTGACTGCCTACTATCATAGTCTGGCAAGTATGAACACTTTACCAAGAACCTCCCAACCCAGCATGGGAGAAGTGGTCCAAGTGATGGATGACTTAGTAGCCAAGGGTTATGATGAGGTTTTAATCATGACTTTTCCTTCGGCCTTGAGTGGCACCTTTCAAAATTGTCAAAGCGTGGCCCAAAATTACCAAGACCGTCTATCCGTTTATTTGATGGACACTCGGCAAACCTCCATTCCCCTAGCCTACTTGGTTGAAGTCGCTTTACACTTGATCGAGGCTGGGAAATTATCGCTAGCTGAGATTGTTGACCTTTTGAACCACTTGGATGAGGCGATGGTGATCTATGTCATCGTTGGCAATCTTGATAATCTTGTTAAAGGGGGCCGAGCAAGTAAGGGAATGGCGCTCTTAGGTAATTTATTGAAGATATTTCCCATTGTCCGAATCGAACGCAATGGGGCCTTGGAAATGGTCGAAAAAGTTCGCACCCAAAAGAAGGCCCTCAAACGGATGGAAGAATTAATGGAAAAAGAGATGACGGCTTATCCAGAAGGCTTGGAATTAGCTCTTATCACCACTCCAGATAGCCCTTTAGCCGAGGAGTTTGAGCAAATGATTGCTAAGGATGAAAGTCAATATCCTATCCGTCAAGGCTTGATTCCCCCGGTAATTGGCACCCACTTGGGCTGTAATAGTGTCGCTTTTTGTGTACTCCCCAAAGTTGAAAATTTTAAGTTATAATATAAGCAAAGCTTAAATAAGGAGGTTGTTTAAATGAAAGCAGCAATTTTAACCGATTCTACGGCGACACTCAATGATCGTTTGCTTAATCATCCTGATATTTATTATGTTTCTTTACAGCTCCATTTTTCCTCAGGAGAGACTTTTATTGAGAGTGAAGATCGTAGCATCCTACCGGAATTTTATCATCGCTTAAAAAATGCCAAAGAGCTACCTAAGACTTCTCAACCCCGCCCCCAAGACTTCTATGCCATTTATGAAGAATTAGTGGACAAAGGTTATGATACCGTCTTCTTTATCCCCTTGAGCGCTGTGTTAAGTGGGACTAGCCAGACCGGACAATCGGTAGCTAGTGAATTTGAAGACCAAATTAAAACTTATGTGATTGATACTGGTCGGGCAGCAACGCCTCTCCGTTACCTGGTGAGTCAGGCTTTAGATTTAGTGGAAGCTGGGGCTGAGCCTGAAGAAGTGGTGACTAAGATTAAATGGTTAAATGCACACACGACCATCTGGGCTTTAGTAGGGGATATTAATAACTTAGTTAAGGGCGGCCGGGCTTCACGGGCTCAAGGTTTACTGGGGTCCTTATTAAAAATCGTTCCCTTGATTGAATTTGACCAAGAAGGAAATATTTCCGTCTTAGCCAAGGTGCGGACCAAACGTAAGGCCTTAATGAAGCTGGCCGATGCCTTTATCGAAGAAGCCAAGAAATATTCTCAGGGCTATAAAGGGACCATTGCCCATGCTGATGATGAATCAGGGGCCAAAGAGCTGGCAGATTTAATCCGCGAGAAATTACCAGACATTGAAATCGAATTTGATTGGTTAACCCCAGTAGTGGGGACTCACGGGGGGACAGGTACCCTAGCTACAGCCGTATTACCAAGTTTAAAGAATTATTTACTCACTAAATAAGCATCAATTATCAAGTCTCTTAACCATCAAGTTGGGAGACTTTTTTTATTAAACACTCTGCTGAAAAAAGTACTTGGTTGCCTAAATTTAAGATCTCTTTGAAGATATCTTAGTGGATAACTGTTAAAATAGGGCTTAACACGCTATAATAAGTAAGACAGAAGGGGTGGAAGGATGCAATTAACCAGTTTAGTCTATTTGGAGCGTGATGAGCGCTTTTTAATGTTACACCGTATCAAGAAGGCACATGATATTAACCAGGGTAAATGGGTTGGTATTGGGGGAAAGTTCGAACTAGGAGAAGCTCCCCTAGAATGTGCTAAGCGGGAAGTAAAAGAAGAGACCGGCTGGGAACTTGAAGCAGCAGAATTTCGCGGTGTCGTTACCTTTATCTATGCCGATGATGAGCCCATGTATATTTTTGTTTATACGGGAACCCTAGCTAGTGATGAGGTCAGGGAGAATGATGAAGGGGTTATGGCTTGGATCCCTAAAGATGAAGTCTTAGACCTCCCGCTTTGGGAAGGCGACCGCTTATTCTTAGAGCCCTTAATGACTAGCAATGACCTGTTTGATATTAAGGTAGTATACGATGAAAACAGTCAGCTACTGGCTTATGAGGATAACCGTCAATAAAAAGGAGGATGCTAGATGTTAGTGGATATGGCCTGTCACATTGCCAAAGTGGATCATACAGACTCTAATAAAGAGCAATTAGCCATGGCTAATACCATTTGGCAAAGTGGTGTGACCCATGTCCTAGCCACTGCTTCTTATCCGACTGATCCAGCAGCTACTGGGGGGGACTTAGTACAGGCCGCCGAAGCTTTTCAAGAGGACCTAGACCGGCGGGGAATTGCCTTAATGGTCTACCCGGGTCAGATTATTGACTTAGCCCAGGCGATTTCCTGGGATGACTTATCCCAAGATATTCTCTATGCTGATCTCAACCAGCGTTATGTTCTAGTTAAATTAAATCAAGAGGATCCCCAGCGCTACTTTGAACCCTTACTTTTCGAATGGTTGAAGCATGATATCCGCCCAGTCTTAGTCCAAATTGAGGAGAACCAGGCCCTCATGCGCGATATTGACCAAGTTTATCAGTGGGTTGACCAAGGCTGCTACACGGCCTTGACGGCGGGAAATCTACTAGGCCGCCAGGGCAAACAGGTAAAGAAGCAATGCCATTACTTATTGGAAGCCGGTTTAGCCCACTTGCTGGGGAGTTTTTCCACTAGCAGTGACGATTACCAATTACGCCAGGCTTATGCTGCCTTGGAAAACCGCTATGGACAGAGCATTAGCTTTGATATCCAGCAGAACGCTAGGGCTTTAATTAATGGGGATCCTTTAATCGATCATTTTCAAATTAAAAAGAAAAAGCGTTTCTGGTTCTTCTAGAAAGTTAAAACGGGCCTTTTCTTAATCAATTAGAAAGGCTGCTATAATTATTTTAAAGAAATGAGGATGTGACAGTTAACCATGAAGCAGTACAAAGGACGATCATTGGCTTCTTTTTTCCGGGGGCTTAAGCGGCAGTGGCTGTTTATCTTCTTAGGGGTCCTGCTTGGGATCGTGGTGGCCAGTGCTTATAATTTCTTATGGGCAGAGGCAGAATACGCCTCACAAACTCAAATCGTGGTCACCCCTAAGGACAGTGATAAGGACAAGGCGGACGAAAAGAAAGCGGGCTTAAAAACCTACGACGACCTGCTCCATACGCCACTTATCTTACAACCAGTGGCCCAAGCTCATCAAAGGGACGTTGAAACTTTGAGTGAGAATACCCATTTAGAAGCCGATCAAAAATCGGCAGTCTTCAATGTGATTGTGACAGACGGAAATGCTAGTCAAGCGCAAAGCTTGGCCTCCGATATCAGTAAAGAATTTATCCAACAACTGCCCCAAGTCCTCGCTGTTGAAAAAGTGACCTTATTAAGCCCAGCCAGCTATAATGAGAAACCGGTTAGTCCCAATTACTGGTTGAATCTCCTCTTAGGAGCTCTACTCGGGGGCTTAGTCAGTCTAGTCATCCAAGCGATTCGGGTGCTTAACGATGATACGGTACGGAGTCAAGCTGTGGTTGAAGAAATGGGTTGGTCCTTAATTGGCGTCTTACCGCAAATGAGTGAGGAGTCCATTGAGGTGACCCGTTTTAAACGTCGTTACAGAAGCCAGGATGACACTGATGAGACCAAACGGCGAATTTAGTAAAGGTGATCAAGTTTTATGTTTAATTTCAAACAACGAAAAATTGACAAGAAAAATAAGGAACAACGGCGTGGCGTGAGCCTAATCACAGCGTCCGATCCTAACCACGTGATTTCAGAACAGTTTCGCACGATTCGTACCAATATCCAATTTGCTATTGATGCTTATCATTTGAAGACCCTAATGTTTACTTCATCAGGCCCTTGGGAAGGAAAGTCTACCATTGCAGCCAATGTGGCGACGACCATGGCACATTTGGATGGGGTACGCGTGTTGATGATTGATTGCGATTTACGTAAGCCTACAGTGCATAAAACCTTTGATATTCATAGCCGCAAGGGTTTGACAACTTATCTTACTGACTGCGACGTCGATTACATGGATGTCGCCCAATATGTGGCTGAAGTGAACACCTATGTGATACCAGCTGGTCCTATCCCGCCTAATCCGGCTGAGCTCTTGAGTTCCCAACGGATGAGTGACTTATTGGAAGATGTGACGGCTGTCTTTGACTTAGTTATCATTGATGCGCCTCCACTCTTACCAGTGACTGATGCCCAAATTATTGCCAGCCGAACAGATGCCAGTGTCTTCGTCTTGCGGGAGGGTGTGGCCAGTTACCAGGATATTCAAAAATCCAAGCGCCTCTTGGAAAGCGTTGATGCTAATGTGATTGGGGCCATCTATAATGGAGCCGATGGCCAAGGGATGAATGCCTATTATGGCTATGGTTACCGCGATGAAGATATTGATAGTGAGGATTTACAATCCTAGCTCTTAATCAATTGGGAGAGATCGATAAGATGAATAAATTAGCTTTAACTTTACTGAGCTTAGCTGGACTGCAGCTTTGGGACTGGCGTCATTCCCAAGTTAAGGCTCCTTGCCTAAGTGACCAAGAAAAAATGGACTATAGTAAAGGCAAAGAATCTAGTAAGAAAAATTTAACCAATGGAGGTAGATAACGTGGCTAAATCGATACATGCTGCTTTAACTTATGCGCAGAACGAAGAATTAAAACGCTTGAATACCCAATATGCCAAGAATGATGTCAGCCAAGTGTTAAAAACAATCCAAGAATTTATTAATAACTATCAAGAATACTTTATGGATGGGCAAATTAATATGTTCGCCATTGAGGCCCAACCTAATTTACGGAATCATACTGCTCGTACGGCCTTTGTCATGATTAATTTAACTGGCAAGACCATTACAGAAATGAATGCGCATTTAGAGTTTAAAATTGATGACTTTGACCTTCAATTCGAGCCGGTAGACTGGGAAATTCCAAGTGATTTTCTAGGGAGTTGGGCGCCTAACTATGCCATTATGGTAGTCGATGACATCCCTATGCAAGGGCAACCGACCAAGGCGAGCTATCTTCTTGATGACATTGAACTATCAGTAACCAATGTTACAGTAGTTAATGGATAAGGGTGGCTATAAGTCTGGACGAATTCTTATCTATTAGAAAAAACGGAGTAGCCTGACTGTGGGCAACTCCGTTTTTGTTTGTTTAATTTTTTGAGCGTTTGCTAGGCTTCGTCCTTTGTTGTGACTGTCGCACACTCCTAAACGTGTTCCAAGCGCGAGGTGAGCTCCATTTCAGAGGTCCTTGTAAATCCTCTATGAGGATTTACTGCGCACTTCTTCCAATTGCTATAGCTGTTCGAAGCGTCAGCAAGTTACAGATATAGTATGCGTAGCGGTCTTGCTCTCTGACGCGCTTGTCGCACTCTTTAAATTTGCTCCGAGTGCAGATCGATCTCCACTTCACTAAAGTGCAAGAAATTCTTTTTAAGAATTTTTGCGCTTTAGTTCCAGTGCTATCGATCTTTAGTGCACTCGTCACACTCTGTTATTCCCTGATTTGGCCTTGGCCGAAGATGGTGTATTTATAGGAGGTGAGTGCTTCTAAGCCCATGGGGCCTCGGGCGTGGAGTTTTTGGGTGGAAATTCCGATTTCACCACCAAAGCCAAAGACCTCACCGTCGGTAAAGCGGGTCGAGGCATTAACGTAGACACAGGCCGAGTCCACGTCATCCATAAAGCGGTTAGCGATGGCATAATCATTGGTTACAATGGCTTCGGAATGGTGACTAGAGTGTTCAGCAATATGGTCAACGGCCTCTTGGTAATCCTTAACCACCTTAATGGCAATTTCATAGTCCAAGTATTCCTCGTCATAGTCGGCTGCAGTGGCTGGGATAACGCCATCGATATAGTCGGCGGTGACTTGGTCACCATGGATTTTCACCTGGTGGTCCTTAAGTGCTTGGCCAGCTAGGGGTAGAAAATCTTTGGCAATAGCTTGGTCGACCAGGAGAGTTTCTAGGGCATTGCAGACAGAAACTCTTTGTGCTTTTCCATTGATTAGGATTTTTAAAGCCATATCAAAATCGCAGGCTTCATGGACATAGAGATGGCAGTTTCCCACTCCGGTTTCAATGGTTGGGATGGTGGCTGTTTGGACGACTCTTTGGATTAAGTTCTTACTTCCCCGGGGGATGAGGCAATCGATGGAGTCATTCATGGTCATCATTTCCCCGGCTAAGTCGTGGCTGGGGTTGTCGATAAACTGGATGGCAGCTTTAGGTAAGTCGACTGCTTCCAGGCCTTCTTGTAAGGCATGGACGATGGCCTGGTTGGTTTGAATGGTTTCCTTACCCCCACGTAGAATCACGGCATTACCTGTTTTAAAGCAAAGCCCAGCGGCATCCGAACTGACATTAGGACGAGATTCATAAATAATACCAATAACCCCTAAAGGCACCCGGCGCTTACCAATTTTTAGACCATTTTCATTGACCCACATTTCATCGACATGGTTGATGGGGTCGTCTAATTGGGCGACTTTTTCTAGACCTTGGGCCATGGCCTCAATGCGGTCTGGATTTAAGGTCATCCGTTCCACAAAAGCACTCTTAAGTCCTTGTTCTTGGGCTTTTTGACACTCTGTCTGGTTGGTTTGGAGAATATTTTCTGAGGCATTTCTTAGCGACTCGGCCATTTGGACCAGGGCTTGGTCTTTTTTAGCCCGAGGTAGATTACTGAGTTGACGGGCTGCTGCTTTGGCCTCTTGGCCCATTTGCACTAAATCAGCTGAATTAATCATGGTTTTTCACTCCTTAGTTAATGATCTTATTAGTTTTTAGGAATAAAAGCAGTGCCGATATCGGCGCCTTTTAAGACATCAAAGATTTGACTGGGCTCTTCGGAAGACATAATGACTAAGCGACGACCTTCTTCTAGGGTTTTAGCAGCTGCTTTCAGCTTACTATGCATACCACCGGTAGAGAAGGTCGATCCCTTATCACCAGCCATGGCCAGGTAGTCTGCATTAACTTCATGGATGGTAGAGAAGCGTTGGGCTTGGGGGTCAGTATTCGGGTTAGCATCATAAAAGCCGTCCACGTCGGTTAATAAGATAAGCAGGTCAGCTTCAACAATGGAAGCCACCAAGGCGGAGAGGTTATCATTATCTCCAAAACGGACTTTATGGTCCATTTCATCGACAGCAATGGCGTCATTTTCATTCACGATAGGGATAATTTGGTGCTTGAGTAAACTGGCAAAATTATTTTTCAAATTGGCTAGGGAATCATGGAAATCAATCACGTCTCTAGTCATGAGAATTTGGGCGACTGATTTATGATAATAAGAGAAAAAACGGGCGTAGGTATTCATTAGAGCCACTTGACCGACAGCGGCAACCGCTTGTTGGTCGGGAATATTTTTGGGGCGCTTGGGGAGGTTGAGTTGGGCACACCCCACCCCCATGGCCCCGGAAGAGACTAAGATGACTTCTTTTCCCATTTGAGTCAGGGAAGAGATCACATAAGCTAGGCGGTCAATGCGTTGGTAGCGAATATTATTGGTCGACGTCATCAGGGAATTGGTACCCACTTTGATAACAATTCGCTTAGCGTCTTTAAGAGAATCACGGTGCAAGATCTTTACCTACTTTCTTAACTCATTGCCAATAATTGTAGCATAATTTCCTACAATTAGGCGCTAATATTTAGCTGGCATGGTGGTATACTAGGCATAATCAAAAAAGGGAGGGTAAAAAATGAAAGATTGGTTAAAAAACCACCCTAAAGCCTATATTTTGGCACTTATTTTACTTTATGCAATCATCTTACTTGGAGTAGATATTTATTATCCCAGTTTCCAAGCTGCTAACGAAGCCCAGCAGGAGGATAAAGCTAGCCCAGACGTTGAATTGGCCCAATTGAAACAAAAATTAACTGAGAAAGAGCTAGGAGTGGCTGATTTAAAGGACCAACGTATGCAGGGCGTGACCCTAGCAGATGTCCAAGCCCACCACCCCCAATACTCACTCACAGAGCTTATCCAAGCTATCCCGACCGAAGACCAGCCGGGGGATTGGCGGCTAAAAGTGGTTAATCCGCTTTTTCCCTTGACTGAGCCAGTGGATATTCAGACCGCCACTGCCTCCAACGGTCAGCTTTATGATAAGCGTATCGAAGACCCTCTCAACCATTTAATGGAAGCTGCTCAAAAAGCCGGCTACCCCTTGACTATTGTTTCCGCTTATCGGGATGTCAATAGCCAGGAAAAGAACCGGCAAAGCATGATTCAGATGTATCAGGCAGGGGGTGCAAGTTTAGAGGAAGCTAAAGCTAAAACTGATGCCTACGTTGCCCCAACCCATGCCTCAGAACACAGCACCGGTTTAGCCCTAGACCTCTTGGGGACCGATTGGGTTCAAGCTAAGCGGGGGTTGGAAACTGACTATGCCAAAGAGGCTTCAGCCCAATGGCTTAGGGACCATGCGCAAGATTATGGCTTTATCCTCCGCTACTTAGAAGGCAAGGAAGCTGTCACGGGTTATGATTTTGAGCCTTGGCATTACCGCTATGTGGGGGTTTCCACAGCCCAATACATTAAGAAATACCAGCTCACTTTAGAAGAATATTTAGTCTTATTAGCCGCCCGCCAGGGGCAAAAACTGACTTACCAAGTCGATCCCTCCTTGCCTACTGATTAAGTGTTCGACTTGGAATGAGGTAGGCCTGGTCTTGACCAAAGGGGATGGTTTCTTGGAAAGGACGCAAAGCTCCTACATTATTGTCCCGTCCTTGGATAAAATACACCTGGTTAGGCTTGGCGTATTCTTTTTGGGCCTGGCTGACAAAATCTTGGGTCTTGTCCCTTAATAAACGGTTGAAAAGTACCCGGGTAGTGGAGGGAGAAAAGGCTTGAAACATCTGATAGTCCCCCATATTATCGCCAAAGACTGCCAAAGGGTCTCTGCCTTGATGACGGGGCTGGATGAGCTTTTGAATAGCCTGAACCTTACCCGCCGCCTTAGTAATAGGAGCATCGCTTTTTAATTGGGCTTGGTAGATGCCGGCTTCATCCCGTTTATAGGACATGCCAATAATCTCGGGCAGGTCAATCGGATAGAAATATTTGACGGCCGTTTCAACCAGACTTTGGGGACTAGCGCTCACAATATAAGTGGCGATCCCAGCCGTATGCAAGCTCTGGTAGAGCTTAATCAATTCATTGGGAATCCGTAGTCCCTGGCTAAAGTGAGTGCTGAGACACTGTCTTGGGTCTCCTGACAAGGAGTAGGTCCAAGTGAAGTCTTTAATTGGAGCCCTTAAGCCATAAGCTAGGGCTTTTTTACCGAGGTCGACAAAGTCGATTTCAGTGAAGTTGTGATAAAGAAAACTTGGACAGGAAGCACCTGCTTGCTTAGGGAAGTGCTGGTTATAAGCCAAGTAAAAGGTCCGTATCTTACAGAAAAAATTGAAGAATAAGGGGTCAGCCTCAAGTCGCTCTTCTAGAGACTTTTGGCTTTTCTGATAGTCATCTCGTTCGGGATAGAGTTTTTGGTAGTCAGCAATAATATCATCGATGAGCTCTTGAAAGCTGATTTGCGGTTCTTGGTCACTTAAAGCTTGGTCAAGAGCCGCTTTATTTTGGCTTAAGCAGTTTCTCATTTCACTAGGGCTTAATTGATAGGCTAGGTGGGCTGCAGTATAGACCATGCTATGGTCTTCAATATCGTTAAAGATGCTGGTATGGTCAAAGTCAAAAACGACATAGTTTTTTTGAGCTAGGGGAGTATCCCTTGGCTGTTGGTGAGTTTTAATCAGCTGGTCAAGTCTATGGTAGAGCTGGGGTTCCCAATTTTTGGGGGCAAGTTGAGGCATGAGGAGTCTCCTTTCAAGGTGAAAAGTTAGGACACGAGGTCCCTTTGCTTATGCCTATCATACACTAGTTAGCCAAGGGAACCTAGCTTTAAGGGAAAAAGATTAATGGTATAATAAATCTGTAAACTTGACTTGAGAAAGGGTAAAGACTAAGCGTGATCGATAATTTCGACATAGCTTTGCAGGTAGCTATGTTATAATTAAAGTAATCGACTTTGAAGGGGGCTCTATCATGCGAATTGATGAACTATATACCAAACTCAATGAACTAGGTTTTATCGAAAATTATTATGTCGTCAATAAGAAGCATAATGATGAACCAGAAACGGAACGTGTGCTCAAAATCTATGATGATGAATTTAAATTAGCTGAGATCTATATTGATAAACCTTACATGTTAAGAACCAGCTATGGTGGTTTTGATGCCAGAAATCCTTTAGAAAAGCAAGCCCTACTCAAAATCTTAGTTGAATTCGCCTCTACACCCGTTAACCGGCGACAGAGTGAATTATATTTTGCCTATTATAATGATTTGAATAACATTTCTCATTATATTAAACGCTTGAGCAATGGCCGCTTAACCGATGAAATGATTCCGATGGCTTACTTTCGCACCCTAAACGATGAACAACTCAATGCCTATCTTTTTAATACGGCAGAGTTTGAAGACTTCCCTAAGGATTATCAACCCCGCTTTACACCGGATTCTTTTGTTAAAGTACGTCCTTATGAAGAAATGATTGAACATTTAGAGGGACGTTATCCCCATGACGATGAATAGGGAATAATGACCACATTAAATTCTAAGCTAGAGCATGACAGAACCAAAAATAAGGAAATAGCACAGTGATAAATGCTGAAAATGGGAAAAATTGAGGAGATTAGTATGGACGAACAACAGCAAAGTCTGTTAAATGATTTAAGTAAAAACTTTACGGGAAACTTTAAAGATGATATGACCTATATTGTTAGCAAGGTCAAGGATCATTTCCGTGATTTACAAGAGGATGAGGAATTACGTCAGCGAATTGAGAAAGTCCTCCTGGATGCTTATCCTGAAGAAGAGGAACCGATTTTACGTTTATGGACAGATTTGACGGATCGTTCTGATGATGATTTCATCCAACATATGAAAGAATTAATTGATGAAGGGAAGGCCACTGATGCCCAGTTTGAGATGAATCTCTTTATCAATGCCATGGAAGCTGACTTTATCGAATATAAGCCTAAGCCGAATGTAAAATATTATTCGATCAATGACTGGATCGACTTATTTATTTTTACTTGGTATGAACCTCAAACACTCGAATTGCGTCCCACCAAACGTGATTATTCCAAAATCTATACTTCCTACGCTGAAGTGCTGATGGCTGCCAATGAATGGCAGGAGGCCGCCGAAGCCTATAAGCAAGCCCTGCTTTGGAATCCCTATAATGCCAAAACTATTTTTAATCTGGCAGGGGTTTACCAATTGATGGAACAATATGGGATGAGCTTTGCAACGATTTTGAATGGTTTTCGCTACGCAGTAAGACGGGAAGACTTCTCCCGGGGCTATGCCTATCTGGCGTATTTCTATGAGAAAAAAGATGACCTAAAAACTGCGACTCAGTTATACTACCTGAGTTTGGCTTGGTCGGATAATTCCCGGGCTAAAGAACGTTTGGCAGTTATTGAAGAAGAATTGGGTCACTTAGACCCCGCCCTTGAAGGTGAAGACCTTCAAAAATTCAAGAAAGATTACCGTATTAACAACTATCCGAATGCAGAAATGCTGAATGGACTCAAGGCCGCAGCCAGTCGGGCTATGGCCCTGCATTCCTATGAAACCGCCTATGTTTATTACGGCCTCTACATGGACTTGGTCGATTCACCCGAAGACTATATTGTTAAGATGATACGCGAACTGGATTACCGTTTGAAAGGTGACTAGGATTGTGAATAGGACCATGGACCAGTGAATGTCAATTAATAGATAATAAAAAGTGCTTCAAGCTAGCCTGATTTTCCAATAGGGAAGTTGGATTAGCTTGGAGCACTTTTATTTTGCTTTTAAATATGGAAATTGAGTCCTAGTTTCTTAATGTTTGCGAAGATCGTGGGGTGGGTAGTGGTAGTGCTTTTTGAATGCGCGATAAAAAGAGGAGTAGTCATTAAAGCCCACCTTTTGCCAAGTGTTTTGGATCGACTCCCCTTGACTAATTAATTCCTGAGCGCGGTTCAATCTTTTGTTGATGATGTATTGGTGGAGAGTAGAATGGTAAAATTCTTCAAACAAACGATTGAGGGTGGAACTACTATAACCAAAGCGCTTGGAAATGAGCGATAAGGGTAAGTCTTCAGCCAAGTGGCTGTCAATAAATTGAGCAATGGCTGTGGCTAATTCATAGCGTTGGTCACGAATATGGGGGTGGAGGTGTTTTTGCTCAAATAAGTGACAGCAGTCCACCAGTAATTGGCAGGTTAAGGCGAAAAGTCGCTTTTGTTGGAGCTGGGTCTTGGCATAGGATTGGGTTTGGTTCATTTCAGTAAGTACCTGGTTGAGGTATTTCCAATCGTGACGGTCAACACTTAAAATCTGCATTTTAGAAAATAGTTGATTAATTTCAGGAGTAGCGATAAAGCTATCACTGACCGCTTCCAAGTAGGGGTCACCGATAGCTAAAAGAAAGCCCAGATGTTCCTGGTCCTTGTCGATCTTATCAGTCTTAAAGTTGACCCGGATATTGGCAGGGAGGGAAACGACCTGCTGGCTTTGGAGAGTTAAGCTTTGGTTGGGCGTTTGGATTTCTAAAGCTTTTTGGCTAAAGAGCATCTCCTGACGGTGATAAAGGGAACGATTATAGGTCAGCAAATTGTCTTTTTTTAAGGCAGTGACTTTGATCCGGTAGGGAACTGATAAGAGTGACATAAAGAGAGACTCCTTTTTGTGTTCTATTATTAATAAAGTATTTTAATATAAATACCGAGTCAAGTAAATTGATAATAAAAGGGCTGAGACTTTTGCCTCAGCCCCTTCGTATAATTTGAAGGCATTACATTAAATGATGCCTAGGGAATGCATTTCAGCTTTAATTTTTTCGACTAATTCCGTAGCTGGAGCCGTTAAAGGTAGGCGGGTAGGTCCCACATTAAAACCAAGTAAGGCTACCGCTGCCTTGATTGGAATAGGATTTGGTTCAGCAAAGAGCAAGTCGATTAATGGTTTGTAGTCGGCTTGAATCTTTCTTGCGGTTTTGAAGTCACTCTTTAGTGCCGCATGGGTCATTTGGTTAACGGCTTTGGGAGCAATATTGGCTAAAACAGAAATAACCCCTTTTGCGCCTAAACTCATTAATGGCACGATAGTATCATCGTTGCCTGAATAGAAATCGATGGCTTCACCGACAGCATGTAAGTTATCGACAGAATGGTTAAAGTTACCGGTAGCATCTTTTAAAGCGACAATATTATCTACCTTAGCTAATTCTTTAAGGCTTTCCGGTTGAATGGTCATTCCTGTTCTTCCTGGTACGTCATAGAGGATAACAGGAATGTCTACCGCTCCAGCAATGGCGTGGTAGTGTTCGATGAGGCCTTGTTGGCTGGTTTTTAAATAGTAGGGCGTCACGGAAAGAATGGCATCCGCACCAACTGCTTCACAGTCTTTGGTTAATTGCACCCCGTGGCGGGTATCGTTAGAGCCCGCACCGGCAATAACAGGAACACGTCCATTAACATAATCCACCGCAAACTTAATGACTTCAACTTGTTCTTCGTCGGTTTGAGTGGAAGCTTCACCAGTTGTGCCGTCAATAATGAGGGCGTCAGTACCAGCGTCAATTTGAAAGTCGATTAATTCTTTGAATACATCAAAATTAACCTTTTTTTCTGCGGTATCCTCATAGGGTGTCACCAAAGCAACGCCTGAACCAGTATAAATTGACATATCTAACCCCTCCGTATATTTATTATATTTTATAATTGTGTGGAATATTATTAACAATTAATTTAGCACGCCATTAGGGCTTTGTCAATTGTCTTTATGAGTAGACATAGGTGCGGGGAACCCGTTCGCTAATCCCACAGGTAATTTCATAAGCAATAGTATGGTTATACAAAGCCAAGTCCCAGGCCGAAATGTGATTGCCGTAATCATCGCTACCAATCAAGGTGACCTTTTCGTGGAGGGGGAGTTCTTTAGGTAGAGCGACCATGCATTGGTCCATACATACCCGCCCCACAATGGGGCACTTGTAACCAGCAATCAAGACTTCAAAGCCAGAGGAAGACCTAGGCAGCCCGTCAGCATAGCCAATCGGAAGGGTGCCGATCCATTGATCGGATTCAGTGGTATAGGTCGCTCCATAGCTAATCGATTCACCAGCTTGTAATTTTTTGACATAGACTAATTCACTTTCTAGGGTGAAGGCCGGTTTTAGTGGCATATCATCTGGAAGGTCAAAATCGGGACCGGCTGGGCTTTCCCCATATAAACCAATCCCTAGGCGAACGATGTCCATAGTTTTTTCTGGATACCAGAGGGCCAGTGCCGTGTTGGACCGGTGGATGAGCGGTTTATGGTCAAGACGAGAAAAATCTAGGTCTTGGATAAAGTCTTCAAAGCGTTGGGATTGCTTAGCAACATAGTCTTGATCCTGAACGCGATCACTATCTGCCGTGGCATAATGGGTAAAGACCCCTTCCAATGCAAAGGCCTCTTGGTGGTCACTGATATAGTCGATAATTTCCTGGCCTACCTGACTATCCCGTAAACCAATCCGACCCATTCCTGAATCCACCTTTAAATGTAGTTTTAAAGGCGCTAATTCCCGGTCTGTAGGGCGTTGGGCGTAAGCCGCCTTTAACCAATCTAACGAAGAGATGGTCAGACTGATATCGTGTTGGGCATGAAGCCAGGCATCTTCAACCTCGGTGATCCCTAAAATGAGGATAGGAGCCTGGATACCGGCTTCTCTGAGGGCCAGAGCTTCATCAGTGACAGCGACACAGAAGCCCTCTGCCCCTGCTTCGGTGAGGGCTTTAGCAATAGGAATAGAGCCGTGACCATAGGCATCCGCTTTAATGACTGCATATGTCTTGGCTTTAGGGCTAAAGGCATGTTTAAATAGTAGGTAGTTATCAACAATATTTGGAATTGAAACAACAACCCGAGTAGGGCGATGTTCGCCACAAATCATAAAAATTCTCCTTTCAAAGACTTTTCATCGTAGCTATATTTTAGCATAAATCGGGTTAGGAGCATTAGATTTGTCGAGGCGTAGAGGGAGGCTATATGATTAGAATTTGTTTTGTCTGTTTAGGAAATATTTGTCGCTCACCCATGGCCGAAGCCTTGATGCGTGAAGCAGTCAAAGAGAACCACTGGAAGAATGTGGTTCAGGTTGAATCTGCAGCTATTTCTGACTGGGAAATAGGCAACGGCGTCCACCCAGGCAGCCGCGCAATCTTGGAGCGGAAAGGCATTCCATGGGAAGATTTGATTTCTTCCCCCTTAACTGAAAAAATCATTCAAGAGGCTGATTTATTAATTGGGATGGACGACCAAAATATTGCCGATATCAAGCGGCTAGGCGCCGACCCCGAAAAGGTCTTTCGCCTCATGGATTTCACTGACCAAGGCGGCATTATTGATGACCCCTGGTATACCGGAAAATTTGAATTAACTTTCGAGAAAGTCAGCCAAGGCATCCAAGGCCTCTGTGACTATCTCAAGGAGAATTATCCCCAGCAATTAAATCAATCGTTTTGACAATAAGTTTTAAAGTGATAAAAAGGCTCCCCTCGAGTGGTCGAGATGGAGCCTTTTCGCTTGGCGTAAATATTCAATGAATTTTTATTGGACAGCCTTTAATAGGGCTTGGACCCGGTCGGTTTTTTCCCAAGGGAAGTAGCCATTGTCACTAGGGCGCCCAAAGTGGCCATAAGTGGCAGTTGGTTGGTAGATGGGCCGACGTAGATCTAAGCTGTTGATGATACCTGATGGTGATAGGGGGAAGATCTCACGAATAGCTTCTAATAAGCGGTCTTTGGAAACAGTCCCGGTTTCAAAAGTATCGACAGCGATAGATACCGGTTCGCTCACTCCAATGGCGTAGGCGAGTTGGACTTCACAAGCCTTGGCTAGGCCTGCAGCAACAATATTTTTAGCAATATAGCGGGCCATGTAGGAGGCTGATCGGTCTACCTTAGTGGCATCCTTTCCAGAAAAGGCCCCACCACCATGACGGGATGCACCACCGTAGGTATCCACAATAATCTTGCGTCCAGTTAAGCCGGAATCCCCCTTAGGTCCACCAATGACAAAACGGCCAGTCGGATTGATGTAGTACTTGGTATTTTGGTCCAATAGGGAAGCTGGAATCACCGGGTTAATGATGTATTCCTTAACATCTTGGTGAATTTGTTTTTGGGTAATTTCTTCTGCATGTTGGGTAGAAAGCACGATCGTGTCCACACGGAAGGGTCTGCCTTCATCATCCAGTTCAACCGTCACTTGGGTTTTGCCGTCGGGACGTAGGTAAGGCAGTAAGCCACTGTGGCGGGCATAGGCCAAACGTTCAGTCAGACGGTGGGCTAGGGTGATGGCAAGCGGCATATATTCCTCGGTTTCATCACAAGCGTAACCAAACATCAAGCCTTGGTCGCCAGCGCCTAGGGACTCAATGGCTTCTTCTGCTGCCAAACTATCGTCTTCTTCCCGGGCTTCTAGGGAAATGTCAACCCCTTGGGCGATATCAGGAGATTGTTGGTCAATGGCTACCATCACGGATAAGTTCTCAGCGTCAAAGCCAAACTTACCGCGCCGGTAACCAATTTTGGTAACGGTATTACGAACAATTTCTTGATAATTAAGGACGGCCTTAGTAGAGATCTCTCCAAAAATAAAAACTAAGCCAGTATTTACGATGGTTTCACATGCTACCCGACTGTTAGGATCTTGGGCGATAGCGGCGTCCAGAATAGCATCACTAATTTGGTCGGCTACCTTGTCAGGATGTCCTTCTGTGACACTTTCACTAGTAAATAATCTTTTTTCTTTAGACATAGGAACCTCCTAGTTCTCTTGATTTCTCTAGTATCATAGCATACAAGGGTCAATTTGTATCTAAGAAAGTGATTTCACGCTTGGAGTCAAGTAGAGAATTTTTCTGTCTGCCTTGATAGGGCCTGTGTTGAATTTCCAAGAAATTAAAGGTAAACTAATCTATACTAATGTTTAAAGTCACAGCTTTTATTTAAGGGTGGTGTGTGGATGAAACGCCGGGATTACAGACAAGCAAAAAAAGCTTATGAAAAAGAAAAACAAAACCAAGCAAAGGGCAAAAGTGAAGCGAATGATCCTTTGTATAACCAAGCAACCACCGAGTTTAATAGTGATGACTTTCGTGACTTAGCTTTTGATGACCAAGAACTCCACGACCAAGATACTAATGAAATTTTCTTTGAAAAACAAAAACGCCGCCAATGGCAATGGTCGTCACCTAACAAGGGAGCTTCCCGTTTCATTGTTTTACTCTTAGCTATCCTAGCGATTATTGTGGCTGTTTTAGTGATGCCCATTTTGGTCAACTTTTTCCGCCAGGTGGTTACTTTTATTTAGTAAGCCAACAACATTAAAATAAATACCAAGCAAAAAGGAGACTGGAATAAATGTTCCAGTCTCCTTTTTTCTCACATCCTTTTCAGTCGAGTTCGAACGCCAGTCTTGAAGTTGCTTCAGAAAATACCAACGCACAGATTCCTGTGCTTATGGTATTTTCCTCCAGCAATTCAAGCCTTTGGCGGCGTTCTCACATCCTTTTATCTAGGGTCAAGGATTTGTGCTTGACGGGGGTAGTGGTTGATGACTTCAGGGCCATCTTCA
Organism: Aerococcus urinae; assembly: GCF_001543175.1. Classification (NCBI taxonomy): domain Bacteria; kingdom Bacillati; phylum Bacillota; class Bacilli; order Lactobacillales; family Aerococcaceae; genus Aerococcus; species Aerococcus urinae. The sequence goes on from NZ_CP014161.1 coordinate 400,877, forward strand.
TGGGCGATGACCAAGTCTTCGATTCTGACTGCGGTATTACCGGTTAGATAGATCCCTGGTTCGACGGAGAAGATATTCCCAGCCTGGATAGGGGTCTGGTTGACTTTTGAAACGTCACCTTTTTCGTGGCATTCTCGGCCGATAAAGTGGCCAATCCGGTGGGTAAAGTAAGGACCATAACCGGCTTGGTCGATATGGTTTCGTCCTGCTAGGTCAACTTCGGCCAAGGCTTCTCCCACTTGGGCCGCCTTAATCCCACGAGCTTGGGCTTCTTCAACAATTTGGTGGATTTTTAGGGCTTCCTCAGAGGGCTGGCCATAGTAGACGGTCCGAGTCATATCGGAACAGTAATAGTTATGGCGGCAGCCGATGTCAATCACCACAGAGTCCCCTAATTCTGGTTTAGAGTGATCAGGCACATGGTGGGGGTCGGCTCCATTAGGCCCATAGGCAATAATAGGTTCAAAGCTCAGGCCCTGGTTAGCCCCTTCTTCGACAAAGATTTTCTTCAACTGTTCGCAAGCCTCAATCTCACTATAGCCATAGGGAATGACTTCTTCAATCACGCGCTTCATCGCCCGGTCGGTAATGGCAGAAACTTCACGCATGGTTTCCATTTCTGCTTCTGATTTGATGGCCCGCTGTTGGTCAACGATATCACTAGTCAGTAACCAGTTAAAGGCTGGATAGGCTTCCATCAAGGGCAGTAACCATCCTGCAATCAGGTGTTTATCGACGCCAACTTTTGCACCTTCTGCTAGCTCCTTAAATACCTGGGTTTTTTCAAAGGCTTCGACAATACTATCGCCGTCTTTAATCCAAACTACCTGGCCCTTATCAGGTTCTTCAAAGACAAAGAGTTCATTGGCAATTAAAACCGGCTCTTGGTCAGCCTGGGCGATCATTAACCAGAATCTTTCATTGGGATCAAATTCAATATTATAATAATAAGAAATGGCATAGGGGTCACTAATGATTAAGCGACTAATGCCTTGAGATTTGATATTGTCTTGTAAAATGTCTAAACGTCGGTAGCTATGATTAGTCATTTTTTTCCTCCTTTTGTGCTTGACAATGAGCCCTTAACTAAAGACTTTAAGGTCTGAAAAGAGCCTCCGTTGTCAGACTATTTGGCTTATTATAGCATAAATTAGTCTGGTCTTTACAGGTATTCAAAGTCAGTAAGATGTGCTAAACTGGGAATTAAAAGTAAGCGTTTCAAAAGACCTAGCTTAGCGCTAATTAGGAAGTGAAAATCATGGTAAAAATAGATTATGAACAATATGTTGACGCATTAATAAAAGATATTCAAAACTTAGTCCAAATTCCTTCGGTCAGAAATTTGGACCAGGCCAGTGAAGGGGGCCCTTATGGCCCCGCTATCGCTCAAGCGGTGGAATGGTTAGAGGAAAAGGCCCAGGTAGATGGGTTTCAGACGGAAAACCACCAGGGCCATGTCCTAACCATTGAGCCTAAAAATAATGGTCAAGGTCAGCGGGTGGAAATCGCCTGTCACTTGGATGTAGTTGACGTGGCTGCCGGCTGGGAGGATGACCCTTTCTCCGGTAAAATTGTGGATAACCGTCTTTACGGGCGGGGTAGTGATGACATGAAACGGGCCGACATGCTGGTTTACTATGCTTTAAAGATTATCCGTGACTATCAAATTCCGCTCAAAAATCAATTGGTATGGGTTTACGGGACGGATGAAGAATGTAATATGGATGATATGAAATACTTCCGCCAACTGGCTCCTGAGCCGAGCTTTGCCTTTACCCCTGATGGAAATTTTCCCCTGTCTATTGGGGAAAAGGGGGCGCTCACTTGGACCATTAGCGGGCAATGGCCAGCAGATTCTTTGGTCCATAGCCTAAAGGGCGGAGAAGGAGCTAATGTGGTGGCTTCTTCCTGCCAAATAGCCCTTAAGGCCAATAATCCTGAAGCGGCTGAAGCTTATTGCCAAGCCAAGGGCTGGCCAGCCAAGGTGGTTAGCGACAGCGAATTGGTCGTTATCCAGGTCAAAGGCAAGGCGGCCCATTCTTCGGTACCTGAATTAGGGGCCAATGCCATTGTCCGGGCCTTAGATATTGCAGCTAATGCCTACGGCGACCACTACGCTAGCCAGCTTCTTGACTGCATTGGGTCAAGTGATGGCTCTGGCTTAGGGATTGACTCAGCAACAGAAAAAATGGGGGCCTTAACCTTTAACTTAGGGACCTTAGTCCTTGATGGCAAGGGGACTTACCAGATGGAAGTTGATATCCGCTATCCTGATGCCTGGACCAGTGACCAACTCTATGATCAAGTTAAGACTCATTTTCCAGAAGCTCAGTTTGAGACCACTTTTGATGTGCCGTGGACCTTGGTCGATGCTAAGCGTCCCGCTATTCAAGCCTTACTCAAACAATTTGAAGAGGTCTTCCCCTCAGAAGGCCAAGAACCAGCTGTCAGTGGCGGGGTGACTTACAGTAAATTTATCCCTAATTGTGTGGGCTTTGGGGCAGCTATGGCTGATGATCCGACGGTTGCCCACCAAGCCAATGAATGGATTGATTTAGGTAATTTAGAAGACTTGCTCCGACTCTACACCCAAGTCATTATTGAATTAGGACAAATGGAAGACTTATAAACACGAAATTGAAACTAGAGATAGAAGTTTCTGACTGAATGAATTAGGAAGCCCTAGTAGATCCCTATTCCAAAAGTTAGTTCTACCTTCTCATAAAAAAGGCGACAAATTCTTTCTTCGATTTGTCGTCTTTTTTTAAAGCGGATTGCTGATTTGTCGGACTTGTCGCACTATTTTCTTTATGTTTATTTATAAAAACTTTAAATAATCGTTTATAAGTTATTGCTTTTTTCCTCTTCGAGGCGTATATTTTTGGATAACTTACTTTGAGGAGGTAAAGAAAATGAAGGTAAGAAAATTAGTTATAAGTTTATTGTCCCTTTCAGCTCTTGCTTTAGCGGGCTGTAGTCAAAATAGTAAGGCTAATGAGAAGATCGTTCACCTCACCGAGGCGCAGGAAATCTCCACCCTAGACTCGTCCACGGTTGAAGATACAGGGAGCTCTGCCTATATTGGTCATATGCAAGACCCCTTGTACTGGGAAGATGAAAATAACAAGGTCACTCCGGCTTTGGCTAAGGAAATGCCAGAGAAATCTGAAGATGGTCTAACTTATACTATCAAGATGCGTGACGACGCCAAATGGTCCAACGGAGACCCAATCACTGCTAATGACTTTGTTTATGCGGTCCAACGTCTAGCTAATCCAGAAACCCGGGCATCTTATGCTTACTTGGTGGAAAATTTTGAAAACGCTGAAGAAGTCCTCAAGGGCGACCGTCCAGTGGAAGACTTAGGGGTCAAGGCTTTAGATGATCACACTGTAGAAATCAAGTTGTCCAAGCCAACGCCATATATGGAACACCTGCTTGCCTTCACTAATTTCTCACCATTAAACAAGAAATTCGTGGAAGAAAAAGGCGATGCTTATGGTAGCAATTCCGACAACGTCCTCGCCAGCGGTCCCTTCAAGGTGGAAGACTGGGATGGGACTGGGCTTAACTGGAAATTAGTTAAGAACCCCGACTACTACAACGCTGACAAGGTTAAAATTGATGGTGCTGATGTCCAAGTTATTAAGGAAATCTCTACCCGGGTTAACCTCTTTGAAAATGGTGAGGTTGACAATACAATCTTGTCTGGTGAACTAGTCCGCCAATACAAGGATAATCCTAACCTGAAATTTAAACCTAAGGCCTCAATCTCATACATCGGTGTCAACCACAAGAACCCACTATTGGCTAATAAAGACTTCCGTCTTGCTCTTGACTATGCCTTGGATAATAAGGAATATACTGAACAAATCCTAGCAACCGGCTCGACTCCAATTTCAACCTTTGTGCCTAAAGGCTTAGTTAAGAATCCGGAAACCGGGGAAGACTTAGTCGATGAGGCTAATATCGAACCGAAAGTTGATGTGAAGAAGGCCCAAGAACTTTGGGAAAAAGCTAAAGCCGCTGTCCCACAAGATTCCTATCGCCTACGTATCTTATCTTCTGATGATGAAGGCTCCAAGCGTGTGGGAGAATACTTCCAAGGACAATTAGAAAATAATTTACCTGGCCTCAAAGTAGACTTGATTACTGTCCCTGGTAAGAATCGGATTGCTGCACAAAGATCAGGGGACTTCGACCTGGTCCTCTCTGGATGGTTGGGTGACTATGCCGATGCTTCTAACTTCCTTGACCTCTTTAAGACTGGCAATCCAAATAATGACGGTAAATACTCGAATCCAAAATATGATGAATTGTTAAACAAGGCTGCAAACCAAGATGCTAATGATCCGCAAGCCCGTTACAATGACTTCTTGGAAGCCCAAAAGGTTCTATCTGAAGACGAAGCTGTTATTGTCCTTAACCAAGGGGTAACGGCTGAATTACGGAACCCTCGTGTCCAAGGGGCAACCTACCGTTCCGTTGGTAATGAATTTGACTACCGTACCGCAACGATTGATAATTCAGCCGCTGAAAAATAATCTCAAGTAAATAAGCACAATATTAAGCAGGAGTAGTTTCCCTAACTCTTATTGAGACAGGAGACTGCCCCTGTTTTTGCTTTCACTAATTTTATATAAGAAAATAGGTCAAAAAGTACTGCAATTCCCAGAAAACGCTCACAATGTATCTTTTTGTACTAAAAATTAGTGAAAATGATTGATTTTTCTGACAGTTTAGGGTATATTATCCCATACGAATTATATTTATTTTAGGGGAGGAAAAATATTATTATGAAGTTTAAGAAACTCGCTGTGACGGTCCTAGCTTCTGCAGCCTTAGTACTTAGTGGCTGTGGACAGGGCCAAAGCCAAAACCAGAATGTTATTCGTCGGACTGAATTACAGGAAATGACTACCCTAGACTCTACCCGGGTAGAAGATATTCAAAGTGCTAACTACATTGGTCATATGCAAGATCCTCTATATTGGGAAGATGAAAATAACGAAGTTCATCCGGCTTTAGCCAAGGAAATGCCAGAAAAGTCTGAAGACGGCTTAACTTACACCATTAAGATGCGTGATGACGCTAAATGGTCTAATGGAGACCCTGTCACCGCCCATGACTTTGTCTATGCTGTCCAACGCTTAGCCAATCCAGAAACTGGAGCTACCTATGCTTACTTAGTGGAAAACTTCGAAAATGCGGAAGAAGTGCTAAAAGGTGACCGCCCAGTAGAAGACTTAGGGGTAAAAGCTTTAGACGATTACACCATTGAAATCAAATTATCTCGTCCAACCCCATACATGGAACATTTACTGGCCTTCACGACCTTTTCACCACTTAACCAAAAATATGTGGAAGAAAAAGGTGATGCCTATGGAACTAACTCCGATAATGTCCTAGCCAATGGTCCATTCAAGGTGGAAGACTGGGATGGTACTGGCTTAAATTGGAAATTAGTTAAGAATGATGATTACTACAATGCTGACCAAGTGAAAGTGGACGGCGCTGAAGTCCAAGTCATTAAAGAAGACTCCACCACCGTTAACCTCTTTGAAAATGGGGAAGTGGATAATGCTCTCTTACGTGGTGAATTAGTTCGCCAGTATAGTGACCACCCACACCTGGAATACCGTCCGACTGCTTCAACCTACTACATCGAGTTGAACCAAGAAAATCCATTATTAGCCAATAAAGACTTCCGTGAAGCCTTAAACTATGCCATCGATAATAAGGAATACGCTGAGCAAATTAAAGCAGATGGTTCAGTTCCGCTAAGCACCTTAGTACCTAATGACCTCGTGCATAACCCAGAAACCGGGGAAGATTTCACCAAAGATGCTGCCATTGAACCAAAATATGACCCTGAAAAGGCTAAAGAGCTTTGGGAAAAAGTTCAAAAAGAACTGCCACAAGACTCTTACAGCATCCGTTTACTCTCTTCCGATGACGAAGGATCTAAGCAAGTGGGTGAATATCTCCAAGGTCAAATCCAAAATAACCTCCCTGGCTTAAAAGTTGACTTAATCACCGTGCCAGGTAAGAACCGCATTGCCCAACAAAATGCTGGAGATTTTGATATGGCTATTTCTGGTTGGTTAGCTGACTACGCTGATGCTTCCAACTTCCTTGACCTATTCACCACTGGTCACTCGAATAACCATGGCAACTACTCTAACCCAGCCTATGATCAATTATTAGAAAAAGCCGACAATGAAGATGCGAACGACCCTCAAGCCCGTTACAATGACTTTATTGAAGCGCAACGTCTCTTAGCCGCTGATGAAGCTACCATTGTTTTATCCCAAAAACAAGATGCTGAACTCCGTAACCCACGTGTTCAAGGCATCACCTACCGTCCTGTAGGCAATGAATTTGACATCCGTACAGCGACGATTGATAATTCTGCCAATGAATAATAGCCAATTGGCTAACTCTAACAGGCGCCACTACTTTCGAGTAGGGCGCCTTTTTGTTTTTCTGCTTATAAAGGGTAATCACTTCTTATAAAAGGAAGCTTTTTCAAAAACAGCTGTATTTATTCATTTAAAAAATATTCAAAATAGTTTGACAATTTATCTCTAATAGGGTATTTTATTAGTTAAATAAATTTTTAAGGGGAGATAAATATGAAACTAAAACGTAGTGCTTTGCTCCTTGCCACGGCTGCTAGCCTTTTCTTGGCAGCTTGTAGTGGACAAGAAAGTGCAGGAAACAAGAGTGGAAAAAATTCGACCATTAACTACGCCGTTAATACCGAACTATCGACACTCGATTCTGGGACTGTAATGGATATTAACGCGGCAAACTATATTGGCTTAGTCCAGGAAGGGCTCTATTGGGAAAATGAAAAGAATGAAGTTCAACCAGCCTTAGCCAAGGAAATGCCAGAAAAGTCAGAAGACGGTCTGACTTATACCGTCAAGATGCGTGACGATGCCAAGTGGTCGAACGGGGACCCCGTGACTGCCCATGACTTTGTCTATGCCATTCGTCGCCTGGCTGATCCAAAAACTGGGGCAGCTTATTCTTATCTCTTAGAGAACTTTGTCAATGGCCCAGAAATTGCTGAGGGCAAGAAAGCTCCTGAAGAAATTGGCGTTAAAGCCTTGGATGACCATACCATTGAAATTAACTTGTCCAAACCAACGCCATATTTGGAACACCTCTTATCCTTTGTGCCTTTCTTCCCAACTAACCAAAAATTCGTGGAAGAAAAGGGTGACCGTTATGGTAGTTCAGCCGAAAATTCGATTGCTAGCGGCCCATACAAGATGGTGGAATGGGACGGATCGGGCTTAGAGTGGAAATTGGAAAAGAATCCAGACTACTATAATAAGGACCAAGTCAAAGTGGATAATATTGACGTCCAAGTCATGAAAGAAGTCTCAACGAACGTTAACCTCTTTGATTCTAAAAAAGTCGACAACTCACTATTGACCGGTGAAACTGTTAAACAATTTGCTGACCATCCGAACGCTGTTCAACAAGAGAAAGCTCGGACCCGTTACTTACAACTTAACTATGAGAACAAGGTCTTAGCTAACCGCAACTTCCGTCAAGCTGTTGACTATGCGATCGACAATGATGAATTGACCCAACAAATTATTGGGGACGGTTCTAAGGGACTTTCAACCTTTGTGCCAGAAAACTTTGTCGCTAATCCTGAAACCGGGGAAGACTTCGTCAGTGAATACGGTAATGAAAAATTTGCGGATAAGAGCAAGGCCAAAGAACATTGGGAAAAGGCTAAGTCTGAACTCGGTCAAGACCAAGTGACTATCCGCTTACTGGCTGATGATGATGAGAAGTCCAAGAAGGAATCCCAATATATCCAAGGGCAAATTGAAGAAAATATGCCAGGAGTTAAGGTAGAAATTACTAACGTGCCTAAGAAGAACCGAATGAGTCAAGTGGCTGAAGGAAACTTTGATCTTGTTATCACCGGTTGGGGAGCTGACTATGCGGATGCAAGCAACTTCTATGACCTTTTCAAATCTGATAATTTCTACAATCAAGGGCACTATAAGAATCCTGAATACGATAAGGTCGTAGAGAGAGCAGGCAACCAAGATGCTAACGATCCTAAAACACGTTGGGAAGACTTTAAAGAAGCTCAAAAGATTCTCTCTGATGACAAAGCGGTCTTGGTTCTCTATCAAGAGGTAGAAACCCAATTACGTAATCCAAATCTTAAAGGCATTACTTTCCGCCCAGTTAACCTCGAATATGACTTCAGAACCGCTTACTTTGAATAAGCAATCTGAGTTTAAATAATGAAGCATAGATATCCTTCATCGAATCAAGCTTGATCTATAAAATTGAAGGATGAATGAGGCAAAATTAAAAAGAGGCTCTAGCAAGCCTCTTTTGTCTTTGTTAGAATATATCACGTAAGGAATACTATGATAAGATTTCTATACACTCAAACAGATTAAAGGCTACTTTTAAGCCATAAAAAGTAGATGCAATTCTCTAAAATAAGTAGTATAGTAATAGGAATACAAGTGATAAAACTAGGAAAAAACTTCCTATGGCTAGACCTTTGCGGTACCAAGGTCCGATGTGAGTCGACAGATAGTTTTCTTTGTCAGAATCTTCTGTGCTGACTGGAGATGGATCGGGAGCTGCCTTCCACAGCCTCGGGCCATATTTCTTCCACATGGATTGAAACGTATCAAAGGTACCGGCTTTTAATATCCAACCAGCAAGGGAGGGAATCAAAAAACAAGCGGAAAGTATAAAGTAACTGTCACTTAAGCGTCTGGCCCATGGATAGCTGGACTCAATCAGTAATTGAAGGAGTGGCAAGATACTTAATATACTGACCAAAAGAAGGCCTTTATTTTTTTTCATAGTTGATATCATTCCTTATATTGTGATTTTCAATGTTATTAAATTTACCATAAATTAGGAGGTGGCGCAATTTATGAAATCATATGGCAAGTTTCTATTAAGAAGAATATTCTTTATGGTTTTGACCTTATTTCTAATTGCAACGATCACATTTTTCTTAATGAAGCTCTTACCGGGAACGCCTTATACTAATGAAGATAAGCTTTCTCCTGAGCAGATTTATATTATGAATGAACGTTATGGCTTAAACGACCCAGTATTTGTGCAATATATTCGCTATATTTTAGGAATGCTGAAGGGCGACTTTGGGGTGTCATTCCAATTTAATAATACCCCTGTGTCTGAATTATTAGGCGCTCGGATTTGGCCTTCCATCCAATTAGGGGCCCAAGCCTTACTGGTAGGGACCGTGATTGGGACTATTTTTGGGGTTATTTCAGCCATGTATCGGAATACTTGGATTGATTCCGGACTAACCTTTCTCTCGATCCTAGGGCAATCGATCCCTAACTTTGTTTTCGCCGTCCTCTTACAGCTGATTTTTGCTGTTAAGCTGGGCTGGTTCCCGATTGCTCTATGGGATAGCGGCTTGTGGTCCTCAGTCTTACCGACCATTGCGCTTTCGATTTCGCCATTGGCCAACTCAGCGCGTTTTGTGCGTACTGAGATGGTGGATGTCTTGAATTCTGACTATATCGAATTAGCTCGGGCTAAGGGACTTAGTCAAACCAAGGTGGCCTTTAAACATGGGGTACGGAATGCCTTGATTCCTTTGGTAACCATCCTCGGGCCTCTGTCTGTGGCCTTGATGACTGGTTCCATGGTGGTGGAGAATATCTTTGCTATCCCAGGGATTGGGGAACAATTTGTTAAATCCATTACCACTAATGACTACCCAACCATTATGGGTGTGACCATGTTCTACTCAACCGCCTTGGTGGTTATCCTATTAATTGTTGATATCCTATACGGAATCATTGACCCACGTATCCGTGTAAGTACTGAAGGAGGGCGTTAAGAATGGCTGAAAATACCAAAGCTTATCCTAAAATGAGTAAAGAAAGCTTCCGCCCGGTTAACCATGAGGATTATTTATCCGCTGAAACTATCTCAGCTCCATCCTTGAGTTTTATTCAAGATGCATGGCGGCGCTTAAAGAAGAATAAGGCGGCGGTTGTTTCTTTAGTTATTTTAATTATTGTCGCTATTATTGCCTTATTAGCTCCGGTTTTAGCTCCTCATGACTATGCTGCCCAAAATGCCCAATTTGCCAACTTACCTCCTAAGATTCCAGGCTTGGAAGCCTTGTCCTGGTTCGATGGTAAAACAAAAGTGGCTGGCGCAGCGGTTGATGCTTATGCTAAGGCTGGTGTTCCTGATGGTCAATACTTCTACCTAGGAACGGATGCTTTAGGACGTGACTTGTTATCGCGGATTCTCTACGGGACTCGCGTTTCCCTCTTTATCGGGGTGGTTGCCGCACTCTTGAACCTCTTAATTGGGGTGCCTTACGGGATTGTTTCCGGTTGGATGGGCGGCAAGGTCGACAACTTGATGCAACGTATTCTAGAAGTAATGTCTGGGGTGCCTAACTTAGTGGTAGTTATCCTCTTATTACTGGTCTTACGTCCAGGGATCTCATCCATTATTATTTCCCTAGCCTTGACCGAGTGGATTACCATGGCACGTTTAGTCCGGGCAGAAACCCTGAAGATTAAAACCAGTGAATATGTTTTAGCGGCACGGAGTCTAGGAGAATCTCCTTTCAAGATTGCCCTCAAGCATATTCTGCCTAATATTGCTGGGGTGGTTATTATTCAAACCATCTTCTCCATTCCTTCAGCCATCTTCTTTGAAGCCTTCTTGAGCTTTATTGGTTTAGGGATTCCAGCCCCTCAAGCATCCTTAGGGACACTGATTAACGATGGTTATAAGACCTTCCGCTTCCTACCTCACTTGATGTGGTATCCAGCGGGTGTCCTCTGTATCGTTATGATTTCATTTAATATGCTAGCAAACGGATTAAGAGATGCACTTGATCCAAAAACAACGGATTAGGAGGCGAGCAAATGAGTGAAAATGTACTAGAAGTAAAAGATCTAGAAATTGGTTTCGATACCTTTGCTGGTCAAGTCCAAGCCATTCGCGGGGTAAGTTTTGAATTGAAAAAAGGCGAAACTCTAGCCATTGTTGGTGAATCGGGCTCAGGAAAATCCGTAACGGTTAGAACAGTGATGCGTCTCTTAGCCAACAATGCCGTGGTTAACGGCGGTGAGGTCAATTTCAGAAATGAAAACTTACTGGAAAAAACTGACAAAGAAATGCAGGCGATTCGTGGAGAAGACATTGCCATGATCTTCCAAGATCCGATGACTTCCCTAAACCCAGTTATGCGGATTGGTGACCAAGTGGCCGAGCCGATCCGCCTCCACCAAAATGCGTCTAAGGAAGAAGCTAACAAGCGGGCCTTGGAACTCTTAGAGCAAGTGGGAATTCCTAATGCCAAGGACCGGATGCGCGATTACCCCCACCAATTCTCTGGCGGACAACGGCAAAGAATTGTTATTGCTATTGCCCTAGCTTGTCGGCCTGAAATTCTGATCGCTGATGAACCAACTACCGCTCTGGATGTGACCATTCAAGCTCAAATCCTAGAATTGATGAAGGAACTCCAAACCACCTCAAGCACATCAATTATCTTCATTACCCACGACTTGGGTGTGGTGGCTAATGTAGCTGACCGGGTAGCGGTGATGTATGCTGGGAAGATTGTGGAATATGGAACGGTTGATGAGATTTTCTATAATCCTCAACATCCTTATACTTGGGGCTTAATTACCTCCATGCCAACCCTAGATACGGAGGGTAAGCTACTTTCTATCCCTGGGACCCCACCGGACTTATTAGATCCACCTAAGGGAGACGCCTTTGCCTTGCGGAGTGACTACGCTATGGCTATCGACTATGAAGAACAACCGCCAATGTTCCAAGTTTCTAATACCCACTTTGCGGCTACTTGGTTACTTCATCCCGATTGCCCAGCAGTGACGGTTCCTGAAGAAATCAGTTCTCGCTTTGAAACCTATCAACAATTAGTGGCAGAGGGACTAGTAGAAGAAAATGGTACCAGCACAGGCGTACTTGACCAAGCCCATAAGCAAGCCGCACAAAAGGAGGTCGCCCATGACTAAGCAAGAAAAACCTCTCTTAGAAGTTCATCACTTAAAACAATATTTTAATGTGGGGCAAAAGAATGAAGTGCGTGGTGTCGATGACATTTCCTTCGACATTTATGAAGGGGAAACATTTGGTCTGGTTGGCGAATCAGGTTCTGGTAAGACCACAACTGGGCGGGCCATCATGCGCCTATATCAGCCAACTGACGGGGAAATTCTCTTTGAAGGCAAGGATATTGCGGCCATTAAGAAGCGCCAAGATGAATTAGCCTTTAGAAAAGACATTCAAATGATCTTCCAAGATCCCTATGCTTCCTTGAATCCGCGGATGAAGGTTGAAGACATCATTGCTGAGGGGTTAGAAATTCACAAGATCTGTAATAGTGAAGCGGAAGCCAAGGAAAGAGTCAAGCAATTACTTGAGGTGGTTGGTTTGAAGCCTGACCATGCTTCTCGTTATCCTCACGAATTTTCTGGGGGGCAACGACAACGGATCGGTATTGCCCGTGCCCTAGCGGTTAACCCTAAAATGATTATTGCTGACGAACCGATTTCAGCCTTGGACGTTTCGATTCAGGCCCAAGTGGTCAACTTGATGCAACGCTTGCAAAAAGAGTTTAACTTGACCTATCTCTTTATTGCCCATGACTTGTCCATGGTGAAATATATCTCTAACCGGATAGGGGTTATGTACCGAGGAAAGTTAGTCGAGTTAGCAGATTCTGATGAACTCTACTACCATGCCCTACACCCTTATACCAAGAGTCTATTATCAGCCGTGCCGCAACCGGATCCTATTCATGAACGTAACCGGAAACGGATCCCATATGACCACGCGGACTTTACCGGCAATGAAAGCATGCATGAAATTGTCCCAGGACACTACGTTTACTGTAGCCCTGAAGAAGCTGAACAATATAAAGCGAATTATAAATAATGTAAAACAAGAAAAAGCTGCAGAGGCAAAGGCTTCTGCAGCTTTTTTGTGGAGATTTTTCTAAGGCTTCTGAACAAAAAAACTCCGTCATGGTTATGGCGAAGTTTTAGCGATTACTGTTTTAATCTTCTTGGTTCCGTTGTAGGTAGCTTTGGAATAGAAGTCCAGCAATTAAGATAATGTACCAGAGAATTTTACGGTTGCGGGCTTTTTGTGCTTTAGTAACTGCCATTATTTTTCCTCCTTTATGACCCAGGTCAGACTTTTCTTGATTATACCATAAAGAAGATCTGACTTTAATGAATAAGCAGAGTCGGTCTATTCTCTAAAAAGGGAAAAGTTTCGTTTTTTCTTAAAAAAGCGCTCAAAAATAAATATCCCTTAAAACTATGATAGAATAAAGTTTCTGAAAGAATAACACTAAAAACAATAAATTAAATCGAGGGACTGCTAGTATGAAAATTGGTATTGATAAGTATAATTTCTATATTCCAAAGCAATATATTGAAATGCGGGACTTGGCTGAGGCGCGCCAAACGGACCCCAATAAGTATCTGCTGGGTTTAGGCCAAGACCAGCAAGCCTTTGCCCCTTTGTCTCAAGATACGGTTTCTATGGCTGCTAATGCTGCGGCAGCCATTCTGACCGACCAAGACAAGGAGGCTATCGATTTAGTGATTCTTGCCACTGAATCGGGGATTGACCAATCCAAGGCTGGGGCCATCTATATCCACCACTTATTAGGCATCAATCCCAAAGCGCGTTGTATCGAAGTTAAAGAAGCATGTTATGGGGGGACCTTTGCCCTACAGACTGCCGTCAACCATATCGCTAAACGCCCCCAAGCCAAGGCCCTGGTTCTCACCAGTGATATTGCCCGCTACGGCTTAAACACTGCAGGGGAAGCCACTCAAGGCGCTGGGGCAGTGGCCTTATTAATTACTGCCAATCCTAGGATCCTTAGTGTCAATGACGATGCGACTTATTATACCATTGATGTCATGGATTTCTGGCGGCCTAATTATTCGCGCTTGGCCCATGTGGATGGACACTATTCCAATGACCAATACCTTAATGCCCTAGACCAAGTTTGGGCTGACCACCAGGCACTTTCCGGCCACCAGCTGGATGACTTTGCTGCTTTCTGCTTCCACCTGCCTTACACCAAACTAGGCTTAAAAGGTTTAAAACACCTCACCCAAAAGGCTAAGGATGAACCACTAGAAGAGTGGGAGGAATCCTTTGAAGCCAGTCGGGCCTATAATCGCCGGGTAGGAAATATTTACACAGGGTCCTTATACCTCAGTTTGATTAGTTTATTGGAAAACGATACTTCTTTGCAAGCAGGTGACCTCATTGGCCTGTATAGTTACGGTTCGGGAGCGATGGCCGAATTTTTCTCCATGAACCTTGAAGCTAATTACCAAGATTACCTAGAAGGGGACAAACACCGCCGACAATTTGCTGAGCGACAAAAACTTTCCATTCCTGAATATGAAGCCCTCTTTCAAGAAGACCTCCTTAGTGACGGTAGTCAGCAAAGCATCCCAGCCCACGGCGACCAAGATGACTACCGACTACTCGGCCTAAAAGACCATAAACGTATTTATGGTAAATAAGGAAGAGTGCGACAAAAGTCAAAAGAGCCCTGAACCGCTTCGCATACTATATCTGTAACTCGCTTGCGCTTCGAACAGCTATAGCAACTGGAACTAAAGGAAGAAAGAATTCTCAAAGAGAATTCGTCGATCTTTAGTGAAGTGGATGCTTGTCTTGCGCTTGGAGCAGGTTTTGATTAAAGAGTTTATATTTTAAAAGGGACTGCCTCAGACGGTCCCTTTTTTAGTGGAAATTTCTCTTATTTAACCCCCAGGCTTATTGACGGAGGTCATCTAAAATAGCCTTGGCGTTTTGCCGATCCATATGTTTGGCTTTTTGTAAGGCTTGACTGACCTGGTCGACTTCAGCGCCCTGGGCACCTACAGCGATAGCCAGCGATCGGGCTTGTAGTGACATGTGCCCCGCTTGGATGCCTTCAATGACCAGCGCCCTCAGTGCTGCTAGGTTTTGAGCCAAACCGAGGGCAGCTACAATCTTCATTAAGTCCCTAGCACTGGGCTGGTCGAGTAAATGATGGACGACTTTAGCAGCAGGGTGAATTTTGATTGATCCACCGACACTTCCTAAGGCCAAGGGGAGGGTGATCTCTCCAGCTAATAGGCCCTGATCTTCAAGGTAGTCCCATTGGGCCAGGCCCCGGTATTGTCCGGATTGGCTGGCATAGGCGTGACAGGCTGCCTCCACCGCCCGCCAGTCGTTACCGCTAGCGATGACTAGGGCATCGACACCATTCATAATCCCTTTATTGTGGGTAGTGGCCCGGTAAGGATCGACTTGGGCGAGTTGGCTAGCTTGACTAATCCGCTTAGCTACTTTCTTAGGATCTTGACCAGGCTTAGCCAATGCCTCAATAGGGATTTGACAAGTGGCCTTAGCCAGACATTGGGTAGCTAAGTTGCTTAAAATAGCCATTAATTTTTCTAGACGGGGTAGTGACTCATCCTTTTGACTAAGTGCTTCAATGTGACTGGCTAAGGATTCCAGCATGGTATTCATCATATTGGCGCCCATGGCTTCTTGGGTATCTACCGTCATATAGACCACAAAAAATGGCTCATCTGCCTTGGGATAGTAGGCTGTTTCTAACTGGCGTACACCTCCGCCCCGTCGGCTGAGACTGGGATGGGCCTGGTTGGCTAACTGGATGAGTTCGTCTCGGTGGTCTTTGATGTAAGTGGCCCAGATTTCAGCTTGCTTGGCTTGGTCTAAGCCTAAGAAGACCATTTGCCCTGTCATTTGCCGGTTCAAGACCTCGCTATGGAAGCCGCCGCCTGCCTTAGCCATTTTAGCGGCGTAACTGGCTGCTGCGATGACACTAGGTTCTTCGATTGCCATGGGAACTAAGTAGTCTTTTTGGTTGATAACAAAGTTCATAGCCAGTCCCAGGGGTAGGAAATAAGTTCCAATGAGATTTTCAACCATCTTATCTGCCAAGTCTAGGGGCAAGCCCTGGTTATTCTTGAGATAGTCCTTTTCTTCATCACTAATAAAGTGGAGCTCATTTAAGCGGGCCAGGCGTTCCTCTAGGGGGAGGCGGTAGAAGCCCTGTAAATTCACTTGAGTCATGATAACCTCCTAAGTGCTTTGTTTATAAGTGAAGGGGTAAGCTTTATTACTTTTTCATAAAAAAAGAAGTTGGGGATTACTTCCAACTTCTAGTTTATGGGGCATTACTGCATTAATCAATAGTAAGTCGATATTAATGGTCGATGCAATAGAGATTATCATCGACTATTTGATCGTCAGTTAAGAGGACAAAAACTTGCCGAAATTCATCAAAATCTATCCGGTTGTCATTGCCTAATATGCTGAGGGCCTGTGTTGTGACATGGATTTGACCGATATGCGTTTCAAGGACCTCATCAAAGTTTTCAAAAGTAGGCGCATTGGTTTGTAAGACCAAACTCCGATAGGCTCTGTGGCTGGTATGACCTGTTTCATCGGAGGTTGTTAGGCAAATATTATGGAAACGATCTAAGTTTTGTAACTGTTGTATGGCTTTCTGGGTGAAAAATAACTTCATGGCATATCCTCCTCACAACAACTCTTATAAGGATGATTATATCAGAATTCGTGAGCAGTTTAGTCGGAAAAGCCTAAAAATAATTTTTAAAACGTTTTCATACTTCACCAGTCGCTACTGAGAAAACGGAGACAGTCGGGGAGGTGTTTGGCCCAGTAATATTCATTATGCTCTTCATCCACATAGATGTTGAAGTCAATATTTTCTACTGGAATCCCTCCTGCGATAAGCAAAGCTTGGTAGTGGAGGGAAGCGTCGATATAGGCTTGGGCCATATTGCCTTGGATAAAGAGACGATCGGTATCATCGCCTTCTTTGCTGCCGACTTGGAGGTAGATTTTTTGCTCGGGGTCTAAGCTTTGTGACTTGAGATAGCGATCAAAGGGTTCTTGAACGATCCATTGGGCTAGGGAAAAAATCCCCAAGCGGCCAATCTGATCGGCATACTTAATTCCCATATAGGCGGTAATATTGGCCCCAAAAGAAGACCCAATCATGGCCGTATGGTTTTTATCGGTTTTAGTCCGATAGGTCTGGTCGATAAAGGGTTTAACCACCTTCATAATGAAGTCACTAAAATCATTGCCTAAACCCCCCAAGGGCCTTGCCTTAGGGTCACTAGGATTTTCAAAGCTCCAAGCATTATAATCATCCGAGCGAGTTTGAGGGTCATTGTCGATCCCGACCACAATCATCTTGGCTAAATCGGGATTACGCTTGAGGGTAGGGATGACCTTCCAGGAATAGCCTAGGAAGGACTCCTTACTATAAAAGACATTTTGTCCGTCATGCATGTAAACAACTGGATAGGACGCGGATTCCTGCTGGTAATTTTTAGGGAGTAGGACTCGCACCCGCCGCTTCTTGCCGGAATAGGGCAAGCTTAAGTAGTGGGTTTTCATTTTTAGATAATAATAATCGGCATTGAACATGATTTACCTCCGCTTAATGTGCTACTAGCATACTTGACCCAGGGGGATTAAGCAAGCGCAATCCCCCTGAAGGTGCTCAAGGTTAAGAAATAATTGCAGACTTCACAATATTTCGCTACAATGATGTGTAGAATAAAGGATAAGGGGGAGATGCCTTGGCAACAGAAGTCGAGCTTCTCAACGAAGCAGAAATGAAGCGCGCCTTAACGCGAATGAGCTATGAGATTTTGGAGCGCAACCATGGTACCGCTAATTTAGCCATCGTAGGGATTAAAACCCGCGGAGCAATTATTGCTAACCGGATTAAGGACCGCATCAACCAGTTAGAAGAGGCTGATGTCTTTTATGGGGAATTGGATGTTCGTGCTTACCGTGATGACCTCGACCAGGAAAAGGATCAGTTGGTCAAAGACTTATCCCAGTTGGACTTTGATGTGAATGGTAAACACATCTTTATCTGTGATGATGTCCTCATGACTGGTCGGACCATTCGGGCGACGATGGATGCCTTGATGGATCATGGGCGTCCAAGCAAGATCTCTTTAGTCACACTTATTGACCGGGGCCACCGGGAATTACCGATTCGTGCTGATATTGTTGGTAAAAACATTCCCACTTCCCGGCAAGAGAAAATTCGGGTGAAGATGCGGGAACTCGACAGTAAGGATGCAGTATATATAATTAAATAGTTGCTACTAGGGGAGCCTTTATGGCTGAGATGTATTTTACAGACCCTTTGAACTTGAGACTAGGTAATACTAGCGGAAGAAAGTGCACAAAAACAGGTAAGAGGCATTTTCTCTTACCTGTTTTTTGCTAGGAAAGGACTTTATAATTATGGGACAAAGTAAACAAGTAAGAGTTTTATTAGAAGTTGCTATGGTAGCGGTCTTGGCTTATTTATTAGGTCTATTACCGACCACCAATGGAGTAGGTATTGGGGTAAACTTAGGGGTTATTCCCATTTATTTGATCTCTTTAAGACGTGGGATAAAGAGCGGTTTTGCTGCCGGTTTCCTGTTTGGGCTTTTGCAATTAATCACTGGTCAAGCCACCATTCTAACCCCTTTCCAAGTTTTCCTTGAATACTTCTTCGCCTTTATGTTAGCAGGCTTAACGGGACTCTTAGCTAGTCGGGTCAAGAAAGCAGGGCTAGAAGGAGATAAAAAAGGGCTTTGGATCGGTATCTTTTCAGCGACCTTTATTGGGATGGTGGCCCAATACTTTATCCATTGGTATGCCGGCTATGCCTTCTGGTCTTCTTATGCCCCAGAAGGGATGAATGCTTGGTGGTATACGACCATTGTCAATGTACCTACCGGTTTCTTTACCTGGCTAGTAGGGGCTTTAGTGGTGGCTTTATTATTTAATAATGCCCCCAGGCTCTTAAATCCAGAAGATTAAAGAGCAATTTTAACAATTGCTTAGATGGAATTATTGTTCTGAGACGTCCTTTGAGAGGGCGTCTTTTTATTGACTGAGACTGATTTTTTGACAAAAAGAAAGATTTTATGGAATTGTTGGCGCGCAAACACTTTAATAAGAAAGCGTTTGCTATAATATTTTGTGAAAAGGATAACTAAAGTTAAAGCCTAGCTGAAAGCTTTCTCTCTTTTTTTAGTTAAGTATGTGAAGTTATGAACTATATTTTTTACCCAAAGTGAGAAGGCTATAACGACCAATAAGTAATAGAGGATTTAAGAAAAATATTGGAAAGGAGTGTTCAATGTGTTTGTTCTTCGTTTCTTACTGGCAATGCTTATTGCTTATTTTGCCGGAGAACTGGCTAAGAAAATCAAATTCCCAGCCATCATTGGTTGGTTGATTGTGGCCATGTTTCTCGGAGAGCACGGGCTAAACCTTTTAAGCCCTGAACTAATTTCAACCAAGGTCTATCAATCACTGATGGTACTTATGCAAATTCTAGTGGGGTCGATGGTGGGCTATAAGTTAGTTTACCGTGACATCAAGGATTCCATCAGTAAAGTCTTCGCCATGGGAATATCTGACCTGGTGGTAACCTTTGCAGTGGTGACGGGATCTTTTGCCCTTATTCTTCACCTCTTAGGTCTACCCATCATTGCTGCCTTACTCTTTGGGGGGATCGCTATTGCGACTGCACCGGCACCTCCAGTCTCAGTGGTGGAACAGTATGATTGTTCCGGCCCCTTATCTGATTCAGTGCCATCGATGACGGCTTTTAACTCAGTGATGGTTAACATTGTCTTCTTCCCCCTAGTATCGATTATTGGAGCGGTCTTAAACGAAAGTTCCACTTCCGTCTTGGGCTCATTACTGATTATGATCTTAGCTCCGATTCTCTTGGGTGGGGTAATCGGACTGGTCGCAGGGAAATTAGTAGGAAAAGGCGCTTCCAAACAGCAAAGCTTCCTTATCTATTTGTTCTCCATGCTAGTCATTTATGCCTTAGATAATTATTTGAACTGGCATGTCTTCACTGAAACTCAGATGATGTCCTTATTAGCCGGGATCGCGGGCTCATGCGCCTTTATGAACGTGGTGGATCCTGAGAAAGTACCGAGCTTGCAAATGGATCTCGGCCCAGTTCACTCTTATGCCTTAATGATTTTCATTGTCAACCTATCGATTCACCTGAATCCAGCAGCCCTATTTGACGGTGGCATGCTAATGGTGGCCTATATCTTGATTAGGGCTTTAGGCAAATACTTGGGTTGTTATCTGGGTGCCAAAATCAGTCATGCCCCCAAGGTCGTTGAAAAGTATATGGGAATCATTATGATGCCTCACTCGGGGGTCTCGATTATGTTTGCTGGGATTGCTGCCTATAATTTGATGGGGGTTTACCCTGAGTTAGCTAATCTCTTACAGATCACAATTTCAGCCGCTGCCCTAATCATTGAAATTATTTCTCTCCCCCTAGCCGGCATGGTTTATCGAAAACTCGGCGAAGCGGGCAAGGAGAAAGAAAAATTGGCAAGGCAAGAAGACTTACTGCCTAGCTAAGTGATGAAACGAAGCGGACATGACTCAACTTGTATTAAAATAAAAGGAGCAAACCAACCATATTGAAAGACACAGGGGGATGGGAAAATGTCAACATCATTTATTGACTACTGTCTCAACCATGAGAAAGTCATTAATCACACCCGCCAGGAAAGCTATAAAAAGGGCGATGTGATTGAGACCATTGGAACACGGATTACTGAAATTGGCATTGTCGATAAAGGTTTACTCAAAACAGTGAATTATTCGGCAGAGGGTAAGGAATTAAATACCACACTCTTCTTTACCAATTCAATCCTATTGGAATACCTTTATTTTAACGAGAATTTAAACTATACCTATGATTTAGTGGTCTTACGGGCCACTACCGTTACCTGGATACCGGCAAAATTATTTAAAGCCATCGTTTTTGAAGACAGCTTGGGTATGGAACTCTATGTCCACCACTTGATTGAGCGGGGCTTAGAATCCCAGCGGATCATTTCCTGCTTGAACTATCCTACTATTCGTGAACGGATTTGTTACTGGATTGCCTCCAAGAATTCTCTAGAAATTGGGCGGAGCGACATAAAGCCCGACATGGAACTACCCTTCACCCAAGAAATTTTTGCCAAGTTAATCAAGGTCAGCCGGTCCAGTTTAAACCAAGAATTACACCATATGGAAGAAGAGGGCTTCTTTAAAATGACACGGAAGGCCTTAACCCATATTAATCAAGAGAAGATTTGGGATAACCTGTAAAGGAGTTGATGTCAAAAAATATTCATAACTCATGCGATGGCGTTAAGCCTTATAACTAGTCTTTAACGTCTCCATCATCAATTAGCTATCAAACATTAAATAAAGGAGTGTTGAGATGATAAAAGAATACCAACAAGGTGATTTTAAAGCTGAAATTGCTGAGGGCAATGTTTTGGTCGATTTCTATTCGAAGACCTGTGGCCCTTGTAAAATGTTAAGTTTTATCTTAGAGGATATCGATAAAAGCCATGGGGATGACCTGACTATTCTTAAAGTGAGTTTTGAAGAAAATACTGACATCGTGGAAGAATATGGCGTCGAAGGCTATCCAACCTTAGTTTATTTTAAAGACGGTAATGAAATTACCCGTAAAGCGGGCTTACAACAAAAACCAGTGATTGAAAAAATGTTAGAGGAGGAATAATCATGACAGAAACTGCAACTTATACCTATAAAGAACACTTGATTGAAAAGCAAAGAAAAGCTGAAGAAGCCATGTTAGAGGAGTTTCACTTGGGAGACTATACTCTTGACAATCCTTTAGTGAAATACAATGCCTACCTCATTAACCCTTTATCCGCAGTGGTCCTCTTTAAGACCGAAGAACCTACAGCCATTACTGTTCGCGTCCTAGGTAAGACTGAAGAAGCCGACATCTTCCAAACCTTCCCAGTAGGTACTGAACATGTACTTCCGATTGTGGGACTTTACCCTGAATATGAAAACAAGGTGGAAATCTATCCTTACCAAACTCCTTCCAAGAAACATACCGTAACTATTCCAGTGGGCCAAGTGGAAGGTACCGACCTAGTCAACTCGATTGAAACCACCCCTGAGTACATGCAAGACAACATTATGTTCCTCTGCCCAGCTAACTATGCCTTAGCCATTGCGGTAGACTATGCGGGTGACGTGCGTTTGAAATTAGATGTGCCTATGGTCTGGGACGTTAAGGTGCTAGACAATGGCCACTTGCTCATGTCCAGTGACCGTTTGACCTCTATGCCTTACTTTATGAGTGGGATGTATGAATTCTCAGCAGTAGGTAAGATTTATACCGAATACCGGGTACCTACTGGTTTCCACCACGACTGTTGTGTCTTACCAAATGGCGATATCATTGCCCTAACCTGTAACCATGAAAATAGCACCGTAGAAGACCAATTAGTGGTAGTGGATAAGGATACCGGGGTGGTTAAACGGACCATTAACTATATTGACTTCTTAAAACCTGGCGCTCAAAAATCTGGTTCCTGGTCAGAAGAAGACTGGTTCCATAACAATGCTGTCTGGTATGACAAACATACCAACTCCTTAACCTTATCTGGTCGTCATGTGAATGCTATGGTGAATATTGACTTCGATACCGAAGAAATTAACTGGATTATTTCTGATCCCGATGGCTGGCCAGAAGAATATCATAAATATCTCTTCACTCCAGTGGGTGATGGAGAATTTGACTGGCAATATGAACAACACGCTAACTTGATTACTCCTGATGGCGACGTGATGTGCTTTGACAACCACCACTACGGGGCTCAAGATCCAGACAAGTACTTAACACCAGAAGAATCCTATTCACGTGGGGTCCGTTACAAGATCGATACCGAAACCATGGAAATTGAACAAGTCTGGCAATATGGTAAAGAACGTGGTTACGAATTCTTCTCACCATATATCTGTAATGTGGTTTACTATAATGAAGACCACTACCTCATTCATTCCGGCGGTATTGCTTATGACGGCCAAGGTAATCCATCTAAAGAATTAGGGCCATTTGCTATGCAAGAAGATCCTGATGCTAAATTAGAATCCATTACCGTTGAGTGGAACCATGGCGTTAAGGAATATGAATTAAGCGTGCGTTCTAACTACTACCGGGCTGAGAAATTCCCATTATATTCTAAGAAGGGTGGGGAATATGACTTACAATTAGGCGCTGGACGTGTTCTCGGTTACTTAGGTGAAACCGCGCAAATGGACTATGACATCCCAGCTGAAGAAGTCAATGAACCCGTTCCTGAAAAGGTTGACGTTCGTCTAACCGATGAAGAAGATATGTTTACCTTTGAAGCCATGTTTGAAAAAGGCCAATTGGTCATGTTAGTCCTTGAAGGCGAAGAAGATACCCGTCGTTACTTCATTTCAACCGCTAAGGGGCATCGCGGAGCTATGTGTGCCGGAACCTTCCTACCTAAGGATGACCGCGAAACCCGTACTGTGGTCACCAAATACGGCTTTGATAAGGGAGATTACAAGGTCAAATTAATCATCGATGACAAGAAATATGATACTGGCCTAACCATTAAGGGTTAAAGAAAGACATTTTAAATTTCTTTAAAAAAATTTGGACAAATTAACCAAACTATGGTCTAATAAAATAGCTACCTCGGAAGCCTTTTCCGTTATAAGAAGCGACTTCTGAGGTGCTTTTATTATTTTAAGGAGGAAGATATGGACATTTTAAAAAAGAAGAGCTTTTGGCTCTCATTTATTCTGTTATTATTAGTATCATTATTCGCTAAATGGCTATCAGGCTTCCCTGGCTTATCCTTAATTGGTCACTTAGTGATTGCCTTAATTATTGGGATGGTTTTACAAGCATCTGGTCAATTAAAGGGGATCGCCAAGGGGGGATCAGGCTTTATCTCTAACAAGTTCTTACGTTTAGGGATTATCTTGATGGGCTTCCGCCTCAACCTGGAAGTGCTGGCTCAACACGGTGTCAAGACCATTACCCTAGCTATTGTGGTCATCGCCTTCACGATTGGGCTAATTTATAGCCTGGCTAAGGCTGCAGGGATTGAACGTAAATTATCCCTCTTATCAGCTTCAGGGTGTGGGATCTGTGGGGCAGCTGCTGTCCTTGGTCTATCACCCATTATTGAAACCGATGAGGACGATGAGGTTATTTCTGTTGCCGTAGTCGCTATTCTAGGGACCATCTTTACCTTGATTATGGTACTCTTACGGCCAATCATGGGTTTAACCGATGTTCAGTTTGGAGTCCTAGCTGGTGGCTCATTACATGAGATCGCCCATGCTGTCGCTGCTGGGGCCGCGGGTGGAGCTGCTTCAGAAAATATTGCCGTGATTGTTAAGTTGTCACGGGTATTAATGCTAGCGCCGGTTTCCTTGATTTTCTCTTATATTGCTAGTCGTCGGAGTGATGGCAATAGTCATGCCAAGATTCAATGGCCATGGTTCATGTTAGGTTTCATTATTTCTTCGGCCATTGGGACCTACGCTGGTCTATCAGAAGCTATTGTGGGTCACTTAGTTGACTTAGCCTATATTCTCTTAGGGATGGCAATGGCTGCTTTAGGGGTAAATGTGAACTTTAAAGTGGTCTTTGAAAAGGGACAAAAAGTCTTTGCAGTTTGCTTCGCCGGCTCAGTAGCTCTCTTTGCCCTTGTCTTTGTTGCGGCTAAAATGTTCTTCTAGTCAAATAGAGTAAAAGAAAAACGCAAGTCCATTCGGGCTTGCGTTTTTGTATGAAGTGGTTATTCTGCGTCAGAATCTTTTTCGCCGATTACTTCAGGTTCAGCGGCTACAGCTGGTTCTGCATCTTCTTCAGGTTCGTCATCTGGAGCGCTGACTGATACGATAACTTCTTCTGGGTCGGTAATTAATTCAGCTTCTTCCATACCTTCGAATTTAACTTCGCCGGCAGTAACGCTGTCATTAATGTCTAAGCCGCTAACATCCACAGTGAAGTATTCTGGCGCTTTAGCAGGGTCAATACGTAGGGTAACTTCGTAGACGTTGATGGCTGCCACACCAGCAGGGTTAGCTAGCTTCTCTTCGCCAACGATAGATACAGGAACGTTAACCTCAAGTTTTTCACCTTTCTTGATTGCTTGTAAGCTAATGTTATAAACGATTGGCTTAATAGCTGCGCGAGAAATTTCACGTAAGAAAACGGTACGGCTTCCTTGTCCTTCAATTTCTAATTCGAAAACTGAGTTAGTCCCTAAGTCACGTTCAATTTTTTCCACGTCTGGGCGTTCCATTGAAATTTTGATAGGGTCTAGGTCACTAGCATACACGACACCTGGAACTAAGTCTTCACGGCGTAAAGCCTTTGAAGCGGATGTTCCTGCAGCATCACGCGTTTTTGCTACAAATTTCATCATTCTACCTCCTGATTATTACTTTTATGAATTCTTTGAATTCCTAAAAACTACTCAATTATAGCACAAAGGGCCATAATAGATCAAGAATCCATAGTTTTTCAATTTCTATTTAACCATAAAAAGGCCAAGAGTTGTAGTGTTTTTGAAAAATATTTCTTGTAATTCGCTTTTTGCTTGTCTAGAGAATAAAAGAAGGACTTCTAGTTTTTAATCCCTAGTGGACCAACTCAAGGCCTAAGTATGGTAAAATAACGGCAATAATATCTGCTTACCTAGGAGGTTATCCATGTTATACACCAGTACGAGAAATAGTCAGCTTTCTGTTCGGTCAACAGAGGCAATTTTGCAAGGCCTAGCGCCTGATGGGGGGCTTTATGTTCCTAAATCGATTCCTCATTATCAAGGGGATTGGGAGACGATGAGCAAGTTGTCCTACCAGGAACTAGCCTTTCAAATTTTAAGCCTCTATTTTGATGATTTTCCTGAGGACATTTTACAGACCTGTATCCAAGCCGCCTATGATGAAAAATTTGATGATGACCGCATTGCACCGGTAGTTGGTTTATCCGATCATTATCTCTTGGAACTTTTCCATGGGCCGACGATTGCCTTTAAGGACATGGCCTTATCCTTACTCCCTCACTTAATGAAGGCTGCCCAAAAAGTCTTGGGTCGCGATGAAGAAATTATCATTTTAACCGCGACTTCAGGAGACACCGGTAAGGCCGCTATGGCTGGTTTTGAAGACGTGACTGGGACTAAGATCATTGTCTTCTATCCTAAGGGCGGGGTTTCCAGCATTCAGGAAAAACAAATGCTGACCCAAAAAGGAGACAACACCTATGTCTTTGGGGTCAAAGGAAACTTTGATGACGCTCAAAGTAAGGTCAAGGAGCTTTTCAATGATAAGGACTTAGCAGCGGAACTTCAAGCCAACCATAGCCAATTTTCTTCTGCTAATTCCATGAATATCGGTCGCTTGTTCCCTCAAGTGGTTTACTATTTCTATGCCTATGGGCAATTACTGAAACAGGGCGCGATTCAAGCAGGGGACTTGGTCAACTTTACGGTGCCAACCGGGAATTTTGGAAATATATTGGCTGGCTACTATGCTAAGCAAATGGGCCTACCGATTGACCGCTTAGTCTGTGCCTCAAACGACAATACCGTCCTCTATGACTTCTTCAATAGCGGGACTTATGACCGCCGTCGTCCTTTTAAATTGACCATCTCTCCTTCGATGGATATTTTGGTCTCCAGTAACCTGGAACGGCTCTTGTATTACGCCGTGGGTCAGGATAGTCAAGCGGTCAAAGACTTGATGGCTGCATTACAGGATGAAGGTCACTACCAATTAGGTCAAGAAGTGCAAGCGGCCTTTGATAGCTTTATTGGAGCCTATAGTGATGAAGCTGAAACTAGAGCAGAAATTAAGCGCGTTTACCAAGAGGACCACTACCTCATGGATCCCCATACGGCCGTGGCTTCCGCCTGCCTAGGCAAGGTGAAGGACCAGTTAGCGGGGGAAAGTATTGTGGTATCGACCGCCAGTCCCTTTAAATTCCCCGCTGCCGTTTTGGAATCAATCGATAAGGGCGACAGTCATTTAAGTGACTTAGAACTCTTAGAGGCAGTGCAAGCGGCCAATGGTTTGGACTATCCCCAAGCAATCCAAGCCATCCTTGAAGCGGACAGCCGGCCTGAACGGGTAATTGAAGTGGAGGAAATGGAAACAGTGGTAAGAGAGATTGCCAAAGGATAGGAGATTAAGGTGTTAGAAAATAAACAAATCGTTGTGATCGTGACCGGTGGAATTGCTGCTTACAAGGCGCCAGACTTTGTGCGTCTATTGATCAAGTCCGGCGCTGAAGTCAGGGTAGTGATGACTGAGGCAGCTGAACAATTTGTCCGCCCCTTTACTTTCGAGGTCTTAACCAAGTACCCCGTCCTAACTGACCAGGGAGATTATCCTGAAAGTATCGGTCACATTCATTTAGCTGACTGGGCTGACCTGGTGGTTGTCCTCCCAGCTACCGCTAACACCCTAGCCAAGGCGAGCTTGGGTTTAGGGGATAATGAGGCAACTGCTACCTTATTAGCCATGGATTGTCCGCGGATTTTTGTTCCAGCCATGAATAGTAAAATGTGGGAAAATCTGGCTACGGTTAATAATGTTAACAACATAAGAAAAGGCGGAGATATTGTTATCGAACCGGCTAGTGGCTTTTTGGCGGAAGGCTATGAAGGGAAAGGGAGGATGCCTGAACCCATTGAGGTCTTGCAAGCAATTAAAGCTTTAGTGGCTTTGGACAAGGCCTTCAATGGTCAAGTAAAGAATATCCTTAAGACCAGCCCCTTTAAAGGGAAGAAGATCGCCGTATCCGCTGGAGGTACTCAAGAAGCTATTGATCCCGTACGCTTTATTGGTAACCATTCCTCAGGGAAAATGGGCTTGGCCTTAGCCCATGTGGCTTTACTCTTAGGAGCCGAAGTCACTTTAGTGATGACCCCAACGGCCCGAGATTTGCCCCATCTCCCTGCCATTCAAACCCGTCAGGTCAAAGACGCTCGCCAGCTCTACCAAGTCATGCACGAACTGAACGAGGCTAGTGATATCATTATCATGGCGGCAGCGGTTTCAGACTATCGGGTCGAGACGCCTAGCCCCGAGAAGATCAAGAAAAATAAAGACACTGACCAGGACCACTTGCAAATTAACCTGGTAGAGAATCCTGATATTCTCAAGAGCCTTTCCCAGGAAGGGACTTTCTTGGTAGGCTTTGCCGCTGAAACCAACCACGTGCTCGACTATGCCAAGAAGAAATTAGCTGCCAAGGGCATCGATATGATTGTAGCTAATGACGTGAGTCAACAAGCTATCGGTTTCTCTAGTGAAGACAATGCCGTCACCATCATCAGTCAAAAGGGGGCAAAAACCTTACCTCAAGCCGATAAAATGATGATTGCTGCTGGAATTTTTGCTCAAATTGCTCAAGAATTGAATCCATAAGAAAAAGGACTTAGCTCTAAGCCAGGAAATGGCTGCTAGCTAGGTCCTTTTTTTCTTGATCAGGGGATCAAGGCTTAAAACTCGTCACCTAAAAGATAGGTGTGCTCACCTAAGGAGTAGGGATCGTTTTTATTAATTCTTTCATAGTAGAGGTGACCGTCGAGGTGGTCGATTTCGTGTTGCAAGACGATAGCAGGATAGCCCTTGAAACGTTTCTTAAAGTGATTGCCTTCTAAATCATCGTAAGTGATGGTGATTCGAGCGTAGCGGGGCACATAGCCGGACACGTCATCATCGACTGAGAGGCAGCCTTCGCCCTCTCTGAGGCAGACTTTTTCTACGGAATGACTAATGATCTTTGGATTGACCATAACCCCTTCTAAGATAATCTCTTCATCGGAATCAGGATCTTCGATATTAGGAACCAAAAGGGCAATCATCTTTTCGCCGATGCCTACTTGAGGGGCGGCGAGACCAACACCAGCGCGGAGACCAAGTTCAGGGCCCTTTTCTTCATCTTGACTATTATACAGGTATTCCATCATATCGTGAGCGGCT
This sequence comes from Aerococcus urinae, assembly GCF_001543175.1. NCBI lineage: Bacteria > Bacillati > Bacillota > Bacilli > Lactobacillales > Aerococcaceae > Aerococcus > Aerococcus urinae. The sequence goes on from NZ_CP014161.1 coordinate 429,857, forward strand.
TGTTTTTGCGTTTCATTTAAGGGAAAAGTGATGGTGTCTGCTTCACGGTGTAAAACTGGATTACCATCACGGGTTATGTCATCCATTAAGTACATACAGCTTATCCTCCATTAATTATCTTATATTTTAATTCATTTTCTCAAATTACAGCAAATAAGTCAAAAGGATCTCGCCGTTTTTTAAGGCCATAAATCATCGAATCAGAACAATAAATGTATCCCTTAATTAATAAAATTTTCACAAGGTAAGCGCTTTCCTGATCGAACTATAACAGTGTTATAACAGTTGCAAACACCTGTATTATTTTTGAAAATGGCTTTATATAAGTACTTTAGCCAGACTTTTAGGAAAGCAATCAGGGCGTACATGTTAACGTTTACACAAATAAAGCAACTGTTCTAATATAGAAAGTTAGGATTTGGGCCTCAATTGTTTGAATTCGCTTCCTTTCCATGATAAATTAGTGAAGTGAAGGGTGAATAAGCCAATGCCAAGGCATGGCAAAATATTTTCTTTACAGAAAGGAATGTGTACAGATGGCAAAACAACCAGTAGATTATCAAGCACAACTTGCTGGTATTGACGAACAGTTCCAAATGGTTCGTATACTAGACGAGGAAGGGAAAGTCGTTAACCCTGACATTATGCCAGATTTAACTGACGACCAACTTGTAGAAATAATGAAACGGATGGTCTTTTCAAGAACCTTACACGAACGCTCAATGGCACTTGCTCGCCAAGGACGTTTAGGTTTCTATGCGCCAACTTATGGACAAGAAGCTTCCCAAATGGCTAGCTCCTATGCCTTTGAACAAGATGACTGGCTATTCCCAGGTTACCGTGATATTCCACAATTAGTGGCTAAGGGATTACCAGTAGACAAGGCCTTCCATTGGTCTCGTGGACACGTCGAAGGAAATAATTATCCAGAAGACTTCCATGCAATGCCTCCACAAATTATTATTGGGGCTCAACTTATCCAAGGTATGGGTAATGCTGTTGGTCAAAAACTAAATGGCTCTAAGAATGTCACCTACACCTACACCGGTGATGGTGGTTCAAGTCAAGGGGACTCATATGAAGCTTGGAACTATGCTGGTCGCTATAAAGCACCAATTGTTTTCTTCATTCAAAACAATGGTTTTGCGATTTCCACCCCACGTCAAAAACAATCAGCGGCTAAATCCTTAGCACAAAAAGCCGTTGCAGCTGGTATGCCAGGTGTTCAAGTGGACGGTAACGATGCCTTAGCAGTTTATGCAGTTGCTAAACAAGCACGTGAATGGGCTGCAGCAGGTAACGGACCAGTCTTAATTGAAACCATTACCAACCGCCTCGGCGCTCACTCCACTTCCGGTGACGATCCTAAGATTTATCGTACCGATGAAGATATCCAAAGCTGGACCAGTCGTGAACCACTGATTCGTTTCCGTGCATATCTAGAAGAAAAAGGTTTATGGGACGAACAAACTGAAAGCGACTATGTCGAAAGCGTTAAAGAAGAAGTTCAAGCAGCCATCAAGAAAGCTGAAGCTGCGCCTAAGCAAAAAGTTTCTGACTTCTTGAAGAACATGTTCGAAGAACCAGGACAAAACATTAAAGAACAAATTGAAAAATATGAAGCGAAGGAGAGTGAATAAGGATGGCCAAGAGAACTGGAAAAACAATGGTAGAAGCCATCACTGCAACGTTAGACCAAGAAATGGCTCGTGACGATAAAATTTTACTTTTCGGTGAAGACGTAGGTAAAAACGGTGGTGTGTTCCGTGCTTCTAAAGGTTTATATGATAAATATGGTGAAGACCGTGTAAGTGATACGCCTCTATCTGAATCAGGTATTGGTGGTATGGCAATCGGACTTTGTCTCCAAGGTTTCCGTCCTATCATGGAAATCCAATTCTTCGCTTTCGTATTTGAAGTGATGGACTCCTTAGCTGGACAAATGTCACGTTACCGCTTCCGTTATGGAGCAACCCGTAACTTCCCAATTACCGTGCGTTCACCATTTGGTGGTGGGGTTCATACACCTGAAATGCACGCGGACTCAGTAGAAGGTATTTTTGTTCAAACCCCAGGGATGAAAGTGGTTGTTCCATCAAGTCCTTATGAAGCTAAAGGTTTACTTGCTTCAGCCATTCGTGACAATGACCCAGTCTTATTCCTTGAACACATGAAGTTATACCGCTCATTCCGTGAAGAAGTTCCTGAAGAAGAATATACCATTCCTCTAGGCGTAGCCAATGTGGCACGTGAAGGTTCTGACGTCACTGTGATCGCTTACGGTTACATGGTTCGTGAAGCGCTTAAGGCTGCGGAAGAATTAGAAAAAGAAAATATTTCTGTTGAAGTCATTGACTTACGGACGATTTCACCAGTTGACTATGAAACCATTGGTAAATCTGTTGAAAAAACCGGCCGTGTTGTCATGGTACAAGAAGCTCAACGTGAAGCTGGTGCAGGTAACAATGTGATCGCTGAAATTTCTCAACGTTTCATTCTTTCTCTAGAATCACCAATTGAATTCGTATCAGCTCCTGATACAGTTTACCCATTTGGTTTAGCAGAAAATGACTGGTTGCCAAATGCTGATGACATCAAAGAAGCAGTTAAGAACACAGTTAATTTCTAGAAATAAGTAATCCTATTGAATCACTTAAGCTAAGAAGGGATGATGAAAAAAGATGACATATACTTTTAATATGCCAGACGTCGGTGAAGGCATGAGCGAAGGCGAAGTTGTTAGCTGGCACGTTGGAGTCGGAGACTCTGTTCAAGAAGAAGATGTTCTTGTTGAAATCCAAAATGATAAATCTGTTGAAGAAATCGCTTCACCTGTAAGCGGTAAAATTGAAAAACTATACGTTGAAGAAGGTGACGTAGCTATCGTTGGTGAACCTTTGATTGACTTCTCAGGTGAAGGCCTACCAGAAAGTGATAATGCAGCTTCTGAAGCACCAGCTAGTGAAGAAGCCTCAGCTCCTTCAGCGAATGCAAGCACTGGATATTACCAATTCCGCCTACCAGATGTTGGTGAAGGAATGGCCGAAGGTGAGATCGCTGAATGGCTAGTCAGTGAAGGCGACGAAGTCACTGAAGATACTGCGGTTGTTGAAATTCAAAATGACAAATCCGTAGAAGAAGTTTACGCTCCAGTGGCTGGTACCATTAAGAACATCATTGTGCCTGCCGGCGAAGTAGCCAATGTGGGTGACGTTCTTGCTGAAATCGACTCACCAGAACATAACAGCGAAGGCTCAGCACCATCTTCAACTCCAGCTTCTCCAGCTCAACTTGAAAAAGCTGACGAAGGCAATGAAGGTGCAACCGGTGCAGCTAATGGTAACGGTGGCGTACCACAAACCGCTGATCCAAACAAACGCGTATTAGCAATGCCTTCCGTACGTCAATATGCGCGTGAACAAGGCGTTGATATTTCTCAAGTTGCAGGTACCGGTAAGAATGGCCGTGTTCTCAAAGAAGACATTGATAACTTTGACGGACAAGCTGCAACCGCAAGTGCTCCAGCTGCTGAAGCAACAAGTGCTAAAGCCAGCGAAGAACCTGCTAAGAAGGCTGCACCTAAGAAGGAAAGCCATGAAGACGGCGATGTAGAACACGTTAAGATGACTCCAATGCGTAAAGCGATCGCTAAATCCATGGAAACCTCTAAATACACTGCTCCTCAAGTGACCTTGTTCAAGGATGTCGAAGTATCCAAACTATGGGATCACCGTAAGAAATTCAAGGGTATTGCTGCTGAACGTGATACCAAGTTAACCTTCTTACCATATGCAGTGAAAGCTTTAATTGCTGCAGTTAAGAAATACCCAATGCTCAACGCTTCAGTTGATGATGATGCTCAAGAATTCTTATTGAAGAAATATTACAACATTGGTATTGCTACTGATACTGATCAAGGATTATACGTTCCTGTAGTTCATAATGCAGACCGCAAATCCATGTTTGATATTGCCGATGAAATTAATGATAAAGCTGCCAAGGCCCATGAAGGAAAATTGAAGGCTGCTGATATGTCAGACGGTACTGTTTCAATTTCTAACATTGGTTCAGTTGGCGGGGAATACTTCACCCCAATTCTTAACTACCCAGAAGTTGCCATTTTAGGCTTTGGTGCAATTGTGCAACAACCTGTAGTTGACGACAATGGTGAATTAGCAGTTGGTCGAGTATTGAAACTTTCATTAACCTTCGACCACCGTATCGTCGACGGCGCAACAGGACAAAAAGCCTTGAACGAAGTTGGTCGTCTGCTTAGCGATCCTGAATTATTATTAATGGAATCTTAAGGAGGTAGTTAGTAAATGGTTGTAGGTGCAATGGCAATTGAACTGGATACAGTCGTTGTTGGGGCTGGACCTGGCGGATACGTTGCGGCGATCCGCGCAGCCCAAATGGGACAAAAAGTAGCCATTATTGAACGTGAATATATTGGTGGTGTCTGCTTAAACGTTGGCTGTATTCCTTCCAAGGCTTTAATCCAAGCTGGACATGCTTACCACGAGGCCAATGGCGGTTTAGAAGTCTTTGGTGTGGATTCAAAAGCTAGCTTAGATTTCACCAAAACACAAGAATGGAAAGACAATAGTGTGGTTAAAACCCTAACTAGTGGGGTAGAAATGCTATTGAAGAAAAATAAAGTGGAAATTATCCGCGGGGAAGCTTTCTTCAACAATGAACGTGAATTAACCGTGATGGGTGAAGGTGATGAACACCAACTCTATAGCTACAAACACGCAATCATTGCGACAGGTTCTCATCCAATTGAAATCAAAGGCTTTAAGTTTGGTGGCCGTGTCATTGACTCCACAGGTGCCTTAAACTTAAAAGAAGTGCCTAAGAAACTCGTTGTTATCGGTGGTGGGGTCATTGGTGCCGAACTGGGTTCAGCTTATGCTAACCTCGGTAGCCAAGTCACCATCTTAGAAGGTTCTCCTCAAATCTTACCTAACTTTGAAAAAGATATGGTTAAGGTTGTCGAAAAAGGCATGAAAGCTAAAGGCATGGATATCCATGTTAACGCTATGGCCAAGGAAGCTGTCGACAACGGGGACTCTGTCACCGTTAAATATGAAATTGACGGCAAGGCTAACGAAATTGAAGCGGATTATGTCTTAGTTTCTGTTGGTCGTCGTCCTAACACTGAAGATCTTGGCTTAGAAGCCCTAGGTGTTAAGAAGAATGACCGTGGCTTAATCGAAGTGGATAACCAAGGACGGACCAGCGTGAAGAATATCTTCGCAATTGGTGACGTCGTTCCTGGTGCTGCTTTAGCCCACAAAGCGTCCTACGAAGGTAAAATTGCTGCGGAAGCCATTTCTGGTAAAGCCGCTGCAGTGGACTACAAGGTAATGCCTTCCGTAGCCTTCACTGACCCTGAAATTGCTTCTTACGGTTTAACCGAAAAAGAAGCTAAAGATCAAGGGCTTGACGTGAAAGCAACCAAGTTCCCATTAGCTGGGAATGGACGGGCTTTGTCATTAAACCAAAAAGAAGGTTTCGTTCGCTTAGTTGCTACTAAGGATGACAAGGTGATCGTTGGTGCTCAAATGGTCGGCGTTGGTGCTTCAGACGTGATGGCTGAAGCAGGCCTAGCTATTGAAGCAGGCATGAACGCTGAAGATATTGCCCTCACTATCCATGGCCACCCATCCCTCGGGGAAAGCTTAATGGATACAGCAGAAGGCGTTCTCGGCATGCCAATCCATATGTAAGAATATAATATGACAGGACAAGAGGCTCTTGCTTTGGCAAGGGCTTTTTGTTTTTGGTCAAAAATGCTACTGACAAATGATCTATGACTTGCACTTTAGGAATTTCTTAGCCATACTAAGGAAAAAGACTAGGATGGAGTGTCGTTATGAGTAAAATTACTGAAAAATTTAAGGGCTATGCCTTAAAAGGAGGCGTTCCGGTTGAAGAATCTAACCTGGACGGTGGACAGAAGCTCTTCCGGATGGGAATGCAGCTGCCGGATAGGGAGGTCATCCCTGTAGCCATCATTATCGACGGTAAGGAAGACCCGGCGGTGGATTATCAAATTACCTACAGTAAGCTAGCCTATGTGAAGGACTATAACCAACGGGGTGAGGCCTTAGATGAAATTAACCGGCTCAACCGAGTTCACACAGGTTATTTCCACCTATGCTTAGCTGGCGATGGAGAAATTTATTTAAGAACTTTAGGTCGGGTATCGGAAGATGTGCGCCCCCTCTATGAGATTATTATGGCCGGCCAACAGGTATTGAGGATCTTAGTCAAAGAATCAAAGCTGTTTAAAGATTAAAGGATTAGACTTCATTGAGAAGACCGCAAGCTAACATGCGGTCTTTTTTTACACTCTTTTTTAGTTTGAAATTGTTAAAAAAAGTAACACATAAACATCGGGTTTATGGAAATAATTAGCTAATAACTTATTTTATTAATAAATAATAAAGAACCCTTAAATTTCTATGTAAAATAGTTTGACAATTCAGAAGTAAATACGTAAAATATAAACAACCATAACAAATATGTTAGAAAATATAACATATTCGATTATCGCAAGATTGGAGTGAGAAAAATGATCATTGAATTTAAAGATGTGGAAAAGTATTACGGTGATTTTCATGCCCTAAAAGATATTAACCTTAGCATTGCTGAAGGGGAGGTGGTCACCTTGATTGGGCCATCTGGGTCAGGAAAGTCGACCCTCTTGCGTTGTATTAATGGCCTGGAAGAAATTTCTAGTGGTCATCTCTTTTGTGATGGCGAAGATATTGCTGATCCTAAAACCAACATCCGCCAAATTCGCCGTGACTTTGGTATGGTCTTCCAACACTTTGAATTGTATCCGCATATGACTGTCATGGAGAATGTGACCTTGGCGCCAATTAAGGTGATTGGAAAGACTAAAGAGGAGGCCTATGAGCGCGCAGAGCGTCTACTCAAGCGCGTAAATATGTGGGACAAGCGGGATTCTTATCCAAGCCAACTCTCTGGTGGTCAAAAGCAAAGGGTCGCTATTGCCCGGGGCTTAGCTATGAAGCCTAAGGTCTTGCTTTTCGATGAACCCACTTCAGCCCTGGACCCAGAAATGGTCGGCGAAGTCTTAGAAGTTATGCAAAGCATTGCCCAACGTGACCAAATGACCATGGTGGTTGTTACCCACGAAATGCGCTTTGCCCGTCATGTCTCAACCCGAACTATCTTCATGGAGGCGGGTGAAATTGTCGAAGATCGTCCGAGTGAAGAATTCTTTAGTCAACCGAAATCACGACGGGCGCGTGACTTTATCTCCTCCCTTGAAGGTTTATAAAAGGAGGGCTTACCATGAAAAATCCATGTAAAAAGCTCTTGCTCCTCGCCCTGACAGGCCTCTTGTGTTTGCTCAGTGCCTGTGGGAAATCTGTGAGTGAGAAAAATATTATGGACCGCTTGCAAACAGATCAATCCCCTAAGATTCGTTGGGGAGTCAAGGTGGATACCAATTTATTCGGCTTTTACAACATAGAAAAAGGGGAAGTTGAGGGCTTTGATATTGATATCGCTAAGGAACTGACTAAGCGGATCGCTGGCCCCAATGCTCAGGCAGAATTTGTCGAAGTGACCTCCAAAACCCGGATTCCATTACTCAAAAATGCCAATATCGACGCTATTATTGCCACGATGACTATTTCCGAAGAGCGGAAAAAACAGGTTGATTTTTCTGATATTTATTTTAATGCCGGGCAAGCCCTCTTAGTAGGACCAGATGCCAAGCTTAAGGGGGTAGAGGACTTGGGGCCTGACCATACGGTTCTCGCGGTTAAGGGGTCTACTTCAGCACAAAGAATTAAAGAACACGCCCCAGAAGCCAGGGTCTTGGAATTAGAAAATTATTCGGAAGCCTTCACTGCTCTGAAATCTGGTCAAGGCCAAGCCATGACCACTGATAATGCTATTCTTTTGGGGATCAGTAAGGAAAATCCTGACTACCATATTGCGGGATCTACCTTTACCCGGGAGCCTTATGGGATTGCGGTCAATAAAGGCCAAGATGACTTCCGTCAAGCCATCAACCAGGCTTTAAAAGACATGGTTGCTGACGGCAGCTACCAAGCCATTTTCAAGAAGTGGTTTAATGACCAGGCCCAAGAAGCGTCTATTGCTAATGACGTGAAGGAGGGGGAGTAAAATGTTTCAATTATTGAATAACTATTCCAGTGAACTGTTCCTAGGCTTTAAGAATACCATCATGGTCAGTGTCTTAGCCTTAGTCTTCTCCCTAGTCATCGGGAGCTTGGTGGGAATTATGCAAACCAGCCATCATAAGGGCCTACGGATGCTGGGAGATATCTATGTGGAATTTTTCCGCAATATTCCCTTGTTAATCATTGTAATGTTCTTCTACGTGGTGGTGCCTTTATACTGGGTGAAATTAAATGGCTTTACTGCTGGTTTAATCGGCCTCACTATCTATACCTCGGCTTTTATTGCTGATGTGGTGAGGTCGGGGATTGAAGCCGTTCCCCATGGACAAATGGAGGCGGGACTATCTCAAGGTTTCACCGCGACTGAGACCATGGTCTATATTATCTTCCCCCAAGCCGTTCGCATTGTGATCCCCCCATTAGGCAACCAGTTCATTAACCTAGTGAAGAACTCGAGTATCTTGGCTATGGTTGCTGGGCTAGACTTGATGTATTTTGGGGATTTGATTGCTAGCGAAACCTTTAATACCTTTGATTCTTATATCTTAGTGGCTTTGTTCTACTTAGTGTTAACCATACCACTGACTGCCTTGATGCAGTATCTAGAACGGCGCTTGACTAACTAGGAGGGATGATGATCATGAATTTTTCTGATGCTTTTTCTTGGGTAAATATTTCTTTTCTCTTAGAAGGCCTATGGGTCACTTTAAAAGTTACCGGGATAACCATCCTTTTGAGTTTACTCCTAGGGACGTTCTTAGGAGTCATTCGCTACCTCAAGCTCCCTTTTGTAGCCAAGGGAGTAGGCTTAGTGGTGGATACCATCCGTAATTTACCCTTGCTCTTAATTATATTTTTTACTTACTTTGCCTTACCACAAATCGGCCTGCGCTTGAATATCTTTTGGGCAGCGGTGGCAGCGATGACCATCTTTGAGTCGTGCATGATTTCAGAAATCATTCGTGGTGGGATGAATGCCGTACCTAAGGGGCAAATGGAGGCGGGGCTTTCAACTGGCTTCACCCGTGGGCAGGTGATTATTTTAATTATCCTACCCCAAGCGATCCGGTCCATGCTACCTTCCATTGTCAGTCAGCTGATTGCTCTCATTAAGGACACCAGCTTAGCAACGGTGATTTCCTTACCAGAGCTGACCCATAATGCCCGGATTATCTATGGGCAGGAGACCTCTTATGTGATTCCAATTTTTGTGGCCATGACCTTTCTCTATTGGATCACCTGCTTCCTCCTGTCACGCCTAGCTAAGCGGTTGAAATTTGCCGGATAAAATGACAAATAAAAACTCCTCAATGCTTGCTTAAGGACTCTGTTGATTTAGAGCCAGGGCGGTAATGAGGAGTTTTTTATTTGATATGGATAGATTGATTTACTTCGTCTCATTTTTTAAAGCTAATTGGGCTTCCTCAGGGAGGAGTTTAAAGGTCTGTCCGAGCTCAAGTTCTTCAGGCAGGTAAAGCGAACCGATTCGAAAGCGTTGCAGGTAGATAACCTCTTTTCCGACCGCTTGAAACATGCGCTTGACCTGGTGATACTTGCCCTCTGTCAAGGTCACGGTGATTTCCGACCGGTTCTTGGCTGGATCAGTGGCTAAGATGTCTAGCTGACTAGGGGCACAGTGGTCGCCTTGGTCGATAGTTAACCCTTTAGCGAAAGCTTTGACATCCTCTTCAGTCACAATACCTTCAATCTCAGCATAGTACTCCTTGCTGACTAATTTCTTGGGCGAGAGGAGGTCATGGGCGAAGTCACCGTCATTAGTAAGCAGGAGGAGGCCCTCGGTATCCTTATCTAAGCGCCCCACGGGAAAAGGTTGGTAAATCTCAACTTCATTAGCGGGGAGAAAATCCGTCACAATCGCTGTGGGACCAGGTCGGGTAGTGGACAGACAATTTTGCGGTTTATTGAGCAGATAATAAATGTAAGGTTCATAGCCGATCCATTGACCGTCCAGACTAATGGTATCGGCCTCTTCGTCAACCTGCATTTCTGGCCGGCTGGCAATGGAATCGTTCACCGTAATCCGTTTGGCCCTGATTAATTTTTTGACTTCTTTACGGCTATAGAGGGTAAAATTGGCAATGAATTTATCTAAACGCATCGTGATGCTCCTTTATCAATGACTTTATGGCTGGAATTGAGTTTTGGACTTTTTTATAGGAATGTTTGCTCTTTGGTGCGCTTGTCACACTCTATCCAAACGTACTCCAAGCGCAAGGCAAGCGTCCACTTCAGAAAATGACGACAAATTCTCTTTGAGAATTCTTACGCCATTTTCTTCCAGTGGTCTTGCCTTCTGGTGCGCTTGTCGCACTCTCAAGTTGAGTTCGGACGCCAGACTTGAAGTCACTTCAGAAAATCCCAACGCACAGCTCCCTGTGCTTATGGTATTTTCCTCCAGCGATTCAAGTCTTTGACGGCGTCCTCACATCCTTACAGTTGAGTTCGGAAGGGTGAGGGGATGTCCTTTCAGAAAAGTTGAACGATCAGCAAGCCGATCTTTTCAACTTTTCTTCCAAGGAATCTCCCTCACTGATCCTTCCTCACATCCTATTCAAACCTGCTCCAGTCACAGGACGAACGTCCATTTCAAAAACTGCCAACGCTCAGGCTAGTTGAGTTTGGTTGCCAGACTTGAAGTCACTTCAGAAAATTCCAACGCACAGACTTGCTGTGCTTATGGTATTTTCCTCCAGTTGCTGTAGCTGTAGGAAGCAAAGCGACGTACAGATATAGTATGCGTAGCGATTCAAGTCTCTGACGGCACCCCCACATCCTTATAGCTTAGCTTATGACAGTTTTCTCCAGTGTTTTCGTCCTTTGGTGTGACTGTCGCACTCTATTGCTTTATTAGCTGTTTTTGTTTGCTATAATAAATATAGTTAATATTAAGAGAGGAAATAAACATGAAAGCTTATTCTTATCCCTTTCCCTTTGAATGTTCTAGTCAAGAGATTGCTGATGTGATTGCTTTATGGGTTGCCTTGGAGGCGGCTTATGAAGACGGTATTGACCGCCAGGAGTTTCTCGACAAGTACAAGGGCTTTAAGAAAATTATACCAAGTAAGATGGAAGAAAAACAATTAGCCAAGGAATTTGCCCAAGCGTCTGGCTATGAGCTCTATCCTACTGTGAAGAAAGCCCAGCAAGAATCCAGTAAAACAATAAAAATGCCCTAAAGTTTTTCACTCTTTTAAGTCTAGCATAAAGAAGTGTAGGACAGGATTAAATGGAAACTATCTATATTAAAGGAGGTAATCTTTTGGATTTAAATAAACGTGCCCAATTGGTGAGACAGTGGGTTTACCAAGCTGCTGATCAGATCCATGAAGGTTTGAAGAATCCCTTGATCGTTAAAACCAAGTCCAACCCTAAAGACCTAGTGACTAATCTCGATCAATCGACCGAAAAATTTATCCGCAGTCAGATTAAGACCCACTTTCCTAATGATAAGATCTTAGGTGAGGAGGGCGGGCAAGGTCAGATTGATAACTTGCAAGGGCCAGTCTGGATCATTGATCCTATTGATGGGACCACAAATTTTGTCTGCCAGCATAATCACTTTGCTATTATGGTGGCCTTTGCCTTGGACGGGGATGTCCAACTTGGCGCCATCTATGACGTGATGAACGACGATTATTTTTCAGCCGTCAAGGGCCAAGGAATACAACGTAATGGTCAAGCCTACCAGGTCCCTTATGACGATTTAGCCATTAGTGAGAGTTTGATCGCCCTTAACCGACAAATCTTACTCGATGACCGCTACCATGCTAAAGACCTGGTTAGTCAGTCCCTAGGGATTCGCTACAACGGCAGTGCGGGTTTGGAAATTCTCAATGTCCTAAAAGGGGAATTGTCTCTATATGCCGCCTTAGCCCTCAAGCCCTGGGATTTAGCGGCAGGGGTGGCCCTGGTCAATGAAAGTCCTTTGAAACTGACCCAGCTCGATGGCCAAGCGCTTAACCTCATGCAGGCCAATGCTTCTGTGATTGCCTATCCTAGTGCCTATCAGACCTTCCGTGACCTCTATGACCGTTCAGTACAAGAAGGTGATTAGGCGAGTCTCTCTTGTCCAGGGGCTGCTAACTATGCTTTTACTTGACCGCAGTCAGGTTGAGAAATGCTGTTTTTTCCTAGTTGATAAAAAAACTAGGATTTTAGGCAGATGAGTGTTACAATGAGTCGTCTGTAAAAACCAAAAGCATTAACAGAAAATCAAAACAAGTTCATTATTATTTTGTTTGGAGGAATTAAAATAATGGGAAATCGCAATGATATTCGTAACGTCGCAATTATTGCTCACGTTGACCACGGGAAGACAACGTTGGTGAACCAACTCTTAGAAGAATCAGATACACTGGATGAGCGTACCCAGCTGGCTGACCGTGCCATGGATTCCAATGCGATTGAACGTGAACGCGGAATTACTATCTTAGCCAAGAACACCGCGGTGAACTACAAGGGCACCCGGATTAACATTATGGACACTCCCGGCCACGCCGACTTCGGTGGGGAAGTTGAACGGATTATGACCATGGTGGATGGCGTAGTTTTAGTGGTTGACGCCTTTGAAGGCACCATGCCCCAAACCCGTTTCGTCCTACAAAAGGCCTTTGAAGCGGGTAAACCAGCTGTGGTCGTGGTGAATAAAATCGATAAACCCGCAGCCCGTCCCTTAGAAGTGGTTGATGAAGTCTTAGACCTCTTCATCGAACTGGGAGCTGATGAGAGCCAAATTGAATTCCCAGTGGTTTATGCTTCAGCTGTGAACGGGACTTCAAGTCTAGCTCCAGATCCCCAAAAACAAGAAAAGACCATGGATCCGCTCTTTGATAGTATTCTGGAAAATATTCCTGCCCCAGAAGATAATGAAGATGAACCCCTCCAATTCCAAGTCTGCATGCTCGATTATAATGACTATGTAGGTCGTATCGGAGTGGGCCGGGTCTTCCGTGGAACCATTCGAGTAGGCGATACCGTGACCTTAAACAAGTTAGACGGTAGTCAAAAGAACTTCCGGGTCACTAAATTATTCGGTTATCTCGGTTTAGACCGGATTGAAATTGATGAAGCCAAGGCCGGCGACATCATTGCCGTTTCCGGGATGGAAGATATCTACGTGGGTGAAACCGTGACCGATACTGAAGTTCAAGAAACCCTACCAGCCTTACACATTGACGAACCTACCCTACAAATGACCTTCTTAACCAATGACTCACCATTTGCTGGTCGTGAAGGGGATAAGGTGACCGCACGTAAGATTGAAGAACGCTTGAAATATGAACTTCACACCGATGTTTCCTTACGGGTTGAAGATACCGACCAACCAGACCAATGGGTCGTTTCTGGTCGTGGGGAACTCCACCTTTCTATCTTGATTGAAAACATGCGTCGTGAAGGCTTCGAACTTCAAGTTTCACGGCCTAAAGTTATCCGCAAGGTAATCGATGGGGTAGAATGTGAACCTTTTGAAGCAGTACAAATCGATACCCCAGAAGAATACCAAGGAGCTGTGATTCAGTCCTTAAATGAACGTCACGGGACCATGCGTAATATGGAAAACACTGGACGGGGAACCGCGCGTTTAGAGTACTTAGTGCCTTCCCGGGGAATGATTGGTTACTCTACTGAATTTGTGCAAATGACCCATGGTTACGGGATCTTAAACCATACCTTTGAACAATACCAAGCTGTCATTAAGGAAGAAATTGGTGGCCGGCGTAATGGGGCCTTAGTTTCTACCGAAACTGGTAAGGCTACCACTTATGGGATCATGCAGGTTGAAGACCGCGGGACCATCTTTGTTGAACCAGGGACTGAAGTCTATGAAGGCATGATTGTCGGAGAAAATGCCCGTGAAGCGGACATTGACGTGAATATTGTTCGTTCTAAGAACTTAACTAACGTCCGTTCAGCAACCAAGGACCAAACCGCTACCATCAAGGCACCGCGGATCCTAAACCTGGAACAATCGCTTGAATTTATGGATGACGATGAATACTGTGAAGTGACTCCAGAAAATGTGCGTCTCCGTAAACAAATCTTAAACAAGAGCGAACGGGCCCGTTACAATAAACGTAAAAAGAAAAATGACTAAGGATGCTGATTGAAGTGGACTAGTCGAATAAAGGTTGAGACTTTTGTCTTGGCCTTTTTCTTTTAGACTCATTATTTTTCCTTAGGGCTATGCTATAATTGAAAAATAGGTCAGCATGTAATCTTTAATTTATAGAATATAATCAATGAGGAGCGTTTTGATGCGATTGATTCATTCAGCTAGTCAAGGCAAGGCTAGCCAAGCAAAATCCAATAAAAAAAGTAAAAAAGCCAGAAAAAAAGCCAAGTTTTCCCATCCGATTTTTCAAAACTTTTCCTGGGGTTTAAACCAGCATATTCTGATTCCTAGTTTTCTCTTGCTAGTGCTCGGTCTGATTGGGGTCTTTTCGGCTTCAAGCTACCGGTCTCTCCAGGAAACTGGCTATGAATCGGCCACCACTTATATTGTCCGCCAGGTTGTTTTTGCCTTCATTGGGACAGTTGTTGGCTTGGTGACTTATCGTTTTAAGCCTGATTACTTCAGAAAACCTAAGTTCAGAAGTGGCTTGCTCCTAGTGATGACGGTCCTCCTCTTGGTGGTGCGCTTCCTGATGCCAGCCATTAATGGGGCCAAGGGCTGGATTATTTTGGGGCCGATTTCGATTCAACCGGTCGAGTTTCTTAAGCCCGTGATGATTCTGCTCTGGGCCGATTATCTAGACCGCCACCGTCTGGCGATCTTGAATAAGGGCTTCTTTAAGACGGTGAAGGCCAACCTGGTCCTTCCTTTGGCCTTGTTTTTCTGGCTGGGGCTGGTCCTCACTTTCCCAGATACTGGGGGAGTCCTCCTACTAGGCTTAATCTTAGGGGGCATGACCTTAGCTTCAGGCATTTCCAGTAAGTATACTCTTAGAACCCTGGGACTAGGCGCCTTAGCTTATGTCCTCGTGATTGGTCTCTTGAACCTCTTTGATTTTTCGGGCTCAGGGGACGTCAACTACCGGATACAGCGCTTTATTTCCTTTACTGATCCCTTCAAAGTCGCCAAGACTTCGGGACTGCAATTAGTTAATTCCTTCTATGCCTTAGCCATGGGGGGCTTACTGGGGCAAGGACCGGGGAACAGTATCCAAAAGACCGGCTACCTGCCTGAAGCCCATACCGACTTTATCATGGCGATCATCGGTGAAGAGTACGGCTTTATAGGCCTCTTTGTGATCTTGGCCCTTTATTTCTATCTCACCTTCTATATTTTTTACCGGGCTAAGAAAATTCAAAATAATTTCTACCAATTGGTCATGATTGGCGTGGGTTTCTATTTCCTCAGCCAGGCCATTGTCAACCTGGGCGGGATTACTGGTCTTATCCCCATTACCGGGGTTACCTTCCCCTTTATTTCCTACGGGGGTTCCTCAATCATGACAACTGGAATTATGGTAGGATTGGCCCTAGCCATTGACTACCGTAACCGCCGCATGGTGCTTGCTCAACAGCTTTCTTAATTTCTTGTGTTATAATGAGACTATTATAACCGCTTTCATAGGCAAAGCTAATTCAAGCATTAACGGAGGGAATATTATGATAAAAAAAGTCTTAGTCGCCAACCGTGGCGAGATTGCGATTCGGGTCTTTCGGGCCTGTTATGAATTAGGCATTGAAACTGTGGCTATCTTCGCCCGTGAAGATGAAACCAGTGTCCACCGTTTTAAGGCTGATGAATCCTACCTGGTTGGCGCCGGCAAGAAACCTGTTGATGCCTATTTAGACATTGAAGATATTATCCGCATCGCTAAGGAAACCCAGGCTGATGCCATCCATCCCGGCTATGGCTTTCTCTCTGAAAATCAAGAATTTGCTAGTCGCTGTCGGGAAGAGGGGATTATCTTCATTGGACCAAATACCGATACCCTAGACATGTTTGGGGACAAGATTAAGGCCAAGGCGGCTGCCCATCAGGCGGGCATCCAAGAAGTTCCCGGGACTGAAGGGGACGTGGAATCGGTTGAAGAGGTCAAGATTTTTGCTAAGAAGGCTGGTTATCCGATTATGGTTAAGGCCGCTCTAGGTGGCGGTGGCCGTGGTATGCGGGTCGTTCGTTCTGACGATGAAGTGGAAGAAGCCTATAATACCGCTAAAAGTGAAGCCAAGACTGCCTTTGGATCCGACGAAATTTATGCGGAAAAATACATTGAAAACCCTAAGCATATTGAAGTCCAAATCTTAGGTGACCAGGCCGGCAATGTGGTCCACCTATGGGAGCGGGACTGTTCGATCCAGCGCCGCCACCAAAAAGTGGTAGAAATGGCGCCTTCCGTTTCCTTAGACCATGACTTAAGACTACGAATTTGCCAAGCAGCTCGGCAATTGATGGTCAATGTGGGCTATGTTAACGCGGGGACTGTGGAATTCCTGGTTTCTGGTGATGACTTCTACTTTATTGAAGTCAATCCCCGGGTCCAAGTGGAACATACGGTCAGTGAAGAAATAACCGGTATCGACATTGTCCAAGCTCAGATCCAAATCGCAGCGGGGAAGACTTTAGAGGAAATTGGAATTCCTAAGCAGGAAGACATGCCTCTGATTGGTTATTCCATCCAATGTCGGATCACGACTGAAGACCCGGCCAACCATTTCTTCCCTGATACCGGGAAAATTAATACTTATCGGTCACCAGGTGGATTTGGCCTGCGTTTAGATGCCGGGAATGGTTATACCAATACCGAAGTGTCGCCTTACTACGATTCCCTCTTAACCAAGCTGGTTTCCCATTCCATGACCTTTGAAGACACGGTGCGCAAGATGGTCCGGGGGCTACGGGAATACCGGATCCGGGGCGTCCACAATAATATTCCTTTCTTAATGAATGTGCTCACCCATCCGACTTTCACCAGTGGCCAAGCCACCACAACCTTTATCGACAATACACCAGAACTTTTCGACTTTCCTAAGGAACGTAACCGTGACCGGGGCAATAAGATCCTCCAATATATTGGGGATACCACGGTCAATGGTTTCCCAGGCTTACAACAAAAAGATAAGCCCCACTACCGTCCGGCCCATATTCCTGACATAGAGGAAGTGACCGTAGACCGACCAAGTGCCAAACAGGTCCTCGACCAAGCGGGCGTTTCCGGCGTCCAACGCTATATCCATGACACTAAGGAAGTCCTCCTAACCGAAACCACCATGCGGGACGCCCACCAAAGTCTGATTGCGACCCGGATGCGGACGAGAGATATGCTCAAGGCCGCTGAACAAATGGAAGCGGCTAACCCGGCCATCTTCTCCCAAGAAGTCTGGGGCGGGGCGACCTTTGATACGGCCTATCGTTTCTTAACCGAAGACCCTTGGGTACGCTTAGAGAAACTTCGTCAGGCTATGCCCAATACCCTTCTGCAAATGCTCTTTCGAGGGTCCAATGCGGTGGGCTATACCGCCTATCCGGACAATGTTTTACGGGCATTTATTAAACAAGCGGCAGAAACGGGGATCGATGTCTTTCGAATCTTTGACAGTTTGAACTGGTCCAAGCAAATTGAACGGCCCTTAGAGTTTGTCAAGGAAACTGGAAAGATTGCCGAAGCAGCCATGTGTTATACCGGGGATATCTTAGATCCTAATCGCAGCAAGTATGACCTCAATTACTATATCAACTTAGCCAAGGAACTCCAAACTATGGGAGCGGATATTATTGCCATTAAGGATATGGCGGGGCTCTTGAAGCCACAAGCAGCCTATGTCTTGATTTCTGAATTAAAGGACAAAATCGATGTACCGATCCATCTTCATACCCATGACACCTCAGGAAATGGGATTATGATGTATTCGGAAGCGGTTCGGGCTGGCATCGATATTGTGGACGTGGCCACTTCAGCCTTCTCCTCAACCACCAGCCAACCAAGTATGACCAGTTTCTACTATGCCTTGGAACACAATGACCGTAAGCCAACAATTAACGTGAAGAATGCCCAAGCCATGAACCAATACTGGTCAGGTGTGCGGACCTATTATGAAGATTTCGCCTCTGGATTAAAAACCCCAGAAACCGAAATTTACCGGACCGAAATGCCAGGAGGCCAGTATACCAACCTCCAACAACAGGCTGCTTCTGTTGGCTTAGGCGACCGTTGGGAAGAAGTCAAGGTCATGTACCACGATGTCAACTTGCTCTTTGGCGACATTGTCAAGGTAACCCCCTCCTCTAAGGTGGTCGGTGATATGGCCCTTTTCATGGTCCAAAATGACTTATCCATTGAAGACTTCTACGAAAAGGGCAAGACCATCGATTTTCCTGATTCCGTGATTGAATTCTTCCAAGGAAAATTGGGTCAACCAGCAGGCGGTTTTCCAGCAGACGTTCGCGAGATCATCCTCAAAGGCGCTGACTATACCGAAGAACGTCCTGGCGATCTCTTAGAACCGGTTGATTTTGATCAAGTTAAGGCAGAACTAAGTGAAAAATTAGGCGATGAAGTCGACAATAAAGATGTGCTCGGCTATCTCATGTACCCCAAAGTCTTCACCGACTACCGGGAGAAGATTGCTCGTTATAGTGACATCTCGAATGTCGATACGCCTACCTTCTTTAATGGAATGCGCCAAGGTGAAACCATTACCGTTGAAATTGAAAAGGGCAAGGTCCTCCTCATTCGCCTGATTGAAATTGGGGAAGCCGATCACTCTGGGCAACGGATTATCTACTTCGACTTGAATGGTCAACGGCGGGAAATTGCCGTCCAAGACGCCCACTACACCAATGTGGTGGCCAGTCGTCCCAAGGCAGATACCAATAATCCCAACCATATTGCAGCAACTATGCCCGGGTCGATTCTCAAGGTGGAAATCAATGAAGGCGACCATGTCAGTGCTGGCCAAGTGGTCCTAGTGACTGAAGCCATGAAGATGGAAACCACCATCAAGGCACCAAAGGCGGGTAAGGTCCGTCAAGTCACTGTCCAAGCCGGCGAACAAGTTGAAATCGGAGACCTATTGATTGAACTAGAAACTGAATAAGACAAAGGATCATTTAAGAGAAAGGAGCCTGGTGCCATGACCAATTCTCATACCCAACGGCAAGAACTCGTCGTCTGGTTGAATTCCACCCAAAAAACTCGGCAATTGAAACGCTATGGCTATCTTCACTACCTGAACAAGGAACGTAAATACGCCATCCTTTATGTCGATAAGGACCAGGTAGAAGAAGCTGTCGAGGGACTCAAGAAAGTCCGACAAGTCATTAAAGTCACTGTCTCTCCCAAAGCTACCATCAACATGGATTTTACAGTGGCTTTAGACGGCGAAGAAGACCGCGCCAAAGTCATCAAGGAATTCGAGGACTTTATCTATCCACCGAAATAAACAAGCTAACGTAGCAGAAAAAACTGCTACGTTTTTTATTTGCTTGAGAATAAAAAGTTTGCGTAAAGCTAAATAAAGTTGTAAGAAAACCTACAATGTCAGTGATGTTGACCCAATGATGACAATTGTCATAAAAATGTAATTTATTTAATAATTTCTCTAGAAATATACAAATTGTTTGCTACAAATGGTTTTTATCGTGTCATACTTTAGTAATTTTATAAAATATGATTAAATTGTGAACTTTATGTGCTTTATTCATACAAAAAATAAAAATATCTGTTAAAATGAGAGATATGAGGGAGAGCGGTGATAAAATTTTGCACGGTAATCGCAGCTTATAACTAGGCTGAAATTCTTTACTAGTGCACTGGCAAAGAAAGATAAATATTAAATATAACAATTACTTAACGTAGTGTATCTATCACTCAATTTTGTAATGGGAGGTCAATATTATGAAAGACTTGAAAAAATTATTATTAGGCGCAGCGGCTACAACCGCAGCAGCTGGTGTATTCTTCGCTTCTGACGTTGCGGTTGCTCAAGCAGCTGAAACTTATAACGGCGTAACTTATGACTATGACGCTAATGCTAAAACTAGTGAAATGACTAAGTCAGACGCTGTTCATACTGCTAAAGAAGCAATTAAGCACTATGACGCTGCAAGTGCCGATGCTAAGGATGCAGAAAACAAGATTGTTTCTCAAGAAAAAGTTGTTGCCCAAGAAGAAGCTGACCTTACAGCAGCTAAAGAAAACTATGACAACAAGCAAGCAGCTTTAGATGAAGCTAACAAATTAGCTGGTACAGATGCTAAAAATGAGCAAGAAGTTATCAATGCTCGTAACGATGCTTTAGATAAAGTTGGTAAAGCTTACGAAGATAAAGTAGCTACTATCGATAAAGAATACACTGACCGTGTAACTGCTAACAACCGTGCAGAACAAGAAGCACAAGAAGCTGTTAACACTGCCACAACTAATGTTAACAATGCTCAAGAATTAGTTGATAATTCAGCAGACGCTTCTGATGAATTGAAGACTCAATATGAAACTGACTTAGAAGCTGCTAAGACCGCTCTTCAAGAAGCTCAAAACGCTTTAACAAAGGCAACTGACTTCAAGAAAGAAGACAATGAAGCTGCTAAGAAAGACCAAGAAGAAGCTAAGGCTGTTGCTAAGAATGAACTTGATGAACAAATTCGTCAAATCCAATTTAAATATAACTTAGATGGCGAAGGCGGTAACGACCGTTACAAACAATCCGGTTTAGAACAAGCTGTTAAAGACGCTAAAGCAGCAAAAGATGCTTTCGAAGAAGCTGAACAAAACTTAAAACTTGCTCGTACTAACTTAAACGTTTACCAAGAACAATATCGTTTAGCTCAAGCTCAAGCAGATAAAGCAGCCGGTTACTTAGCTCAATTATCATTAGACCAAAAAGTTGACGTTAACGAAGACTTACAAATTGCTGATAAAGAACTTCAAGCAAACTTAGAAGAACTTATCGGTAAAGGTTCTGAAGAAGTTGCTAAGGAAATCAAGGATGCTGAAGGTCGTGCAGAAGCCGCTCAAAACGCTCTTGACGAATTAGATAAGGGTGAAGAAGCAGCTGCAGACGAAAAAGATCCTAAGGCTGAAGAAAACGAAAAACCAACTGAAGAAGATCCTGAAGCTGAAGGCAAAAAAGATAACGCTAAAGCTGATAAAGACAACAAGAAAGATGGCAAAGACGCTAAAGTTGTTGTCGCTAACGAAAAAGATGAAAAAGCTAAGAAAGAAGCTAAAGCTGAAAAAGCTAACGCTAAATTACCAGCTACTGGTGTAGTTGCTGGTTCTGTTGCTGGCTTAGGTGTTGCTTTAGTAGCTGCTGGTTCAGCATTCGCTTTCCGTCGTCGTAAATAATTAACTAGCTCTTTAGAGAATAGTTAATAATATCTTAATTGCTTAAAAAGCGTGCAAAATATCATACTCTCCCTCTAGTGAACCTTGGTGCTTCGGCGCCAAGGTTTTTTGTATGTGTGCCTGGCATGGGCGACAACTCGGTGGTGAAAGTCCACTACAGGCCTTTGCAGTAGGAACTGTTAGCCAAAGACAAGGGTGTCCACCGTGAGGTGGAATCTGAAGGAAGTTGGAGGCAAATACTTGCACTGACGTACAGAAACTTCATAAAGAAAGGCTGTCAAAAGATGGATGAGCTTGCCTAACAAAGTGAAGTCCAATACTGCACGAATCTGAGACAGTAGATGAAGCAGTGACATGAGTAGAAAGTTGTCGTTCTTACCCAGGGAGATCTCACAGACGGCGCAGGAGTCCCCTTATAAGAAGCCGGTCGAAAAAGGTTTACTGTAAGAAGTCAGCCGAAGTCATAGTAGTTTCCAGAGGAAACGAAGGACTGAACAATATCCATGTTTATTTAGATGGGAGGTAGCTCAATTATGGGAAAAGCAGAAAAGTTGCGAAAGCAACGCAGCCTACAGAGAAATAAGGTGGAACCTGAAAAGTATGCAGGTGTGCTTAGTAGTAGAGCTATTGAATATATGAAAAGACATGATGGGTCTCTAATGAGTCTCGTTGTCAGAGAAGAAAAACTCATGCGTGCGGCTCAATCGGTTCGAAAGAACAAAGGAGCAGCTGGTATTGATGGTGTTTCCGCAAAAGATGCGGAAGCCGAAGTAAGAAAGTATCTTAGACCCTTACAACAGAAACTGATGAATGCAACATATAAACCTCAACCGGTCAAGCGGGTAGAAATCCCTAAGGCCAATGGAGGAGTTCGTCGATTAGGTATTCCTGTTGTCAGGGATCGCATTGTTCAACAAGCCATTCGACAAGTGATTGAACCAATCATAGATCCTCAACTATCACCTTATAGTCATGGTTTTCGTAAAGGCAAGAGTGCACATAGTGCACTGAAACAATGTGTCGACTATTACGAAACAGGCTATAAAGTTGTGGTTGATTGTGATCTGAAGAATTGTTTTGATAATTTTAATCAAGATAAAATGATTCATTACTTGGAACAAATGGTAAAAGATCCAGCGATATCACGTATTCTTAGACGTTTTATGAGTGCAGGTGTTATTGATCTGATGGGTCAATTGATTAACAGTCATACGGGCACCCCTCAAGGGGGTGTCATTTCACCGCTTCTATGTAATGTTTATTTAAATGAATTGGATAGAGAATTAGAACGTCGTGGACATCGTTTTGTGCGTTACGCAGATGACTTTGCGATTTTCGTCAAATCTAAGCGAGCAGGAGAACGTGTGCTAAAAAGTATTACTACTTACATTGAAAAAGATCTTCGATTAACCGTTAACCATGAGAAAAGTCAAGTGGGTTCGCCAACCCGTTTAAAATTCTTGGGTTGCCTTATCATGCCTACCCGAAAGGGTTGTCGTTTTCGTCCGACGAATGAAGCGAAGAAGAAATTCAAAGCAAAGTTAAAACGTCTGACAAGTCGAAAGCGACCAGGTCCCTTTAAAACCATTGTAAAAGAGATCAACCAAGTCACACAAGGCTGGATCAACTATTTTGGATTAGGTTATATTAAAACCTATATTGAAGATATAGAACAATGGTTAAACCATCGCCTAAGGCAACTCATTTTGAAGCGATGGAAAAACTGTCGAACGAAGATTATACGCCTCATGCGGTTGGGATTGGATAGTGATAGCGCGAAGCGTATTGCTTTCTCACGCAAGAAATATTGGCGCCTATCCAAGACACCGGAGGTGCACTACGCTCTGACAACAAAAAGACTCCGTCAGTGGGGATTAAAATCATTAACCCTCCTGGCGAAGTCTGCCTATTTAAGATATTGAACCGCCGTATACGGAACCGTACGTACGGTGGTGTGAGAGGTCCTCTGTCCGACTAACGGACAGAGTCCTACTCGATTCTATAGTACCTAGGTGTTGATGAGAATTAAAAGTTCTTTATCAACACTTTTTGCTTAAAATTTAAAAAATCATAAAAAGAAATAGAAATAAAGGATAACTTTGTTAAATTAACATTTCTGTAATTAAATTGTAAAATTTGTAAATATAGATTAGAATCCTTATTAAGACTAGCTTCAGTGTGTCAAAAATATGACATATTAGCCAGAAAATACTAAAAGTGTGAAGATTTTGCGAAGTATAACTTGAATATAATTGAATATGTACTAAAATTAATTTATAGAGGGAGATAAAAAATTTACTTGCACGAAAGTTCAGCGATAAATAAGCTGACATTCTTTACTAGTGCACTGGCAAAGAAATATATGATTTTGTAATGGGAGGTCAATATTATGAAAGACTTGAAAAAATTATTATTAGGCGCAGTAGCTACTACTGCTGCAGCTGGTGTGTTTTTCTCAGCTGAAGCAACTGTTGCTCAAGCAGCTGAACCAACCCTCACCGCTGCTGAAAATCCTTTCGCAGGTAAAAAAGTAGTTCATGGTGCAGAAAATAACGCAACCGATAATAAAGAAGAAGTAAAACCCAACGAAGAAAAACCAGCTGAAAAACCAGCTGAAAAAACTTCAGATAAAGGTCCTTTAACCAAAGCAGAAGCACCTTTTGCTGGTAGAGAAGTTAAAAAACCTCAATTTACTGAAGCAGAAGCACCTTTTGCTGGTAAAACACAAGGTGAAAAATTCACCGAAGCAGAAGCACCTTTCAAAAATAAACAAAAAGGTACTGAATTAAATTCTGCAGAAGACCCATTTGGTGCAACAAAAGTGAATAAAGTTGCTCCAACTACTTCTTATGAAGCTGTTCCACATTACTTTAATAGTTTGAAAGAAGCTTTAGGAGCATATCCTGGTTCAAAACCATTATATGATAATGCAAGTAAAAAATATGTTGTATATACCGATAAAGGTCAATTAGTTAAATATGAATTCAATACTTTAGAAGAAGCTACGAATGCATTCCCTAACCTAGATCCTTTAGCTGAAAACGGTAAATACTACGTATATACAACTCAAGCTCCATTATTAAAATATGTGTTTGATACTCAAGAAGAAGCATTTAACGCTTTCCAAGATGTAGAACCTCTATTTGAAAATGGTAAATATGTTGTTTATACACAAGCATCACCTAAAGTTAAATATGAATTTAAAACTGTTGAAGAAGCATTAGCTGCTTTCCCAGGTTCAAATCCATTGGCTGAAGGTGACCACTATGTAGTTTACACAACTATGAAACCAGTAGAAGGAACAGTTGCTGAAAAAGTTCCTGGTAGCGTTGTTAAACCTAAAGCTTTAAACCCTGAAACTGGCGAACCTTTAAACCCTTCAGCACCAAAAGCTGAAAAAACATCTGCTGATAAACCAGCTAATGAAGCTCCTAAAGCTAAAGGAGAAAAAGGTAAGGAATCAGGTAACAAGAAGAATACTGATGGCAAAGTTGTCGTAGCTAACGAAAAAGCTAAGAAAGACAACAAAGCTAAGAAAGACGCTAAAGCTCAAAAAGCTAACGCTAAATTACCAGCTACTGGTGTAGTTGCTGGTTCTGTTGCAGGCTTAGGTGTTGCCTTAGTTGCTGCTGGTTCAGCTCTATCTTTCCGTCGTCGTAAATAATTAACTAGACCTTAAGCGAATAGTTAATAGTATCTAAATTGCTTAAATAAAGGTGCAAGAATATCTTACTCTCCCTCTAGCGGACCTTGGTGCTTTCGTGCCAAGGTCTTTCTTTGTTTATAGCCGGAAAAGGGCTATGAATCGGTCGTCTCTTCGTAAATGACTGTGCTATAATGAATAGCGAATTGAGAAGGGATGTGGCAAGATGCGGATTATAGCCGGTGAATTTGGGGGGATCCCCCTACAAGCGGTGCCAGGATCAAATACCCGGCCCACGACAGATAAGATTAAGGAGTCCATGTTTAATATTATTGGTCAATACCTAGATGGCGGGATTGTCCTTGACTTTTATGCGGGGTCAGGAGCTCTGGGACTGGAAGCCTTATCGCGGGGAGCTGATGAGGTTTATGCTTTTGAACGTTTCTGTAAGGCCCAAGAAACAATTGCTAAGAATGTGGGTAAAGCCCATCTTGAAGAGCGTTACCACTTATTGAAGGGTGACAACCAAAAGCAGTTGAAGTTTTTGCGGAAGAAGGCTCCTAACTTACAATTTGACTGGGTTTTCTTAGATCCGCCTTATAAGGGCCAACATTTGGAAGACTTGCTCCTTCAGTTCCAAGAAGAAGGCTGGCTCAGTGACCAAGTCACAGTGGTTTGTGAGCTGGATAGTCAAGATAACCTGCCTGACATCGTGGGAAACTTACACGTCTTTAAAAATGCGACTTACGGCCACACCCGGGTGGTTTGCTATCGTTTTGCTGCATAGGGCATTCAAGCTGATTTCATGAAATTGAAGTCAGCTTTTTTCGTTAACTGATGCTTTCTTTACGGATGAATAAGTAGAGAAAGAGGTGTCGCTATGCAAGCGTGGTGGGAAGAATTAAAGAACTTATCCTTTGCAGAAATCATTGAAAATTATGGCAAATTACTGGTCGGAGCCTTGGTCGCTGGGGTTTTATTGGTGGCTGTTTTGTTTTATTTTGTTTTTGACCGGGTGCTTAGTCCAGCTGGTCAAGCCCCAGTAGCCGCAACCGCCTTGGTGGAATCAGTTGATCTAGAGGAAAATAGTCAGCCGGAGCCGTCCGTGACAGACCAAGCGGAAGGTGGCGAAGCTGGGAATTCAGAGGGGCAGGGAGACGATTTAATCTATGTGGATGTCAAAGGGGCAGTCAAGTCCCCTGGCCTATACCAAGTTCAAGCAGGTGATCGTGTCCTCGATGCCATTGATTTGGCGGGTGGACTCAATGACCAAGCCGATTCTAAACGGATTAATCTCTCCCAACGCCTCCAGGACCAGATGGTGGTCTATGTGCCGGCCTTGGATGAAGAGGTGGGAGCGGATGACTTGATGGCTATAACTCCTGCTTTGTCTGAGGATGGCCCAACTGCAGGAAGTAGCCAGGGAGATAGTCAGAAGATCAATATCAATACTGCTGACGCCAGCCAACTCCAAGAAATATCCGGCATAGGGGAGAAGAAGGCGGCTGATATTATCCAATATCGGGAAAGTAAGGGGTCTTTTCAAACGATTGAGGAGATTACCGAAGTCTCTGGTATTGGCGACAAGACCTTTGAGAAGATCAAAGAACAAATTACTGTGAATTAAGATGAAGACGAAGATTTTTTGGTTAGCCTTGGGCATCCTCTTACTGACAGCCCTCATGTTGGCGCCTTCGGTTTGGACCCTGGTCTTCTATCTTTGGTATTGGGGCCGGGTAATTGCCTTAAAGAAGAAGGGACTGGTCAAGTGGCTACTTGTCAGTCACTGTCTGATGGCTGCCTATCTTTATCTCCTTAGTCAACGGACGTCTCATTTTACTGGAGGGGAGGCTGCTTTAACTTTAGAAGTGGCTATCGATAACTTGAAGGTGGAAGGGGACTTAGTCCAATTTCAAGGCCAAGAATTGGCAACGGGGGAAAATTTTCAAGTCTTTTATTACTTAAAATCTGAGGCTGAGCAGGCGGCTTGGTTAAATCAAGAGCGATCTTTTCAAGTCAGTCTCCTAGGCCACTTAACCCCTCCCAACGGCCAGCGTAATTTTCATGGTTTTGACTACCAGGTCTATTTGAGTCGGCAAAACATTGATTGGGTCTGTGAGGTAGAAAAGGTTCAAGAACTGGCTGATTTACCCTATTGGTCTTATTTTTGGCCCAACTTTCGCCAGAGCATATATGCCTATTTACAGGGCTTGGACTTAGGAATCTTGGCGGATTATTTCCAGGCTCTCTTTTTGAATGATAAGTCCGGCATTGACCAATCGGCCATGGCTGCCTACCAGGAAATTGGGATTATTCATTTATTTTCCCTATCTGGTTTTCATGTCAACTATTTATTAGCCTTGTTGAAGCGGTCACTTCTCCGCCTGGGGGTCTTAGTAGAACACTACCAATGGATTGCCTTAGTAGTCTTACTGCTTTATGGCTGTTTACTTGGCTTACCTTATGGGATGATTCGGGCTATTGGGTCTTATCTTTACGCCTTCATTCAAAGGCGGGCCGACCGACCTGTCGATCCCTGGGCTGGCCTAGCCTGGTCGCTATTATTTATCCTCCTTATCCATCCCCAGGCCATCTTTTCTTTGGGTTTTCAGTTGTCCTATGCTCTAACTGCTACCTTATTAATTATTAAACAAGCACCGCCCTTTAAGCAGGCCTGGCAGGAAGAATTCATCTGTTCTTTGGCCTGCACCTTGGTCACCATTCCTTTCCTCATTATCAGTCAGGCTGGTTTCTCTTGGTTAGCCTTGTGGGTCAATTACTTTTATTCCTGGCTATTTTCTGTCTGTCTTTTTCCTGGCCTTCTTTTGGTAGTGGCTTTAGGAATAGGAGGATTAGGCTGGCTAGTGTCCCTAGTGGCCTGGCCCTTGTCCTGGCTGGTCCTTCATCTAGAGAAAGTGTCGGTCTTTTTTAGTGACCTGCCAGGATTTTACTGGCTAACTGGACATCTGCCTTTTATCTTTGTCCTGTTTTATTGCATGATATTGGCTTATTGGTTAGATCGGCAAGTCTTAGCCAAGAGGAAAGGGCGAGGCTGGGTGGCCTTGGCTCTTACTCTCATGTTCTTGTATCTTTTCCCTCATTTATCCCCTCTAGGCCAGGTAGCTGTCTTAGATATCGGTCAAGGGGATTGTATCCTCGTCAAACCGCCGTTTTCTGCCTCGGCCTATTTGATTGATGCGGCTGGCAGGCCCACTTTTCCCAA
This sequence comes from Aerococcus urinae, assembly GCF_001543175.1. NCBI lineage: Bacteria > Bacillati > Bacillota > Bacilli > Lactobacillales > Aerococcaceae > Aerococcus > Aerococcus urinae. The sequence continues at coordinate 458,228 of NZ_CP014161.1, forward strand.
AGAAGACTGGCAAAAGCGACCCAGACGGACCTTGTTTGAAAGTCAAATTCAGCCTGCCTTAGCCGCCCAGGGAGTCCGCTCACTAGCCGGGCTATTCTTGACCCATGGCGACTTTGACCACTATGGGTCGGCACCTGAAATCATTAGCCAAATCTCGGTAGACAATCTCTATTTACCTATTGGCATGCAGGAAGATCATGAAGTCCTAGCCATCTTGGATCAGGCGCTCAAAGTCAGTAAGAATCCCCATATCCAAGTGGTCTGGCTCCAAGCTGGCCAAAGTCTAAGTCTCAATCGGTCCATGGCCTTGGAAGTCCTGATGCCAGAAAAACCAGGACCAGGGGAGAATGAAGATTCCTTAGCTATGTTAGGTAGGATGGGTCCCTTGACTTTTCTTTTTACTGGAGATATCGATGGGGCTGCTGAGATCCAAATGGCAGAAAAGCTTAATGGACCGATCGATGTCTTGAAGGTAGCCCACCATGGCTCTGACCATTCCAGCCCTAGTGATCTAATCGCCCAATGGCAACCCCACTATGCCTTGATTTCAGTGGGAGAGAATAACCGCTACGGCCATCCCAGTGACCGGGTAGTCGATAATCTAGCTGCAGTCAAGGCAACAACTTTCCGCACTGACCGGGATGGGGCTATCCATTATTTTTACCTGGGAAGGCATTATGTTTTTAAGACGGTAAAAGCAGCGGGGGAAGAAGATTTTATTGGAGATTGACTTGTTTAATGACAAAGTCGGCCTTGTCAGTTAAAATAGATGGGATGTGAGGAGGGGCGTCATGACTTTTCAAAGTACCATACAGAAAATTAAGGCAGGACAAGTGGATCCTATCTACCTTTTATTAGGGGAAGAGAAGTTTTTGATCCAAGAATTTGAAAATCAGTTAAGTCGAGCGGTCATTGGGGACCAAGAAGCGGTCAGTGATTTTAACTTTGTCCGCTTAGACTTAGAAGAACATTCCTTAGAAGAGGCCCTGGTAGAGGCCAATACCATTTCCTTTTTTTCTGAGCCTAAGATTATCTGGCTGACTAATCCGGTCTTTTTGAGTACGGAGAAGGGGAAGAAGGAGGAAAATACCCAGGCCCTCTTGGACTATCTGGCTGAACCGGCCCCTGACGTGACCCTGGTCTTTGTCTGTGATTTTGAGAAATTAGACGGGCGCAAAAAGGTTGTTAAGCAAATAAAAAAAGCCGCCAATCTGGTCGACGTTTCCTTGGCGGATGAGTCCACCACGACTAACTATATTAAAGACTATGTCAGAAATGCGGGCTACTTGATGGATCGTTCGGTTTTACAGCTTTTTTTGGAAAGAACCAACTATCAGCTATCGAGTGCCATGAATGAATTGGAGAAGCTCTTTCTCTTTGTGGGTCAGGAAGACCGTATCACTAAGCACGATGTCGAGACCGTGGTTTCGCCTTCCTTGGATAATAATATCTTCCACTTGACCGACTATGTCATGGCCCACCGCCTGGAAGCGGCCTTGGACTTGTATCGGACCCTGATCCAGGAAAAACACCAGCCTATTGCGATTTTGGCCCTTTTAGAGGCTAACTTTCGACTTTTTAGCCAAATTGCACTTCTTTCCCGCACGGGTTATGACCAAGGGGCAATAGCCAAGAGCCTAGGCGCCCATCCTTACCGGGTCAAGATGAGTATGAAACAAATGCGCTCCTACGATGGCAAGCAATTACTAGCAGCCTACCAGGACTTGGTGGAGTTGGATTATGAGATTAAGTCAGGCCAGGTAGATCCTAACTTAGGCATTGAATGGTTTATCTTGCGCTTTGCGGCCTAGTCAGCGAAAGAAATACACAAAAAAACACCGCTTCTTCAACGGCTTAGGCCAGTTAAGAGAAGCGGTGGCTTTTTTAATTACTTGTTTAATTTTTGAGCCATACGTGAATTAATACGGCTTGCTTTATTAGCGTGGATTAAGTTCTTAGAAACTGCTTGGTCCACTAATTTTTGAGCATGTTGGTGTAATTCTTCGACGTTATCTGCGCCTTCTTGGACAGCAGTTTCGAAACGTTTAATAGCGGTACGCATTTCGCTGACTTTTGCAGAGTTTACTGCAGCGTTCTTTTCGTTTTGACGTACGCGTTTAATAGCTGATGCAATGTTTGCCATGGAGTCCACCTCTTTCTTTTTTCGCTTTTTCAAGTGAACAGGTCACTAACATGAATATTATACAGAAATTTGACCAGGCTGGCAAGAGAAATTTTACTTAGTCCTTGGAAGCTTAAAATAGGGTTTAGGCCCTAGTCGTGATAAACTAGATAGGAGAAAAGAAAAATGGAGTGAAGTAAAGTGGACGGCAAGTTTGAATTAGTATCATCCTACCAACCCAGTGGGGACCAACCCCAAGCCATCAAAAAACTGGTTGAAGGAGTAGAGAATAACGATAAGGCCCAGGTCCTTTTGGGCGGTACCGGGACCGGGAAGACCTTTACCATGGCTAATGTCATTGCGGAGACTAACCGGCCGACCTTGGTCTTAGCCCATAATAAAACCTTAGCGGGGCAACTGTATTCAGAGCTCAAGGAATTCTTCCCCCATAACGCAGTCGAATACTTTGTCTCTTACTATGACTACTACCAACCGGAAGCCTATGTGCCTTCCAGCGATTCCTATATTGAAAAATCAGCCTCGGTTAATGACGAGATCGATAAGCTCCGCCACTCAGCCACCTCATCGATCCTGGAACGCCGGGATACCATCATTGTGGCTTCGGTGTCCTGTATCTACGGTTTAGTGGACCCGATGGAGTATAAAAACCATCTCCTTTCCATCCGCCAAGGCCAAGAAGTTGACCGTAATGACTTTATGCGGCGTTTGGTGGATATGCAGTATGAGCGTAATGACATTGAGTTCCGCCGTGGGACTTTCCGCGTCCGCGGGGATGTGGTGGAAGTCTTCCTGCCTTCCCGCGATAGTGAAGCCATCCGGGTAGAGTTCTTTGGTGATGAAATTGATCGGATTCGTCAAGTTGATGTTTTGACCGGTGAAGTCAAAAATGACGTCAAACACTATCCCATCTATCCGGCCACTCACTTTGTGGTGGATTATAACAAGATGCAAAGAGCGGTTGACTCCATTGAGGCGGAATTAGAGGTCCAATTGAAGAAGTTTAATGACGAAGGCAAACTTCTAGAGGCCCAACGTCTGGAACAGAGAACTCGCTATGATATTGAAATGCTCTTAGAAATGGGCTATTGTAACGGGATTGAGAACTATTCCCGCCATATGGACGGTCGGGCTCCGGGTCAACCCCCATATACCTTGCTGGATTTCTTCCCTGATGATTACCTCCTCATGGTGGACGAATCCCACATGACCATGCCCCAAGTACGCGGCATGTATAACGGCGACAAAGCTCGTAAGGAACAGTTAGTGGATTATGGTTTCCGCCTGCCTAGTGCCTTAGACAACCGGCCTTTGAAATTAGCTGAATTTGAAGAACGGGTCAACCAAGCTATCTATGTTTCCGCTACCCCTGGGGACTATGAAATTGAGAAGTCTAATGGCGAAGTTGTGGAACAAATTATCCGGCCAACTGGTCTCTTAGACCCTAAAGTGGAAGTTCGCCCGATTAAGGGGCAAATTGATGACTTGATTAGTGAAATTAATGAGCGGGTAGATAGAGGCGACCGGGTCTTTGTCACCACTCTGACCAAGAAAATGTCGGAAGACCTGACCGATTACTTAGAGGAGGTCGGCATTAAGGTGAAATACCTGCACTCGGATATTAAAACCCTCGAGCGGACCGAAATTATCCGTGACCTCCGTCTGGGCGTCTTCGATGTCTTGGTGGGGATTAACCTCTTGCGGGAAGGGATCGATGTGCCAGAAGTCTCTCTGGTGATTATCCTCGACGCGGACAAGGAAGGCTTCCTCCGTAATGAGCGCTCACTTATCCAAACTATTGGCCGGGCGGCTCGGAATGAGAATGGCCACGTGATTATGTATGCTGATACCGTGACTGGGTCTATGCAGGCGGCTATTGATGAAACTGCTAGACGGCGGGCCATTCAAGAAGCTTATAACGAAGAGCATAACATCACCCCGAAAACCATCCAAAAAGAAATCCGTGATTCCATCCGCATTACCACAGCGGTCAATAGTGAAGAAGAGAACGAATCACTCATGGATACCATCCGGGGCATGAACCGCAATGAAAAAGAAGAAGCGGTTCACAATGTCGAATTAGAAATGCGCCAAGCGGCTAAAGACCTGAACTTTGAGAAAGCGGCTGAATTGCGGGATATCATCTTAGAACTCAAAGCGGAATATAAGATTAAATGATATTACTCAATTAAATAAACTATGCTTACTAACAGTAAATAACCATAAAAGAATAGCTCCCCTTTGCCTAATTAAGCAAAGGGGAGCTATTTGCTCTTCAGATTTATCTTTTGTTTTTGACTAGCCCTTATTGTCATCACTAGGGTCAGGCTCTGCTTCCAATTTCTCTAAATCGTCAGCTAAGTCCTTGCCTTCAGCAGTGTCTAAGCTAGTGATGAAGCGGTCCTGTGTGTCTGGATCCTCACTCTTACTTTGAATCACGTGGAGCTGGGGGCCGCTTTTTTCTTTGGTTTGTTTAGCCCTTGCTTGGTCATCTTCTGTGGCTGTCGCTTGACTAGCATCAGGGTCAGCTGGCTCGTCTTTAATGGCCCTCGGAAAAGCAGGTAAGAGAGTGCTGGATAAGCTTAACCAGGCTACCCCTAAGGATAAGCCGGCCACGATGTCGGAAAAATAATGAACACCCAGATAGACCCGACTGAGGGCAATGGCCAGACAGAGGATCCCTGTAGCAATTCCTAAAATTTGGCGCTTCTTATAAGAACGGACAAAGTAAAAAGCAATTAAGCACAAACCGCCATACATTAAGACGCTCCCCATGGAATGGGCGCTAGGGAAGGAATAACCGCCTTGTTCGATGAGGGGTTGGATAAAGCTAGGCCGAGGGCGTTTAACAATATATTTAATACTTTGGTTACCGAGCAGGACGCCAAGAATCAGTTGGCTAGAAAACCAAATCCCTAGGAAAGGGTACCTGAAGTAATAGAGAATGGCACTAATAATGAGAGCGGCAATAATAATATACACCGTGGTCCCCATTTCAGTGAAGTAAGTGACAAAGGTCTGCCACCACTGGGGTCCCCAAGCAAACAGTGCTCCGCCAATCGCCTGATCAGCCCCTTGGATAAAGGCAGGATGGATAGCTGCCGTTAAACAAATTAAGGCGAAGGGGATCAAAGCAAGTAGCGAGCCGAGTAAATGGGGGAAGAATGTTCGATCTAAATGTTTCATAAGACTTCTCCTTTATTATAATTATCTTTATTTTAAGTGAAAAACTGGAAAAAGGCCAAAAATTGATGGGAATGTCGAGTAAAATTAGGGATATTTCTTGCAAGTTTAACCGATTTCTCGTATAATGACTGCTGTGCTATAGCACAACCATTTTCTTGGTCAGCCGAATCACCAACGGCTTACTCAGACTATGGAAGAATACAAGAGAAAGAAAGGTGAATATAATGGCATTAACTAAAGAAGAAAAAGACGCTATTATCGAAAAATACGCAACACATGAAGGGGATACTGGTTCTGCTGAAGTACAAATTGCTTTATTAACTGCAGATATCAACAACCTTAACGAACACGCTAAAACTCATAAGAAGGACCACCATTCCTACCGTGGTTTAATGAAGAAAATCGGTCACCGTCGTAACTTACTAGCTTACTTACGTAACAAAGACGTTACTCGTTACCGTAACTTGATTAAGAGTTTAGGTTTACGTCGTTAATTGAAGCGAAAGGGTTCCAAGCCCACAAAAAGCGAGATTCTTTGGAGTCTCGCTTTTTTTAAAGTAAAATCTAGATAAAGCCCCTATATTGACCTCTTACTAATCAAAGTTATGTGCTTTAGAAAAAACATATAACCTTGCTTAGTAGGTGGTTGGGGTAGAAAAGGAGTAAATATGTCTGAAAAACAAGTATTTAAAATGAATTGGGCGGGCCGTCCGCTCCAAATCGAAGTCGGTCAACTGGCTAAACAGGCTAATGCTGCGGCCCTGGTCCGCTACGGAGATACTGTCGTCTTAACCGCTGTTGTTGGGGCTAAGGAAGCCAAAGAAGGGCAAGATTTCTTCCCTCTTACAGTGAATTATGAAGAAAAACAATATGCTGCGGGGAAAATCCCTGGTGGCTTCATTAAAAGAGAAGGCCGGCCAACCGAACACGCCACCCTAACTGCGCGTTTGATTGACCGTCCCATCCGTCCCATGTTCCCCGAAGGCTTCAAAAATGAAGTCCAAGTCATTAACACCGTCATGTCGGTGGATAATGACTGTAGCCCTGAAATGGCAGCTATGTTAGGGTCGTCAGTGGCCTTGACCATTTCGGATATTCCCTTCGATGGTCCCATTGCTGGAGTGAATGTGGGCCGTGTAAATGGCAACTTAGTCATTAATCCAACCCTGGACCAACAAGCCCAATCTGACTTGGAACTGACCGTTGCTGGGACTCAAACTGCTATTAATATGGTGGAATCCTCTGCCCAAGAATTAAGTGAAGAAGAAATGTTAGAAGCCTTGATGTTTGGTCATGCCAACATTAAGGAACTTTGCTACTTCCAAGAAGAAATCCGCCAAGCAGTTGGCCAAGAAAAAATGCCTTTTGAGGCGGAAGCTTTTGCACCAGAAACTGAAGCGGAAGTCTATACTCGCTACCATCAAAAAATGGTTGATGCTATCCAAATCTTTGACAAGTTAGAACGTGAAGAGGGCGTTCAAGCGGTTAAGGACGAAATGATTGAGTTTTACGATAGCCAATTCTTAGATGACGAAGACTTTGTCGCTAAACATAATCAAATTGTGGCTCTAGCTGATAAGTTAGAGTATGATGAAGTTCGCCGTCTGATTACCGAAGATAAGGTCCGTCCGGATGGGCGTAAAATTGACGAAATTCGTCCTCTCTCTTCCGAAGTAGGGCTCTTGCCACGGGTTCATGGGTCCGGTTTATTTACCCGGGGACAAACCCAAGTCCTCTCCGCATGTACCCTAGCCCCCCTATCTGAATACCAACCCTTGGATGGGATTAGTCCTGAAACCGAACGGCACTTCATCCACCACTACAACTTCCCCCAATATTCAGTGGGATCCACTGGACGTTACGGTTCACCAGGTCGTCGGGAAATTGGTCACGGGGAATTAGGTCACCGGGCCTTACAACGCGTGATTCCTTCTCAAGAGGAATTCCCTTATACCATTCGTTTAGTCGCTGAAGTCTTAGAATCTAATGGCTCTTCTTCCCAAGCTTCTATCTGTGCGGGGACGCTGGCCTTGATGGATGCTGGTGTACCGATCAAAGCACCCGTAGCGGGGATTGCCATGGGCTTGATTATGGACCCAGAAGATAACGACAAATATACTATTCTGACCGATATCCAAGGCCTCGAAGACCACTTAGGTGATATGGACTTTAAGGTAGCCGGAACCAGACAAGGGATTACCGCCCTGCAAATGGATATTAAAATCAAAGGAATCACTGAAGATATCCTCCGTGAATCCCTAGCCCAAGCTAAAGTTGCCCGGATGCAACTATTGGACCACCTCCAAGGCACCTTGGATGCGCCACGTGACCATCTCAGCCCTTATGCACCGAAGATTAAGATGATTCAAATTAAACCTGAAAAGATCGGTGAAGTGATCGGTAAGGGTGGCGAAACCATCGATAAGATTATCGAAGCTACCGGAGTCAAGATTGATATCGATGACGATGGCCAAGTAAGTATTTCTTCGAGTGATGAGGCTATGATTGATAAGGCGATTGAAATCATTGAAGAACTCACCTTGGAAATTGAAGTCGGCCAAGTCTTCACTGGGACCGTTACTCGGATTGAAAAATTTGGCGCCTTCGTCCAATTAACCCCTAAACAAAACGGGATGGTTCACATTTCAGAACTCCAACATAAACGCACCAATAAGGTGGAAGATGTGGTCCAAATTGGTGACCAAGTCAAAGTCAAAGTTATTGAAGTGGATAACCGCGGACGGATCAACCTCTCCATGAAAGCTTTGACCGATAAAGACGCTGAATAAGTTTAAATTTTTTATATTGAGAAGGCTGGGACAAAAGTTCCAGCCTTTTTAAGGTGCGCCTGGCATGGGCGACAACTCGGTGGTGAAAGTCCACTACAGGCCTTTGCAGTAGGAACTGTTAGCCAAAGACAAGGGTGTCCACCGTGAGGTGGAATCTGAAGGAAGTTGGAGGCAAATACTTGCACTGACGTACAGAAACTTCATAAAGAAAGGCTGTCAAAAGATGGATGAGCTTGCCTAACAAAGTGAAGTCCAATACTGCACGAATCTGAGACAGTAGATGAAGCAGTGACATGAGTAGAAAGTTGTCGTTCTTACCCAGGGAGATCTCACAGACGGCGCAGGAGTCCCCTTATAAGAAGCCGGTCGAAAAAGGTTTACTGTAAGAAGTCAGCCGAAGTCATAGTAGTTTCCAGAGGAAACGAAGGACTGAACAATATCCATGTTTATTTAGATGGGAGGTAGCTCAATTATGGGAAAAGCAGAAAAGTTGCGAAAGCAACGCAGCCTACAGAGAAATAAGGTGGAACCTGAAAAGTATGCAGGTGTGCTTAGTAGTAGAGCTATTGAATATATGAAAAGACATGATGGGTCTCTAATGAGTCTCGTTGTCAGAGAAGAAAACCTCATGCGTGCGGCTCAATCGGTTCGAAAGAACAAAGGAGCAGCTGGTATTGATGGTGTTTCCGCAAAAGATGCGGAAGCCGAAGTAAGAAAGTATCTTAGACCCTTACAACAGAAACTGATGAATGCAACATATAAACCTCAACCGGTCAAGCGGGTAGAAATCCCTAAGGCCAATGGAGGAGTTCGTCGATTAGGTATTCCTGTTGTCAGGGATCGCATTGTTCAACAAGCCATTCGACAAGTGATTGAACCAATCATAGATCCTCAACTATCACCTTATAGTCATGGTTTTCGTAAAGGCAAGAGTGCACATAGTGCACTGAAACAATGTGTCGACTATTACGAAACAGGCTATAAAGTTGTGGTTGATTGTGATCTGAAGAATTGTTTTGATAATTTTAATCAAGATAAAATGATTCATTACTTGGAACAAATGGTAAAAGATCCAGCGATATCACGTATTCTTAGACGTTTTATGAGTGCAGGTGTTATTGATCTGATGGGTCAATTGATTAACAGTCATACGGGCACCCCTCAAGGGGGTGTCATTTCACCGCTTCTATGTAATGTTTATTTAAATGAATTGGATAGAGAATTAGAACGTCGTGGACATCGTTTTGTGCGTTACGCAGATGACTTTGCGATTTTCGTCAAATCTAAGCGAGCAGGAGAACGTGTGCTAAAAAGTATTACTACTTACATTGAAAAAGATCTTCGATTAACCGTTAACCATGAGAAAAGTCAAGTGGGTTCGCCAACCCGTTTAAAATTCTTGGGTTGCCTTATCATGCCTACCCGAAAGGGTTGTCGTTTTCGTCCGACGAATGAAGCGAAGAAGAAATTCAAAGCAAAGTTAAAACGTCTGACAAGTCGAAAGCGACCAGGTCCCTTTAAAACCATTGTAAAAGAGATCAACCAAGTCACACAAGGCTGGATCAACTATTTTGGATTAGGTTATATTAAAACCTATATTGAAGATATAGAACAATGGTTAAACCATCGCCTAAGGCAACTCATTTTGAAGCGATGGAAAAACTGTCGAACGAAGATTATACGCCTCATGCGGTTGGGATTGGATAGTGATAGCGCGAAGCGTATTGCTTTCTCACGCAAGAAATATTGGCGCCTATCCAAGACACCGGAGGTGCACTACGCTCTGACAACAAAAAGACTCCGTCAGTGGGGATTAAAATCATTAACCCTCCTGGCGAAGTCTGCCTATTTAAGATATTGAACCGCCGTATACGGAACCGTACGTACGGTGGTGTGAGAGGTCCTCTGTCCGACTAACGGACAGAGTCCTACTCGATTAGCAAGGCTAATCAAAACCTACTTCAGGCGGACGCTTACTCTTTGACGCGCTTGCCGTACTCTTTTTTGCCTATTGATACTTTACAATGAAGTTAATTTGTGAAAGCCTTGATAATTTGGTAAAATGAGTTATAAGCTTGATCAAACATGAAAATAGAGGGAGTGTAAACATGACAAAGAAATATAATATCGCTATTGTTGGTGCGACTGGAGCTGTGGGCGAACAACTCCGTTATTTATTAGCGCAATCCAAGATTCCTTATGACAAGGTGCGTTTACTGGCTTCTAGCCGTTCTGCTGGAAAAGAATTAAGCGTGGGCGATGAAAAATATACTGTAGAAGAATTAACTGCTGATTCTTTTGAAGGTATCGATATTGCCTTTTTCTCAGCTGGTGGCGATCGGTCTAAGGAATTTGCGCCTAAGGCCGTTGAAGCTGGAGCAGTTGTGGTGGATAACACCAGCGCCTACCGTATGGACGAAGACACTCCTTTGATTGTTCCAGAGGTTAACCAAGAAGCCATGGATAACCACCACGGTCTCATCGCTAACCCGAACTGTTCAACCATTCAAATGGTGATGGCCTTAAGACCAATCGAAAAGGCTTTCGGCTTAAAACGGGTTATTGTTTCGACCTATCAAGCGGTTTCTGGCGCAGGGACTCGGGCTGTCTTAGAAATGGAAAATCAATTCCGTGATATCTTATCTGGTGATGCGATTGATGAGCCTAAAATTTTACCGGTGGCTGGCGATAAAAAACATTATCAGATGGCCTTCAATGTCCTGGCACAAATTGATAAGTTCCAAGACAACCACTACACTTTTGAAGAAATGAAGATGACCAATGAAACTAAGAAAATCTTAGGTCGTCCGGATTTACCCGTTTCCGCAACCTGTGTCCGAGTACCAGTCGTTAAAGGTCACGCTGAATCCGTTTATATCGAAATTGACCGTGATGATGTGACCATTGAGGACTTGATGGCTGTTTTAAACCAAGCAGACAATGTGATTGTGGAAGATGACGTGAAGCAACAAGTCTATCCGCAACCCGTTAATGCAGTCAACCGTCCTGAAACCTTCGTTGGACGGATTCGCCAAGACCTGGATGTGAAGAATGGCTTCCATTTATGGATTGTTTCCGATAATTTATGGAAGGGTGCGGCCTATAATTCCATCGAGATTGCCGAAACTTTAATTGCTCGGGATTTGATCTAAAAGCTATAAAAGATGAAGTGAGCATCTTTATCAATAGGTTATAAAGATGCTTCTTTCCTTTATAAAGAATTTTTGTAAGAAGAAAGAGGAGTTGTAATGAGTGGAATAAGTATTATTCCATTGGGTGGTGTTCGTGAAGATGGTAAGAACATGTACCTGGTCGAAGTCAATGATAAGATCTTTATCTTGGACTGTGGCCTAATCTTCCCACCTGATGAAATGTTAGGGGTCGATATCATGATCCCTGATTTTACCTATGTCATCGAACATAAAGATAAGGTGGCTGGGGTCTTCCTAAGCCACGGCCATGCCGATGCGATTGGGGCCTTGCCTTATCTCTTAAAAGAGGTCAATGTTCCCGTCTTTGGGACGGAATTGACCATTGAACTAGCTAAGATTAATTGTAAGAAGCGTGGGGTGAAGAACTTCAAAGACTTCTACGTGATCGATGATTCCAACGAGATCGATTTTGACGATGCTGTGGTTAAGTTCTTCAGCACGACCCACACGGTTCCTGAGTCCCTAGGGATTGCAGTCCAAACTGAAGAAGGCAGCATCGTCTATACCGGGGACTTCAAATTTGATTTGACGGTTGGTGATGGTTATAAGACCAGCTTTAACCGCATTGGCGAAATTGCCTCATCTGGCGTCATTGCCCTCTTGAGTGATTCCCAACATGCGGATTCCTATTTTGAGAATACCTCGGAAGAAAAACTGGAACAGGCCATTTTAAAGGAAGTGGACAAGGCTAGCGGACGGGTCGTTTTAGCCACGGTGGATAGTAATATATTACGGATCCAACAAGTCTTAAATGTGGCGCGGGCAACTAACCGCCATGTCTTCTTATCAGGTGATCAAATTGAAGAAATTATCGATGTGGCCATTCGCTTGAACAAGCTCACCATCCCTTCCAAGAACCTGATTCAACCCAACGACAATTTAAAGAACTTTGCTGATGACGAAATTATTATCTTGGAGACGGGCGAATACGGGGAAATCCTAACCAATTTACAAGCCATGTCTAAGGGCTCGCACAAGAATATTAAAATTCAAAAGGGCGACTTAGTCTTGATTACTTCCAGTCCATCGGTGGGCTTAGAAACCGTCATGGCTGATACTGAAGATGAGATCTACCGGGCTGGTGGCCATGCCCTCCAAGTCTTATCGGCTTATAAATCCAGTGGTCACGCTTCACCCAAGGATTTGGAAGTCTTGATTGGCCTTTTCAACCCAGACTATGTGGTGCCGGTGTCGGGAGAATACCGTCTCTTACATGCTCACGGCAAAATTGCTCAAAGCCTGGGCTATGATGATGACCATATCTTCCTACTTGAAAAGGGTGACGTCCTTAAATACGAGAAGGGCAAACTCCGCCTAGCCAACTCAGTTCCGTCTGAGAATGTCTTGGTTGATGGGAGTGGGGTTGGCGATATTGGTAATATTGTCTTACGTGACCGTCGTATCCTCTCAGAAGATGGGATTTTTGTGATTGTCTTGACCATTTCGAGAAGCCAAGGCAAGATTCTTTCCCAACCTGAAATTATTTCGCGGGGCTTTGTCTTTATGAAGGAAAGTACCGACCTCCTTAACGCCAGCAAGGAACTGGTGCGTGAAGAGGTTGAGAAGGCTCTAGCAGATCCCAAAAACTTTGACTGGGCCGACTTAAAGGGTAAAATTCGTGAAGTGGTGGCTAAATACCTCTATAAGGAAACTAACCGCCGTCCCATGGTTTTACCGGTGATCATGGAATCTTCTCACCGTCGTGGTAAGCGTAATTTCAAGAAAGAGAACCAAAAGAATACTTCCAATCAAAAGAACAATTCCAAGCAAAAGAATAACTCCAAGAAAAATAATAAACCGAATCCAAAAAACAAGCGCAATAAAAATCACAAGCAGAAACAAGATGCGAAATCCTAGCATTAGAAAGGACTAAGTTATGAAATCTTCCCAACGTTTAGTGATTATCGTTGAAGGCTTACTTTACCTAGCCTTAGCTTTTCTTATTCAGTTAATTTTCCCAGCGGTTATTTCCGAGTGGGGAATTGCTTTAAGAATTGGCTATACCTTGCTGATTTACTATGCTTTCAGGCGCGGAAATTTTGCCGGAAGTTTCGCTGGCCTCTTGTTAGGAGCCGTTTCCTGCATTGGACTGGATAACCCGGCTGACCATATCGGTCAAATTATTGGTATGATTATCGCTAGTGGTTGTTTAGGCATTGCGGGTCTCTTTGCTCGTAATTTACAACGGACCTTGCATAATCGTCGGATGGGCTCAGCCTATCTTAATTTGGTAACCGGCACTATCCTGGCATGGCTAGCCTATTTCTTAGTGCGTTTCCTGACTTATGAATATTTAGTCAGTGATCTTAGCCTAACGACACAGGTTAACTTCCAACAAAATGCCCTGTCAGCCTTGGTGAATATTGCCCTTAGCCTGATTATCTTGATTGTGATTATGAATGTTTCGGCTAAGAACTTTATCCCTAAAAATACGCCTTATATATCAAGGCGTGAGCGTTCTCGCTTACTGAATGATGATTAAAGCAAAGACAGCCCAAGCAAGCTGGAGCACTGGCTCCAGCTCTTTTGCTTATTAGGGGAAGGCATACCTTTTAGTTTTTATTTTTATTTATTGTGAAATTTGCTATAATCTTATTTAGTTTGAGAGAGAGGTTAGGATTTATGACCAATTGGGTAAATATTTTAATTATTGCCATTATTTTAATTAATACGGTATCGGCGATTTACACGGTTTTTCGCCAAGAGCGGCCAGTAGCGACGATTTGGGCTTGGTTACTTGTCCTAATCTTACTGCCAGGGCTAGGCTTTGTGATTTACTTTTTCTTGGGGCGTAAAATTTCTGATAAGCAGATCTTCCAATTGAATGAGAAGGAAGCCATGGGGATGACCACCCTGGTCAACAAAAACATTGATGACTCGGGTAAACAGCGTTTCATCTCTGACTATGATCCTGAACTGCAAGAATTAATTATCCTGCTTTATCGCTCTAATTTTTCCATCTTAACGGCTAATAATGAGGTTGAAATTTTTGATGAGGGCAAGGAAAAAATTGAAGCCCTCTTAAGGGATATCGCGGCGGCCAAGCATCATATTCATATCCAATACTATATCCTTACTCCTGATGAGGTCGGTAACCGGGTCTTAGACGCCCTGACTAAAAAAGCCCAAGAGGGGGTTGAAGTCAGGCTCCTCTATGATGCCCTAGGAAGTCGTAAGTTAAAGGATAAGGATTTAGAAGCGTTGCGAGCAGCAGGAGGAGTGGCTTCGGCCTTCTTTGGTTACTCGACCTGGATTCAAAATTTCCGCTTGAACTTCCGTAACCACCGCAAAATTGTTGTTATTGACGGGCGGGTTGGCTATATCGGCGGCTTTAATATTGCTAAGGAATATATCGGTAAGGGGTCCTTGGGTTACTGGCGCGATACCCATTTAAGGGTAGTTGGTGAGGCGGTTCAAGCCCTGCAAAGTCGCTTTGTGGTTGACTGGTATGCGTCAACGGACGAAGATACCAGTCTCTTACTGGCTGAACCTGAATTGGCTCATGACTATTTCCCCTTATTCCCGGTTGCGGATAAAGTGCCTATGCAAATTGTTTCCTCGGGACCTGAAGATGAAACTGACCAAATTAAGATGGGTTATTTGAAGATGATCACCATGGCCAGGTCACGGATTTATTTGCACACGCCTTACTTTATTCCGGATTCACCGATTTTGGAGGCCCTGGAACTTGCTGCTTTGTCTGGGATTGAAGTCCATATCATGATCCCATGTAAGCCGGACCACCCCTTTGTTTATCGGGCCACTGAGTATTATAGTAAGGAAGTCTTAGCCTCTGGCGTCCATGTCCATCGTTATGACAAGGGTTTCTTGCATTCCAAGATGATGATTGTGGATGACCGGATTGCCAGTGTGGGGACAGCCAACTTCGATATTCGCTCTTTCCGCTTGAATTTTGAAGTGAACGCCTTTATCTACGATAAGGCGGTGGTGGCTGAATTGATTGCCCAATATGAACGCGACTTAAAGGATTCGACGGTCCTGACCCAAGAATACTTCGACAATCAATCCAGTTGGAAGAAGTTCAAACAAAAGGGCTCTCGTCTCTTAGCACCGATTTTATAAAAACTTATGAGCATTCGTTCTGCTTTTGAAAGATAGTCGTTAAAAAGCTGACCGAATGCTTATTAAGTTTCATTGAAAAATAAAAACCAGTTTACTCTCTGGGGGATTTCTTAGTGCTTCGCTTAGGAAGGACATCAAGAAAGTGAGTAAACTGGCTTTTTCTTAGTTAAACGATGATTGAGAAGTTATTTTGGTGATGGTAGAAGTTTTTATTTAGTAAAGTGATTGAATCGTTATAAATAAGTGCTCATTCTAGGCATTGGGTTCCCAGATGGCAAGGATTTCTTGCTTAGGAATCATAAAGTTAACCTCGCTATCGATATCTTCAAAGATAACCATTTGACTTTGGGGATGGGAAGAATATTTTTGAAAATAGCCAAAGAGGGTGTCCTTGGTATACATATTACCCATATTGCGTCTAACGGTAATGTAGACGGGAAGCTGTTGTTTTTGGTAATCCTTGATCTGACTGGATAGGGCGTCATTTTCCAAACTAGGCGCTAGGTCTGTAAGCTTTTCAGCGGGGGTTTTATTAATGGACTGTAACGGTCTAGCGACGTTTGTCTGTGCACTTAAGGGGATAATGTTGTGAATTAAGTTATTCCATGAGAACGATTGACTTGGATTTTGCATCTTAGACCCTCCTTAAATAATAAAAATAAACAATTTTAGAACGTTTGTTCTAACTGATTTATAGTATAGCGAACGTTCGTTCTGGTGTCAAGTAAAATTCGAACAGATGTTTTTTATAGGTGAGAAAGCTTTTAAGTGAAGTAAAATCACTTCAAAGGGATAAATCTATGCTAAAATGAACTTAACTCTAATAAAGATCGTGTGGCTGCCTATTTATTCCATGCGACACTTAGTCATGAAAAGAATAAGGATTTTTAATTATTTACTTTATTTAAATAATTTACGACAAGTCTTTTAATTTGTGGTATGATACACTTTATAAACTTTTAAAGGATGAAAGGTGTTCTATGAAATCGAAAGGATTATTGGTTGTGCTTTCAGGACCCTCTGGGGTAGGTAAAGGGACGGTCCGTAAAGCATTATTTGAGACTGATCAAGAAAAAAATCAATTTTTCTATTCCGTTTCAGCAACTACACGTCAAGCACGTGAAGGGGAAGTAGACGGAAAGGATTATTTTTTCGTATCGCGAGAAGAATTCGAGAAAATGATTGAAGATGAAAAGTTGTTAGAATATGCGGAATATGTAGGCAATTTTTACGGGACACCCCTGGATTACATTGATAAAATGACTAATGCAGGAAAGGATGTCTTCTTAGAAATTGAAGTACAGGGTGCCTTGCAGGTCAAACGACGGATGCCAGATGGGGTTTTCATTTTTCTGGCGCCACCAAACTTGAGAGAATTGGAGTCACGCATTGTTAACCGGGGAACGGACAGTCCAGAAGTGATTGCGGAACGGATGGACAAGGCGCGTACCGAGTTACAATTAATGACCCAATATGACTATGTGGTGGAAAATGATGATGTGGATCTAGCGGTAAAACGGATCCAAACCATCATTAAGGCGGAACATTTGAAAGTTGACCGTTTTATTGACGATATTGTTGAGAATTATCTAGGAGAGGGAGATTAATTATGATTATTTATCCATCGATTGATTCTTTGTTAAAGCAAGTAAATTCTAAATATTCTCTGTGTACCATTGCCGCTAAACGGGCCCACGAACTTCAAGAAAACCAAAATCCGATGTTAACAGACTATCGTTCTCCTAAGTATGTTGGTCAAGCCTTAGAAGAGATTAATTCTGGTGACTTAGGTATTGATCCAGATTCTTTAGCTAAGGACGAAAGCCTTAACTAATAATAAGCACGAACAAAGATCGGTTAGCCGGTCTTTTTTTCGTGCTTAAGAAAACTAGAGATAGTTGGAAGCTGATTTAAGTTTTAGTACAATAGATAGAGAAATAGCGGAAAGGAGAATGGATATGGTCACAGAAAAGGCAATAGTCCCCCGTTTTGCCCGGGTCATTGTTGATGTTCCCACTATGCAGACTGACCATCCCTATGATTATTATATTCCCGACCGCTATCAGGACTTGATTCAGGTGGGGATGCGCGTCCAAGTTCCTTTTGGTGTTCGCCAGGTACTGGCCTATGTGGTGGAATTAACTACTAGCAGTGAATTTGAAGGTGAACTTAAGGAAATCACTAGCCTGCTTGATGACCAAGCGGTTTTAACTCCGGAAATGTTGAATCTGGGTCGAGATATGGCCGAGCATTTGTTTTCTTATGTGGTGACTTGTTACCAAACCATGCTGCCCCGCTTGTTAAAGGTGGACTATCATAAGTATTTCGTTCCTAGTGAGACATTGACTTACCAACACCGGCAAAGCTACTTTAGAGACCAGGAAGAAGTGGCTTGGGAGACAGCTGAGGAAGCCGACCAGTTAAAAGACTTGCTAGCTTTAAAAGAGGCAGGCGAGGTTAGTGTTGACTACCGGGTTGCTGACCGCAAACATTATAAAACTGAAAAATGGATCCAACCCCTGATGGATGCAGACCAATTAGACAGAGAACGTGACCAGTTAAGAAAAACTGCTAAAAAGCAGATCCTACTCTGTGAAGTACTCATGGAACTTGAAGGGCGGCGGGTGAGCGTCAAATGGTTGCGGGAGAATTATGACCTCTCCCTACAGACCATCCGCCGTGGTCAAGACTTCGGCTGGTTAAAGTTATTTGAAGTGGAAGTTGACAGGGATCCCTATGCTGACCGTTATCAAGAAAGAACTCAAGATAAAGCCCTAACTGATGATCAAAGTCAGGTTTACCAAGAAGTCAAACAGGCGATTAGTGACCAAGTTAATGACACCTATCTCTTGCAAGGGGTGACGGGTAGTGGGAAGACGGAAGTTTACCTGCAATTAATCCGCCAAGCCCTCGGCCAAGGGCAAAACGCGATTTTATTGGTGCCAGAAATTGCCCTGACCCCGCAAATGGTGGCCCAACTGAAGGGGCGCTTTGGAGACTTGGTCGCGGTTCTTCACAGTCAATTAAGCGTTGGTGAACATTTTGATGAATGGCGGAAGATGCGCCGGGGGGATGCCCGGGTAGTCGTGGGAGCTAGGTCATCGATTTTTGCCCCGATTGATAATATTGGCATTATTATTATTGATGAGGAACATGAGACCACTTATAAACAAGAGGAAGCCCCCCGTTACCATGCCCGGGATGTAGCCAAGTGGCGGGCGTCTTATCATTCTTGTCCCTTACTTTTAGGGTCAGCAACACCCGCCCTAGAAAGTCGGGCCCGGGCCCAAAATGGGGTTTACCACTTGCTTAGCCTGCCTGGGCGGATTAACGGTAAGGCCTTGCCAGCAGTCGACTTGATCGATATGCGGGAAGAATTTAAGCATAAAAATTACCACCAATTTTCCCGCTCACTCAAAGAAGCCATCGACCAGACCTTAAGCCAGGGGCAACAAGTGGCCCTCATGCTTAACCGGCGAGGTTATGCCAATTATGTCATGTGTCGGGATTGTGGTTATGTTTTTCAATGTCAAAATTGTGATGTTTCCCTAACCTATCATTATAGTGATCGCAGTTTGCAGTGCCATTATTGTGGCTATAGCCGGCCCTACCCTCAAGTCTGTCCCCTCTGCCAAGGCCAACACTTACGTCCCTTTGGTAGTGGAACGGAAAAGGTTGAAGAAGAGATCTACCAACTCTTTCCTGGTAAGAACTTAGTCAGAATGGACAATGATACCACCCGTAAAAAGGGCGCCCATGAGCGTTTGTTAGCCAAAGTAGCGAGTGGCGAGGCGGATATCTTATTGGGAACGCAAATGATAGCTAAGGGATTGGATTTTCCTAATATTACCCTAGTGGGAGTGATCAATGCGGATACTTCCCTCTACCTGCCTGATTTCCGGGCTTCAGAGCGAACCTTTCAGCTCTTAACCCAGGTGAGTGGTCGGGCTGGCCGGGGTGACTTGGAAGGGCGGGTCATGATTCAAACCTTTAATCCCGACCACTATGCCCTCCAACTTGCTAAGCACCATGACTATGACCGCTTCTACCAAAAGGAAATGACCTACCGTAAACTCAACCATTATTCCCCTTATTTCTATACCATCAGATTATCTATCTCACACTTTAATGAAAAAGATGCCCTCAAAGCGGCCTTAACCTTGGCTACTTTACTGCGTGAACGCAGCCAGGGCAGTAAGGACTATGTCATTGGTCCGAGTCAAAATGCCATTTCTCGGATTAAAAACCGTTATTATTATCAAATTTTGTACCAGTACCGCAATCAAGCACACATTCAGCCCCTATTCCAAGAAATCCGTGACTTGGCTCAAGACTGGAGTAAAAAGAAACTTTATGTCTCAATTGATGTCGAGCCTTTATCTTTCTTATAGGAAACCGGGGACATGGATTGCACTGAGGAGGAAGTTATTCATTATGAAAAAAATTGTATTTATGGGGACACCAGAATTTTCGGTGAAGAGTCTACAGGCCTTAATTGACCACCCTGACTATGAAGTGACCGCAGTGGTTACCCAGCCTGACCGACCCGTGGGACGGAAACACCGCCTCCTAGCCTCAGCGGTTAAAGAAGCCGCCCAAGCGGCTGATATTCCCGTCTACCAACCTGAAAAAATCAGTCAAGACCAAGACCTCGACCAACTACTCAGCCAAGGGGATATCGATTTAATCGTGACTGCTGCTTACGGACAATTTTTACCCGAGCGTTTATTGAACTATCCCAAGTACGGGGCCATTAATGTCCACGCCAGCCTCTTACCCAAGTACCGGGGCGGGGCACCTGTCCACTACGCCATCTGGAAGGGAGAAAAGGAGACCGGGATAAGTATTATTCGTATGGTTAAGAAAATGGATGCTGGAGCAATCCTAAAGCAAGCCGCTATCCCTATTGATGACCAAGTTACTGTCGCTGAAATGTTTGATCGCTTGAGTGAACTGGGCAGTCAAGTATTGCTAGAAACCTTACCCGCTCTCTTTGATGGGACAGTGACTGAGACTCCTCAAAATGAAGCGGAAGCAACTTTTTCACCTAATATCACCCGGGAAGAGGAGCGGATCAACTGGGACAATACTGCCCAAGAAATCCATAACCAAGTTCGGGCCTTTAATAGCTGGCCAGTGGCCCACACCTTCTTTGATGATAAGCGCTGGAAGATCTGGGCAAGTGAAGTGCTTGAAGACGATGAAACTGATCAAGTCCCAGGAACGGTGATCGCTATTGACAAGAAACCAGCCCGTTTCCTAGTGGCTTGCGGAAGCGGAACGGTCTTAGCTATTACTGAAATCCAACCAGCAGGGAAGAAGGCCATGGATATTACGAGTTTTATTAATGGAGGAGCGGGTCAAATTGAAGTCGGCGACACATTCCAATAAGCCCTCAGGCCTCAAAGCTAGCGCCCGCTACCAGGCTATGGAAACCCTAGACCTAGTCTATAAGGGCGAGGCCTTTGTTAACCAAGAAGTCAACCAGGTGCTCAGCCACAGTCGGGTAGGAGACTCGGACCGAGATCTCTATACCCGCCTAGTTTACGGGAGTCTGCAATTCCATTGGACCCTCCAAGAACTCTTAAAACAGGTATTGAAACGCTATAAGCGGACCAAGAAGTGGCTGCTAGCCCTACTCGAATTGTCAGCCTACCAGCATTATTATCTCGATGCCATTCCTGACCACGCTATTGTCGACGAGGCCGTGCGTATCGCTAAGAAGCGCGGTAACCAGACCATGGGACGTTTTACCAATGGGACCCTGCGTAACCTCTTCCGGACCTATCCGACCATCGAGGACTTTATTAGCCAGCAGGTAGGCGACCAGGCCTATGTTCTTTCCTTAGAGACTAGCTTGCCCTTAGATTGGGTGAATTATTTTGTCCAACGTTTCGGTATGGAAACCACCCAGCAAATTGCCCAAGCCATGGTAGAACCATCCCAGGTTAATGTGCGAATTAGTTGCGACTATTGGCAGGACCAGGACAAAATTAGTCAGAGTTTATCCGATCAAGGTTTTCCTAACCAAAGCAGTCAGATAGCTCCTCACCAGCTAAAAGTTAAAACCGGTAATCCAGCGCAATCTGAACTCTTTGAGAAGGGAGTTATTACCATTCAAGATGAGGCTGCCAGCCTGGCCGTCGATATCTTGAATCCCAAAGCTGGCGACCGGGTCCTAGATGCCTGTGCGGCACCTGGGGGCAAGACGGTCCAATTAGCTGAATATGTAGGTGAAACGGGCCAGGTCTTCGCCTTTGATATTGCTGAGAATAAATTACCCTTAATTGCTGATAATGTTAAACGCATGCATGTCGATAGTCAGGTAAGGATCCAACAAGGGGATGCCAGCCAACTAGGTGAAAAATTTCCAACGGAAAGCTTTGACGGAATTTTAGTTGACGCTCCCTGTTCAGGTGTGGGCCTCTTCCGGCGTAAACCGGATACCAAGTTGAACAAAGATTTTCAAGATCTAAAGAATTTGCAAAAAATTCAATTAGAAATCTTAAATAATATCAGTCCCCTACTAAAAAAGGCTGGCCGCTTGGTCTATAGTACCTGTACAATAACAGCAGAAGAGAACTGGCAAGTGGTCGAAAAATTTCTAGCGACCCACCCAGACTTCGCTCTCAAAGCCATTGGCCCTGAGTGGCAGGAAGTTTTACAGCCATCTTTGATCAATGACGCTTGCCTGGAAATCTTACCGCATCATTTTAATAGCGATGGTTTTTTTGTCGCCTTATTAGAAAAACAAAGTTAGGAGCAATTGCTATGGAAGTTAGTCAGTTGACCGATACTGGTCAAATTCGAAGCTCAAATCAAGACCAAGTAGGAGTTTTTTATAATCAAGCCGAGCAGGCCCTACTCCTGCTCTGTGACGGCATGGGCGGCCATAATGCTGGGGATGTAGCCAGTGAAATGGCCCTCTATGCAGTTGGCCATGCCTGGGAGGAGTCTCCTAAGACTGATACTGAAGCGGTTCAAACTTGGTTAGAAGATAATATTGTTTCAGCTAATGACCGGGTTTTACAAGCTTCAAAAAAATATAATGATTTGTCAGGTATGGGGACCACTATTGTGGGAATTGCGATTATTGAAGGGAAGGGGATTGTCGCCCATGTCGGTGATAGTCGGGCCTATTGCTACGATGGGGAGGCCTTGAAGCCTTTGACCCGCGACCATTCCTTTGTCCAAGAACTCTTAGATATGAACATGATCACCCCATCTGAAGCCCAAAACCATCCGCAAAAGAATATTGTGACTCAAACCGTGGGGGTAAGCGAAGATATTAAGGTGGATATTTCGGTGTTTGCCTTAGAGGCTCAGACCATGCTCTTACTCTGTTCAGATGGTTTAACCGATATGCTGACTGATGACGACATCGGTCAGATTATCGCTAGCGATGAAGACGTTAATCAAGCAGCTCAGGCCTTAATCGCAGCGGCCAACCAAGCCGGGGGTCGGGATAATATTTCGGTGGTCCTCGCCAGGATTGAGGGAGGGGATGTGTCATGAAACAAGGTCAAGTGATTGGTAATCGTTATGAAATTATCCGCCACCTTGGCTCTGGAGGAATGGCAACTGTCTATTTAGCCTATGATCCGATTTTGGAACGGGAGGTCGCCATTAAATTCCTCCGCATTGGGACTTCGGATATGGATGACGCGACTCGGCGCTTCAAACGAGAGGCTATGTCGATTTCAGAAGTAAACCACCCCAATATTGTTAATATTTACGATGTCGGTGACGATGATGATGGCCACTATATCGTGATGGAATACATTGAGGGAATTGACCTTAAACAATTTATTCGCAAAAACCATCCCATCAGTAAAGAAACTTATCAAGGAATCATGATGCAAATCCTAGCTGGGGTTGAATGCGCCCATCGCAAGGGGATTATCCACCGGGACTTAAAACCGCAAAATATCATGATTAAACCGGATGGTCAGGTAAAAATCATGGACTTTGGGATTGCCTTGGTCTCTACCGAGACTTCAATTACCCAGACCAATACCATTATTGGTTCGGTCCATTACCTCTCCCCCGAACAAGCCCGGGGGTCGATGGCTAGTTACCAATCCGACATTTATAGTTTGGGGATTGTTTCCTTTGAAATGCTCACTGGTCAGGTCCCCTTCGACGGGGAATCCGCCGTTAGCATAGCCATTCAACACTTCCAAGAATCCTTACCGGATATTAATCAATTCCGTTCCGATATCCCTCAAGCCATGCAAAATGTTATTATGAAGGCGACGGCCAAGGAAGCTAATGAACGCTATCAGACTTGCGAACAGATGCGGCAAGATTTAGCGACCTGTCTAGATCCCAGCCGGGCCAATGAAGCACCATTTACGCCTTCATTGATGAAGAATGAAACCATTGTTATGGCTAAAGACGCGATCGAAAAACAAATTACTGACGAAACTAAGGTCACTCCTCAAGCCAAGCCAGAGCCCAAAGAAACGGCTCAAGCGACCAAGGCCATGCCGATCGGTGCTGGCTTAGCGAGTCAAAAGGCAGAGGCCCAAAGTGAGCCAAAAGTAAAAGCAGCTCCGCCAAAAACATCCAGTCGGCCCAAGCGGAGATGGCCTTGGTTCATTGGGGGGCTCTTGGCTATCTTATTGCTTCTCGGCGTCTTTGTCTTTGGCCAGGGACAAAGTCAACCGGTCCCTGATTTAACCAATATGACCGAAGACCAGGCCCGTAATAGCCTGGTTAATAATGGCTTTAGCCTGGGTGAGAGCCATCAAGAATATAGCGACCAGGTGGAAAGCGGGCGAGTGATCCGGACCGATCCGAGTAGTGGGCGAAAGGTCAAGGCAGACCAGCCCATTGATCTCTATATTAGCCAGGGTAAGGAACCCATTGAAATCCCTAACTACCAAGGACAGACCCTAGAACAGGCTAAGAAAGATGCTGAGAAGAAAGGCTTTTCTGTAAGTAGTGAAGAAGTCTATAGTGAAGAGGTTGAAAAGGGTAAAGTGATTTCCCAAAACCCAGCTCCGGGTGCTAGTGTGGTGGCTAGTGAAACCAACCTGCACTTGGTCGTGAGTCTGGGTAAGGAACCCTTAACGATGGCCAACCTGCAAGGCTTAAACCAAGCGGGCGTCCAACAATATGCCCAAAGTGTGGGCTTGAATGTTAGCTTTAATGAAGCTAATTCAGATTCGGTGCCTAAGGGCTTAGTGGTCTCCCAAAGTATCGCCCCTGGAGCCAACTTTAACCGCGGGGCGAATTTGACTGTGACCCTTTCTTTAGGGCCTGAGGAGGAGCCCACACACAGCTTCCGTCACACCATCACTATTCCTTACAAGGGCAAAAGATCTCGTGGAGATTCGGATAGCGAGTCTACTTCTCAACGGCAGGCAGTCAATGACATTGAGATTTACATTGATGATTTAAACCATTCTTACAATGAAGTGGCCGATCACTTTACCATCACTGACGATAAGTCTTATACTTTGAGTTTTGAAACTGAGCCTAATAAAACCGCTCGTTTCAAGGTGGTTCGTGACGGCAAGACGATTTTAGAGAATCGAGTGAAACCAGGCGATGACTAATAGAGAAACCGAAAAACAGGGCCAAATCGTTAAGGTCTTGAGTGGCTTTTACTATATTGAAGACCAAGATAGTCGAGAGATCTACCAAACCCGGGCGCGCGGTCTCTTTCGTAAGGAACAGCTGAGCCCCTTAGTGGGGGACTATGTCAGCTTTCAAGCAGATAATCCCCATGAAGGGGTCTTAACTGCTGTGAAGGAGCGCAAAAATGAGCTTGACCGGCCGCCCGTGGCCAATATTGACTTAGCCTTTGTCGTTGCTTCCGTGACTCAACCACACATTCCTAGCAAGTTGATTGACCGCATGTTGGTCTATAGTGAAAGCCAAAGGATCCAACCAGCGCTTTACTTTTCCAAGTTAGACTTACTCGATGAAGCAGAACGTGAAGAATTGCAGACGCTCTTGGCTAATTACCAGTCCCTGGGCTACCAAGTCTTAACGAATTTAGACCTATCTCAAGCAGACGAAGATTTACTGACTGAACTTTTTCATGGGAAAACCATTGCCGCTATGGGACAGTCAGGGGTTGGTAAGACCACCTTGTTAAACCATCTCCTGCCTGATCTCCATAAGGAAACGGCTGCTATTTCTAAGGGGATGGGCCGGGGCAAGCATACCACCCGCCATGTTGAATTACATGATGTCTATGGGGGTAAGCTAGTCGACACGCCTGGCTTTTCCAGTTTAAGCTTAGATAGCATTGAAAAGGAAGACCTGGGAGACTACTTCCCTGAAATGAGAGAGCGGAGTGATTTCTGTAAGTTCCGGGAATGCTCCCACACTCACGAGCCCCAATGCGCCATTAAAGCAGCCCTAGAGGCAGGCGAGATTAGTCAGAGTCGTTATGACCATTATGTGGAATTTTTGCAGGAAATTATTAATAAAAAACCCGATTACCAACAGAAAAATAGGAGGAAGAAAAAATGAAAATTGCCCCAAGTATTTTAAATGCTGATACCGGTCGTATGCGTGAAGAAGTTGCCCGGATTGAAGAGGCTGGAGCAGACTGGGTTCATGTGGATATTATGGATGGCCACTTTGTCCCCAACCTCACGTTTGGTGCGCCCATGGTGGAAGCCCTACGTCCTCACACCAAACTCTTCATTGATTGCCATATGATGGTGGATAATCCAGATGACTATATTGAATCCCTAGCCCAAGCGGGAGCAGATAGCATGACGGTGCATTTTGAAGCGGTCACCCACTTACACCGCACCATTCAAAATATTCAATCCCAAGGTATGAAAGCTGCGGTGGCGCTTAACCCAGCGACTCCAGTAGCAGCCATCACACCGATCTTGAATATGGTTGATATGGTCTTAGTCATGACGGTTAACCCAGGCTTTGGTGGCCAAGCCTTCATTCCAGATATGGTAGAAAAAATGACTGAACTGGACCAAATCCGTCAGGAAAAAGGCTACCATTATCAAATCCAAGTCGATGGAGGGATCGATAACACCACCATTCGTCAGTGCTACGACCAAGGGGTGGATGTCTTTGTTTCCGGCTCTTATGTCTACAAAGGGGATTCTAACCAAGCCATCGCTTCCTTGCGCGATGCTTGCTGCTAAAAGTGAGTGAGGAAAATGATTCAACGTATTATTGCTGTGGGAAGCGCCATTGCCCATTTGGACAATCCCATTATTGCTAGCTACAAAAGCGACCCTCAAGTGGCCTGGGTAGGCATTGACCGTGGGGCGAGAGAGTTGCTCTGGGCCGGCTTACCCCTCAACCTGGCTGTGGGGGACTTTGATTCGGTGACCGCGGAGGAAAGACAAGCGATCCAAGAAGCGGCCCAGGAATGTATTGTCTTACCCAGTGAGAAGAATGATACTGATACCGAGGCTGCACTGGTGGAAATGATAAAAAATTGGCCCCAGGCTGAACATATCATTTTTTATGGCATGCTGGGTGGTCGTCTCGACCATACCCTTAATAACCTCTGGATGGCCTACCAAGACCGTTTTCAACCGGTCATCTCTCGCTTAGAATTTGTTTCCGTCACCAACACGGTTCGCTTTTTGGAGCCTGGTGACCATACCATTTATCCCTATGCAGGGATGACTTATCTTTCCTTGATCTCTATGGGGCCCGTGAGCGGGCTGACCTTAAAAGACGTCAAATACCGCTTAGAGGACTTTGCTTCTGATAACCCGCGGTCCTTTATTTCTAACGAGTTTCTCCCTGATGGATGCCCCATGTCCTTAAGCTTTACTTCTGGGCTCTTGATGGTCTTACAAACCCGGGATGCTCACTAGTTATTTGCTAAGTATTTTCTAAAAGAACTTGCAACCCAGTAACCCCTATGATAAAATATTCTAGTATGTTCAAAAAACTGTAAGAAGGGAGTTATTCAACATGGCAAAACAATGTTATTTCACAGGTCGTAAAGCAAAATCTGGAAACAACCGTTCACACGCTTTAAACAGCTCAAAACGTACCTTTAAACCAAACTTGCAAAAAGTTCGTGTGTTAGTTGATGGAAAACCTAAACGTGTTTGGGTTTCAGCTCGTGCCCTTAAATCAGGAAAAGTTCAACGTGTTTAGTCAACAAACTAACGATAGAAAATCACATTAGCCATAGAGTGTTAATCATTCTACCGCTAATGTGTTTTTTTATTATTAGCTTTTAATTTAGGCCAGAGAGTGCAATATCCGCCAAAAACTGGTACAATGGGAAAAGGATTATGATATAAGAATCTTCAAGCGTATTCATCGAAAAAATGACTCTTATTAACAAGGAGGAAAAACAATGCCTGTAAAAATGGATTCTGAATATGGCGAAATTGAAATTACTAATGACGTGATTGCTAAGGTTGTGGGAATGGCTACCACACAAAATTATGGTGTGGTCGGCATGGCCAGCAAGAACCAAATCCGTGATGGCATTTCTGAAATCTTAAAAATTGAAAATTATACCAAGGGAGTCGTTGTGCGTAGCGAGGCTGATCTGGTGATCGTCGATGTTTATATTATGGTAAACTATGGCACCAAGATCTCAGAAATTTGTCGTAACGTGCAACGCTCTGTAAAATATGATTTAGGACGGCAACTAGGCATCACTGCTAATGTAGTGAACGTCTTTGTCCAAGGCATATATACAGAGGATCAATAAGCGAAGGGAGGAAGACGCTGCATGAGTCAGTTAGTCATTGATGCATCAGAATTAAGAAACATGGTTGCCGTAGGTTGCGACAAGTTAAAGCAAGGAGCAGATTATGTCGATTCCTTAAATGTCTTTCCGGTACCTGATGGGGATACAGGAACCAATATGAACCTATCCTTTTCAGCGGGCTTAGACGGAGTCGAGAAGAACGATGGGCAAAGTGTCGAAGAAGTCGCTGATGCCCTAGCTAAGGGTTTGCTAATGGGTGCACGGGGAAATTCCGGCGTAATCCTATCCCAAATCTTTAGAGGCTTTGCTAAGGGCTGTAAGGGTCTCGAAAAGTTAGATGCCAAGGCCCTAGCTAATAGCTTTGACCAGGCGGTTAAGTCGGCCTATAAGGCAGTCATGAAGCCAGTGGAAGGAACGATCTTGACCGTGGTCCGTGAGGGAGCAGAAGCCGGTCTAGTCCAAGCTGAAAAGAGTGATGACGTCATAGAGGTTATGCGCGCTGTTTCTGAAGGCGCTAACTTGGCTTTAGAGAACACCCCTAACCTGCTTCCTGTATTAAAAGAAGTAGGCGTTGTTGATTCTGGCGGTCAGGGACTTTGCTTAATCTATGCTGGCTTCTTAGAGGCCTTGACGGGTGAAGCGGTTGCTAGTTTCCATACCAATGTGGAAAATACTGACCTCACGGAATTAGCCCATGAAGAAAATTACTATAATACTTCCCATTCCGTGTCTTCAGAAGATATCAAATTCGGCTTCTGTACCGAAATTATGGTGGCTTTAGGTCAAGGCTCAGAAGACTATGAAGACTTTGACTATGAGACTTTTCGAAATTACCTAAGTGAACGCGGGGATTCCTTATTAGTGGTTAATGATGATGAAGTAGTCAAGGTCCATGTCCACACTGAACGTCCTGGTGATGTCCTCAATTATGGGCAAAAATTTGGGACCTTAATCAAGGTGAAAGTGGATAATATGCGCCAGCAACATGAGGATATCTTGACCAATAAGGCCAAGTCAGCCCCTAAGGAAAAACAAGCCTACAGTATTATTGCTGTTTGTGCCGGTGAAGGCGTGAGCGAACTCTTTAAAGAGGCGGGGGCTAGCTACATCATTTCCGGTGGCCAAACCATGAATCCGTCAACGGAAGACTTTGTTAAGGCCATTGAAGCGGTTAACGCTGAAAATATCATCCTCTTACCTAACAATAAGAATATCTTTATGGCGGCTAAACAAGCAGCTGACGTTAGCGAAGTACCTACCGTGGTCTTGGAAACCGAGTCGATTACCCAAGGATTAGCAGCTTTACTTGGCTTTAACCTCAATGATGACTTAGCAAGTAATGAAAGCTCCATGAAAGAAGCCTTCCATGAAGTCAAGAGTGGGCAAGTGACCCATGCGATTCGGGACACCTCCATCTCTGGTTTAACCATCCACAAGGGTGACTATATGGGCCTCGTTGAAGGCGATATTCAAGTCTGTGATAAGGATAAGAGTCAGGCAGCCCGTAAAACAGTCCAGGCCTTAACCGATGAAGAAAGTGAATTAGTGACTTTAATCTATGGTGAAGACATCAGTGAAGAAGAGGCTAGTCAGTTAGCCGACCTTATCACTGAAGATAATGATCAATTAGAAGTTGAAGTCTATAAAGGGGACCAGCCTGTCTATAGTTACTTAATTTCTGTTGAATAGTTAAGAAACAGGCTGTCTTGCAGTCTGTTTTCTATATTTAGAAGGGTGAAAGAGAATGAGTCATATGAAAATAGGTATTTTGGATTTTATCCCTCGCGATCGTGAAATGACGGCGATCGAATCCTTTAAAAGCGCCATGAATTTATTACAATTGGCAGATGAAAAGGGACTGGCTCGTTACTGGTTTGCTGAACACCACAGTACCCCGGCACTCTTAGGGTCAAGCCCCCAAGTCACATTAGGCTACGCAGCGGCAATTACCAAGCATATCCGCCTGGGCACAGGTGGGGTGATGCTGGATAATTTAAGTGCCTATCAATTGGCTGAGAACTTTAAAGTCTTGGAATGCTTAGCCCCCCACCGGATTGAAGCGGGGGTAGGTTATAGTAATCCTAAGGAACAGGCTGACCAAAAGGAAATGGGGGGCTTTGACTTTAAGAATCCCAAACCCTATAAGGATGAATTAGTCGCCCTTTATGACTATATGCATGATCAACGGTCAGTCCACCAAGAAGGAAAAGCTCGGGCCATGCCAGTCTTATTTGACCATGAGATTCCTTATTATGTCATGGTGACCTCCACCCGCCACGTTCGCTATATTGCTGAACAAGGCTGGGGCATGCTCTTTGGTCTCTTCCTCAATCCTTCCTATGAGGAATGTAAAGAAGCCATCCGCATTTATCGCAAGTATTTTAAACCCAATGGGATTAGTAATACCCCCCATGTCATGGTGTCTCTCTATGTCATTTCGGCCTATGATGAAAATGTCTTAGAAGGCTTGGAGAAGGCCATTAATGCTTGGATACTGACCTTTAGGAGTAACAAGCGGGCCTTGTACCAACTCTTGAGTGTGGAGGAAGCGGAATTCTATCCTTTTTCTGATGAGGAGAAGGAAACCATTGACCACTACCAAGAGGCTAAATTAATCGCTAGCCCTAAAGAAATTCAGGCTAAATTTAGCCATTTGATGAAAGAATTAGACTGTGATGAATTCCTGGTGGTAAACCAATTATCTGGTTACAATTATCGCCGCGACTTAATTAATATCTTAGCGGACATCGATCTATAGTAGCCTATAGCGGGAAGGAGTAAGTTAATGTCGAGTATCACTGATCCAGTCAGCGTCTTAACTGGAGTAGGCCCGAAAAAAGCGGCCCTGTTGAAGCGTTTGAAGATTGAAAGCATTTATGATTTACTCTGTCAATTTCCTTTCCGTTATGAAGATTTGTCGGTTAAAAGTATTCAGGAATTGGCTGATAACCAAAAGGCAACCTTGAAGGGCCGTGTGGTTACTGAACCCGTGGTAAATTATTTTCGGGGACGTAAGGGCAACCGCCTCCATTTTCGTTTGCAGGTGGACCATGAAATTATCAATGTCAATTTCTTCAACCAAGCCTACCTCAAAAAGCAAATTCACAGCCAAGAAGAGATCTTGATCTATGGGACCTATGAAGCTAAGCGCCAGCAATTATTGGGAATTAAACTCATTAATTTTTCCAGTGAGGATAATGAGACTGCCTCTGTCTACCATACCACCAAGGGGCTCTCACAGTCCGCTTTAAGGCAGTTAATTAAGACAGCTCTTGACCAGTATGAAGATCAGATTCCTGAGCTAATCCCCGAAGAATTGTCAAGGCGCTACCAGTTAATTCCCCATCGCCAGGCCATTCGCTTAATGCATTTTCCAAATACTGAGTCTGATAGCCAGCATGCCCGGCGCCAGATTAAGTACCAGGAACTCTTTCTTTATAGTCTCCGTATCCAATGGCGCAAGCTCAACCAGCGCTACCAAGAAGCAGGGGTACAGATTCTCTATGACAATGACCAGCTGAAAGAATTTATCCGCTCGATTCCCTTTGAATTGACCCAGGGACAAAAAGAAGTTACTAATCAAATTTGTCGGGACCTCCTACAGCCCTATCCCATGAACCGGCTTTTGCAAGGGGACGTGGGGAGTGGGAAGACCATTGTGGCTTTAATCGCTCTAGCGGCTGCTGTATCGGCTGGCTTTCAAGGGGCCTTAATGGTACCTACCGAAATTTTAGCTGAACAGCATTTTAAAGAGGCCCAAAGTATCTACCAAGCCACAGGACTGCGCTGTGCCTTGTTAACCGGGTCTACCAAGGGCAAAGAACGCAAGCAAATCCTCGCCCAGCTGGCCCAGGGAGACCTTGACTTAATGATCGGCACCCATGCCCTCTTCCAGGAAGATGTTCATTTTAAGGACCTGGGGCTAGTCATTATCGATGAGCAGCATCGTTTTGGGGTTAAGCAGCGTCGGCAATTAATCGATAAGAATACAGACCGCCATCCCAATGTTCTCTATATGACCGCTACCCCCATTCCCCGGACCCTAGAGATTACTTTGATGGGCGATATGGAAGTTTCCAAATTAAAGGAACTCCCCGCTGGCCGTCAGCCGGTTAAGACCCTCTGGCTAAGGCCCCAGGAGGCTAGCCAGGTCGACTACCTCTTAAAGCAGGAACTAGCTAAGGGGCGACAAGCTTATATTATTTGTCCCCTGGTAGGAGAGTCAGAAAAAGTCGAGGCCCAAAACGCAGAGAAAATTTATGTTGATTACCAGGCCCGTTTTGGGGACCACTACCAGGTCGGTCTCCTTCATGGGCAGTTATCTAATGAAGAAAAAGAAGCTGTCATGCAGGCCTATAGTGAAAATACGATCCAGCTTCTGGTTGCCACGACGGTGGTTGAGGTGGGAGTCAATGTTCCCAATGCTAGCTTAATGGTTATCTTGGATGCCGACCACTTCGGTCTAGCCCAGCTCCACCAATTACGAGGTCGGGTTGGCCGGGGCCAGGCAGCCTCTTTCTGTCTCTTGTTGGCTGACCCCCATACGGAAAACGGTAAAGAACGGATGCGAATAATGACTGAGTCCAATGATGGCTTTTATTTGAGCCAGCAAGACTTAGAGTTGCGGGGAGCAGGGGACTATTTTGGAACCAAGCAAAGTGGCTTACCTGAATTCCACTTAGCCGACCCGGTCGAAGATGGTGAGATTCTGGAATATAGCCGCCAGGACGCTATTCAATTTGCTCCCTACCTCATGGAAAATGCCCAGGACTATCCCTTACTAGGCGCCTGGTTGAATCAAGTGGAAGAAGAACGTCAAGCCTGATCGAGGCTAAAGGAGTGAAGCACATGATTAAAATTGCAGTAGATGCTATGGGTGGTGACCACGCCCCTCAAGCTATCGTGGAAGGGGCCCTGGCAGCAGTCCAGACCTATTCCGATATTCAGATTCTGCTCTATGGGGACCAAGACCAAATCCAAGCCTTGCTCCCTGAGGGCGACTATCCTATTGAGATTGTCCATTGTTCTGAAAAAATTGCTGGTGATGATGAACCAGTCCGGGCCATCCGCCGCAAGAAGGATGCCTCCATGGTTGTTGCCGCTAAGGCGGTAAAGAAGGGTCAGGCTCATGCCTTGGTCTCAGCCGGTAATACGGGGGCCCTCTTAGCAGCAGGAACCTTGCTAGTCGGACGAATTAAAGGAATTGACCGTCCGGCCTTATTGGGAACCCTACCTAATTTAAGAGAATCAGGGGAATCCTTTGTCTTGGTAGATATGGGCGCTAATGCCGATGCCAAGGCCAAGCAACTTTGGGAGAATGCCTTGATGGGTAACCAATATGCCAAGGATGTCTTAGGCAAGAGTCAGCCACGGGTGGGGCTTCTGAATAATGGCTCTGAGGATACTAAGGGCAACAAAGTCACTAAAGAAGCCTTTGAATTATTGAGCCAAGAAGAACAGATCCACTTCATCGGTAATGTGGAATCCCGTGACATCTTAGCTGGGGCCTGCGATGTGGTGGTTAGTGATGGCTTTACCGGTAATGCCGTTCTAAAGGCCATTGAAGGGACAGCTAAAGAGATTCTTACATTAGTCAGTCATAGCCTCAAATCAGGGAACCTAAAAACAAAATTAGGAGCTCTATTGATAAAAAATTCCTTAAAGGAAACCCTAGGACAATTTGATATTGAAAGTGTTGGTGGAGCGACCCTGTTTGGGGTTAAAGCCCCAGTGATTAAGTGTCACGGTAACGCTAGTGCCAAGACCGTTGCTGCAACCATCGGCCAGGCCCGGCAAATTGTCAAGTCAGGCACCTATGACAGTCTGGCCCAACAAATCACTAATAAGGAAATTCAAGCAGAAGACTAGTTCTTTAGAAAGGAATTGCTTTGGGAAGGAAGACCAACTATGGAAGAGAGAAAAATTTTTGATATCATTCGAGAAATGATCAGCGAGCGATTCGGTTTGGAAGATGAGAAAATCGATAAAACCACCCACTTATCTAAGGACCTGGGGGCGGATTCCTTAGATATTGTGGAGCTGGTCATGACCTTAGAAGATTATTTCAAGGTCTCCATTCCCGATTCAACCGCAGACCATATTGAAACCTTAGAAGAATTAGTTGATGCTATCAGTTTGGCGAAAAAGAGTTAATTATTAAGGAGGAAAACCATGTTTAAAGCCATTAAGCAGCTTTTTAAAGAACAATTTGATTTGGACATTCAAGAAAAACGTCATTATCAAATTGCCTTCACCCATTCATCCTATGTGAATGAAAAACGCAAAGAAAATTTAGAAGATAATGAACGGATTGAGTTTTTAGGCGATGCCGTTTTAGAATTAACGGTGTCTAATTTCCTCTACCATTACTTTCCCCAACTGCCAGAAGGCGACTTATCTCGGATTCGGGCTTTAATTGTCTGTGAGGAAAGTTTGAGTAAACGGTGTAAGGAGTGTGGCTTTGACCAATACGTCCGTCTAGGGCACGGTGAAGAAGCCAATGGTGGTCGCGAACGTTCTTCCTTACTTTGTGATTTATTTGAAGCCGTTGTGGGAGCCTTATATCTTGATCTTGGGTTAGATGCTATTGAGAAGTTTCTAGAGCAAACCATTTATCCTAAGATCGAGAGCGGTGAATTTAAGGACCACCGAGACAATAAAACCGCCCTCCAAGAAGAACTACAAAAAGATGGTCAGATTAACCTATCTTATCGTTTGTTGAAGGAATCTGGACCCTCCCATAATAAACGTTTTGAAGTAGCGGTCTGTTTGGATGGTGAAATCATCGGGCAAGGCCAGGGGACTTCCAAGAAGCACGCTGAACAGGCGGCAGCCAAACAGGCCCTCGAGGATATACAAAAAGATAAATAAAGGACGGCAAGTGTGTGTATTTAAAAACAATTGAAATGGTCGGTTTTAAGAGCTTTGCAGAGAAAACCCGGGTTGAACTCGACCGGGGTTTTACAGCCATAGTTGGACCAAACGGTAGTGGTAAATCGAATATCACTGAAGCAGTGAAATGGGTGCTCGGTGAACAATCCGCGAAATCACTGCGGGGGAAAAGAATGGATGACGTTATTTTCTCAGGTTCACAAAGTCGACGGCAATCCCAATACGCCCAGGTTGTTTTAACTTTTGATAACAGTGACCGGGTTCTTGATATGGATAGTGATGAAGTCTCGGTCTTGAGACGCTATACCCGTTCGGGGGACAGTATCTATAAAATTAATGGCCAAAATTGCCGCTTAAAGGATATCACCCAGTTAATGATGGATACGGGAGTGGGGAAGGAATCCTTCTCTATTATTTCCCAAGGTAAGGTGGAAGAAATCTTTACCCAGCGGGCTGAAGAGCGGCGCGCTATCTTTGAAGAAGCTGCTGGGGTCATGAAGTATAAGAGTAAGAAGCAAGAAGCTGAACGTAAGCTTGACCGGTCTCAAGAGAATTTAAATCGAATTGAAGATATCTTGTCAGAAATTGAAGGGCGCTTGGACCCCCTCAAGGAGCAAAAAGAAGCAGCCGTTTCCTACCGGGATAAGAAGCAAGAGCTCAGTCAAATTGAAATTGCCCTGACTGCCGTTCAAATTGAAACCCTCAATGAACAATGGCAACTGGCTAAAAAAGATTTGGAAAGCATTCAAGCAAGCAATGAAACTAAGAAGAGGCAGCTTGACCAGGAAGAAACAGCTCTCTCCCAAGCCAAGGTTGCTGAAGAACAGTCTGATGACCGTGTCAATGATCTCAATGACAACTATGTGGTCAAGCTCCAGGCTGGGGAGAAATTGCGTAGTCAACTGCAAATGATGGAGCAGGAGCAGCGTTTTATCCAGTCTAACCGCCAAAGCCAAGAAAAAGAACAGGCCAATTTACAAGCAAAAATTGAAAAACTGAAAGCAAACTTAAAAAGTAACCAGGCTCAGCTAGATAAGTACCAAGAAACTTATCAAAGCCAAGCCGACTCCTATCAATCCCTCAAGGATCAATTAGCCGCTTTAAGTGATTATAGCGAAGAAGATTTGGAAGATTTACGTAACCAATATATCGCTTATTTACAGGAAGAGAGTCATTTATCTAATCAAATCCAGCAAAATGAGAAGGATATCCAACAAGGGCAAAAGAACCAAGAAAAATATGCTGAGAGGATCCGGTCCACTAAAAAAGAACAGGCTAAACTGGAAGACCAGCAGGAAGAATTGGACCAAGAAATTAGTCACAAAGAGCAAAGGTTAAAAGACTTGCTCCAAGAATACCAAACCCAAGTCCAGTCCTTGCAACAAGCCCAAGCCCAAGTTCAAAAGGCGACCAATGCTAACCAGACACTCAATCAAAAGCTTTTGAGAAAGCAAGCTCAATTAGATTCCTTAAAGAATTTAGAGGATAATCACGAAGGCTTTTATTACGGGGTTAAAAACGCCCTGAAATTAAAGAGTCAAAAAAGAGGGATTTTTGGGGCTATTGCGGAATTGATCGATGTGCCTGAGGACTATACCCTGGCGGTAGAAACGGCCTTAGGGGGCAGCATGCAAAATATCGTCACCCAGGATGGCCAAGTGGCCCAGGAAGTGATTACCTACTTGAAGGCCAAGAAGGCTGGGCGGGCGACCTTCCTCCCCCTGGATACTATGAAAAGTCGGCGAATCAGTGACCAGCAAGTCAGCCGGGTCCAAGCTGATCCCGCTTATATCGGCCTGTTGGTTGACTTGGTAGACTTTGACGATCAATTTCAAACCGTCATGGAAAATGTGATGGGAAATATCATTCTGGCTGAGGACTTAACCGGGGCTCGCCGTCTATCCCAGGCCCTCCATGCTCGTTACCGGATCGTCACTTTGACCGGGGACCTCGTTAATGCAGGCGGATCCTTAACCGGGGGTGCTAATAAGCGGACCCAGACCTCCCTCCTTAGTCGTAAAAATGACATCCAAAGCTTAAGCCAAGCGATTGAGTCTATGGAAGCCGCTTACCAAGAAGCAGCTAGCCGGATAGCGACCCAAGAGAAAGACCAAGATCAGATGGCCCAGGCCTTAGAAAGCTTGAAAGAAAAGGGCAGTGAAGCCCGCTATGACCTGCGCTCTAGCCAGACCGAAAGGGAGCGCTTGACTCAAGAGCTGGAGAAATTGGCTAAGGAAGTTCAAGGCCAAGACTATGAGAAAAATCTCAGCCAAGAGGATGTTGAGCAGAGTCAGGCAGACCTGGCCACCAGTCAGAAAAAACTGACTCACTTACAGGGAAAAATTCAAGCAGCCAAGGCCAAGATCGATGCTCGTTTACTCTCTGATGAAGAAAAGGGCCAACAAAAAGCCCACTTGCAAGACGAGTTTCAACAGATTGCGACTGACTTTGCGGTCACCAAGGAGCAAGTGAAGCAGGCTAAGGACCGAAAAAACAGTTTATCCGCAGAGCTCGCTGACCAGGAAAAGTCTTATCAAGAACTTGCTAACTTACTCAGCCAAGCTCTGACTAATGATAGCGACCAGGAGGAGAAGAAAAAGCATTTAGAGGCTCAATTACAAAGTTTCCAAAAGCAAAGTAAAGATATCCAGTCTCAGTTAAAAACAGCCAAAGAAGAACGCCAGAAAGCTAGTCAAAAGGTTGAAGCTGCCAATCAAATGATTAGTCAACTGAACTCAGAAATTCAAAGCAACTTACAAAGTATTGCTAAGTTAGAAGCCAGTGCCAGTCGCTATGAGGTTTCAATCGATAATCACCTGGAACAGTTGAGTGAATCATACGGTTTGACCTATGAACGGGCGCGGGCAGAAAGTCAGTTAACCATGTCGATTGACCAAGCCTCCAGCCGGGTTAAGCAATTAAAGCAGGCCATTGACAGCCTGGGACCAGTGAATATGCAGGCCATTGAGGAATATGATGAGGTCTATGAGCGTTTTTGCTTTATCGATAAACAGCGCCAAGATGCTATCGATGCTCGTGAAAATCTCTATCAAACCATTGCTGAAATGGACAGTGAAGTCTCTAGCCGCTTTAAGACTACCTTTGAAGCTATCCGCGACGCCTTTGAAAGTATTTTCCCGGCTCTCTTTGGTGGGGGGAAGGCGACCCTCAAGCTTACCGATCCCAATGACTTACTGAATACTGGGGTAGAAATCATGGCCCAACCACCAGGGAAGAAACTCCAGCTCTTGAGCTTATTATCGGGCGGTGAGCGGGCCCTTACTGCTATTGCCCTGCTCTTTGCTATTTTGGATGTCAAAACGGTGCCTTTCTCCATTCTGGATGAAGTTGAAGCCGCCTTAGATGATGCCAATGTGGCCCGCTATGGGCGCTATTTGCAAAAATTTGCTCAAAAAACTCAATTTATTGTTATTTCTCATCGTAAGGGAACCATGGAAGCCGCTAACATTCTCTATGGCGTGACCATGCAACAAGAGGGAATTTCCCAGCTGGCTTCGGTTCGTTTAGAAGACGTTGATGACCAGTTGAATTAGGAGATAATGGATTTAAAAAGTCATCAAGGCTGGGGGCGAGTCTCCCAGCTTTTTTAGTTAAGGATTTGCCGTCAGCTCACACTCTCCAAACCTGCTCCAAGAGCAGAGCAAGCGTCCACTTCACTAAAGGTCGACGAAGTCTCTTGGAGACTTCTTTCGCCCTTTAGCTCCAGTTTGCTATAGCTGTTCGAAGCGTTAGCGAGTTACAGATATAGTATGCGTAGCGGTCTTGCCTTTTGGCGCGCTTGTCACACTCTCCCCAAACCTGTTCGCTGACAAAAGTGACCTCCGCTTCAGAAATATTTGTCAATCCTTTTCAAGGATTTCCGCATATTTCTTCCAGCGTTTCACTTTTTGCCGTCAGCTCACACTCTCCTTAGTTGAGTTCGGAAGGGTAAGGGGATGTCCTTTCAGAAAAGTTGAACGATCAGCAAGCTGATCTTATCATCTTTTCTTCCAAGGAATCTCCCTCACTGATCCTTCCTCACATCCTTTCCAAAATGGGTTATTTTCTTGATCTGTGATATAATGAGAAAGAAATTTTGTAAAGTTTGCTTCGGCATGCGCTAAGGATTTATAAAGGATAGATTGCATGATTAAACTTATTGCTATTGACTTAGATGGAACCTTATTACGCGATGATAAGACCATTAGTGAAGCCAATGCTTCTACCATAAGAAGAGCGGTGGAAGCGGGGATTGAAGTGGTGATTTGCACCGGTCGTCCCATTGAAGGCATTCAATTTGCCTTGGATCGCTTTAACATGAATACTGCGAAACATTTCTCTATTACCTATAATGGTGGCTTAGTTCTACATAATGATTCCCGCGAGATTATTTCTGAAACCATTATGACGACAGCAGATGTGTTGCGGATTTATGACATGATGTATCCGCTGGGCTTGCCTATTGATGCGG
Organism: Aerococcus urinae; assembly: GCF_001543175.1. NCBI lineage: Bacteria > Bacillati > Bacillota > Bacilli > Lactobacillales > Aerococcaceae > Aerococcus > Aerococcus urinae. The sequence goes on from NZ_CP014161.1 coordinate 497,676, forward strand.
TAGACATTAATACTGTCCATCGTTTGAAGTATCCCAAGGACTGGCCGGGTCACTATGACCAACAAATGCCTTTTCTTCCCTTTGTCCCTTTTGACTTGGAAGCTGTGGGTATGGACCATCATTTTTATAAAACGGTGACCAATACCCCTAAGGAACATATTGAAGACCAGCTATCAAAATTGCCGGACTGGCTTTATCAAGACTATTCCGTCATGCGTTCTCACGGCCATCAGTTGGAGGTCATGCCTAAGGGCGTGGATAAGGGACAAGGTTTGGCGGCCTTGGCCAATTATTTAAATATCGATGTTAGTGAGGTCATGGCCATTGGTGATGAAGAGAACGATAAGGCTATGTTACAATGGGCAGGAACAGCCGTTGTCATGGCTAATGGCAATGAAGCAATAAAAAAATATGCTGACTATATTACCAAATCTAATATGGACGATGGGGTTGCCCATGCCATTGAAGAATTGGTATTGAAGTCATAAGGGAGTGAAACAATTTGGGTTTATTTGACCGTATTAAACAAGCCTTTACCGGTGAAGATCCGCTAGTCGCTGAACAAGCGAAGAACCGGGAGGAAGAAGAAGAAAAGATTGTCTTTGAAAAATACGACAAAGGTGTCGAGAAAACGCGGAAAAGTTTTTCCGAGCGTATGAATGACCTCTTTGCTGGTTTTCGTGAGGTGGATGAGGAATTCTTTGATGACTTAGAAGAAGCCTTGATTACCAGTGATGTGGGCTTTGATATGACCTTAGCCCTGTCAGATGCCGTTCGTGAGGAAGTGCAAAGACGGAATGTGACCAAGGGAGAAGATGTCAAAAATACTGTGATTGAGGAAATGGTCAAGATCTATGAAAAGGGTCAGGACAGCCCAGTTTCCTTAAAGGAAAATCCCGATGGACCAACTGTGATGCTCTTTGTCGGGGTTAATGGAGTTGGAAAAACCACCACCATTGCTAAGGTGGCCCACCATTACATCAGCCAGGGCAAGAAAGTTCTCCTAGCTGCTGGAGATACCTTTCGGGCCGGAGCGGTAGAACAATTAAATACCTGGGGTCAACGGGTCGGAGCGCCGGTGGTTAGTGGTAAGGCCAATGGGGACCCTTCTGCCGTGGTTTATGACGCTGTTCATAAGGCGGTCAGTGAAGGCTATGATTATTTACTCATCGACACAGCTGGTCGTTTACAAAACAAGAAGAACCTAATGAATGAATTGGATAAGATGAACCGGGTCATTAAAAGGGAAATCCCTGACGCTCCCCATGAAACCTTACTAGTCCTGGATGCTACGACGGGACAAAATGCCTTGGTACAGGCTAAGGAATTTAACAAAACTGTTGACATTACCGGTTTAGTCCTAACCAAGTTAGATGGTACTGCTCGCGGTGGTGTTATCTTTGCCATTCGTTATGAGTTAGACCTACCAGTGAAGCTGATAGGACTAGGCGAAGGCATGGATGATTTACAACCCTTTGACGGGGAGAAATTTATTTATCAATTAGTTAAAGACGTCGTTGAAGTTTAAAAATCATGAGAGTGTGACCAGCGCGTCAAGGAGCAAGATCGCTGGAAGAAAAAGGCGTAAAAATTTTTAAGAAGAAATTGTCGCCATTTTCTGAAGCGGACGCTTGCTCTGCGCTTGAAACAGGTTTTGATATACTAGGCTGGGGAATGGGTCCCAGCCTTTTTCTGACTCCCTAATCTTAAGGGGATTTTACTGGGATCTGCATTGACTTTCCCTAAGGACTTCGGTATTCTTAAAGATTGTAAGCTAGAAGTAATCTAGTGATGGAGGCAGATATGGAAATTCAAAAGACTAATGAAATTAACCGTTTACTGGACTTCTATTACCAGTTATTAACTAAAAAACAACAAGATTATATTAGTCTTTACTACCAAGATGACTACTCCCTCGGTGAAATTGCGGCCTATTTCGATGTCAGTCGGCAGGCCGTTTATGACAACATTCGTAGAACGGAGAAGACCCTTGAAAATTATGAGTCCCGTTTACACTTAGCCACTGACTTCCGTAAGCGACAAGCGACGATCAAGGGCCTCAGGGACTATGTCAAAAACAACTATGCCCAAGATGAAGTACTCAATCAAACAATAGATAAGTTACTAATAATGGATGATAAAGAGGTGTAAGGAATGGCTTTTGAAAGTTTATCGGACCGCCTGCAAGGAGCGGTAGAAAAAGTCGGTAAAAAGGGAAAAATCTCAGAAGGCGACTTGCGAGAAATGATGCGGGAAGTGCGTTTGGCCTTACTCGAGGCTGATGTTAACTTTAAAGTGGTTAAAAACTTTGTTCGCAAGGTCCAAGATAAGGCCCTAAATAGTGATGTCTTAGAATCACTGAGTCCCACCCAACAAATTGTCAAAATCGTCGATGAAGAATTGACTGAATTATTGGGTGGCGAGCAAGTTGGCATTAACTATAATGAAGCAGGGCCAACAATTATTATGATGGCTGGTTTACAAGGGGCTGGTAAAACTACCACGGTGGGTAAACTAGCCAATCACTTACGGGAAGAAGACCATCGCAAACCTCTCTTAGTGGCCGCTGACGTCTACCGGCCTGCTGCTATTGACCAACTAGAAACCATTGGTCGTCAGCTGGATCTACCAGTCTTTCAACTAGGTAACCAAGTGAGCCCTGTTGAGATCGCCCAAAAGGCAGTCGTTTATGCCAAAGAGAATAACTACGATACTATCTTTATCGATACTGCCGGACGCTTACAGATCGACCAAACCCTGATGGATGAATTGAAAAACATCCAAGCAGCTGTTCATCCCGATGAAATTCTCTTAACCGTTGATGCCATGAGTGGTCAAGAAGCTGCTAATGTGGCGAAGACTTTTGATGAAGAATTAGAACTCACCGGGGTAGTCCTGACTAAGTTAGACGGGGATACTCGTGGTGGGGCCGCCTTGTCCATTGCTTCTATCACTGGCAAACCAATTAAATTTACCGGGGTCGGGGAAAAATTAGAAGACATTGAAACCTTCTATCCTGACCGGATGTCTAACCGAATTTTGGGTATGGGGGACATGATGACCCTAATTGAAAAGGCCCAAAAAGAATTTGATGAAAAAGAAGCCGAAGAGATGGCAGCTAAGATGCAGGCCAATACCTACGACTTTAATGACTTCGTTAAGCAAATGGATCAAATGAACAAGATGGGCTCATTTGAAAGCATTATCAAGATGATACCGGGCTTAAATAAGATACTACCGGTTGATAAGTTAAACATCGACCCTAAAGATATGGTCCGTACCAAGGCCATTATCCAGTCCATGACTGATTATGAACGGACCCATCCGGATGAAATTAACCAAAGCCGGCGTCGGCGGATTGCTAAGGGATCAGCAACCACGGTCAACCAAGTTAACCAATTGATTAAACAATTTAACCAAAGTCGGACCATGATGTCAGCCATGACCAATGGGGATATGAGTTCCTTATCTTCCCTAATGGGGGGCATGCCTAATGGAATGGGGAATATGCCTAATATGCCTGGTATGGATGGTGGCCGTCGCAAGAAACAGCGGGCTCAAGAACTAGCAGCAAAACACATGAAGAAGAAATTAAATAAGCAACGTAAAAAACGTGGCAAAAAAGGGTAAATGTGAAGGAGACTAGTGGGATAAATGAAATTCGTTGAAATAGCAGCAGATGATTTTGACAAGTGGATCAAGCAATTAGGCCGCAGTAACCACTTGCAATCGCTAGACATGGCGCGCTTAAAAGCCGCCCGGGGCCGAGACATTCATTATTTAGCCTTAGCAGACGACCAAAATCAGATTCTAGAAGCCTGCATTTTGGCCAGCTTACCTACCCATGTGGGTGGGGCCTTTGAATTAGAAGGCTGGCTACCTGGCGATTTAAGCAATCGCGACCAAATCATTACTTTCTTGAATGGGATTAAGGATTTTGTCAAGTCTCATAAGGGGATCTCCTTACTCGTGAAGCCAGATGTTGGGATTATTGTTACTGATGAAAAGGCACAAAACCCCAAAAAGATTAATGAAGATCTGGTTTCCTGGATTCAAGCAGCAGGCTTCACCTACCATTACCAAGACAAAAGACCAGAATTTGCCGGCTTTGACTGGAATTATAAGAAGGATTTGACTACAGTTGACCCCAACAAGGTGGAAAAATCCTACCTCCATGGCGCCCAACAATCCCTCAAACAAGCCCATAAGTATAGTACCGTGGTCCGAGAGATTACTGGCATTGAAGAAATGCCGCGCTTCTATGCTTGCTATGAGGAGACCTGTCAGCGATTGGGGATTGCGCCTAAGGAATATCCATACTTTGAAGAAGTTTACCAAAACATTGGCAGTGCGGCCCGCTTTGTCATTGCGGAAATTAACTTCAAAGACTACCAAGCGAGTTTAGTTGAACGTCAAGAGGAATTAGAAGGAATCTTAGCGGACTTAGATGAAGACCTGGTTAAAAATCCCAATAGCCGCAAAAAGAACAACCAAAGACGGGAATACCAATCCCAATATGACGCTCAAGTGAAAAAGATTACCGATGCCCAAGTCTGGGTGGACCAAGCCAAAGAAGAACAAACCGTTTTAGCAGTGGCTCTCTTTATTGAGAGTCCTTATGAGATGACCTATCTCTATTCGGGTTCAGATGAGGAATATTCCATCATCAATGCTCCTTATCTCATCCAAGATCAATCCATCAAGCTGGCCCTAGACCATGACATTCCGGTCTATAATTTCCTGGGCATCAGTGAGCCCTTTGATGAAAATAACGGCTTGCTTCATTTCAAGCAATCCTTTAACGGCTATGCGGAAAGAAATATTGGGACCTTTACCTGGTCACCACATCCCCACTTTCTCGCCCTCTATGAGAAGGTTAAACGTCTTCTTGGTCGCTATAATTAAGCGGCTAGGCCTTGTGCTGGCCAAAAAATAGCTCTCAAGAATTCAAGCCGGGCAGTGAGTCAAATACATAAGCCTATGATTGATTAAGTTTGGGAGACTATATTCAAATTACCTATTAACAAGCTTCGCTTCTAGCGGGGCTTTTTTAGTGGATAGGTAAATGATTTGCTATGTTTTTTTAGATAGGGTATTTTAGTAGTTAGTCAGTAATCAATTTAAGGGGGAGGTTGGTCATTTTTATGCAAGTATTTTCCTATTTAAAGGGTTATCGCTGGCGGATTTTGCTGGTGATTGCTTTAACTTTTGGTAATGCCCTAGGGGAATTATTTTTACCGCGCTTAATGGCTGAAGTGGTTGACCAGGGCGTGGCCCAAGGGGATACCTCATTTATTTTAAAAATTGGGAGCTTAATGCTGGTGGTCGTGCTGTTGACAGTGATCTGTCGGGGGTCTGCGGCCTTTCATTCTGCCAAGGTAGCCATGGGATTTTCCCGTGACGTCAGACATGCTATTTATACCAAGGTCAACCATATGACCTTTGATGACACCGAACATTTTGGCATTTCATCCTTAATCACGCGAACGACAGACGATGTCAGCCAGGTAGAACAAATGGCGCTTATGGGACTAAGGCCTTGGGTGCGTGGTCCGCTCATGTTTATTGGGGGCCTGATTATGGCCATGTTAACCAACATGCAATTATCCGTTATTATTTTACTGAGTATTCCCTTTTTATTTTTGGGGATGTGGGTCATTATCAAGAAGGCCCTCCCTTATTTTCCCCGTTTACAAGGGAAGTTAGACCGGATCAACCTGCTCTTTCGCCAGCGCTTGACCGGTTTAAAGGTGATTCGGGCCTTTAATAAGAATGGCTATGAAGAAACCGTCTTTAGTCAGGCCAATGATGAATATTATCAAATCGCCTTAAAGGTCAACAATTTAATGATTACGGTCATGCCGATTCTTTCCACGGTTTTAAATCTAGGAATTGTTGCCATTGCCTATTTTGGGGCTCATTTAATTAGCCAGGGAAGTTTAGAGATTGGTGGTTTAATGGCCTATCTCCAGTATATTACCCAGGTCTTAACGGCCTTAATTATGATTTGTAACTTACTTACTATGTTGCCACGGACCGTGACTTCTACGGAAAGAATTAGTGAAGTCTTAGCCTATCCACAAGCAGAGATGATCGGTGATAATTTACTTACCGAACCCATTAGTCGGGTAGAGGCCAAGGATTTGACTTTTTATTATCCAGGAGCGGCCTTACCTGCCCTAGATAAGATTAATTTCTCTTTAAGTAAAGGGGAAAGCCTAGGGATCATTGGTGGAACCGGGTCAGGGAAATCAACCCTCTTAAAACTCCTCTTACAGTTTTACCCACCCAGTGAGGGCGAGCTCTTAATTAATGGTCATGCCATTGAAAGTTTAGCGCCAGGATCGGTTCGCCAGTACATTTCTTATATTCCCCAACAGAATTTCTTCTTTACCAAGACTGTGGGGGAAAATCTATCTTATGCGGATGAATCCGTCACGGATGCCGCTATGGAGGATAACCTCCAAATTGCCCAAGCTAGGGACTTCTTATCTGACAGTCCCCTAGCTGACCGCATGGTTCGGGGAGGGGTTAATTTTTCCGGTGGGCAACGCCAGCGCTTGGCCATTGCCCGGGCTCTTAGCCGCCGGGTTCCCCTTTACTTATTTGATGATTCTTTTTCAGCTTTAGACTATCAAACGGATTATCAATTGCGCCAAGCCCTAAAAGATAACTTGGGCGATGCCATGTTAATTATTGTGGCCCAAAGAGTGGCCACCATCCGCCATACCGATAAGATCCTGGTCTTAGATGAGGGCAAGGTCAGTGCATATGGCAACCACGAAGAGCTTATGAAGCATTCTAAACTCTATCGTGAAATTGTTATTAGTCAAGGGGAGGAGGATGACATCCATGGCTAGGAAGAAACACCAAAGTAGCCAAGCTAATTTGCTGCGTTTAATCAAACATTTAGGCAAGTACCATTGGCTGCTCATTTTTAGCTTGTTAGCGACTATTGTGATTGCAGCCTGTGATATTATCGCTCCTCGGATTATGGGAGACTTAACCAATGGCATTGCAGCCGACATCAGCCAGGGCCAGGCCATTAATTTTGACCAGATCAAGGTCTTCTGTCTCTATCTTATTGCCATTTACCTGGTCCTGGGCCTTTTCCGTTACTTTCAGGGGCGCTTGCTGACCTATTTGGCTCAATCCTTTATCAAGGAATTGCGCCAAGCCGTCTCGGAAAAAATCAAGAAAATCCCCCTGTCCTTCTTCGACCAACAATTGACTGGGGACTTATTGAGTCGGATGACCAATGACATTGAAAGCTTGGGACGTAATATCCAGCAAAGTATTGACCAAGTCTTTTACGGGGCCATCCTCTTAGTGGGAATTTTGATTATGATGCTTAGAATTTCAGTCACCATGACGGGAATTTTCTTTATTACCATTCCGCTGTCCTTTTTCGCAACCCGCTTCATCACCTCACGGTCGCAGAAATATTTTCGGGCCAAGGCGAAGGGCCTGGGAGCTATTGTGGGCTACATTGAGGAAAGTTTCACCGGGACTGATTTGATTAAGGCCTATAATTATCAAGACCGGGCTGACCAAGAATTTCAACGCTATAATAACCATCTCTATGAAGTCTCCTACCATGCCTCTTTTATGGCGGGGATCTTACTGCCAGTGATGACCTTTATCAGTAATATTGGCTACGTGGCCATTGCCATTGTGGGAGGGTTACTTGTCTTAGGGCAGAGAATTTTAATTGGGGATGTCTTGGCTTTTATCCAATATAGTCAAAAAATTACCCGGCCCATTAATACCATTGCCGAAATGGCTACTCTTCTCCAAGAAACCCTGGCCTCGGCCGACCGGGTCTTTGAATTATTAGATGCTCCCGAAGTGGTTGAGGATAGCACTTATGAAATAGAGGCACCCATTGAAAGTATTGTCTTTGACCATGTTGGCTTTGCCTATGAGGAAGAGATGATTATTAAAGACTTGAATCTCCAGGTTGAAAAAGGTCAAACTATAGCGATTGTAGGGCCAACCGGGGCAGGAAAATCCACCCTGATTTCTTTATTGTTGCGGTTCTATGATGTTAACCGCGGGGCTATTCGCGTCAACGGTATTGATATCCGCCAAGCCAGCCGGGAAAACCTGCGTCAGTTTTTTGGCATGGTGCTTCAAGATACCTGGCTCCAGCAGGGGACCATTGCGGATAATATCCGTTATGGGGCCGAGGGAGCTAGCGATGAAGAAGTGGTTCAAGCAGCCAAGGATGCTCATTGCTATCACTTTATTCAAAGCCTGCCTGATGGCTTTAACACTCTCTTAAATGAAGAAGGCAATAATATCTCTCAAGGGCAAAAGCAATTAATTACCATTGCCCGGGCCTTTATATCTAACCCGGAAGTCATGATCCTTGATGAAGCCACCTCGTCAGTGGACACCCGTACCGAACAACTTATCCAGTCAGCCATGGCTAAGCTCATGCAAGGGCGAACCAACTTTGTGATTGCCCACCGCTTGTCCACTATTGTGGAAGCTGATAAAATTCTGGTCCTAGACCAGGGGGATATTGTTGAACAAGGAAGCCATGAAGAATTACTGGCTAAAAATGGTAAATACGCCCAACTCTACCAAAGCCAATTTAATGATTAATGAACAGAGTGCGACAAGTGCACTAAAGAGCAAGACCGTTACGCATACTATATCTGTAACTCGCTCCGCTTCGAACAGCTATAGCAACTGGAGCTAAAGGGCGAAATTGCTGGGAAATAATCCCAGCTTTTTTGTATATTAAGTTCGGTAAAATGTCTTTCAAAAGTCAGTCTTGTCCCAGGGCAAAGCCAACTTTTGGGACATTTTTCTTATCTTTCTGTTTCTGTATTATTTAAGGCTGTGCTATTATTAAAGCGAGAAAAGAAGGGAGTTGGTGGTAGGATGGGAAGTCTGCTCTTTCTTTTAGGAGTCCTGGCTTTAATAGTCGCTTTGATGACTAGAGAGTATCTCTTTATGGGCTTAATAAGCCTGATTCTCTTTGTTTTATACTTTTATTTCTTTGCTAGTGCTTCTTGGCTGGCTGTGATCTTATTGGTTCTAGGGTTTTCTCTCCTGGCTTTTGAATTTCTTTTACCCACTATGGGGCTTTTAGGCTTGATGGGTCTAGCTGTGATTTATCTATCCTTATGGCAACTGCAGGGAGATTGGTTAAGGGCCTTAATCGACGGCACCCTGGCCTTAACGATTGCTATAGTCACAGTGATAATCTTAACCCGCTTAGGTTTTCAAATGCCCTTCACAAAGAAAATGGTTTTAGACACTTCACTGACAGAAGCGGATGGTTTCCAGTCCTTAGCTGACCCATCCAAATATCTCAACCAGAGGGCGATCGCAGTCACTGATTGCCGTCCAGTGGGCAAGGCCCGCTTCTCTAATGGGGAAATTCTCGAAGTTCTTAGTCAGTATCACTATATAGAAAAGGGAAGCGAGGTCACAGTCATTAAGGTGAAGAATGATCGCTTGCTAGTCGCTGAAATAAAATAAGGCGATCAGGTAAAAATTTTTGTTTTACTTGGAAAAAGCAATACAGAAAGGATGATATCCAATGACAAATTTACAGGCGGGCAGTTTTTTTATTATCATGGTTTTACTACTGACATTAATCATTCTCTTTTTCGTTTTTGTTCCGATTGGTTTGTGGATAACGGCCTATTTTTCCGGAGTTAAGGTAGGCATTGGTAACTTAATTGGGATGCGCTTACGGCGGGTGAATCCTTCACGTATTATTAAACCAATGATCAAAGCGACCAAGGCCGGTTTAGCCATCGATATTAATGAACTCGAAGCCCATTACCTAGCCGGCGGGGACGTGAATTCGGTGGTTGATGCCTTGATTGCTGCCCAAAGAGCTAATATTGATTTGGAATTTAAGCAAGCGGCGGCCATTGATCTCGCCGGGCGTGACGTCTTTGAAGCGGTACAAGTTTCAGTTACCCCTAAGGTTATTGAAACCCCAATCATTGCCGGAGTGGCCCGTAATGGGATTGAAGTCAAGGCAAAGGCTAAGGTAACTGTTCGCGCTAATATTGAACGCTTAGTCGGTGGGGCAGGAGAAGAAACCATTATTGCCCGGGTTGGCGAGGGGATTGTGACCACAGTAGGGAGCTCGCAAAATCACTCAGAGGTTTTGGAAAATCCAGATTCCATTTCTCAAACCATCCTCCGCAAGGGACTTGACTCGGGGACTGCTTATGAAATCTTGTCCATTGATATTGCTGATGTGGATGTCGGAAGAAATATTGGGGCTAAATTACAGGCCGAACAAGCTGAAGCAGACAAGCGAATTGCCCAAGCCAAGGCTGAAGAACGCCGGGCCCTAGCCGTGGCTGAGGAACAAGAAAATGTCGCTAAGACCCAAGAAATGCGGGCCAAGGTCGTTGAAGCTCAGTCTAAGGTCCCCTTAGCCATGGCCAGTGCCTTAGAATCCGGTCATTTGGGGGCTATGGACTACTACCGGATGCAAAATGTTCAAGCGGATACGGACATGCGTCAATCCCTAGCCCATGAGGATAAGTCAGGTGATAAATAATGGATAAGGCAGAGTGGCGGCAACTTTTTAAAGAAGTGAAATTGGCCTGGTCCCTCATCAAAGAAGAAATAGCTCATTCTGACAACCAAGGGGACCCAGCCCTCCAGGACGAAGAAGGTCAGAAGGAAGAAAACAGTCAAGTGATTGTAAGTGAGGATGAAGCTAGGGAGGAGATCTCTCCCAAAAGCCAGCAAGATTCTTCTCGTCCACCTCACTTGACTAAGTCTAATCGTCAAAGCATTGCCTTAGAAAGAGACAAGCAGGACCTGAAGGCAAAAATCCTCAAGCTAGCTGACGAGGCTGAGGATTTAGCCTTGGATAAAGAGCAAGCAGAGCCTAAGCAGACCAATGCCGTTGACTTTGATTTGATTGCCAAAGACGAACAAGCCTTCAAGGATTATTTAGGCCGCGAGCTGCGGGAAACTTATGCGGATCTTGATGATTTTCAAGATCTTCCCCTAACAGCAGAGGAACAGCCCTCTGTTTTAACCACGGCTAAGCCCCGCCTTTCTAAAGAGAATTTAGATCAGGCCATTCGCTATAAAGAAATTCTTGACCGACCCAAGGGCTGGTAAAAAACTGGGAGGTTCCGGTTGTCAGTTGAAAAGAAAAAACGAATAGCTTCCAGTAATAAATTCCAGCTGTAAAGAAAAAATACTTTACAGACTCCTTAGAATTTGCTATAGTATAGCAATGTGAATAAAAGATTGAAAAAATAAAAATACAAGGAGGAATTTTATTCATGGCAGTTAAATTACGCTTAAAACGTATGGGATCAAAACGTAACCCATTTTACCGTATCGTCGCAGCAGATGCGCGTTCACCACGTGACGGACGTATCATCGAAAAGATTGGTACCTATAACCCAACTACCCAACCAGAAGAAGTTGTTTTAGATGAAGAACTTGCTTTAAAATGGTTAGGAAACGGTGCTCAACCAACTGATACTGTTCGTAACATTCTTTCTCGTCAAGGAATTATGCAAAAACATCACGAAGCTAAGCATAATAAATAAAGATAGGTGAATTGCATGCCGGACATTGAAAATTTACTAATGACTATTATTCAACCTTTAGTGAGTTATCCTGAAGACATTCAACTCGAAGTGAGTGATGGGGATGAATTCTTAGAATACCATTTAATGGTACATCCCGATGACGTTGGACGTGTCATTGGTAAGCGCGGACGCGTAGCGAATGCTATTCGCACAATTTTATATAGTGTACGCGTAAAAGGTCATCGTCGGGTTCGATTAACTATCGACCGTATCGACGAAGCCCAATAAGATGATTGGTATTAGTAAGATTATCAGTTAAACTAGGATTATATCCTAGTTTTTTTCTTAGGCATCAACCAAACTTGATAAGGAGATACGATGAGTCAAGAATTTTACCGTGTGGGAAAGATTGTGAATACCCAAGGCTTAAAGGGAGAAGTGCGTGTGATTGCGACCACTGATTTTCCCGACAAACGTTTTCAACCAGGAAGCCAACTAGTCATCTTTGACCATAAGAATAAGGAAGCTGAAGTCGAAGTTAATAGTCACCGCCAGCATAAAAATTTTCATATTCTTAGTTTTAAAGGCATGCCGTCAATTAATGATGTAGAAGGCTTTAAGGGAATGGAAGTAATGGTTGCAGCTGAAAATCGGCAAAGTGATGATTTAGCTGAAGGCGAGTTCTTCTATGATCAAATCATCGGCTTGGCGGTCTATGACCTAGCGGGTAAGCTGCTAGGAAAGATCAAAGCCATCACCCAATTAGGGCCCAATGATGTTTGGACTATCCAACGTAGTCAGCCCGGCAAGAAAGATGTTCTGATTCCCTATATCGATGACGTGGTCAAAGCGATCGATTTAGACGAGAAAAAAATAGTAATCGATGTACTTGAAGGATTGATTGACGATGAAGATTAATATTTTAAGTCTATTTCCAGACATGTTTACTGGACCCATGAACCAGTCCATTATTGGTAAGGCTCAGGAGAAGGGTCTGGTTGATATTGAAGTCACTGACTTTCGCCAATTTGCCAATAATAAGCATGGTCATGTCGATGATTATCCCTTTGGCGGGGGAGCAGGTATGCTGCTTCAAGTCGGACCAATTTATCGGGCCCTGGAAGCGATTGATCCGCATTTAGTGAGCGAGGATTTATCCCAGCGTCCAGCTAGCCGGGTGATTTTAATGGATCCTGCTGGACAGCGATTTAACCAAGCCAAGGCGGAAGAACTGGCCCGAGAAGATCAGTTAATCTTTATCTGTGGACATTATGAGGGCTATGATGAGCGGATTAGAAACTATGTGACTGATGAAATTTCCATTGGTGACTTTGTTTTAACCGGTGGAGAGCTAGGGGCTATGACGGTGATTGATGCCACTGTGCGTTTATTGGATGAGGCGGTAGGTAATAATGAGTCAGTGGAAGTGGAGTCTTTTTCTACTGGCCTATTGGAATATCCCCAATATACCCGACCACGGTCATTTATGGGCATGGAAGTTCCTGATGTCCTCGTCAGCGGTGACCACCAAAAGATCGCCGACTGGAAGGGAAAGGAAGCCATCCGTCGCACTTATCTCAGACGCCCCGATCTCTTAGCCCAAGCTGACCTGTCTGACCAAGAAAAGCAGTGGCTGCTAGAAGTCCAGACAGAAAATCCAAAATAAGCCTTTACACAGGTCTTGAATTTTGGTATCATTTTACGAGTGAGGTTATTTCACAAATTTAAACAATATTCCGCTGTCACTATGGAACATGAATATCTGTTGGAAAAGGAGAATTATCATGAGTCATAACCCAAAGTTAATCGATGAAATTGTTTCCGAACAATTACGCAGCGATATTCCAGATTTCCGTCCCGGAGACACTGTACGTGTACACGCACGTGTTGTTGAAGGTGAACGTGAACGTATCCAAATTTTTGAAGGCGTTGTTTTAGCGCGTAAAGGTCAAGGTATCAGCGAAACCTTCACCGTTCGTAAAGTATCAAACGGTGTTGGCGTTGAACGTATCTGGCCAGTACATACTCCTCGAGTAGCTAAAATTGAAGTTATCCGTCAAGGTAAAGTACGTCGTGCGAAACTTTACTACTTACGTGATCGTCACGGAAAAGCAGCTCGTATTGCTGAACGTCGTCGCAAAAAATAAGCGATTAAAAAACTGTGTCTTAGGCACAGTTTTTTTAATTGTCTGATGATTAGGAAAAAGGGAGGAATAGACCGTGGAAGCTATCTATTTAGAAAACTGTCAGGTAGGTCTAACATTCAAAAGCCGGAGCTATCATCTGACTGAAGAAGAAGCCATCAGTTTTGCAGAAAAATATGATCCCCAACCTTTCCACTTGGATAAAAGCGCCGCTGAAAACAGCTTCTTTAAGCAACTTTGCGCTAGTGGCTGGTTGGTGACTGCCATTATGATGAAATTAATGGTTGAAAGTATTCCTTTTAAACATGGGGATATTGGTGCCGGAGTGACCCTCAATTGGACTAAACCTGTCTATCCCGGAGACGACTTGCATATCGAAGGGAAAATTACTGATTTTAAAGCTTCTAAAAGTAAGCCAGATCGTGGCATTGCCTTTGTATCTGTAAAAGTTATCAACCAAGAAGATGATGTCGTCTTAGAAAATGAATCCAAAGTGGTTGTTTTTGCTAAGGATAAAGATTTTAGTTAATAGGGAGAGTGAGGTCACTCTCCTTTTTATCTATAAGGTCAAATAAAGTCAACCATATAGATTGACTAATTTTGATTAAAAGCTTATAATATAGCTGTAGGATGAAAGAGATCCTAATAGTAAGATAATCAAAATAACTAAGAAAGGTGATCATTTATGAAAATGTATACAGTAACTGCAGAAGTTAACAGTGATAAATATGGTAAAGGTACCCTAGTTGCAGAACTTAATGAACAAGATTTCATCAAATATGCTAACCTTTCAGACCAAGATAAATTAGCTTTCTTAAAAGATAAGGGCGCTCAATTCCAAGTCGATGTCAATGAATTAGAAGATGATGATGTGGTTTCTTATAAGGTTGAAGAATCAGCAGCTGCTAAGCATCCAGCTCAAGCCAATAGTTCAAAACCTCAAGTTAGCCGCAAAATGCGGATGAACATTAATGGTCAAGACACTGGTTGGGTCGATGTTACTGATGAAAACCAAGCTCAATATGATCAATTAATGGATCACTTTAATCAAATGCACCAACGCTTCAATGATGAATTCAGTCGTTTCTTTACCGACTTTAGACCAGGTCATTTCCTTGATTTCGGTATTCCCTTCCTAGAAGATGGGAAGAAATCCGGCAAGGAAGATAAGGACTCTCAAGCCGATGGTGAAGAGCGAGAAGAAAAACAAGATAAATAAAGTTAACAAGCTAAAGATTTCCTTCTCCTCAAATATGAAATCCAAGTAAGAACTGGGAAAAGTTTCCCAGTTCTTTTTTGTCGTCTGCTTGGTAGCAGGGGACATCACTTTGGTTAATGTCTACGGTGACAGGGGAGCACAATGAAGCAATTTTTTGGTCAATCAAATGATAGTCCTCTATCATTTCACCATAAATACCATTTTGTTTTTTGCTAAAAAATTCATCCTTGATTTAACAGTCTTTTTAAACATTTTCTAATTAATTTCCTTGATAAGGGTGACAAATTAGGATCAAAGTTTTAAAGTAGGAATGTGAAACGGAACAATAAATTGTTTCTTTTTGCCATCTTTGTAAGCGCTTAAGATGTTGCTGATGTTATCACTGGTTTTCATGTGAATACAGGAGGAATGAAGATGAGTCAATCGACCACTCAATTACACATTTTGTTAAGTCGCAAAGTTAGCAAAGGCGCGCTTTCTATAGCTTTTGGGATGACTATGCTTTTTGCTTCTCAAGAAGCTGTATTAGCAGCTGAAATTGATCAAGTTGAAAGTAATCAAACAGCAGAACAATCATTGGTTATCCCAGAACAGCAAGGCCAAGACCATGATGCTGTATTAGAAGAATCACAAACAATTGAGAGTGAAGCAGAAACTGAAACGGCTCTGCCTGAAGCAGAAATTAAAGATCTTGAGGAAGAACTTGCTGAAAAAGCAGCTGAAGCTCCTCTAGAATATCAGGAAGAAGTTTCTCCTGCGGAAAGTGAAGAGCTTGGTCAGCATGAAGAAGTTAGTGAGCCAAAAGAGCTTAGTCCAGAAAGGTCAACTAATAAGGAAGAGTCTACTCCAGTAGAAGATAGTGAAAAAGAGCTTGATAAAACAGCTCAGAAAGCAGAAAAAGATGAAAAAGAAGAAACAGAAGCAGTCGATGGAGAGGCTACTGGTAAAGACAAGCAAGCAGTGAAGGTCGAAAAAGTTGACGATGATTATAAACAAGTCAACCAGGGAAAAGGCCTTGCTAGTGAAGAAGAAGCGATTGACTTTGCCGCTTTAGAAAACTTTGCTAAGGAAAATCCCGCAGGCTTCAATAAAGTTCTCTCGGTTGCGATTGCAGTATCGGTTCAAGACGAAGACCGTGCGACTAGCGAAGAGGTTTTAAAGACCTTAGGGGAAGTGCTCGTTGATAATGAATTAAACCATGAACTATTAGTCGAATTGTCTAAATTTGTTATCCGTTACGGCGAATTGGGCCCAGATGAAAGTGACGTTCACCACATTGTGGAAGGCCAACCAAGTGTTAGCCGGGCGTCTGGTTTCTCCTTCTATGCAGCTGGTGAAGATAAACCTGCTGTTAGCTTCGAAGACTTTGAAAAATTAGTGGGTAAAGTAACTGGAACAACGGATAGCATCCTTAGCCTATTAGAAAATTTACAAAAAGGGGAACGGCCTGCTGCTGGTATCGGAGCGATCATGGATTCGATCCTACCCGTAAACTTAAACTTCACTAAAATCGGTGAATTGATCCAACGTATCGCTGAACTTAAAGCCGAAGCGGTTCGTCACGATGTCTATCTCTCAACAGAAGTTGTCGGTGCCATTGCTGAATTAATTCCTTCTGAAGTGACCTTCAATGGGACACCTGTGAACTATGTTTTAGACAAATTAGGGCAAATGGCTTTGGATATTGGTCGTAGCGTTGCAGACGGTATGGTTCTCAGTTACCACCCAGGCAGCTTCTATAACCCAAATACCATCCGTTTACGCGCTCAAGTCTTGCGCAAGGGTGCCGAATTAATTAAAACAGCAACCAGTGAATGGCGGATGAAACCACAAATTGTTCATTCTAAAGCTGGTCTAGAAATTACTCATGCCTTTATGTCTGTTGTCGATCCTTTCTCAACGGCAGAACGTTTGACTAAGCGTTTAAATGAATTAAAAGCCTTAGAAGTCTTCGGTAATGCTTACCGGAATATCACCCCTAAAGACATTGCCACAACTTATATTAAGGAAAAATTGGACAAGGCTATCTGGGACACCCGCTTCAAACGTGACGAATACATCCTTTCTAAAGTCCCATTTGACGTTTACCACAAGCTAAACCAGGCTATTACCCGTGCGGTTGGGGTTCAATTATATTCAGAAACCCGCGTTTATCAAATCGACGATGCGGTTGCTGAACTTGAGGCCGCTTATGGGGATGCTCTTGCTTACTTAGAAAGTATCCCAGCTGACCAACAAATCGCTCCAAATGCCCTCAAACGTGAATTGAAAGACCTCATTTGGAACACCCGCTTTGAACGCGATGGGTCAATCTTAGGGAATGTGCCAACTGAAGTTTACACGGCACTCAATGCCACATTAACTAAGGCTGTTGGCCTACAATTAGATCTTCACGCTAAAACAGTCGATGTTCAAGCTGCAATGGAAGAAATTAAGGCTCAATTAGGTGAAGCCCGTGAAATTGCACAAGCGACCTTGAATGCCCGTGCTTCTAAAGAAAGAAAACTTGAACTCCGTGACTTGATCGGTGAAGTTCGGAGCATCCGCGATAGCGAATTACTGGGCAAGGTTTCTTTCAATGCCTACAATCATCTAAATCAAGTAATCACCAAGGCTGTAGGAACTCGCCTCAACTTGAAAGCAAGCAATGCAGAAGTTGATGAAGCAGCTAATGCCCTTCGTCAAGCCCTCGCTACTGCCCGTGCTGAATTGGCTTAATATCTAAGCTTATGATTAGGAATTTTGTCCCAAGCGATTTGCTTTTAGGCTAAATTGTATTGATGTGAATTTTAATTAACAATGTCATACCGCAATATGGTATGGCATTTTTTGTACGGATAGTTGATCCAAGAAAGCTTGCTGGCTAGCCCTTGAAAATTGGATGAGGAATTGAAATAATAAGGACAATCAATGAAGAGGTGGTAAAATGAACTACTATGCTTTGAAATATTTTAAAGCGGTGGCTGAGATAGGCAATATGACCAGTGCCGCAGAAGAATTAAATGTATCTCAACCAGCCATTAGCCGGGCTATTAAACAGTTAGAAGAAGACTTAGGGGTCGATTTATTTATTCGTCAAGGCCGTAGTATTCATTTAAACCACTATGGGGAGACTTTTTTAACTTACTTGGACCATTCTTTTAGCGCCTTAAGTGAAGGCAAGCGGGTGGTTAGGGAAATTTCCGGTTTAGAACATGGTGAAATTATCATTGGCGTTACCCTTCCCCATGTCTTCCCTAACTTATTGAGTGACTTTCTCCACGATTATCCCAAGGTTCGGGTCAAGCAGTATGAAGCAGCGAGTGGCTTGATGCTCGAAAAATTGTTAAAGGACCAATTGGATTTTTGGATAGCTACCCATGAGATTAACCATGACCAAGTCGAGACCCTCCCTATAATCAGTGAAGAAATCTTTGTCACAGTGAGTCGGAAACACCCCTTGGCCCAGGCTAAGCAGGTTTTCTTAAGCGATTTAAAGGCGGAAAAATTTGTTGGTTCGAGTCAGGGTTATAGTTTTCGGGAGTTAACGGATGGTTTCTGTCAACAGGCCGGCTTTACCCCTGATTATCAGATCGAATTAGAAGATGCCGCTGCGATCCATAAATTGGTCGAAGCCGGTTATGGGATTTCTTTTACCCCTAAAATTTCCCTCTTATCCAGTCAAGAAAAGATAATCCCGCTTAGGGTTGCCGATTATTCCATCCAGCGGACGATCAGCCTGGTCTATAAGAAAGACCATTATTTCTCCCAAGCCGCTAAAGTCTTGTTCGATTTTTCTAGGGATTACCTCCGCGACTTTGCCTAACAGAATATATAGCACTCAAATATCTCCTCCAAGTCATACTTATAGACTTGGGGGATTTTTTACTGGTTTAAATTAATCTCCTCTTTATATAAATTAAAGTTATTAATAAATGCAAAATATGTATTATTATTTATCGATCTTTCTTGGTAAACTGCAGTAAAGATATCTTTATGACGAGTCCTTTAGCTAAAGAAATGAAAGCGCTAACAACATAAGATAGGAGAATACTATGAATATTCAAGGCAAGGTAGTGATTGTTACTGGTGCGGCTAGCGGAATTGGTCAAGCTACTGCTTATTTGCTGGCGGAAAAAGGGGCCAAGGTCATTGTGGCAGATTTAGATGCCAACCGTGCCCAGGAAGTCTCTCAAGCCATTAATGCCAAAGGGGGAGATAGTCAATATTTTCAAATTGATGTGACTTCATACGAAGCCAATCAAAAATTAGTTGATTTTAGTATTGAGAAATATGGCCACTTAGATGCCAGTTTCCTTTGTGCCGGAATTATGCAACTGTCCCGCCTATCAGATATTAAGGTCGAGGAATGGGATCGGCAGATTGATATTAACTTAAAGGGAGTTATGTATGGGATCGCCGCAGCCATGCCTGTCTTTAAAGAGCAAAAGGTGGGTCATCTTCTCACGGTTTCTTCCATTGCTGGCCTCCATCCTTTTATTGATACAGGAGCTTATTGTGCAAGTAAATGGGGGGTGAGAGTCTTTATGGAAGTCATTCGGCGCGAATCCGCTGATGAGGGGACTAATATTCGGACGACTACCCTCTATCCTGGAGATATAGATACCAACCTCACTGCCCATACTACTGATGAAGCTATAAAGGCCGGCTTAGAGAAGGTTTATGAAGAAGTCGCTATTCCAGCTGACCGGGTGGCCCAGGCTATTGCCTTTGCTATTGGTGCACCAGCTGATGCTAATGTCAGTGAGATTACTATATTTCCAACCAAGCAAGTTATCTAGAGATTTTATAAGGAGGAAGAACAATGTCAGATGTTAAGGACTTAATTGAACGGGCTAGAAAAGCCATGGGGGCTATCCAAGACTATAGTCAAGCTGAAGTGGATGCTATGGTAGAAAATGTTGCCAAGCGGGTTTATCAAAAAGCCGGAGAATTAGCAGCCTTTGCCATTGAAGAAACCGGTATGGGAAGGTTAGATTCCGGTACCGAAAAAGTGCAAAATATTGCTAAAAATGTCTGGGAAGATATCAAGGATGAAAAATCAGTGGGAGTTATCCACTATGACGAGGAAACTGGTATCACTGAAGTCGCCCATCCGGCTGGAGTTATTGGTTCGGTGACGCCAGTTACCCAACCCACCATCACCCCTTTAGGTAATGGGATGATGGCACTCAAAGGTCGGAATGCCTTGGTTTTCTCTCCCCATCCAAGTGCCATTAAAAGTACCGCTAAAACCATTGAAGTTATGCGGGATGCCTTAGCAGAAGTAGGAGCACCTAAGGACCTATTGGTTTACTATGAATCACCATCCAATGAAGCAACCCAGGACTTAATGGCCCATACTGATTTAATTGTGGCCACCGGGGGACCAGGATTGGTTTATGCGGCCTATTCCAGTGGGACGCCAGCTTATGGTGTCGGTGCTGGAAACTCTCAGGGAATTTTGGATGAAGACTTTGATGTTGATAAAGCCGCAGAATTGAGTGTTGCTGCTCGTGCCTTTGATAATGGCTTACCATGTACTAGCCAACAAATTTTATTCTATCCGAAAGATAAAGAAGTTGACTTAGTTCACGCTTTAGAAAAACATCAGGCCCACGTTATCACCGATTCAGCAATTGTTGACCAGCTAAGAGACAATTTAATTGATGAGTCAGGTAAGTTTAAAGCAGAATTAATTGGCAAGAGTCCTCACTTTATCGGCCAAGTAGCGGGAGTAGAGATTCCTGAAGAAGCCGAAATTGTTGTCGCAAAAATCACTAAAAATGACCAAGAGGAAGCCTTAACTAAAGAAAAATTGTTCCCCTTAATGACTATGGCTGCCTATGATGACTTCGAGGAAGCTGTTGACTTAGCCAAGAGAAACTTAGTTATCCAGGGTGGGGCAGGGCATTCTTCTGTCGTCTTCACCAATAGTCGCGAGCGCGAAGAATATGTTGGCCTCCACTTACCTATTTCACGTTTAATGGTTAACCAGGTTGTCAATGCCATGGGTGGTGCGACAAACGGTCTGAATACGTCAGTATCTTTAGGTTGCGGAACCTGGGGCAATAACGTGATTTCAGAAAACTTGACCTATCGTCACCTACTTAATGTTTCCCGTATTTCTGATCCAATTGATCTGGGAGAAATTGACCATGGCTGGTAAAGGAGCTTTGCCATGAAATCTTTTGAAGAACTTTTAGAAATATTTCAGCCCAAGACCAGGGTCAAGGTGGGCTTTGTTAATGCCCTTGACCATTCCAGTATTAAAACCGCTAGTGACCCAAGAATAAAAGACTATATTGAACCCGTTTTTCTGGGGGATAAGACTAAGATTGAGTTCTTAGTCAAGGATTACCAGCTGAGTCACTATCAAGTGTTTGATGCTAAAGATGATATTGCTGCTGCTAAGCTTGCAGTGGAAAAAGTTCATCAAGGGGAAATCCAGATGCTTTGTAAGGGGAAACTGCCTTCCAGTCATTTTCTCCGCCCCATCGTCAACAAGGAGAAGGGGATCGTGCGTAGTGGCTTACTCTCAACAGTAACCTTACTGGATATTCCTCAATACCCTAAGTTACTGGTAAATACTGATGGGGGAATGAATTTAAATCCCAATTTCGACCAGAAAAAGATTATTATCAATCATGCCATTGAAGTTATGAATGATATTGGAATAGAGGCGCCTAAAATTGCTGTCTTAGGGGCTACTGAAGAAGTCAACGAAAAAATTCAATCTTCTATTGATGCTCGTGACCTAAGGGATTATTTTTCCAAAGATCCTTATTTTAAGGGCAGGATTGCTGGGCCAATTTCCTTAGATCTTGCTCTCAGCCAAGAGGCTAGTCAACTCAAGGATTACCAGTCTCCAGTAGCAGGACAGGCGGATATTTTAATCTCTCCTGATATGACCACGGGGAATATCTTAAGCAAGGCCTTGACCATATTGGGTAAGGGACGCTTGGCCACGATTGTCAAAGGCGCTCAAGTCCCCATTGTGATGAATTCTCGGGGCTCGAGCAGTGATGAAAAAGTTTTTGCCTTACTTTTAGCACTTTTTTCCTGGAGGTAGCCTATGAAAATTTTAGCCATAAATCCGGGATCCACTTCGACTAAAGTGTCGCTTTATAGTGATGGTAAGATCCAAGCAGTAGAAAATTACCAACATCGTCCTGAAGACTTAGCCCATCTAGGGCCAGTCATTCAGCAAAAGGACTTGCGTAAACAATGCGTAGAAAAATTTTTAGAGGAAAATGCTTTGACTCTGGCAGATCTTGATGCGATTTCAGCCCGGGGAGGGACTCTACCAGCAGTGAATGCCGGGGCCTATCGGATTAGTGAGCAGATGGTGGACTATCTGACGCACAAGACCAGAAATCCCCATGCTTCCAGTCTGGCTGCTATCATCGCCTATGAATTAAAGGCAGAGCATGAGCAAAAGGATGTACCGATTATGATCTATGATTCAGTGGCGGTTGACCAGTTTGAGCCCGTGGCCCGGCTATCAGGCTTAAAGGGGGCTGACCGAGTCAGTGGCAGCCATGCCTTAAATACCCGTGCGGTAGCCATGAAGGTTTGCCAGGACCTGGGAACTCGCTATGAGGCAAGTAATTTGATTGTTTGCCATATGGGGGGAGGTATTTCAACTAGTGCCCACCAAAAAGGTCGGATGATTGATAACATTTCTGATGATGAAGGCCCTATGGGGATGGACCGGACCGGTGAACTTCCTTTATTAGCACTCTTTAAAGTGATAGAGGGCTATTCTTATGAAGAAATGGTCCGATTAAATAAACAAGAGGGCGGTATTAAATCGTATACAGGTCATACAGATATGCGGCAAGTACAAGCCGAGGCTGACCACGGTAATGCTTATTACCAACTAGTGATCGATGCCTTTGTCTATCAAATTGCTAAAGCTATTGGCTCATTAGCTACTGTCCTTAAAGGAAAGGTAGATCGGATTATTCTTACCGGGGGAGTCGCTCATTCCCAAAAAATAACGGAGGCAATCAGTGACCGAGTAGCCTTTATCGCCCCGGTTATTGTGGAAGCTGGCGAACATGAAATGATCGCCCTATCGAAAGGGGCAGAACGAGTGCTCTTGGGTCAAGAAGATATGCAAGAGTTCACAGGATAATTTAAATAAACTAATGAATGGTTTAAAGAGGCTGGGGGAAACCCCCGGCCTTATTTTATTTCTTAGTGAGGCTAAGAATGCTTAGGTGACAAGGAGAGATTATAGCGCCTGTAAGCTAGCCTATCTTCCTTACTAAATATGTAGAACTCTTAAAAGTAGGCAAAGAAAAAGCTCCCTACCCTGTGGTAGAAAGCTCTTTATCTAGGTGTATCTATTTTATGAAGGCTAGTTTATATAATAATCTTTTTATTGGCGTCCTTTTTCAAGAATTTCCTTCCAATAATCGTTATAGTAGTCGGTTTTTTCTTTATTAACGAAGGCTGCAATACCATATTCGGCTTGTTCAGATTGGAAAAGTTTCAAGATGGCATCAATTTCAATTTGAATCCCTTCATCAATGCTTTTACCGCTTTGTTCATCGATAACCCGGTTGGCAGTGAAAATGGATGAAGGAGAGCGTTCGTGGATCTTTTCAACGAATTTAGAGTTATCGATACCTTCTACCGGTTCCCCGTAAATGGTCTTCATAATATTTTCATCACTGAAGGCCACTAATTGGTCATGGTAGTCTTCAGGAATTTCACGTTCCCGGTATTTGTCAGGCATATTATTAATTAATTCTTTAGCTGCCACATAAATTTCTTCTTCTGTATTTGCTCGGGCATGGGATAAGCCTAATTTTTCGGTGTCATCAGGTCCGAAGATGGTCCCAGTCATAGCGAAGAATTTAGCCATTTCCTTGCCTAATTGGTGGTTTAATCGCAGCATGCCACCGTAGCCTGGGATAATTCCTAAAGTAGATTCAGGAAGGCCAAATTTGGCTTTGTCAGTGACAATCATGGCCCGACTGGCTAAGGCCAGTTCACAACCGCCGCCCAGGGCCCAGCCGTCAACTACTGCGATTAATGGTTTCTTACATTGTTCCATTTTGCCACGGATTACTTTGTGGCCTTTCATATTTTCTTCAAAGGCGGCCCAGTTCTTCGCACGAATATTGTCTAAGAACCAAGCGATGTCTCCCCCAGCAATAAAGGCCTTATCACCGGCACCTCTTAGAAGCATGCCTTCTACTTCATCATTTTCTTCACCACTTGTGATGGCGTCCCCAATCATATTCACCACTTGGGTATCAATCGCGTTGAGGACTTCGGGACGATTGACCAAAATTGTCATAATACCATCTTTAATCGAAGTTACTACATAGTCAGACATAATCATTTCCCTTTCTATTTTATACGCTTTGAACTAAATAACGCCTTTTTCTTTTAGTGACTGGATGTCTTCTTCACTGTAACCCAGGTCGGTTAATATTTCCTGATTGTGTTCTCCTAAGCGGGGCGCATGGTTAAATGGTATTTTTTTATCATCTGAGAATTGGACTGGCGAAGCAGGCATGGCCACACGTTTGCCATCCTTACCAAATTCCATATTTTCCAGGTAATTATTAGCCCAGGCTTGTTTATCATTTGGAATTTCATCAAAAGTTTGTGCCCGTTCAAAGGTAAAGTCTTCAGCCAGCATTTTATTAATCAGATCTTGACTTTCCATATTACCAATAGCTGCTTCTACTTGTTTGACAAATTCTGATTGCTTAGGATTCTTTTGGAAGGCATCCAAGGTATTGACGCTTTCATCATCGATATATTCCTCTAAACCGATAATCTTCATGAAGCGAGGGAATTCACTTTCATAGCGCACGAGGCAGAGCATGATCCATTCGCCGTCTTTGGTTTGATAGGATTGTAGGAAGGGGTTATTGGGATGCATACGGTCTTTAGGATAGTGGTCCTCGTATTGGGAAGAAACAATCATCATCTTATTACAGAAAATGGCAGAACCTAAAAGTGATACACGGACTTCTTCCCCTTGACCGGTTTGTCTTTGCTTGAGTAGAGCGGCTAAAATCCCACTTAAGAGGGAAAGACCAGCCACACTATCTCCAACCCCTGAAGGAGCAGAAATTGGGGGATGGTTAACTGGTGCTAAGCTGGCCATAAAGCCACCGCGGGCCCAATAACCCACGACATCATAACCTGGACGATGGGCTTCTTCGCCTTTAGTCCCGTAACCTGAAAAATGACCCCAAATTAAATGAGGAAATTTGGCCTTTAGGGTTTCATAGCCTAAGCCTAATTTTTCTAAGGAATGAATGCGAATATTGGAAATAAAAACATCGGCTTCTTCAAGTAATTGCATCATGATTTGATAACCTTCTTCGCTTTTTAGGTTTAGGGTAATCCCTTTTTTATTGAGGTTATCGGTTTCAAAAATAGGGTTTTCATCCTCAGTAGCGGTAACGTTCATGGTGGCACCGGTCCCTCTTAATTGGTCTCCAGAGGGGGCTTCCACCTTGAGAACATCTGCTCCCCAGTCAGCCATTACGCGGGCTGTAGTTGGAGCGGCTACCATGGTAGAAAAATCAATAACTTTTACGCCATCAAGTAATTGAATGTTCATTATATAGTATCCTTTCTCTTCCGTTTTGCCCATGAGTGGAAGTGAAAAGACTTGTTTTGCTTTCAACTCCTATTATAGTGAAGAAAATCACGAAATTGTATTTCAAAAAAGGCAAAGGCCCCTTACAGGAAATGCAAGAGGCCAGATAAATCAGTAAAAGATAAAAATTATTTGTATTCCTCAGTGATAAATTGACGCACATATTGGGTGAAGACGTCCACACTATATGAAGGGAGGTTTTCTTTCTTTTTTATCATATAGATAGGACGTTTAATAGGTAGGTCGACAATGGGTAGGATTTTAACACCAACGGTTCCGGCAATGGTATTTTCAGAGACCAGGGCAACCCCAATATCATTTCTTACCATAGCCATTAGGGTATTGTCGTCGACCACCCGGTGGATAGTATGAATGGGATAGGTCTTCTTCGAAATAGAGGCCAATTGCAAGTTAGTGATCAATTTTTTGAAATTTTCGTTATCACTGGTACGAATAAAGGTGAGGTCGACCGTTTCTTGTAGGGTGACTTGGTCTTTCTTGGCTAAGGGATGAGCATCGGGCACAGCTAAGGCTAGGCGTTCTTCAAAGAGGAGTTCCGTTTCAATTTGCGTATTGTAGTTATCAAAGCCAAAGTCACTGGCAAAAACGACATCTAATTTTTCATCCAGCAAGTCTTTAATCATTTGACTAGTAGGGAGTTGTTCAAAGTTAATCTTAAGGTTGCTGTCTGCTCTTTGGCAGTAGGCTAATAGGGAGGGAATCATGTTATTAGCAATGGAAAAGAGACTGTCACAAGAAATATGAATGGTGTCGTGGCGGATATCCGCCATGGATTGGAGGTCAAAAATTCCTTCTTCAATGGTACGAATGCTTTGGTAAGCATAGCGATAAAAAACCGTCCCATAGTCAGTTAAACGGACCCGGCCTTTATTGTTAATAAATAAGGGTACACCGGTCGTTTCTTCTAGACCTTGGATAGCTCGACTGAGCGTCGAGGTGGTGATAAAGAGTTTTTCAGCGGCTAAACTATAATTTTGATGTCTAGCAGCAACGATAAAATAGTAGAGGTGCTGGAGGTTGATGGATGACATTTTCATGATTCTATACTCCTTTGAATAGGTCTTGTATTTATTGCAAGGCTGTTTTGCATTTTATCAACTGGTGAAAGAGTGAGCAATACAGTAGGATGAAGGTGTAGCAAAAGTTAAAGCGCTTTCTTATATTTTACGAAAAAAGATCAATAAGACAAGCTGCCTCCAACTTTTCTATTTATAGACCATTGCCCATATGGTTAGGATTCTGTTAAGACTTGTTATTGCTTTCATTTTATCAAAAAAATATTATGCAAAGGAGATCCTTACTATGTCAAATCCATTATTAGAAGTTATCGGAACCAAATACCCTATTCTACAAGGTGCTATGGGGGGCGTGGCTTATCACCAATTGGTAGCCGCTGTTTCAGAAGCAGGTGGTTTAGGGATAATTGCTTCAGCGGGTATGGATAAAGAAACCCTCCATGAAGAAATTAGAAAAACTCGAGAACTAACTGATAAACCATTTGGGGTTAACTTGATGTTAATGTCACCAAATATTGCTGATATGATCGAAGTTATTGCCGAAGAAAAAGTTCCGGTCGTAACAACGGGTGCTGGAAATCCTAAGCCAGTGATCGAACCCTTGCACCAAGCAGGCTGTAAGGTAATTCCAGTTGTAGCGACAGCTAGACAAGCCGCAAAAATGGAAGCAGCCGGTGTCGATGCCGTGGTCTGTGAAGGAAACGAAGCCGGTGGACATATCGGGACAGTGGCAACCATGACCCTAACCCGCGCTGTTTCTAAGGCAGTTAAGATCCCTGTGGTGACTGCTGGGGGAGTTGCTGATGGTCATGGCCTGGCTGCTGCCTTCGCTTTAGGGGCATCTGGGGCGCAATTAGGTACAGTTTTAGTGGCTAGTGAAGAAGCACCAATCGCTGATAGTTATAAGGAAGCAACTGTTTCTGCTCAAGAAAATTCAACCTTTGAAATGGCCCGTGAAATTGGTTCTCCAATTCGTTTACTACAAACCAAAGGCTCTGACCACCTGCAAGAAATTATCGATAATGGCGGTGGCCGTGAAGATTTTGAACCTGTTAGTCTAGAACTATTAGTTAAAGGGGCTAAGGGAGATACTGAAAATGGTACAGTGACCATTGGCCAAATTGCTGGTGTCGTTGAAGAAGTTCGTCCAGTAAAAGAAATTCTTGACAGCATGGTTGAAGAAGCTGACCAAGTAATTTCATCACTAAGTATTCTTTAATAACTTAAGAAGTGATAAAAGCTGGAGTATCCCCATCACTCCAGCTTTTGTTATCTATTAGATGATAGAAAGAGGAGATGGTATGAAAGGTAAATATCTTATTCTAACAATTATAATGGCCTTTACAGTAG
This sequence comes from Aerococcus urinae, assembly GCF_001543175.1. Lineage (NCBI taxonomy): Bacteria > Bacillati > Bacillota > Bacilli > Lactobacillales > Aerococcaceae > Aerococcus > Aerococcus urinae. The sequence goes on from NZ_CP014161.1 coordinate 525,578, forward strand.
CTGGGGCTGTCGGTTTAAATATCAATTCGGTTGGTGTCTTCTTAGGGCCGGTTTCCAAAGATTTAAATGTTCTGACTGGGACCTTTGCAATCCACGCGACCCTGATTAGTTTTGGAACGGCCTTTGCGGCTTTTGCGGTTCCGGGCGTTTTAAAAAGGTTTTCCTTTAAGAAAGTCTTGATCGTAGCTTCATTAGTGACGGCCTTGTCCACCATGGCTATGGGGTTTTCGAATTCCATGTGGCAATTCTATATTCTAGCCTTTACCCGTGGCGTTTTTGCTGCCTTTTACGGGATTGTTCCCTTACAATTATTGATTAATAATTGGTATAAGGCTAAGCATGGGACGGTTTCAAGTGTGGTTTTTGCATTTTCAGGCGTAGCTGGTGCGATTTTTGCCCCGATGTTAACCCAACTGATCCAAAGTATTGGCTGGCGACAAACCTATCTGGTTCAAGCACTTTTATTTGTTCTCTTAGCCTTACCAGCTATTATCTATCCTTTTGCCTTTGATCCCCGTGATGAAAATAAACTACCTTATGGCTATCAAGAAGAGGCAGCTGATGCGGATGAAACAGGAGACGATAGTGGGGAAGAAGCCTTCTCCTATACCCAACCGACCTTTGTCTTGTTGATTGTAGCTAGTTTATTGATCACAGCTTTAACCGGTTTAGCCCAACACTTCCCTGCTATTGGCGAAGAGTACGGTTACTTACCAACTATGGCGGCATTAATGGTATCTGCAGGAATGTTAGGGAATATTATTTTTAAAATCATTATTGGTTTTATTTCTGATGCCAAGGGTGCGATGGTGTCGGTCTACACTATGCTAGCAACCATGGTTCTCGGCCTTATTGTCATTATGACCTTTAGAGTGGCAGAAATCTCATTATTGGGAAGTTTCCTCTATGGGGCAGTCTATTCTATTTCAGCGGTTGGCTTGGCCTTGGTGACCAAGCATATTTTCTCATTAAAGTTATTTGATAAGGTCTATCCTTCAGTGAACTTTATTGCTAATGCCGGAGCGGCCGTGGCTGTTTCTATGTATGGTTACCTCTATGATTTCAGCGGCTCTTACCGCTTAGCGATTATCTTATCAATCATTTTAGCTGTTGTTTCCATTCTTTGTCTCTTTCTTGCTGATCGCTTGAAGTCTGGCCAAAACAAGGCATAAAGGAAAAGTTAATGCTAGTTCTTGACAGCTAGAGTAAAGAGCAAGTCTTTATTAGAAATAAAAATTTTTACATGTGAGCTGGACGAGGAGCCAGCTCTTTTTGCGTGATCGGGCTGAGAGTTAATAAAGATTTGTATGAAATTTTTCTAATAATAATATATATTGGATAAATTTCACAATAAAATTCAAAATGATGTATGAATTTTCTGGCAATTAAAAAAGAATGTGTTATCATTAATGAAAGCGATTACATTTATGGTTGGAAGGAGTGATTTTCTTGGCAGATTATGATTTATTAGTCATTGGTTCAGGCCCGGGAGGCTATATTGCTGCAGAAGAAGCAGCAAAGTCAGGGCTGAAAACGGCTGTCGTTGACAAAGGTCCGGTAGGGGGGACTTGTTTAAATTCAGGTTGTATTCCCATTCAAAGCTATGTTCAAAATGGCCGCTGGGCCTTACAAAGTAAGCAACTGGCCAAATATGGATTAGCTCAAGTCAGTGATGACATTGATTTTAAAGTCTTAAAGACACGGAAAGATCAAGTCGTCCAGCAAAACCAGCAAGGAATCTTACAGATCTTTAAAAGCAATGGGATTGATTTTATCGAAGGTGAAGCAGTCTTTGTCAAAGATAAGACCTTTAAGGTTAATGATCAGACCCTTAGTGCCAAAAATGTTTTATTGGCAACTGGAAGTCGGGTTTTAGAACCAACAATTCCTGGAATTGAAGGGGTAGATTATTTGACCCATGAAAGCTTTTTCCACATGGAAGATTTACCTGAGCGTTTAGTGATTGTTGGGGCCAGCGAGCATGGGGTGGAATTTGCCTTTGCTATGGCTGCCTTGGGTGTCAAGGTAAGTCTGATTGAGGAAAAGGCAACCATTATTCCAAACCAAGTCAAAGAGGTACAAGACTATGTCAAAAAGCTATTCAAAAAACTTTCTGTAGAAGTGATTGAAGGAGTAACCATTGACCATCTTAGTCCGGACCAGGTCCATCTGAGTGATGGTCAAGAGATTGGCTTTGACCAGCTTCTCTTAATGATTAGCCGGCGTCCAGATTTGACCATGGTAAAGGATATGGGACTTGAATTGGATAAAAAAGGCACTTATTTAGCAGTTGATGAAAGCTATCAATCCAGCTCTCCAGGAATCTATGGTGTTGGGGACTTAATCGGTGGATGGCCATTTGCCCATGCTGCTAGCCATGAAGGTATCAAGGCAGTCAAGGCAATCCTAGGACAGGCTGAATATCCCCTTGATTTTAATGCTGTGCCTCGTAAGATGGCGGTTGACGTTGATGTTGAAAGTTTTGGTATGCATGAAGACCAAGCCCAAGAAGCTGGCTATGATGTGATTAGTCATCAGATTCCTTTCATGATGAATGGGGCAGCCGCTGCTCTGGATGAGAGTGAAGGCTTTGTCAATATAATTAGTGAAAAACAATATGGGCAGATTTTAGGGGGCTTGGTAGTTGGCCATGGAGCCAGTGAAATCATGCATATTCTCTTAGCAGTTTATCAATGTGAAGGCACGATTGATGAATTAGCCCAAATGGTCTTTGCCCACCCTACCTTATCGGAAACTATTGGAGATGTCGCTAAAGCATTGGTAAGAAAATATTAATGAGTTAAACAGAGACAATAGGAGGAATTCATTATGGTGAAAACACAAGAACAACAACAAGAGCAAAGACAAAGCTCCGGACAAGCCCAGTTTAAAGAACGGATGGCGACCGATATTAAAACTGCCTCTGATGTTGAAGTTAAAGCCATGAGTCCGGATAAGGCCAAGGCGATCTATAAAACGATGAACGAAATTCGAGACTTTGAGGATACTGTCCACCGTTTCTTTGCCCAAGGGGAAATCCCTGGCTTTGTTCACTTGTATGCTGGTGAAGAAGCTATTGCGAGTGGTGTTTGTGCCCACTTAACTGATGATGACTATATTACCTCTACTCACCGGGGCCACGGACACTGTGTGGCTAAGGGCGGCGACCTTAAAGGCATGATGGCTGAGATCTTTGGTAAAGAGACTGGTCTCGGTAAAGGTAAGGGTGGCTCTATGCATATTGCTGACCTCGATAAGGGGATCCTAGGAGCCAACGGTATGGTTGGTGGCGGATTCGGACTAGCGGTTGGCGCTGCTATGCGTAATAAATACCTAAAAACTGACTCAGTAGCTGTTTGTTTCTTTGGGGACGGGGCTTCTAATGAAGGCTTATTCCATGAGTGTTTAAATATGGCAAGTATTTGGCAATTACCAGTTATTTTCGTTAATGAAAATAACTTCTTTGCGGAATCGACCCCACAATGGTATTCATCCGGTTCGGAAACCATCGCTGAACGGGCAGCAGCCTACAATATGCCAGGAGTCCGTGTCGATGGAAAAGATTTGATGGCTGTTTATGAAGCAGCTGGTGAAGCTATTGACCGGGCGCGTCAAGGCGGGGGGCCAACATTAATTGAATGTGTGGCTTACCGAAACTATGGTCACTTTGAGGGTGACGAACAAAAATATAAAGCCCTCTCTGGTCCTGAAAAAGAATGGGCTGACCGTGACGCTATCCAAGTCTTTAAAGACTATGCCATTGAACATGGCTTGGCCAGTCAAGAAGAATTAGAAGAAATCGAAGCCCAAGCCAAACAAGATGTGGAAGACGCAGTGGAATATGCTAAAGAAAGTCCAATTCCGGCTGCTGAAAACCTATTAACCGATGTTTTCGCTGACTAATCTGAGGATTTAGCTGAGAGAGGAGACTTTAATATGAGTAGAGAAATTGCCTTTATGACCGCAATTAATGAAGCTTTAGACCAAGCCATGGAAAAAGACGACCGCGTTGTCCTCTTAGGAGAGGATATTGCGGGTGGTCGTGAAGTTGACCATTTAGCTGAAGAAAATGAGGATGCCTGGGGTGGCGTTATGGGGGTTACCAAGGGTTTGGGACCTAAGTACGGTTTAGATCGTGTCATTGATACCCCCTTATCAGAAATGGGTTATATGGCTGCGGCAGTCGGGATGGCCGCCACTGGTTTACGTCCTGTTCCTGAATTAATGTTTAACGACTTTATCGGTTTCTGTTTAGACTCCTTATTAGGCCAAGGGTCAAAAATGCGCTATATGTTTGGTGGTAAGGCACAGATTCCAATGGTAGTTCGGACCATGCATGGGGCTGGAGCGAGTGCAGCTGCCCAACACTCAGGCTCTTATTATGGGATCTTTGGTTCCATTCCAGGAATTAAAGTGGTTGTTCCTGCCACACCCTATGATGCTAAGGGCTTACTCTTAGCGTCAATTGAAGACAATAATATTGTGGTCTTTTCTGAAGACAAGACCATTTATGGCCAAAAGGGTGAGGTCCCAGAAGAATACTATACCATCCCAATTGGTAAGGCCAATGTTTACCGCCAAGGGGATGACTTAACCATTGTGACGATTGGTAAAATGCTCTTTGTAGCGGAAGAAGTTGCTGAACGTTTGGCTGAGGACGGTATTTCAGTAGAAGTCATTGACCTCAGAACAGTTGCCCCTTGGGACCAAGAAACTGTGATTGAATCAGTGAAGAAAACCGGTCGTCTAATTGTTATTGATGAATCCAACCCACACAATAATACAGCAACCGATATTGCCTCGGTGGTGAGTGACAAGGCCTTCGATTACCTTGATGGGCCAATTAAATGTATTTGTGCTCCTAACGTACCGGTACCTTTTGCGGTGAACTTGGAACAATTATATTTACCTGATGCCGATAAGGTCATTGAAGAAGCTGCTGAACTTATTGACGACTTAAGAGCATAAGGAGGCGGAAATATATGGCGACAGAAGTAGTAATGCCAACATTAGGACTCACCATGACAGAAGGAACTATCGAACAATGGTATGTTAAAGAAGGCGATGAAGTTTCTTCAGGGGACGTCCTAGCAACGATTAGTTCAGAAAAATTATCTGGTGATGTGGAAGCCCCAGAAGCAGGAACTGTGATTAAAATTCTAGCTGATGAAGGCGACACCCTAAAATGTAAGGCTGCCATGGCTTATATTGGGGAAGCCGGTGAAGTAGTAGAAGTTGAAGACTCAACTGAAGAGGCTAGTGAAACTGAAGCAGAATCCAGCTCCAGTAGCAAAGAAAGTCCAAAAGAAACAAGCAAGGATAAAACTGATAGCAAAGCACGCCAAGGAGCCGTTAAGGGCGACCGTATCTTTATCACTCCTGTAGCCCGTAAATTAGCTGAAGAAAAAGGCTATAATATAGAGGACATTCCAGGAACAGGTGGTAATGGTCGAATTACCCGTCGTGATGTCGAACGCTATCAACCTGAAGCTAAACCTAGCCAAGTGGCCACTAGTCAAGCTGGCCAAGGTTTACCAGGTATGCGGAAGACCATTGCTAAACGGATGGTCCAAAGCTTACAAACCACTGCCCAATTGACTTTACATCGTAAGGCAGACGTTACCCAATTAAGCAAGCTGCGCCAAGAAATTAAGTCTAAAGCTGACGATGGGGCAGCACTAGGCTGGACCACCTTAATTACCCGGGCAGCTGTTAAGGCCTTAGAAGAGACGCCTGAAATGAATAGTTGGTATCATGACGGTCAATGGGAGCAACACGAAGCGGTTCATATTGGAATGGCGACCGCAGTTGCTGATGGCCTAGTGGTTCCTGTCATTAGAGATGCCCAGGGGCTCAGTTTAAGTAAGTTAGGTGAAAAGATTAATGAAGTGACTAGCCAAGCCAAGGCTGGCCAATTACCAGGGGAGCTCTATTCAGGGTCGACCTTCTCCATTACTAATATGGGAGGACGAGGCGTTGAATACTTCACCCCAGTGATCAACCCACCAGAAGCAGGTATTCTGGGTCTAGGCGCCATCCAAAAAGAATTAGCCTTTGATGAAAACGGCGAAGTGGTAGAGTTAAGTAAATTCCCATTAAGTTTAACCTTCGACCATCAATTACTAGATGGTGATCCAGCTGGCGCTTTCTTAGACCTAATTGTTTCTTATCTAGAAAATCCTTATAGTTTACTGCTATAAGAATAAGCATAATGACTATTAGTTGAACAGAGATAATAGGAGAGGGCTGGGACAGGAGTCGCAGCCTTCTTCTTATTTATAGCTGAGTAAAGGAGGGGAAAAATGGTTAATCATAAAAAACGCTTAGCCGAAAATATTGAAGCGGCCTTAAAAGAAGCTGAAAATTTGGCTATTGAGAAAAAACATAAAAATATTGCAATTGCCCATGTTTTTAACTATTTAATTGAGGATCAAGATAGTTTTACCTATCGTTTTTTAAAGTCCTTGAATGTGCCAATGAAGGCCATGCAGGCAGAAATTAATCGCGAATTATCACGTTTAGGTAGCGATTATGGTAAAAATCTCAATTATGGCCAACAATTCACTAAACAAGTCGGCGACCTCTTCCAAGGGGCAGAAAATTACCGAGAAAAACGCCAGGCCAATGAAATCACTAGTCAAGACCTCTTAATGGCCCTATTCGACCTTAAAAACAACGAATTGACCCATTGGCTAAATAATTATGTTAACCGCGCCAGTGCCCATAAAAAATTAGCCGAATACCAGGAAAAGCGGACAATTGAGAGTGACGATATGAACTTATCCTTCCCCGCTATATCCAAGTATGCTAGGAATTTAAATGCTAGCTACCGGGCGGGTGAAATGGATCCCATTATCGGCCGGGAAAAAGAACTTGCTGAGATGGTACTCATCCTATCGCGGCGGACAAAGAATAATCCCCTCCTTATCGGGGAAGCAGGAGTAGGTAAAACTGCCTTAGTCGAAGGCCTGGTCCAGCATATTGAGGAAGCTAAGCTGCCTTCCAGTTTAAAGGGAACTATCGTCATGGCCTTAGATATTGGGGCCTTGATTGCAGGGGCTAAGTACCGTGGTGATTTTGAAGAACGCTTAAAAGCCGTCCTTGATGAGGTGAAGGCTTCACAGGGAAAAATTATTCTCTTTATTGATGAAATCCATACCATTGTGGGAGCTGGAAAGACAGAAGGTGCTATGGACGCTGGAAACTTACTCAAGCCTATGTTAGCTCGAGGTGAAATTCACTGTATTGGGGCGACCACCCATCAGGAGTATCACCAATACTTCGAAAAAGACCGCGCCCTTGATCGTCGTTTCCAACGGATATTAGTTGAACAACCGACTTTATTTGAGAGTCAGGCTATTCTCAAAGGCTTACAGGCCCAATATGAAAGCTACCACCACGTTTTTATAGAAGATCAAGCCATCGAAGCAAGTGTGACTTTAAGTGATCGCTACATGACTGATCGCTATTTACCGGATAAGGCTATTGATGTCTTAGATATTGCTTGTGCAGAAGTAAGTATGGTTCTTAAAGAAGCACCAGCTAGCTTATTAACTGCTAGACAAGACCGCTATGATTTGGAGCTGACTCTAGCTAATTCTCATCTCACTTCAAGCGGTCAGGATGATGAAGTAAACCAGGTCAAAGAGGATTTAGCCAGGGCCCAAGAAAAAGAGACTGCTTTAAATGACCAGTGGCAGGCAGAAAAAGCCTTGCTTAAAAACTGGCAAGATTACCGGCAAAAATTCTTTCAAGCCCACTTAGACCTGAAGCAGGCGCAAAAAAGCTTTGATAGTCGAGTGGTGAAAGTCTTAGAAGAGGAAAGCATTCCCCAGCTGGAAGAAAAAATCAAAAAAGTGAAGGCAGACTATCAAGCCGTCCTAAAAGATGGTGACCAGGCCCTATTAGATCCTTGGGTGAGAAAGAATGATGTCGCCAAGGTGATTGCGCGTCAAACCGGCATTCCTGTTGCCCAAGTGGCTGAAGAGGAACGGAAAAAATTAATGCACTTAGCTAGCCGTTTACACCAACGTATTGTCGGCCAAGACCCTGCTGTTCAAGCCGTTAGTCAGGCAGTGATTCGTTCTCGCGCTGATGTCCAAGACCCTAACCGCCCGATTGGTTCTTTCTTATTCCTTGGTCCCACAGGGGTAGGAAAGACCGAACTAGCCAAAGCGCTAGCTGACCAGTTATTTAATGATGAAGAAAAAATCATCCGTTTAGACATGAGTGAATATATGGAAAAGCATAGTGTGGCCCGCTTAGTTGGGGCGCCTCCTGGCTATGTTGGTTATGAAGAAGGGGGACAATTAACGGAAGCAGTTCGTAGACAACCCTATGCGGTTATTCTTTTAGATGAAATTGAAAAGGCTCACCGGGATGTCTTTAACCTCTTATTACAAATTCTAGATGATGGCCGGCTAACAGATAACCAGGGTCAAGTGATTGATTTCAAAAATACTATTTTGATTATGACCAGTAATTTAGGTTCGGATATTCTGCTTGCGGATATGCTTCAGCATAAAAACAGTGAGATATCGCATGAAGCTCGTCAAGCAGTAACTAAGAAACTCCAAGAACATTTCCGACCTGAATTTTTAAACCGGATTGATGATACCATTCTCTTTTCAGCCCTATCTAAAGAAGATATGGAGGCGATTGTTGAGAAACTCCTAGACCAGTTGAAAGTCCGCTTAAGTCAGCAAGACATCTTCATAAGCTATCAAGAAGGCTTAAAGGATTGCTTAGCCGAATCAGCTTATCAACCTGAGTATGGGGCCCGGCCCTTAAAGCGCTTTATTCGTAAACACCTGGAAACGCCTCTAGCAGAAAGAATTATTAGTGGACAGATTCAAGCACAAGACCAAGTGACTCTCTCTTATGATAAAGACAGTGAGCAAGTGATTTTTAAAGTGAAGTAAAGCTAAGAAGGAGCTTTTTCTTTGGGCTGGCCTTAAAGGTCAGCTCTTTTTTCATTTTCCAGGGGATTTTTGATAAATAATTTGACTAACTTTGACTAAATATGTTGATCAATACTGACCAATATGTTATAATAGTCAATGTAAAGGTTAAAAGATACCTTTAAAATGAATGAATCAAAGGAGCGAAGAGAATGAATAATATGGAAATGACAAGAAGTTTACAAGAAGCTCTTGCAAATGCCCAACAAATTGCGATGACAAGACATCATCAAGAAATCTCGATTCCGCATCTCTTCAAAGCATTAGTACAACCTGGACAATTTGCTTATAATTTTTATCATCAAATGAATATTCCTATGGATGAACTCGATAAGGAACTTGACCGTGAACTGGACAGTATCGCTGTTGTCAATGGCAGCAATGTGCAATACGGACAAAGTATTTCCCGTTCCCTAGCAGAATTATTGCAAACCGCCCAAGAAGAGGCCAAAGAATTCCAAGATGAATACTTGTCTACTGAAATTGTATTACTAAGTCTGTTTAAATTGAACTATCTTGACCTCACTAAGTGGTTAAAATCTTATACCAGTTATGACCAAGTCAAGGACAAAATCAAAGACCTGAGAAAGGGTGATCGCGTGACCTCACAAAACGCTGAAGAAAATTATGATTCCCTAGAGAAATACGGGAGCGATTTAACCGCGATTGCTAGAGAAGGGAAAATGGATCCCATTATTGGCCGTGACGATGAAATTCGTGACGTTATCCGGATCCTCTCTAGAAAAACCAAGAATAACCCTGTTCTGATTGGGGAACCGGGTGTTGGTAAAACCGCTATTGTCGAAGGTTTGGCCCAAAGAATCGTCAAGGGTGACGTGCCAAGTAACCTACGTGATAAGACTATCTTTTCTCTCGATATGGGGTCCTTATTAGCAGGGGCTAAGTATCGGGGAGAATTTGAAGAACGCTTGAAAGCTGTTCTTAATGAAATTAAGAAATCAGACGGAGAAATCATCCTCTTTATTGATGAAATCCACACCATAGTTGGTGCTGGTAAGGCAGAAGGGGCTATGGATGCTGGTAACCTCTTGAAACCCATGTTAGCCCGTGGTGAGTTGCACTGTATTGGGGCGACTACCTTAGATGAATACCGTGAATACATGGAAACAGATAAGGCTTTAGAGCGTCGTTTCCAAAAGGTTTTAGTTAATGAACCGACCGTTGAAGATACTATTTCAATCTTACGGGGCCTAAGAGAAAGTTTTGAAAACCACCACCACGTTAAAATCCATGACCAAGCTTTGGTGACGGCAGCTGAATTATCTGACCGTTACATCACTGACCGTTATCTTCCTGACAAGGCTATTGACTTAGTCGATGAGGCTAGCGCTGAGATTCGGGTGGAAATGAATTCCATGCCAACGGAACTTGACCAACAACGGCGCCGTCAATTGCAATTAGAAATTGAAGAAGAAGCCTTAAAAGAGGAAGATGACCCCGCTTCTAAGGAACGCTTAGAAGAATTGCAAAAAGAATTGGCTGAAGTCCGTGAAAAGACCAACCAATTGACCTTGGAATGGGAAGATGAAAAAGCCTCCCTCAGCCATATCCAAGACAAACGTCAAGAAATTGACGATGCTAAACGACAACTTGAAATCGCGCAAAATAATTATGACTTAGAAAAGGCTGCCCAACTGCAACATGGGACTCTACCTAAGTTGGCTAAAGAATTAGAAGATATGGAAGAAAAATACGAAACTGAAGCTAGTGGTAAACCAAGTTTAGTCCAAGAATCGGTCACCGAGGACCAAATTGAAGAAGTGGTTTCTCGCCAAACCGGTATCCCAGTGACTAAGTTAGCCCAAAATGAACGGGAAAAATTACTTGACCTGGCTGACCGCCTGCATGTACGGGTGATCGGGCAAGACCAAGCGGTTAATAGCGTAACGGATACGGTTCTCCGTTCTCGGGCAGGGATCCAAGATCCTAACCGGCCGCTAGGTTCCTTCCTCTTCTTAGGGCCAACTGGGGTAGGTAAGACTGAACTGGCTAAGGCTTTAGCTGAACAAATCTTTGACTCTGAAGATAACATGATCCGTATCGATATGAGTGAATACATGGAAAAAGCCAATGTGTCTCGTTTAGTTGGGGCTTCACCTGGCTATATAGGTTATGAAGAAGGGGGACAATTAACCGAAGCAGTCCGCCGTCATCCCTATTCCGTTGTCCTCTTGGATGAAATTGAAAAAGCCCATAGTGATGTTTATAACATCCTCCTCCAAATTCTTGACGATGGGCGTTTGACAGATGGTCAAGGCCGGACAGTGGACTTTAAGAATACCATTATTATCATGACCAGTAACATCGGTTCTGATATACTCCTAGAAGATGCCAAAGATGGGAATACTTCAGAAATATCTACTGAGGCTCAAGACAAGGTTAAAGACCGCCTCTATACTTATTTCAAACCTGAATTCCTTAACCGGATTGACGATATTATCCTCTTTACGCCATTGTCACAAGACAATATGCATGGGATTGTTGCCAAGATGCTGGCCGGACTCAATAAACGTCTCAAAGACCAACACATTCAATTACACTTCAGCGATGAATTAATTGATTGGATTGCTGAGACGGCTTATGAACCTGAATTTGGTGCTCGTCCACTCCGCCGCTTTATCACCAATGAAGTGGAAACGCCATTGGCTCGCGCTATAATCGCCGGAGATGTCGCCGCTGGCCAAGAGGTTGAAGTGGACTATGACAAGGACCAAGACCGGGCTAGCTTTGAAAAAATCAAAGAAGCCTAAGCTAATGAATAGCGATTAAAATAATGATCTGAGAGAGGCTGTGACCATAGTCGCAGCCTCTTTTATTAATTACTAGCTATGAGGAAAACCTAGTAAATACAATTTCCTTTTTCACTGGCCTAGTCCTAGTTAAATGCTGAAATCTTTGCTAAAATAGTCTTGTTCATTATTTTTTCTTAGCTAGAAAGGTGTAGGAAATGCCAGCACTTACTTATGAATTAATCAAAACGGAAAAGCACACGGGTGCTCGCTTAGGGCGGGTGACCACGCCGCATGGGTCATTTGAAACACCTATTTTCATGCCAGTCGGAACCCTAGCCACAGTCAAGGGACTATCTCCTGAAGAGTTGAAGGGCCTGGGAGCAGAAATCATTCTTTCCAATACCTACCATTTGTGGTTACGCCCGGGAGATGATATCGTTAAAGAAGCTGGCGGTCTACACCAATTTATGAATTGGGACCGTCCTATCTTGACTGATTCTGGAGGTTTTCAGGTCTTCTCGCTAACTAAGATCCGCCGCCTGGAAGAGGAAGGGGTCTATTTTAGAAGCCACCTAAACGGCCACCGGCTTTTCTTAAGTCCTGAAAAAGCGATTTCCATTGAAAATAACTTAGGGGCAGACATTATTATGAGTTTGGACGAATGTCCTCCATTTGATGCTTCTTATGATTATATGAAGAATAGTATTAATCGTACGACCCGCTGGGCTGAACGGGGCTTAGCGGCCCACCAGCGTCCGGGAGACCAAGCCCTATTTGGAATTATCCAGGGGGGTGGCTATAAGGACTTAAGACTCCAGCATGCCCAGGATTTAATTAATCTCGATTTTCCGGGTTATTCTATTGGTGGTCTTTCAGTAGGGGAGTCTAAGGAAGAAATGTACGCAGTCCTTGACTACTTGACTCCAGTTATGCCTAGCCACAAACCCCGTTACCTGATGGGGGTGGGGAGCCCAGATGCTTTGATTGAAGGGGCTATTCGCGGGATAGATATGTTTGACTGTGTCCTTGCGACCCGGATCGCCCGTAATGGGACCTGTATGACTAGTCGAGGCCGTTTAGTAGTAAAGAACGCCACTTTTAAACGTGATTTTAGACCCTTAGATGAAGCTTGTTCCTGTTATACCTGTCAAAACTATAGTCGGGCCTACATCAGACACTTGATCCATACCAATGAGATCTTAGGGGCGCGTTTGACCAGTATTCATAACTTGCACTTCCTGACTGATCTCATGGCCAATGTCCGTCAAGCCATTCGTGAGGATAACTTACTTGAATTTAAGGCAGACTTTTTTGAACGTTATGGCTTAAACAAGAAAAATCCTAAGAATTTTTAGTATAATTGAGTTAATAAATAGATGGAGGTTATAAATTATGGTAAGTATTTTATTATATATTGTTATTATTGGTGCGATGATGTATTTCTTAATGATTCGTCCAGCCAAGAAGCAACAAGAACAAAAGAAGCAAATGATGGATAGCTTAACTGTTGGTGACGAAGTGGTGATGATTTCAGGTTTACACGGGGTAGTTTCTGAAATTGATGAAACGAATAACACCGTAACTATCGACGTTGAAGGTGTTTTCTTAGTTTTTGAACGCGCTAGTGTGGCTCAAATTAAAAACCATCAAGCGGGTACTGGCCAAACTCCGACTGAGCCAGAAGATATTCAAGCGGACAGTAATGATGATGAAACGGTTGATGTGGTGACTACCGATGAAGATACGATCCTAATCAAGGATGAGGATGAGCAATAATTGTGAAGAAGACGAACAATAGCTTATCCAAATGGCAAAGTTTATTAATTCAGCCGCTTTGTCAAAAGAAGGCGCGTGAGTTTAAACGAGCGGGTTATCCAAAAATCAGTCGTCATGATGTCGAAAAATATTTTACTGACTTTGCTTGGAAACACCAATTGCCGGCTTCTTACCAGGAACGTAAGCAAGCCATTAAGCAACTGTCGATTAATCAATATTTTGATTACTTGCAATTGGAGGCCACGGTCTATGATGTTCCTTCATTAGACCACATCGATATCCAAAGTCTATTGTGATGCTTAAACAGGTTGGGTGAGAGCTCAGCCTTTTTATTTTGGCTTGGAAGAGCGCCATCATGAAAGCAGGGACCGAATTTATGCTATGATAATTTTATTAAGGAGACGAGGAGGTGACTTATGCGTCGTATCGGTGTTTTAGAATTTAGGGAGCCCAAAATCGATCCTTCAAGAAAAATTCTTCACGTAGATATGGATGCCTTCTATGCTTCAATTGAACAACGTGACCATCCCCACCTACGGGGAAAACCGGTGATCATTGCCCAACATCCTAAAGAAAACAGTGGCAAGGGTGTAGTGGCAACGGCGAGCTATGAAGCGCGAAAATTTGGAGTGCATTCTGCCATGAGTGCTAGTGAGGCCTACCGTTTATGCCCCCAGGCTTACTTTGTTAAGGGCAATAAGGACTACTACCGCAAAGTCGGTGAAGACGTCCGCGATATCTTCCGTGAATATACTGATATTATTGAACCTCTCTCTATCGATGAAGCTTTTCTGGACGTGACTAACAATCACTACCAACTCCTTTACGCCATGGACGTGGCTGAACGGATTCAAAAGGATATCTATTATAAACTGGGGCTCACCTGTAGTATTGGAGTTTCTTATAATAAATTTATCGCTAAGCTAGCCTCTGACTTTCATAAACCGCATGGCATGACTATCATTACTCCCAAACGGGCGCTTGCTTTTTTAGAAGAACTCCCCATTGAAAAGTTTTACGGGATTGGTAAGCGTACCAGTGAAAAAATGCATGAGTTAAATATTTATAAGGGAAAAGATCTCAAAGAATTGTCTCAGGAAGATTGTATTAAACATTTCGGTAAGGCGGGGATTGTCCTCTATGAGCGGGTTAGGGGAGTGGATGACCGTCCCGTTAAAGCACGAACTAGTCGTAAGTCCAATGGCACGGAAACGACCCTCTATCCCTTTCTTTATCATGATGACCAAGTTAATGAAGTCTTAAGACATCTTGCCCAGAAGGTAGCTAATAGCCTGCAAGACAAAAATATTCAAGGACAAACAGTGACCTTGAAATTCCGCTATGGCAATTTTGAAACCACCACCCGCCAACGGGCCTTGAAGGATCCGATTAATTCTTATGATGATATTTATTTTCATGCCCAAGACTTGTGGGAACAGTATGGTGATGTTAGTCAGGGGGTTCGATTATTAGGCATTACCCTGAGTGATTTATTAACCGTGGATTTTGAAAATATCCGGCTACCCTTGTATTAGTTAACGAAGAGGAAGAAAAATGACTACTAAGCATGAACAAGTAATTCAATATATCAAAGACCTCCCAGTTGACCATAGCATTTCGGTCAGGAGTCTAGCACGCAACCTGGACGTGTCCCAAGGGACCGCCTACCGGGGAATTAAGGAGGCGGAGAACCGCGGCCTCGTTCAAACCATAGACCGGGTAGGGACAGTCCGGGTTGAAGAGGCGGAAAGTCCTAAATACCAAGCTATGTCAGTAGGAGAAGTCGTCTCTTTGACCAATGCTAAGGTCTTTGGCGGTGAAGAGGGATTGGACTATATGATCCGTGACTTTATTATTGGAGCCATGAAGGTCTCTTCGATTGTTAGCTATTTGAAACCTAACCTACTCATGATCACGGGGAACCGGGACAATGTTCAAGAACTGGCCTTATCCCACGATGTTCCCGTTATCATTTCCGGGGGCTTTAGCCCGAGTCAAAGGATGGTCGACTTGGCTAACCAACGCCAAATTCCTTTGCTTGGCGTGAGCTTTGACTCCTATTCGACGGTTAAGATTATTAATAAGGTCCTGGTTGAGCGAGCAATTCAACAAAATATTGTCCTGGTCGAAGATATTTATGTCCCCTTAGACCGGGTCAAGTTCCTCTTTCAGGACGACAAGGTGAGCCGCTACCGGCAGTTGAATGAAGAGAGTAACCATACGCGTTTTCCTGTCCTCAATCATAACTATGAAGTGGTCGGGGTCATTGCAGCTAAGGATATTCTCGATGCTAATGCGGATTCCCCCATTGTTGAAGTCATGACCCCTTCGCCCTTGGTAGCTAAATTAAAAATGAGTGTGGCCAGTATCACCCAGCTCATGCTGTGGGATAATTTAGAAATGGCCCCTGTGGTCGATGACCAGGGCAAGTTAGTGGGGATTATGTCCCGGCAAGATGTCCTCTATACCATGCAGTTTAACGAAAACGCTGCTTACAAAGATTACCGCTTAGAGATTCTATTAAACGATAAGCTCAAACGTGCGGCCAGTGACCGGTCGGAATTATTTTATACCTTCCAAAGTGATGGGTCTTTTGCTAACCACCTGGGGACCCTATCGGAGAGTCTTCTAGCCACCTTGATCAATGTGGCAACTTGCCGGTATATAAAAGACGCTATCGGGGAGTTAGCTATTATTGAATCAATGAATTACTATTACTTTGCCGCTGTTGACTGCGACAAATCCATTCAAATCTACCCTGAAATGCTTTACCATAGTAGACAAAATTGTAAGATAAGTATTAAAGTCTACTACCAGCAATTAAATATTGCCCAAGCCATTATATCTGTCAACTTATTTAGACAGTAAGAAGCCATATAGAAAGAGTGAAAACTTGTGATCAGTGATATTATTCAAGCCATTAAAGACTATGAAACCATAATTATCCACCGCCATGTCAACCCAGACCCCGATGCCCTGGGATCACAAATGGGACTCAAGGCTGTCTTAGAAGCTACTTTCCCAAAGAAAAAGATCTATGCGGCTGGGGAAAATGAACCTTCCCTGGCTAATTTTGGCCAAATGGATGAGATTCCTGATGACCTATACCCTGAAGCCTTAGTGATTATTAATGATACTGCTAACACCGAACGCATTGATGACCAACGATATCAGAAGGCAAAAATGGTGATTAAAGTTGACCACCATCCTAACCATGATTCTTATGGGGATATCAACTATGTCCTTCCAGAAGCTAGTGCAGCCAGTGAAATTTGGGCCGATATCCTCTTAAGTCATCCGGAGACCTTTACTATGACTGATCAAGGAGCAGAATATTTATTCTTAGGGATCGTCGGCGATACTGGACGTTTCCTATACGACAATACTTCCGTAAAAACGATGGCCATTGCCACCGAATTACGCAAATACGATTTCCCAGCTAGCGAACGCATGCAGGCTTCCTTAACCGAAAGTATGGGTCAAGCGCGCTTGAAAGGCTATGTCCTAGAAAACTTTAAATTAAGCGAAGATGGTTTGGTTAATGCGGTCTTTATTAGCCAAGAAGTCTTAAAGGAATTGGGAGTAACCGAGGCGGAATCCCATAATATTGTGCAAACACCGGGATCGATCCAAGGTGTCCTGGCCTGGGTAATCTTTGTTGAAAAAGCCGATGGATCCATGCGCTGCCGTATTCGCAGTAAGGGGCCTGCCATCAACCAAGTGGCTGAGGGCCATGAAGGGGGCGGACATGCCAAGGCATCAGGCGCCAATGCCTATTCCAAGGCAGAGTGCCAAGAAATTGTGGCAGAATTGAATGAAGCTGCTAAAAATTATTTAAAAGAAAAGGGCAATGAAGGCTAAATTTTGTCTTAACTAATAAACAAATTCGCCCCTCGGCGGTGATTTTTCTTATTAATTATTAGTATTTTAAAAAGGCTGCAAGCAAATGGACTTGCAGCCTCTTTTTAGACATGGTATATGACGTGTTTTCGTCCCTTGATGTGACTGTCGTACTCTTTAGTTGAGTTCGAATGCCGCCTTGAAGTCGCTTCAGAAAATGCCAACGCACAGATTTCTGTGCTTATGGTATTTTCCTCCAGCGATTCAAGCCTTTGGTGGCATTCTCACATCCTAACCAAACCTGTTCCGGATGCAGATCGATCTCCACTTCACTAAAGCGCAAGAAATTCTTTTCAAGAATTTTTGCACTTTAACTCCAGTTGCTATAGCTGTAGGAAGCAAAGCGACGTACAGATATAGTATGCGTAGCTCTATCGATCTTTAGTGCACCCGTCACACTCTATTCCAAACCTGCTCCAGTCACAGGACGAACGTCCGCTTCAAAAACTGAAAACGCTCAGCCTCACTGAGCTTATTCCAGTTTTCTCCAGCGATTTCGTCCTTTGTTGTGACTGTCGCACTCTTTTTAGTATTGTGGGTTGATCCAGCGGCGGCCGTCGCTTTCGATCAGGTCTTTTGCGGCTTCGGGGCCCTTGGTCATGGCGGGATAGTTAGGGAAGGCTGGGGGATCGAGTTGTAACCAGGCATCCTTAATGGAGTCGGCGATCCGCCATTGTTCTTTGAGCTCCTCCCAAGTCGTAAATAGCATCTGATTACCAAGGAAGGCGTAGTAGATGAGAATTTCGTAGGATTCACTGGCCACCCGTGATTCGAGGATTTCCTTATCAGGCAGCATGCGCATGGTTTGCGGTTTAAAGCCCCCTTTAAAGGCTTTTTGATTCATGGAGACTTCTAAGCCGTATTCAGGGGTAATCACAAAGGTCATCCGGTTAGGAGAATCGCAGGTCGACAAGTTATCCTTGAGGACCGCTTCAACTGTGGTATATTTTCCGCTGCTGAGTGCCTTACCTGTTCGGAAATAAAAGGGTGTTCCCTGCCAACGGTCATTGTTGATACGGAACTTACCAGCGACAAAGGTTTCGGTACTACTGTCTTCACTAACCCCTTCCAGGTCGCGATAGGCCGGCTCACTCCCATCTTTTGCTTGACCATATTGGCCCCGGACAATATTAGTTTGGACACTTTCAAGGTCAAAAGAAGGAATTTCTCTTAAAAAGGCTTCTTTCTTAGGATGGAGGTCGTCTTGAGAGTTAGGTAAGTCCATGCCTACAAAGGAGATCACTTGTAGGATATGGTTTTGGAACATATCTAAGAGGGCTCCAGTTTGGTCATAATAGCCCCCCCGACTCCCCACTGGTAAATCTTCTGACAGGGTGACTTGGAAGTGGTCAATATAGTTGTGGTTCCAGATGGCTTCGAAAAAGGGATTATACTGCCGGGTTGCCCAAATATTTAGGACACTTTCCTTGCCAACATAGTGGTCAATACGATAAATATCGCTTTCTGCAAAGGAGATATTAAGGGCCTGATTAAGTGATTGGGCAGAAGCCAGGTCAACACCAAAAGGTTTTTCTAAAATAACCCGGTGGTTACCTGGAATATCGATAATCCCGGTTTTCTTTAAGTGGTGAGAGGTGATTTCAAAGAGACTAGGGGCAATGGATAAGTAATAAAGAAAGTTCTTATCAGTTTGATATTGCTTTTGCAGGTCTAGCATTTTGTCCTTGAGTAGGATATAATCCTCTGTTTGTGAAGCATCATTTGAGATATAATAAAAATGCTGGGCAAATTCACCAGCTACTGCTCTCAAACTCTCATCCTTGGTATAGTTAATAATTGATTCAACGATGATCTCATGATAGTGTTCATCTGTCCAAGGGCGGCGAGAAGTGCCGATCAAGGCAAAACGCTGGCTGAGCCAGCCTTGTTGGTAGAGGTGAAATAAAGAGGGATATAATTTCCGTTGGGCAAGGTCACCGGATGCCCCGAAGAGAACAATGATTCCCGAAACTTGTTGGTCCATTGTGATAAGTCCTTTCATTTTTTCATTTTCAAAGTGGTTTTATTATAGAATGTCTATCAGCTGAATGCAATCTGGCTAGCAGGTCTTTATAAACCCTAAATTATAACCACTAGTCGTCGGCTTGGCAAGCTGTATTTTAATTTAACAATCATCGCTTAAGTCTTAAAAGCTAAAGGAGAATTTTATGTCATTTAAAGAATACCAGTTCCAGCCTTTTATTGAGGCGGCCTTAGAGAAATTAGCCTTTAAAGAACCTACCCCGATTCAAAAGAAAGTCATTCCCGTTATTCAAGCAGGAAAAAGCCTAGTTGCCCAAAGTCAAACAGGATCAGGCAAGTCCCATGCCTTCTTGCTTCCCTTAATCGACCAATTAAAACCGGCTAATTATACCCAATTAGTCATTACAGCACCGAGCCGGGAATTAGCCGACCAATTGTATCAAACCGCCCAACAGCTGGTTAGTGAAAGTGATGTAGATTTTCATATTGAAAGAGCCTATGGGGGGACTGACACCAAGCGGCAAAAAGAACGCCTAGAAAACCAAGATCCCCAAGTGGTGATTGGAACTCCCGGTCGCTTATTAGACCTAGTGACTGAGGGATCGATCAATGTCCATAAAGTGGAACACTTTGTGGTGGATGAGGCTGATATGACTTTGGATATGGGCTTTTTGCATACGGTGGACCAAATCGCCAGTCGGATGCCAGATGATTTGAAGATTTACGTCTTTTCCGCCACCATCCCGGAGAAATTACGTCCCTTCCTTAGAAAGTACTTGGAACATCCGGAATGGATCCAAGTGGCCAACGAAAAGCTGATTTCTCCAACCATTACCAATATCTTACTCCCCTTAAGAGGGCGGTCCAAAGATGATCTGCTCAAGCAAGCCTTAACCATGGGTGAACCTTACTTGGTTCTTATCTTTGCTAATACCATCGAGGAAGTGGACCAACTCTATTTAAAACTCAAGCAATGGGGGCTATCGGTAGCTAAGTTGCACGGTGACCTGGATAGTCGCGAACGGCGGCGGGTCATGCGTCAAATCCAACACCTTGATTATCAATATGTGGTGGCTACGGATTTAGCTGCCCGTGGGATTGATATTGAAGGAGTTTCCCATGTGGTTAACTATGATATTCCTAAAGAGTTAGAATTCTTTATCCACCGGGTAGGCCGTACGGGACGGCAAGGAATGAAGGGCATTGCCTTGACCTTCTACCATCCTGACCAAGAAAAAGCGATTGGCTGGTTAGAAGATCGTGGGATCCACTTTGAGGTGAAAGACATTAAAAACGGTCAATGGGTTGAAGTTAAAGACCATAAGGAACGGCAGTTAAGAAAAGGCCGCCACCAAGAGGAAGCTGACCATGTCATTAGGGGAATGATAAACCGCAATAAGAAGAGAAAAGTTAAACCCGGTTATAAGAAAAAACTTGACCGTCAAATTAAATCTTATAAACGAGATAAATATAATAAAAAACAAAGGCAAGTCGCTCGACAAAAACGCAAGCAAAATAAAGAAAACAACCGTTAAAAAATGCGCTCATTGGAGCGCATTTTTTAGTCATCATTTTTATTAGAATGGTCAGGGTCATCTTTTTGGCCTCGCTTAGTCTCTTCTTCTTGTCTGTCTAAGTTTACCAAGTTCTTATCGTTTTTCACTTGATCTTTGTTGGCGTCCCATTGCTTAGGGTCAATCTTTACCACTTTAATCTGTTTGGTAAAGGCCCAGATGCGAACTAATGCAGTAAAGAGGATGATGTAAAAGGAAAAGGTCACCTGGTAGCCAAAGAGATGAACCAATTGGATAAGGACTAGAGGGAAGGTCATGGCCGTTAAGGCAAAATTATAGCGCTTGCCGAGGGTCAATTGCAATTTACGGGTAATGGCCATGGGTGCCATAAATAAGGCAATTACTAGGGCTAATAGACTTACCTGTAAGCTATTAAATAGAAAAATCCCTAAAAAGACTAAGAGATAGACCCAAGGTTGGAATTGTGTCAGGCTTTGGATGATTTGCTTTTGCCCTTGGCTATCTAAGTCCGTGCTAAAGTCAGCATAAGGAAAGCTTTGTTGCTGACCCATAAAGGAGAATGTGATATTTTTCGGGTTGGTATAAATGGTTAGGGCTGATGAATCGATTTTTTTAAGGTCTTCTTGACTGATTTGGTCCTTGGGGTTATAGACATAGTTTAAGAAATCAGTCTTATTGATAAAGGCCTGGTCCTTTTCACTGACTAGTTGGTTATTTTCAATTGTAAAATCGGGTATGGATTGGATAATGCTGGCCCCATTGCCTCTCACCGTATGAAGTAGCTGGTAGCTGGGTTGGATAGCCGGTAGGGTCATCACTAGGCTCAATAATAAAACGTAGACTAATTTATGCTTCAAAGTCATATAAAAAGCCACAAGTGTATCTTTAAAGCGAAAGATACTATCAAAGAATAAACGTAAGGTTTTCAAAATTTTCCTCCTCATTAAACAGTCTTTGCATCAGTTTAGTATAGCAAAAAATTAACCGAGTCCGCTTAGAAAATCGCTTTTTTACTAATATTTAAAGACTCTAGCCTGGTTAAAAAGTTCTTACAAGCACCATTTTATCAATAAATAGGATAAAATAAACTATATTGAGTAAAGGAGGTGAAGTCAATGGCCTTATTTGATGATCTAGCAGGAAATTATGATAGCTGGTACCAAGGGGAAGTCGGGGCTTTTGTCGATCAGATTGAAGCAAAACTGGCTTTTTCATTAGTTAATGTTCATCCAGGCATGTCGGTCTTAGATGCAGGTTGCGGCACAGGCAATTATAGCGTCCGCCTGGCTCAAGCGGGGGCTCAAGTGCAAGCGATCGATATCTCTAGCCAAATGTTAAAAGAAGCAAAAAGGAAAGCGGAGGCGCTGGACCTGCCCATTACCTTTCAAAAAATGGATATGAATCACCTAGATTTCCCCAGGGAGAGGTTTGATCTGATTTTTTCCATGACCGCTATTGAATTTATTGAGGATTTAGAAGCCTTTATTGCTTCATGCTTTGACTTATTAAAGCCGGGTGGCTATCTTTTAATCGGTTCCATTACTCAGTCTGGAGACTGGGGGCAATACTATCAAGAGAAAAAAGACTCCATTTATAATTATGCCCATTTCCGAGATAGCCAAGACTTTATAAAATATTACCCTAAGCAGGTGCTTGGCTACCGCGAAGGCTTATATCTCCCTGTTCACCCTGATGTTGACCTTGATTTAGCCAGTCAGGAAGCCAAGTATGCTAAATCCGCCAGCCCCAGTTTCACCTGTGTGCTCTGGCAAAAAGCTGGTGAGAAATAATACTCATCAAGCAAAAAATGCATCCTTTCAAAATGATGATTGGATGCATTTTCTAATTGTATTATTTCCGTTTGCTTCGGTAAAGCGACCACAAAACAAGGACATGGGCTAAGGAAATAGCCACACCTAAGGATAATCCCTGGGGACGAAAACGGAGTTCTAATTGATTTTCTCCTTGAGGGATTTCTTTAATGACCATCATACTCCGGTCTAAAACCGGTTCCAAATTGACTTTTTTACCATTGACCTGGGCCCGCCAGCCTTCATTATAGGGGATGGTAAGGAGGAGAGCTTGGTCATGCGCTTTGCCTTCAAAGCTTCCTTTGATGTGGTTATCAGCAAAGTGGTCAATATGTAGTTTTTTATCCGCCACGCTATTTATCACTTGGTCGAAAGTTTGGTTAGCTAAGGAATAGAGGTTGAGCTGGGAAAGGTTGATATTATCCGCTTTTACCTCGATGGTAAAAATTCTTTCCCCCGGGCTGGATTGGTTGGCGATATTAAAGACTTGGGTGGAATTGTAACTTTTATCATAATTTAGCTTTTTGCCATCCAAGTAATAAGTCACATCCTCCTCCGATAAATCCCCTGGTACAGTCAAGTAGTAGGCTTGCTTGCTATCAATCTTTAGAGTAAAGTCGATAAAACTTTTACTTTCTAGGTTCGTCTTATGGTAGCTGGTATTAATCCGACTGGGGTCATCACTTTCTAGATTAGTTAAATCCATGCGCTTAAAGTCCCTGACCCGGAAGAAATCCAGATAGCTGTCCTTAGTAGCTCGACTGTCTTGATCATTGAGATAGGCCAAGAGTTTATCTTGGTTATCGATCGGTTGGTCAGGCTTCAAGTCCATTTGACTGATGGCTTCATCGACCAGAAAGCCGAGCGACAGGGCGTAAGGGTTCTTAAAAACCGAAAAACCTTGGACCTGGTCAACTAAAGGATAATGGTTAAAATCGGGGCGATGGCTAACTAAGCGGCGCTCATAGGCCTTATCTTCGACCTCTTTTTGGCTTTGGACTTGGCTATTGATCAGATATCTGACATTAAAGAGGCTATCGGTGACCAGGCTGCCATTCGAGTAATTGACTGAACCAGTGGTTGTCGGTTGGCCCAAAGCTTTAAAAAGTTCGGTGGTCGATCTTTCAATGGTTGAATTAAAATGGTCTAATCCATAGTAGGACAATTGCATGGGGTCATTTTTAGTCCGTTGAAAGGTCTTAGCAATGCGGTAGAAATCCTCGCCGGAATCGTCCTGCAAACGAGTTAAAAGCGGTTGACTGACTTCTAAATACTGGGCATAGCTGTCATAGTTAAGGTAAGAAATAGAGTTTAAGGTTAAAGCAGTATTGGTCATGCTCTCAATCAAAGCCAAGGCAGACAAGAGTAGCAAGGGAGCCATTTTCTTACTGGAATGACTGAGATAGTAAAGGCCAAAAAAACTAAACACAAAAGCTATCGTTGAGAAAAGTAGGGTATTAGGACTAATATAAGAAAAATCTTGGTAGTGTAAGGCCAAGGTTAGGGTGGATAATCCAACCAGGCACAGGGTCACAATGGCTGGCTGATTGCCTAGAGGCTCTACTTGCCTTAAAGTCCGATAAGCTAGGTAAAGGAGGAAAAAGGAAAAGACAAAAGAAAAACGGTAGGGGTACCAGATGGGATACTGAAAACCATGCCAAATTAAATTTAGGGCTTTAACATTCATGGATAAGAGTAAGAAAGCTAAGACCAAAAAGCTCATCAGTTTTTCCTGCCAGCTGAACCGCTTTTGCAGAAAAAACACCAGGGCCGCTAAAATAGCCAGGGAAGGGACAAAGAGATTAGGTAAACCCTCCGGCATTTGGTCGAAGTTAAAGGGACCGACCACCAGTTTGCTGATAACCTGCCAGAGTGGATAGGCAAAGGACCAGTCAAAATGAAGCTCTTGGTAGCTGCCTTTACTTTGAGCCAGGGCAAAGTAGGTCGGAATAAGGGTGAAAGCCGCTAGTCCGGCTGCTGCCAAAGAGGACAAAATAAAGCGCAGTCCTATAGTAAAATATTGCTTTAATGAGAATCTCGCTTGTTTAGTCTTCTTGGTAAATTGGGCGCCAAAGAGTTCATAAAGAAAGAAGGGCACAGCAAAAAGACAAACCATATAACCGATATAATAATTGGCTATCAATAAGAGAGCCAGGCTAATGATATAATAAGTGCTCCTTTTGTGGTGGATAAGGTCTAGGATGCCTAGGATGATTAAAGGCAAAAAAACCAGGCCATCTAACCACATGATATTGAGTTGGTTAGCGGAAAAATAGCCCATTAAACTATAGAAACAGGCAAAGCTGATGGTCAAGGGGCCGTGGTCGCCATAATTTTTGTAAAGTAGCCAGAGAAAACTGGTACTAGCAGCAGCGCTCTTGGCTAGGACCAGGCAGACACAGGCTATGGGGAGGGCTTTTTGGGGAAAGAGGAGGAGTAGGAGGTTAAAGGGACTCATTAAATAATAAGTCCAAGTTCCTACCATCTCTCCTCCCATTCCCTTTTGGAAAGAGTAGAAGATTTGCTGCCAATTGCCTAGCAGGGTCTCCCGGTAATATTGGAAGAAATCAATATATTGCTGGCCTAAGTCCACAGTTAAAATCGTCTGATTGCCAAAGGGAAAGATACCCTGAAACAGGTAAATAAAGACCAGGATTAAAACTGGGAGGCCTGCCGCTAATAAGAGCGACCGTTTAACTGCATTCATTTTGGAAAAATTCTTCATTAAAGACACCGTGCTAACTCCTTAAAGATGCTTGATTTCACCTTAGCTTAGCACAAATTAATTTATCAGAACATGGCCAGGTCAAGAGATCTTTCAAAGAATTTATAAAAGTCTACTTTCAGTCAGACAAAATCATAGAAATCGATTATAATGATAGGTGACTTGCTTTTTAGAAAGTGAGTGTTGGCACTTAATGACGATAAGAAAAAGAAAGTAGGTGAAGGCATGTCGCATGACTTTGATAAGTCAGCTAAGCACAAGGGGAGAGAAAAACAAGCCCAAGTTAATTCCAAAACTTTACGGCGGAAATCGCCCCATTGGCATAATTACTTGAATCGGCTAAACATTTTACTTTATATTGTATTTATTTTATTTGCTCTGCTTATCTTCCGCTTAGGCTACTTACAGGTTGTTAATGGTCAAGCCTTCCAAGAACTGGTCCATATGACTGAAAAGAATATGTCTGAAGAAAGTGTTCCTAGAGGTTATATTGTGGACCGTAACCATAAGATGTTGGTGGATAACGAGGGACTCCAAGCCATTAATTACACCCGAGGCCCCAATGTCACGGGGGAAGATATGGCCAAGACTGCCCGGAAATTAGCCAGTTTTATTCATTTGGATACTGGGGAAGTCACAGAGCGAGACCGAAAGGATTATTGGATTGCCAGCAATCAAGACCGCTTAAATGAGCGGATGTCAGAAGAAGACTTGCGGCTAAGGGATAGTGAACTGTACGAGAAGCAATTATCCTATGTCTCTGAAGAGGATATCAATTTTTCTGGGGATGATCTCGAAGCGGTTCTGATTTATAAGCGCATGAATGGGGCCTACGCCCTCACACCAACCTTGATTAAAAACAAGGATGTCTCCAATGAAGAAATTGCCCTGGTCAGTGAGCATAGTAATGAAATGCCTGGGGTCAATACCACCATGGATTGGCGTAGAGAATATCCACAAAAAGACTTACTCCGCTCAGTAATCGGTAGCGTGACTTCTGAAGAAGAGGGACTGCCGAGTGATAAGGCTGAATACTACCTGGCCCAAGGTTATGCCCGCAATGACCGGGTCGGTAAGTCTTACTTGGAAGCCATGCATGAAGATACCCTGCATGGTGCCAAGACCAAGTACGAAACTGAAATTAACCAAAGAGGCGAGGTCGTGAGAACCGACAAGGCTTATCCTGGCTCGATGGGCAATACCGTTCAACTGACCATTGATACTGATTTTCAAAAGAAAATTGAAGAAATTTTGGAGGGCTACCTGCACGGCTCAAGTACCGGTAAAAATAATTCCATCTATGTGGTAGCCAGTGACCCTAATAATGGGGAGATCCTGGCCATGGCTGGTAAATACCGGAACGAACATGGCGAAATCATTGACGATGCCCTGGGAACCATTAATTCATCCTTTACCATGGGATCTACCGTCAAAGGAGCCACAGTTGGGGCCGGTTACCATTATGGCGTTTTAAAACCGGGGCAAGAAAATATCTTTATTGACCAACCGCTTTACTTTACTGGGACACCAAGGAAGGCTTCCTGGTGGGCAGCCCACAATACTAGCCCCGTTCCTATTAATGATGTCATGGCTCTGGCAAGGTCTTCCAATGTCTATATGATCCGGACTGCCATGGCTATCGGGGGCTTACCCAATTATGAAGCAGGGATGTCCTTGGCTGGTTTAGATCCAGAAACGGGTAATAAGTTGCGTAATTTTTACCATCAATTTGGTTTAGGAAGCTCGACCGGCATTGACCTACAAAATGAAGTGACTGGTCTGGAAGGTGAAGGGGGTAACCCTGGTAACTATATTGACTTGGCTTTTGGTCAATATGATACCTATACGCCTATGCAATTGAACCAATATGTCGCAACTATCGCTAACGGTGGTAAACGCTATGCCAGCCATGTGCTTAAACAAGTGCTCAGAGAAAATGGTGAGCATGAGTCTGACACCCCTCAAGTGGTGTATCAAAACCAACCTAAATTGTTGAATGCCGTACAGTTAAGTCCAGAAGAACTGGGACGAATTCAACAAGGTTTCTGGTCAGCAGCCAACCATCCGCAAGGTCTCTCATATAATGAATTTAGAGGCTTCCCGGTGACTATTGCTGCTAAAACTGGTACGGCGGAAACAGGGACCGAAGGGATAATTAACTCAACCTTTGTTTCTTACGCGCCTTACGAACAACCTAAGATTGCCTTATCGGTAGTCATTCCAGAAATCAGTGCTTCGGCCTTTGATAAGACAGCAGAGGTTGTTGGTCACAAGGTCTTAGATGCCTATTACCATAAAAAATAATTCCAGGGCATTTTTATAAAAAGTTTGAAAAGCACTGAGAACTATGGTAGACTTTTAAGGTATGATTAAAAATCTATGATAAATTATTGATCTGATGGAGGGAAAATAATGCGTATTAACATTCTTTTAGAAAATACGGAACTTAAGGGCGAACGCATTTACTTAACAGAAAAAAATCGTCGTAACAACCCTGACCGTATTGAATTAAAAAAATATAGTCCAAAATTACGTAAAGTATGCTTATTTAGAGAAGTTAAAAAATAGAAATATTTCTATTGCTAAAAAGAGAATGTACCGATAGTCTTCAGACTATCACTCGATTTGCTGATATTCGTTGGAAGTTCTTATTCAGTTAAGGCTGAGATTGCTTTTAGAATGACATTTTCTTTTTAGACATTGATATAGTGAAAAGGGGCTGGAAAACTTTCCAGCCTCTTTTTAAAAAATTTCTAATCGAAATAGCTTGCAAAAGTCTGACCTGAGCTAGTTGAATTAACTAGGGAAGGCATCGAAAGTCTATCGCACATAATTCCTTCAATGAATATCAGGGCTTTTCTACTTTTAGCACACTTTCCTCCTTACAAGTCATTTTTTATGAAATCATTAAAAAAAGCCATACATATTGATGCTATGTAAGCGCTATGATAAAATTTATGTGAATTGAGATTCGGGGTGCCGGATGGCTGAGAATATACCCGTAGAACCTGATCAAGTTATTGCGTAGGGAAATCTATTCAACGGGAGAAGGCTACTGTCATCTTGAACTCAAGAGGATAGTGGCCTTTTTATGTTGTAGGAGGGAAAAATGAAAAAGATTATTAAACATTTTATAGAGCATCCCGAAGAAAAAGAAAATTTTAATGATATGGCTCTACTTTTATTTGAATATTTATATAAACATAATCAAGATTATCAGCAATTCTGTCAAAGAAGAGCTGTAGGGATAAGACAAGTACGTCATTGGAAGGACATCCCGGCAGTGTCAACCGACGCCTTTAAAAATGCATTTCTGAGTGCAACACCACATGAACAATGTTCGCGTATATTTATGACAAGCGGGACGACGACAGGAATCAGTGGAAAACACTATCATAAAGATCTAGAAATTTATGATTTGTCTGCCTTGTTAGGTTTCAAGCAGTATGTCACTGATAAATCTTTACCTACGGCAATTCTTTTTCCTAATGAAGAAGAGATGCCTAATTCTTCACTGGCTCACTATTTAGAAATATTGAAGGCTAATGGTCAGCCGGATTCCATGCATTTTATCACTGAGAAAGGCCTAGAAGTCGCTGCTTTAAAAGAATGGCTAATGGCGCATCAAAAGCAACCAGTAATTATTTTAGGAGCTAGCTATAGTTTCGTCCACTTGTTTGAAGCCTTAAGCCAAGGAGAAGTGCTTCCGATCCATCCGGATAGTCTATTATTTGATACTGGGGGGTTCAAAAATTTCTCTAAGGTTTATCAGCTAGATACTTTTTATCAAAAGCTACTTTCGGTTTTTCCGGTAAGAACAAATCCGGTGAATATGTATGGTATGACAGAATTATCCACAGAATATTATACCCAGTTTGCTTTTGATAAAGTGCTATTAAAACGAGGGCCGCATTGGATAAAATATAAAATCATTGACCCCGCGACGGGTCTAGAGGTTGAGCAAGGGAAACCAGGTTTACTCGTTCATATTGATTTAGCAAATATTAATTCTGTCCCTGCTATTCAAACAGGAGACTTAGCCATTGACCATGGATGTGGTTTTGAGTTATTGGGACGGGTAAAAAATGGAGAGCCTAAGGGCTGCTCGATAGCAGCTAAAGATTGGTTAGAGGGTCACCATGATTAATATAAACTGTGGCTATTTGCCGCCTATAGTAAATGATCTTGCTATTGAAAACCGTGAACTGATATTTGATTCAATTCGTATCCAAGTCCCAGCTCCTAATGTTGAACAGTTAAAAATAATGATAGAACGCATGAAAAACGATAGCTCTGAAATTAGTTTAACAGAGATCATAGCTGCTATAGATAAGGCGATCCTTTGTTTATTAGATCGCCAGAATTCCCTTAGAAAGAAATATGAAAAAATACTTCCTATTATTACCGGCTATGATTCAGAAATTCTACGCTTAGCTCTGACTAAATTTTTATTGAATTTTAGGAAACATGAACTCAGGCGCTGGCTAGCTGAAAATTTTGAAAATCCTAATATTTTAGAAGAATTTGTGCCCAGAATGCATGGGGGATATAGTCGCGCTTTTGCTCCACAAATGTGTGCGCATATATGGGCAGGGAATGTGCCTGCCTTACCATTATGGAGTTTAGTCGCTAATTTATTAGTGAAAGGAAAGCTGATTGGAAAAGTATCTTCTAGTGAACCGAGTTTTATTGGCTTATTTTGTCAATTGCTGATTCGAATTGAGCCTAAATTGGCTAATAAATTAGCCATCCTTTCCTGGCAGGGAGGAGATGAGGAGCGTGAACAAACCTTGATTGACTCGTCTGATTGTGTTCTTGCTTATGGAAATAATCAAACCATGGCAGCTATTCAAGCCAAGCTATCACCAGCAAGTCACTTTATTAGCTTTGGGAATAAATTGAGTTTTGGCGTGATTCATCATCAAGTATTAAATGCTGAAAAGGTAAATCATATCGTCCATGAAGCAGCTAAAGCGGTAGTTTATTATGATCAACAAGGATGCTATTCCCCTCAGATTTATTTTGTGGAAGGAGGAGGTCAAGTTTCTCCCAGAGAATTTGCCCTTATGTTAGCAGGAGAATTAAGAGCTTATGAAAAGCGTTATCCACTCAGAAAGTTATCGCTCGAAGAAGCTTACTTACGATCTCAGTGGCGCGAAAAAATCGAATGGCAGGGAGGGTGTGAGATCTTCCCAGCTCACCCTGAGAATTGGCTAGTGACTTATAGCCAAGCATTGACTTTTAGCCCTTCGCCATTGTCTCGCGTGATACAAGTGATTGCTGTAGATCAATGGGAGGATATTGATAATTTACTAGTGAATAAATTATCCATTTTACAGAGCGTAGGGGTAGCAGCTCCTACAGAAAGTTTATTTAAAATGGCTAACCATTGGGGAAAATTAGGGGTTACTCGCGTAACGAGTCTATCTGCGATGATGCAAGTGCATCCAGCTTGGAATTCTGATGGTTATTCCCTACTAAGAGAATTGGTTCGAATAGTAGATATTGACTCAGCTTCTCTTAGAGATTCTGAACGCTGGAATTCCTATAGAGATTAGAAAATGAAGGAGTGAGTAATTTGCTGGCTGGAAAAGTTGTTTTCATTAGTGGATCAAGTCGAGGAATTGGGGCTGCAATAGCAAAAGGATTTGCCAAAGCAGGCGCTAATGTCGTCATTAATTATCGCAAAAGTGAAGAACAAGCAAGAGCGGTGGCAGAATATTGTACCTCTCAAGGCGTTCAAGCTCTTCTCGCTAAGGGAGATGTTACAAAACAAGAAGGGGTTCATCAAGTTGTTAAAAAAGTATTAGATAATTTCGGTCGTCTTGACGTTTTAGTAAATAATGTCTTTTCTCCTTTTCAATTCGATGCCGAGAAAAGGAAGAAAGTTTGGCAGCTTTCTTGGGAAGACTATCAAAGGCAGCTGGAAGGGGGCTTAAAAGCAACTTGTCTACTCACCCAAGCGGTTTTAGACACTATGATGAAAAATAATTCAGGCAGTATCATTAATATGGTATCTAATTTGGTTGCTGATCCTGTTGTCCCCTATGCGGATTACATCACTACTAAGGCCGGCATTGTTGGTTATACGAAAAGCATGGCTAAGGACTTAGGTGTCTTTAATATTAGGGTGAATGGTGTAGCACCAGGTTTGGTCTATCCAACAGATTCAACTAAAACAACGAAAGAAATATTGAAAGAAAAGATTATTGAATCAACTCCTTTAGCTCGAATGGTTCAAGTCGATGATGTAGTTGGTCCAGTATTATTTTTAGCTTCAGATTGGAGTAGGATGATGACCGGTCAAATATTATACGTTGATGGTGGCTTAGTCATGCAGGGTTAAATTTTTGGCCGTGTAGGAGCAATATAAAAACACCTTGTGTGTAGTGGCCCCAAGTCTTGGATTAGGCATTCAAGGCTTGGGACTATTTTTATGGATAAATATTCCTTATCATTTACTAGCAGATTATACTACCAAAAATATCGCTAAGTGCTATTCAAACAAGATACAATCTTATCAACTTTCCTATGAAGAAGGAGAACGTTTAGCAGTATAATGAAAGCTACCAAGCTAAATTACCTTGTGGGGCCATAAAGAAGTCTTTTACATTTGATAGAATCACTTTTATTAAGGATAGAGTCGCTTTGACTTGGTCACCTGATCTTATCATCGACACCATGAAAAAATTTAATTGTAAAGCCCAAATATTTAACGTCATCTTGTCTATTGTGCTTTATCTGATTTACCTATTTATTGACAGCTTGTCGAGAAAAAGTATGGTAAAGTTAATAGGTAATTAGACTTAGTTGACACAGAAGGAGTTAAAATGCGAAGAAAAGCTTATATCACCTATGCTTTATTAGCTATTCAAATTATTATTTATCTCTTGATGGAAGTCACGGGATCGAGCCTCAGTATCTCAACCCTCCTGCATTTTGGCGCTAAGGAGAATGCTTTAATAGCAATCTATGGGCAATACTGGCGCTTAATTACGCCAATTTTTGTTCATATCGGTTTTTCTCATCTCTTATTCAATTCCATTACTCTCTGGTATTTAGGGAGTGAGGTGGAAGGGATTATTGGTTCCTGGCGCTTTTTGTTTATCTATCTTTATTCGGGAATTATGGGGAACTTATTTAGTTACCAATTCTCAACGAGCGTTTCAGCAGGAGCCAGTACGGCACTATTTGGCTTGTTTGCTTTCTTCTTAGCCATGCGCTATCTCAACCCTCATGACCGCTATTTTCAGGCCATGGGCTACCAATACCAGACCCTAATTATCTTGAATATTGTTATGAATTTGTTCATGGCCAATGTAGATATGTCAGGGCATATTGGGGGCATTATCGGTGGTTTCTTAGCCACCCTCATTATCACCAATAACCCTAAACACCGTCTAAGCAGTATCCTCTTATCAATTCTTGTTTATTCAGTGATTGCTGGTATAATTATTGCGAATCATGGGGCCTTTAATACCCTATTTATACATTAGGAGGCAAGTATGGCATTTATAGTTGGTATTGATTTAGGAGGAACAACCGCCAAGCTGGCTTTGTTTACTCCAGATCTTGAAAAAATCGATCAGTGGCAAATTCCTACGGATACGTCTGACCATGGGAGAAATATTGTTTCTAACCTGGCCAAAACCATCCAAGACCATGTTGAGGCGACCCATTTAGACCTAAGGGACTGTATGGGGATCGGTATGGGGTCTCCTGGCGCTATAAATCGCGAGGGGGGAACGGTTACTGGTGCCTATAATCTGGGTTGGGAGAATGAGATTGCAGTTGTTGACCAATTTCAAAATCGCTTAGGCCAGCTTCCCGTTTATATTGAAAATGATGCCAACGTGGCTGCTCTGGGTGAACTCGCCAAAGGAGCAGGAAGTAAGAGTCAAAATATGATCTTGGTTACCCTGGGAACGGGCGTGGGTGGCGGTATTATCTGCCAGGGTGAGCTCCTGCTAGGTCAAGGTTCTGCAGGGGAAATTGGCCATATGACTAGCGAAGTCGATGGCTACTTATGCACTTGCGGATCCAGAGGCTGTGTGGAAACCCTGGCTTCAGCGACAGGTATTCTTCGCCTCAGCAAGGACTATGCTAGGGACTCGCGCTTTGATTCTTCCTTAGCCAAGCAGCTTCGTGGAGGCCAAGAGGTGGACGTCAAAAGCATTGTTGATGCGGCTAAGATGGGCGATTTATTAGCTGAGAAGGTGATGGAACGGTCTCTGAAAGCCTTGGCGCTTTGTTTGAGCCAGTTAACCTGCATCTTTAACCCTGAACAGATTGTTTTGGGAGGGGGAGTAGCTAATGCCGGCCAGTATCTGATCGACAAAATGACACCTATTCTTAAAGAATATACTTACCGCCCTAATCTCCGGCAAGTCAAAATTTCTTTAGCCCAATTGGGTAATGATGCGGGAGTGATTGGTGCGGCCAATTTAGTTAGACAGAAAAGTAAGGAGTAATTTATGTTATTAGCACAAACAATTGGTGGTTTTACTTTAATTTATCTATTACTAGTCGTGGCCCTATTAGCTTTCTTGATTTATCAAGCTTATTTTTGGATCAAAAGAAAGCAATCAGCAAGTATGATTGACCAAGCAGATTTTCAAGTTACCATGCACCAAGCCCAAATTATTGATGTTAGGGAAGCCCAAGAATTCCGTTCATCCCATATCCTTGGTGCCCGTAATATTCCTTATAGTGAAGTTCGTCAAATGAAAAAAGCCCCTGGTCTCAACCGGTCACAAAAGATTTACCTCTATGACAATGGGGTAAATATTGCCACGCGGATGGCCTCAGTTTTAAAGAAGGAAGGCTATGAAGATATTTATATCTTAAAGGGTGGCTTCAATGAATGGGAAGGTAAAACTAAAGGAACGGCTGACTAATGGCTGAACTTTTCTATAAAGATCCTGATTTATCCACGTCAGAAATTGCCCAAAAATTATTAGGCTGTCGCCTAAGAAGGAAATCCTCTGATGGAGTGACTAGTGGCATTATTGTTGAAACGGAAGCTTATCTGGGGGAAAGTGACCAAGCAGCCCATGTTTATGGTGGCAAGCGGACCGCCAGTTTAGAAGCCTTTTACCAGGAGGCGGGGATTTTTTATATCTATAATATTCACGGCCATTGGTGTGTGAATATGATTACCCAAAGTAAAGATGAACCCCAAGGGGTATTGATCCGGGCCTTGGAACCTGTGGAAGGCATTGATTTGATGAAGAGTCGGCGCAAACAAGACCAGCGCAGGCTCTTAACCAATGGGCCGGGCAAATTATCTCAAGCTTTAGGGGTTGAAAAGGAAGTCGACTACGGAACGTCGGTTTTACAGTACCCCTTGACCATTGACTTTCATGAGCCTAAAGCCGTAGCAGAGATTGCGCAAGGTCCTCGTATCGGTATTCCCAATAAGGGCGAGTGGACCCATAAGCCGCTACGTTTTTACGTTAAAGGCAATCCCTATGTTTCCTCGCCCAAGGGGAGGACTCAGGCAGACCATGGTTGGTTAGCCTAGACCTTGAAATTAAATTGCTTTTTCCTAGCTTTCTTGTTAAACTAGATTGAAAATAAGTAAAGGTAATGCGTAAGAGGTTGTTTTTGAATCAGTGAAGCGAGTGGCGTTTGGTGAGAGGCCATCAAGAGAAAAAAGCATGGTTGCTTACAAACTGAACTGTCCGGTCGATGCCGTTATCATCCAGTCATAAATATAGGTGGCACCGTGCACTTAGCGCCCTATCTTCCCTAATCAGGAAGCTAGGGCTTTTTTACTTATTTCTAATAAACTTAAGAAATCATTCCATAAAGAGAGGTGCTTTTTAGTGCAAGAAATTGATATGCCCAAAAAATATAATCCTAATGAGGTAGAAATAGGCCGTTATGACCAATGGCTCGATGAAAAAGTCTTTGAACCCAATGGAGATGCTTCAGTCGAAGCCTATTCCGTGGTGATTCCTCCACCCAATGTTACTGGTAAACTCCACCTCGGCCATGCCTGGGACGTGACCCTTCAAGACATGATCGTCCGCCAAAAACGCATGCAAGGCTATGATACCTTGTGGTTACCTGGGATGGACCATGCGGGGATTGCTACCCAAGCCAAGGTTGAAGAAAAGTTACGTAAAGAGGAGAATCTCTCCCGTTATGACTTAGGACGAGAAAAATTCATCGACAAAACCTGGGAATGGAAAGAGGAATATGCCCAAACCATTCGTAACCAATGGGCCAAAATGGGGATTTCTGTGGACTATAAGCGGGAACGTTTTACCCTAGATGATGGCTTATCAGAAGCAGTACGTAAAGTTTTTGTGACCTTGTATGAAAAGGGGCTTATATACCGGGGTGAGTACATTATTAATTGGGACCCCGTCTTCCAAACCGCCTTATCAGATATTGAAGTGGTCTACAAAGATGACAAGGGAGCTTTCTATCATTTGGAATACCCTCTGGCTGATGGGTCAGGCTCCTTGCGCCTAGCTACTACCCGTCCAGAAACCCTGTTAGGGGACACAGCCGTTGCGGTCCACCCTGATGATGAACGCTACCAAGACTACATCGGTAAGACCGTTATCCTACCAATTGTGGGTAGAGAAATTCCTGTGATTAGTGATGACTATGTCGACCGTGACTTTGGTACTGGTGTGGTTAAAATCACCCCAGCCCATGATCCCAATGACTTTGCAGTGGGCAACCGCCACAATTTAGAGCGGATTAACGTCATGAATGATGACGGTACAATGAACGAAAATGCCGGCAAGTACCAAGGCATGACCCGGGATGAATGCCGTCAAGCCATTGTTGAAGACTTAAAAGCTGATGGTAGCTTGGTAGACATTGAAGAGATTGTCCATAGTGTGGGTCATTCCGAACGCTCTGACGCTGTAGTGGAACCCCGGCTTTCGACCCAATGGTTTGTGAAGATGGCTCCCTTAGCTAAGCAAGCCCTAGACAATCAAAATACCGAAAACCGTGTCGACTTTTACCCACCACGTTTCGAGCAAACCTTTGTTTCCTGGATGGAAAATGTTCATGACTGGGTGATTTCCCGCCAACTCTGGTGGGGACACCAAATTCCTGCTTGGTACCATAAGGATAGTGGGGAAGTCTATGTTGGGATGGAAGCTCCTGAGGATGAAGAAAATTGGGTGCAAGATCCTGATGTCTTAGATACCTGGTTTTCAAGTGCTCTCTGGCCATTCTCTACCATGGGTTGGCCAGATGAAGAGGCTAGCGACTATAAGCGTTACTTCCCAACAGATACCTTGGTAACCGGTTATGATATTATTTTCTTCTGGGTCAGTCGGATGATCTTCCAATCATTAGAATTTACCGGAGAACGTCCTTTTAAAAATGTTCTCATCCACGGT
The DNA here is from genome assembly GCF_001543175.1 of Aerococcus urinae. Lineage (NCBI taxonomy): Bacteria > Bacillati > Bacillota > Bacilli > Lactobacillales > Aerococcaceae > Aerococcus > Aerococcus urinae. Next base: position 562,393 of record NZ_CP014161.1, read on the forward strand.
TTGATTCGCGACTCCCAAGGGCGAAAAATGTCTAAGTCACTGGGCAACGGAGTGGACCCCATGGACGTTGTTGATCAATATGGGGCTGACGCTTTACGCTGGTTCTTAGCTACAGGGTCAACGCCAGGCCAAGATATCCGCTACTATCCAGAAAAATTGGAAGCTGCATGGAACTTTATCAATAAAATTTGGAATGCTTCCCGCTATGCCTTGATGAACTTGGATGGAATGACCTATGATGACATTGATCTAAGTAACGTCACTTCCATTGTTGACCAGTGGATTTTGACCCGCTTAAATGAAACCATTGCCAAGGTGACTGACCGTTTTGATGCCTTTGAATTTGGTGAAGCTGGCCGGGCCCTCTATCACTTTATTTGGAATGACTTCTGCGACTGGTATATTGAAATGAGTAAAGAAGTCCTACAAGGTGATGATGAAGAGGCCAAACATACGACACGGAGTGTGCTCAGCTATGTCCTTGAACAAATGCTAGCTTTACTCCACCCCATTATGCCTTTTGTTACCGAAGAAATTTGGCAACATATTCCTCACCAAGGCAATTCTATTGTGACGGCTAAGTACCCTGAAGTCGATGAAAGTCAAATCCACCAAGAAGCTGCTCGCCATATGGAGGCTTTGATTTCCTTTATTCGAGCTATCCGTACGGCACGGAATGAAAACAATGTCGCACCTTCCAAACCGATTGCCATTCATGTCAAAGCTAATTCCCAAGAGATTTTGACCATGTTAGAGGAAAACAAAGAATATATTAATCGCTTTGCTAATCCAAGTGAATTAGAAATGGCCCTGGATACGGAAGTCCCTGACCAAGCCATGACCCTATTCTTTAGTGATGGTGAAATTTACCTGCCTTTAGCTGGTTTTATTGACATCGATGAAGAAATTCAACGCTTAGAAGCTGAACTAGACAAATGGGCTAGTGAAGTTGAACGGGTAGAGAAGAAATTAGCCAACCAAGGCTTTGTGAATAATGCTCCCGCTGATCTGGTAGAGAAAGAGCGTCAAAAAGGCCAGGATTACCAACAAAAATACCAAGCCACTAAAGAACGTTTAGCTGATTTAAAAGCTACGAATTAGTGGATGAATTTGTATTCTTTATTGATTTACTGTTGATGATTAATTATTTACCAGTTTTGATCTCTAAATAGTTTTGAGCAGTAGTGGCGCTTTTAATTTGGTTGTTAGCCATGAATAAGCAAGCGATGTGAAATACGGATAGTAGGCATTAGCCGTACTATCCGTTTGAAGCTCGCTAGGCGAGAGACCTTGTGCTCGAGCCGGTGCCATGGCTCTTCAACTACCAAATCCAAAAGCAGAACGAAGGCTCATCAATAGTAAAAATAAAAGAAGCTAAGGATGTTTTAATTTATAAGAAGAGGCTAGGGTTAAAGTCCTAGCCTTTTTAATTTATGTCGCACTCTTTTCTTTTTTATAAATTTTACTTAATTTTGTTAACAGGGGCTCTGCCTATATTGACAAGCTTTTAACAATGGCCTAGGATGTAATTACTACTTAAATGTTATTAATAAAATCTGTTGTTGACAGATAGCGCCTGACTGATTAAAGCGATTTTTTCAGTGACGAGGACTAGGTTTATCGAAGATTCGGCGGGTGGCCTAGGGGTTGCACAATCCATAGAAAAGCACAAAAATCATTTTTAGCAAATGAAACAAAATCCTTTTCTCGTGCTTAAGTAGTTAATATCAGTGTGCCCATTAAGTGATGGGTATTTTTAGGAGGAAACTATTTATGTGTGGAATTGTAGGATTTATTGGCGAAATGCGGGCTCAAGAGGTGCTTTTGAAGGGCTTAGAACGCCTAGAATACCGGGGCTATGACTCAGCGGGAATTTATGTGGTCGATGAAGAGGACCAAGGACACCTCTTTAAAGTCAAAGGGCGGATTGCTCAATTACGCGAAGAAGTCGATCTGTCTATCCCGGCTCATTTAGGGATAGGTCATACACGCTGGGCCACCCATGGGGTGCCATCAGTCCCTAACGCCCATCCTCATTTATCCCACGATGGCCGCTTTGCCTTGGTTCATAATGGGGTGATTGAAAACTACCAAGCCTTAAAAAATGACTATTTAGCCGATGTTGAATTTTATTCGGATACCGATACCGAAGTTGTCGTGGAATTGCTTGCTAAATTTAGCCGGGAAGAAGACCTTGATGCGATTAGCGCCCTAAGAAAAACTGTCGGTCTTTTGGAAGGGTCCTATGCTTTAGGTTTGATTGATACTGAAGATCCTGACCATCTTTATGCAGCTAAGAATAAGAGCCCGCTCTTAATTGGCAAAGGACAAGGTTATAATACCATCGCTTCTGATGCCATGGCTTCGATTGCCTATACTGACCAATATATTGAAATTCATGATGGTGAATTAGTCACCCTAAGTAAAGACCAAGTTAAAATTGAGAATTTAGCGGGTGAAGTCGTAAGCAGAGAGCCTTATACTGCTAGTTTGGACGCTGACGATTTAGAAAAAGGCACCTTTGATTACTACATGGAGAAAGAAATTGTTGAACAACCAGCAGCTATCCGTAAGATTATTCAAGCCTATGAAGATGACAAGGGGCAATTAAGTATCGACCATGACTTGCTGGAAACCATTACTGCTAGTGACCGTATCTTTATTGTAGCTGCTGGGACCAGTATGCATGCTGGCTTAGTTGGTAAAGTGCTTCTGGAGAGAATTGCTAAGGTTCCTACAGAGGTCCATGTGGCTTCGGAATTTTCTTATAATCCGCCGCTTTTACCTGAGAAACCTTTCTTTATTTACTTAACCCAATCAGGGGAAACAGCGGATAGTCGCCAAGTCCTAGTCCAAACCAATGCCCAAGCTTATCCTTCCTTAACCATTACCAATGTGCCAGGATCCACCTTATCACGGGAGGCTGACTATACTTTACTCTTGCATGTTGGCCCTGAAATTGCGGTGGCTTCCACCAAGGCCTATACTGGACAAATAACAGTTTTAGCAATTATTGCTGATCAAATTGCCCGTAAGAAGGGCTTGGACCTTCCCTTTGACTTAAAACATGAATTATCAATTGCTGCCCAAGCCATGGATGAAGTGGTTGGACAAGCGGATTATTTCCATCAATTGGCAACCGATTACTTTAAAGACCAAAGATCAGCCTTTTATATTGGTCGTGGCCTAGATTATGCGGTTTCTGTTGAAGCGGCTTTGAAATTAAAAGAGGTCTCTTATATTCAAACAGAAGGTTTTGCTTCTGGAGAATTAAAACATGGTACCATTTCATTGATCGAAGATGGCGTCCCTGTTGTGGCGATCATTAGCCAAGCCAACACCGCCCTGTTAACTCGTGGTAATGTGGAAGAGACTCGCTCACGTGGCGCCCATAATTTAATTATTGCTATGGAAGGACTAGACCAAGAAGGGGACCAAATTGTCCTGCCTCATGTGCATGATTTGTTAACGCCATTGATTACAGTCATCCCCGCGCAACTCCTCGCTTACTATGCGACCATTGATCGCGGCTTAGATGTCGATAAACCCAGAAACCTGGCTAAATCGGTAACAGTAGAATAGACATAGCTAACTTATAAAAGAAATCATAAAAAGAAGATCAGGATTTTAAGGATTCTGATCTTTTTATGTTTTTAACTCTTCGCTGTTTGATGAATTCAATGGGGCTTCGCGGCTATATAGGGTGGAGGTGGCTTAGATATGGATAGTAAAAAAACATGTATTCCTATTAAAACCTTGCCCGAATCGGCTAGACCGCGGGAGCGTTTAATGGAATATGGGGCCAATAGTTTGCCAACTTATGAATTGCTGGCTATTATTTTACGATCAGGGGGCAAATATGGGTCAGCCATCCAGTTAGCCCATAAACTCTTGAACCATTTTGAAGACTTATATCAATTGAAAATGGCTGCTACGGAAGAATTACTGGCCATTGAAGGCATTGGTAGGGCTAAGGCAGTGGAACTCCAGGCTATTTTTGAGTTCTCCAAGCGTTTACACCAAGCTCGGTTAATAAAATTGGGAACCATTCATTCAAGTCAGGAAGCAGGGGACTATTATCTCAGTGAATTGGCGGATAGCCATCAGGAGAAGGTCTTGGTTTTTTACTTAAATACTAAAAATGAAGTGATCAAAAAACAGATTATCTTTATCGGCGGCTTAAATATGTCGGTGGCCCATCCTCGGGAAATCTATAAAGAGGCGATCAGGGTATCGGCGGCCCGGATCATGGTAGGTCACAATCACCCTTCAGGAAATCCAGAACCCTCCCCAGAAGATATCGAATTCACTCGCCGATTAAAGGAAGCAGGAAAAATAATCGGGATTGAACTTTTGGACCATTTAGTGGTGGGGCATAGCTCTTTTATCAGTTTAAGAGAACAAAATTTGCTGTGATACAAGCAGCTTTGGCTAAATCTTACGATATTAAAAGCCCTCTTGCCGAGAGCAAAGAGGATTAGTTTTCATGATGGTTATTTTTTTCTTGGTAATGTTTACTGATGGAGCAGACAATACTTAAGAGGATCAGTCCGACCACTAGTGAGACTTGATCTTGTCTGAAGAAAATGGCGGCTGGAATCGCCGCAATAAGGAGCAAGGCTCCCCAGAGGACCAAGCTTTTCTTAACTTTTGTGATTAATTGGGTCAAACAGGCCAGAAATCCTAGGTAAACCAGCCAATAGCTTAGGCTAAATGCGGTAAGAAAAGTCGAAAAATTTAAATATTCTAACAGGTTATTCATTAACAATAATTGCCCGGAATAGACGATGATAGGTAGATAAGGGCTCCACTGCTGGCTGATCATATGGCTATGAGTTAAAAGCCAGATAAGAATACTTAGAACTAGGGCCAACCAACCAAAAGAAAAAGCCAGTAAAAAAATGATTATAAAGCATAGACATTCGATGAAGAGTAAAGCCTTAGCCTGGCCGATCAGGGAATGCTTTTCACCAAAGCTAAAGAGTAAAAAGAGTTCCTGGGTAAGCCATTGAAAGATAAAAGCCAGGCCTAGGCCGTAAAAATTGATGATTTCGGTTGACCCGATGGCTTTTAATCCAGGAAGGAAGGCTAATAAAAGCAAAGAAAATTGAAAACAAAAATTCGACCAAGAAAAGGACTGCTGGAAGCTTTTTAACAGGGATTTCACTCTATTCATACTAGGATCTCCTCTCGACAAGAAATAATTTTGGGGGGAGGTGTTTTTGGTTAAGGAATTCAAAGTGACTAGCGCTATACTTATCCTGGTTGATTTGACTGAGGTAGTCCTGAATGGCTTGAGCTTCTTCTCTTCCTCCAGGATGGCCCAAGTAGGCCGCTACTAAGAGGATTCCCTCGGGTTTTAACCGTGAAAGACTAGCCTCGATAGCCGGGATTGTCGACTCGGGCTTGGTAATAATGCTTTTATCTCCCTTAGGGAGGTAACCCAAGTTAAAAATAACCAGGTCCAAGTAGTCATCAGCCTTAAGATACTGAGAAATTTTAGCGTGAGAGTCATGGTAAAGACTCACCTGCTTTTGACAGTGGTGTTTTTCTAATAAAGCTTCAGTGTTTTCAATGGCTTGTTCTTGGAGGTCAAAGCCATAAACCTGGCCTGACTGGCCGACGATTTGAGCTAAGAGTAAGGTGTCATGGCCATTGCCGATAGTGGCATCTAAGGCGGTCATGCCGGTTTGTAAATGTCCTTTGATAATGTGATGGCTGACTTCGATCACATTTTTAAACATAAATTTTCCTCGCATTCTATCGAATTGCTTCTATTATACGCTAGCAATGTTACAAAATTATTACGAATATTAAGAATCCCCTCTTTTGTTAAAAGGCATTTTTTTCCTTGCAATTTATACTATAATTATTAATGAGTAATTCTAGATAATGAGAGGGGATTTCTAATATTATGACAGGTCATCAAGAAAAGTCCAAGAAACTTATTAAGACCAGTGCGGTTTTATTGAGCTCCGTAGTTGCTATTGCTGGGGCAGATGCATTGGCAAACTATACACCCGTCCAAGCAACGACTTTGGCACCCACTAGCAATAATTTTCTTAATAAAATTTTACCTTACGCCTATGACTTAGCCAATCAAAATGACCTTTATGCTTCCGTGATGATGGCACAAGCTGCCTTAGAATCAGGCTGGGGATCTAGTCGCTTATCTCAAGCACCCTATAATAATCTCTTTGGTATCAAGGGAAATTATAAAGGAAAAACGGCTAATTTTAACACCCTAGAGGATGATGGTCGCGGAAATTATTATCAAATTAATGATGGCTTTCGGATGTATCCATCTTACCGGGAATCCCTCATCGATTATGTTGGCGTATTAAAGAATGGGACTTCCTGGAACCCTAATTTCTATAGCGGGGCCTGGAAGAGCAAGACTAATTCCTATAAGGATGCCACGGCTTGGTTAACCGGTCGCTATGCAACCGATACTTCCTATGGCAGTAAATTAAATAGCATTATCGCTAAGAATAATTTAAGCCAATACGATACGCCAGGGAAAACCATTAGTAACAATCAAAGAAATTCCAGCCAAGTAAGCACGCCTACAGCTCAACCTGGGGGACGGTCCTATGTAGTGAAACCTGGTGACGGTCTATGGACAGTAGCTCGCCAACTCGGAACCAGTATTGAGGCAGTCAAACAAGCTAACGGCCTCAGTTCCAACCTGATATACCCTGGTCAAGTCCTTTACGCCGGGGCAAGCTCATCCAGTCCAGCTAAGGCAAATACGAGCTCACCAGTAAGGACTTCTAGCCCTGCTGCTAAGCCCGCTCAGTCTGCAAAACAATCCTATCGGGTCCAGGCTGGGGATGGTTTGTGGACGGTTGCTAAGAACTTGGGAACGACCATTGAAGCAGTTAAAGCTGCTAATGGCTTAACTTCTAACTTTATCTACCCTGGTCAGGTTCTCTATGCTCCTGGACAAAAACAAAACTCAGCTAGCCCAGCAGGCACAACTACCAATCAGCAATCTCAAGGTCAAAGCCATGCAGGCTACAAGTCTTACACCGTCCAAGCTGGGGACGGCTTGTGGACAGTGGCACGGCACTTGGGTATGACTGTGGATACTTTAAAGGCTAAGTATGGCTTAACTTCGAATTTCATTTATCCTGGTCAAGTCTTTACTAACCAAACTAGCCAAGGCAGTCATAAGCCATCTAACAATAGCCCAGCTGCCAATAACCCAAGACCAAGTCATAATGGTAGTCAGGCAGGGGTCTACCAAGTCCAAGCTGGGGACACCCTCTACCGCATTGCCCGTAACCAAGGCCTGACTGTGAATCAGTTAAAAGAAATGAACGGCTTAACTTCTAATGCGATTTATGTAGGGCAAAAATTGAATTTAGCGGCTAAAGCTGCTTATCAACCCACAGCTAAATCAGGAGTAAGTGCTAGTCAAGAAATTACTGCACCAACCCCTAGTCAAAGGCCAGCCAGCCCTAAGCCAGTCAGTCAAGTTCAAGCGGCCAATACTTATCAAATTAAGGCCGGCGATAACTTATATCGAATTGCACTTAACCATGGGGTGTCCTTAAACCAATTACTGGCAGCCAATCAATTAAAGGCCAACTCATTGATTTTACCTGGTCAACAATTGGTTATTCCACAATAAAATATAAAAATATTTGAAAAGTCTGACCACTGTCTCTAAGTCATCGCTGACCTAGCCAGTTTGGTCAGGCTTTTTTAATCATTGGCTTTTATTTTTCCTAGCTAGGCTTTTTGTCAACTGGGTCTGCTTTTGCTAAAATAAAAGAAATACTTAAAATATAAGGGAGAAGAGTGGTGGCTAATGGAAGAAAAGCAAAATCAGAAAAGAAGGTTTCAAGTGGGCGATACTTTTTCCACAACGGAATCTTTTCGTGAACGCGATATCATGCTCTACATGGGGGTAACGGATGATCATAATCCGCTTTATTTACCTGGTAGGGAGGGGGCCCAGATTCCGCCCATTGCTCTGATTGGAGCTGTAACACGGACAGTTTCAGGTCAATTCCCTGGTCCTAATTCAGACCTGGTGGAATTGAATTTTACGATTAATAATCCCATCTATCATCATGTGACCCTGACCTTTCATTTTGAAATTTTAAGAGTTGATGAATTAAAGGGTTACCTCACTATTCATGTCATTACTAATAATGAAACGACGGGAGAAAAAAATGTGATGGATGCCATGATAACCGTTCTTCCCCAATATATGGACCATTAAGAGTGTAAAGGAGAATCAACTTGTCAAAGCAAGAAAAATTATTGCTATTCGATGGCTCATCATTAGCCTTTCGGGCTTTTTTTGCCATGCATGATTTAAATCGTTTTAAAAATAATAAAGGGCTACATACCAATGCACTATATGCTTTTCACTTGATGTTGACCCACGTCTTAGAAAAAGAAAAGCCTAGCCATGCCCTGGTGGCTTGGGATGCTGGTAAGACCACTTTTCGAACCGAGTATTATCCTGAATATAAGGGTGGTCGGGATAAAACGCCACAAGAATTTGTAGAACAGATGCCTTATTTTAATAAATTGCTGGATGCATTTGGTATTGCCCACTATGAATTAGCGAATTACGAAGCGGATGATATCATCGGTACCCTGTCCCAAAGAGGCGCAGAGGCCGGGATGGATGTGGTCATTATTTCAGGGGACAAGGACTTGATTCAACTAGCTAGAGACCAGGTTAGGGTAGATATTAACCGCAAGGGGGTTACTAATATCGATTCCTATACCCCCCAATCCATCCAAGCAGACCAAGGGATAAGCCCTGAACAGCTCATTGATGTTAAGGGATTGATGGGCGATAATTCCGATAATTATCCTGGCGTGACTGGGATTGGGGAGAAGACTGCCTTGAAATTAATTCAGGAATTTGGTTCCATGGAAGAGGTCTATGCCAATATCGACCAAGTCTCCGGGAAAAAACGTAAGGAAAACTTAGTCAAGGATAAGGACCAGGCCTTTTTATCCAAAAAATTAGCCCGAATTATTCTTGATGCCCCAGTTGAAAAATCTCTGACAGACTTAAAATGCCAAGGCATTCAGGCTCAAGATTTGGTTAACTTTTATCGTGAGATGAACTTCAAGCAATTTATGGAAAAATTCTTAGCTAACTCTGGGGCTGACGCTGACTTTGAATTAGAGGATTCCAGCTGGCAAGTCCCTGAGTATCAAGTCCTTGACCAGCTTGAAGCTAAGCACTTCACCCAAGACCAAACAGCCCTCTACCTAGAAATGTTCGAAAATAATTACCATGAAGGGGAGTTAATCTACGTTGTTTGGGGGAATAAGGATAATATCTACTTGGCCTCTCCAGACCTGGTGAGGGAAAGCCAAGCTTTCAAAAATTGGATTGAAGATCCCCATGCTAAAAAGGTCCTCTATGATGCTAAGCGCAGCCAAGTGATCTTAAAAGACTTGGGGATGGACTTAGAGGGGGTTAGTGATGATGTCCTTATCGCTTCCTATCTCATCCATGCACGTGATTTAAGTGGCGATGTGGCTAATGTGGCACGAGAATTCAATTTGGATTATCTAGCCTATGATAGTGAAGTCTATGGGAAAGGCAAGAAAGTGGCGGTTCCTGAAGATAAAACCCGTCTTTATGACCACCTGGTGGCTAAGGTATCCGTCATTAATGACCTACTACCCATTATTAAAGACCGTCTCGAAGCGGATGAGATGGTCGAACTTTACCAAAAAATTGAACTCCCTCTAGCCCAAGTTCTAGCTAAAATGGAAATTATGGGGATTTCCGTTGACCGCAGCAGGCTGGTAGGTTTATCCCAGTCTTATGAAGAGCAACTTGACCAGCTGCAAGAAGAAATCTACCGAGAAGCCGGGGTTGAATTTAATATTAATTCTACCCAACAGTTGAGCAAGATTCTCTTCGAAGATATGGGCCTAAAGGGTGGCAAGAAAACCAAGTCCGGTAATTATTCAACGGCCCAATCGGAATTGGAAAAATTACAAGGGGTGCCCATCATTGATTTGATCCTAGCCTATCGCCAATTAGCTAAGCTCCAATCCACTTATGTTCAAGGAATCCTCGATTACATCCACCAAGATGGCAAGGTACACAGTCGTTTCATTCAAACCCTAACGACGACCGGGCGCTTAAGTTCAGCCGATCCGAACTTACAAAATATTCCTATCCGTACCGAAGAGGGGCGTAAAATTCGCCAAGCCTTTGTGCCTTCTCATACGGACTGGGTCATTTTCTCATCGGACTATTCGCAAATTGAATTACGTGTCCTTGCCCATGTTTCTGGTGACCCCCATCTCCAAGAAGCCTTTAAAGAAAATAAGGATATCCACACCGCTACAGCGGCCAAAGTCTTCCATAAAGATGAAAAGGACATTAGTAAGGATGAAAGACGTCAAGCCAAGGCAGTTAATTTTGGAATTGTTTACGGGATTAGTGACTATGGTCTCAGTCAAAACCTCTCGATTTCTCGTCAAGAGGCCAAGGCCTTTATTGATAAATATTTTGAAATTTACCCTAAAGTGGCCGAATATATGGACAAGAGTGTGGAAATTGCCCGTGAGGCCGGTTACGCTAAGACTCTCTTTAACCGTCGCCGTTACCTCCCTGACTTAAAGGCTAAAAATTATAATGTTCGGTCCTTTGCCGAAAGAACCGCAATGAATTCGCCAATTCAAGGAACGGCAGCCGATATTATTAAGGTAGCCATGGTTGAGATGGATCAAGCCTTAAAGGAACATCAACTTCAAGCGAATCTTCTCCTCCAAGTCCACGATGAGTTAATTTTTGAAGTAGCCAAAGAGGACTTAGAAGACTTAGCTGCCTTAGTTAAAGAGGTCATGGAAAATGCAGTTTCCTTAGACGTCCCATTAATTGTTGATAGTAACTACGGGTCCACTTGGTATGATGCCAAGTAGGAAAATCTAAGAAAGGTTTTAATGGAGAAGATAGGCTGGGACAGGAGTTCAAAGCCCTTCAAATAAAGGGAGTAAAACCTGATTTAAAAATTAGCTTTGCTGGCATTTTCATAAACGAAGGGAGACTATTGAATACGGTTTTCTCTTCGTTTTTGTTTTAGCTGTCCAAATCTGAGGATATAGTATGACTAGCGTTTTCGTCCTTTGGCGCACCCGTCGCACTCTTTTAAACGTGCACTGGTCACAGGACGAACGTCCACTTCAAAAAGCTGGTAACGCTCAGTTCCACTGAGCTTATTCCAGTTTTCTCCAGTGTTTTCATCCTTTGATGTGATCATCGCACTCTTTTTAAACCTGTTCCAAGCGCGAGGTGAGCTCCACTTCTTCCAATGGTCTCCCCTCTTTTTGCGCTTGTCGCACTCTTTTAAACGTGCTCCTGGTGCAAGGCAAGCATCCACTTCACTAAAGGACGATGAATTCTTTTTAGAATTCTTACGCCCTTTAGTTCCAGTGCTCTTGCCTTTCTGTGCACCTGTCGCACTCTTTTTCTTTATTTATGGTTATTGTTTGATTAGAATAGGTTAGACTGCTAACAGTATTTTAGCGGGATGAAGGAGGCTAGTTAATGCCAGAGTTACCTGAAGTAGAAAATGTGAGACGGGGGCTTAATAGAGTCCTTCCTCAAGCCCAAATACAGGATGTGGAAGTAAAATGGGCAAAGATTATTAATTGTCCAGCCCAAGTCTTTCGCCAAGCCATGCAAGGGGAGACCTTTGAACGAGTCGACCGTTATGGAAAATACCTGTTTTTTTATTGGAGCGATTACGCCTGGATTAGCCATCTGCGGATGGAAGGCAAGTATTTTGTCTGCGCTAGGCAGACACCGGTTTTAAAGCATAGTCACCTCATCTGTCACTTGCGTGATGGCAGGGACTTACGCTATCATGATGTGCGTAAATTTGGTCGGATATCCTTATTTTCTCGCCAAGATATGCCCCAAGCTATTAAAAATTTAAAACTCGGTCCAGAACCCTGGGATATCAGCTTGGATCAATTCCAAAAAATATTAGCGGCATCCAAGCGACCCATTAAATCATTATTACTGGACCAGCAAAAGATTGCCGGAATTGGTAATATTTATGCTGATGAATCTCTATTTCAAGCGGGAATTTATCCAGGTCGGCTAGCCAATTCGTTGACTGACCAAGAGACCTTGCTCCTATTAGAAGCTATGCGAGATATACTGAGTCGAGCGGTAGACTTAGGCGGCTCTAGTGTGCGGACCTATCAGAACACCTTAGGGGAGGACGGTCAATATCAAAATTATCTCAAAGTTTACCAGCGCCAGGGCCAAGCCTGTTTAAATTGTGGAAGAACCATTGAGAAAATTAAGTTAGGACAGCGAGGGACGCATTTTTGTCCCAATTGTCAGAAATAAAGGGAGTGTATGAATGACTTTTCGCTTAGGATTAACAGGGTCAATTGCTACAGGAAAATCTACTGTTTCTAATTATTTTAAAAAAGTTGGTTTTCCGGTAGTGGATGCAGACCTGGGGGCTCGAGCTGTGGTTGAGCCGGGAACACAGGGTTTACAAGCTATAAAAGAGCATTTTGGAGAGGATTTTCTCTTTCCCAATGGCACCCTTAACCGGAAGAAACTAGGGGATGTGGTCTTTACCGATAAGGATCAACTCACAGCGCTTAATCAACTGCTCTTGCCTTATATCTATGACTGGGTCAACGACCAAGCCCAGTCTTACCAAGACCAGGGCCATCAATTGATTGTTTTGGATATTCCTTTACTCTATGAGACCAAGTACCAGGACGCTTGTGATGCGGTGATGTTGGTCTATGTTCCAGAAAGCATTCAATTGCAACGACTGATGGACCGGGATAATTTAAGTGAAGACGAGGCCTTTGACCGCATGCTGTCTCAATATAATATTGAACAGAAACTTCGCTGGGCAGATATTGTGATTGATAACCAGGGCAGCATCCATCAAACGGAAAAGCAAGTCGAGGCCTGGTTGAGCATCCAAGGCTTTCAAGCCATAAAATAAGCTGACCAAGCTGGATTTTGCCCCTTATCCTTCCGCCTTTAAACTGTGCTATAATTAATAAAAGAAATATTTTAGAAAATGTCCAAGGAAGGTGAATATTGTGCGCTGCCCCAGATGTCAAGATAATAATACGAAGGTAATCGATAGTCGGCCTGTGGAGGAAAATACATCGATAAGAAGGCGACGCCTATGTACGCAATGTGATTTTCGCTTCACGACCTTTGAACGGGTAGAAAAGATGCCTTTACTGGTTATCAAGCGGGACGGTACCCGGGAAGAATTTTCCAAAGAAAAATTATTACGGGGCTTAGTGAGATCCTGTGAAAAACGGCCAATTGCCCTAGAAACCTTAGAAGAAGTGGTTAAGAATATCGAATCGGACATTCGGCAAAAAGGACAAAACGAGGTGCCTTCAACCCTAATAGGGGAAATGGTCATGGATATTTTGCCCAAGATCGATGAAGTTGCCTATATTCGCTATGCCAGTGTCTACCGTCACTTCGAAGATCCTACCGTCTTTTTGCAAGAAATTGAGCAGTTGAAGCAAATGCAAAAAAATAACGCGGAGGGGCAAACGAATTTAGACTTAGAAGCCAATAACGCGGAGGAAGATCAGTCTTGAATCCATGGGAAAAGTTAAATCCACGTGAACCTCTCAAAATTATCCTCACACAAATTGTTTCCAATGTTAATCTGGAAGTTCTAACCTATCTCTATCAACCAATTATTGGGGCCGAAGCCTTTGCACTCTATATGACTCTCTATGCCTATATTGACCGTTCAGACTATCAATCAGAAGTGATTAACCATGGGGAAATCATGGACCAATTGGTTTTTTCTAAAGAACGCTATGTTAGAAGTAGGCGCCGCTTAGAAGCCATTGGCCTCTTACGTAGCTACACCCAGCAAAGTGGTCAAGCTCCAGTGCAGGCCCTCTATCAGTTGTTAGCACCGGTTTCTTCTGAGCAGTTTTTTAAGGATAGCTTAATGACTAGCTTGCTTTTGGACCATGTGGGGGAAGAGCGGTTTAATCGCTTATTAGACCGCTTTAGCTTTGAAAAAATCACCGATAGTCAGGAAAATGACTGGCAGGAGGTCACAGCGACTTTTCAGGATGTTTTTCACCTGTCTCAAAGCAGTCGCCAATTGAGTGAAAGCGAAAAGCAAAGCTTGTTAAAGAAGCCAAGTAAAACCTCTTTAAAAACTAGTCTGGTCAGTGATTTTGATATGGCTTATTTTACCGAGTTGGTTCAAAGGTCTTTCCTTAGTGAGCGGGCGGTTAGTCAAGAAGTGAAGGAGATGACCCAGACTCTCCATGCCCTCTATGGTTTGGATGAAGTAGCCCTGTCTCAGTTTGCCATTAAGGCAAGTAATGTAAGAACCAACCAAGTGGACATTAATTACTACCAAGGCCTAGTGATCAAGGCCATGGCGGACCAACCGGTAAATAAACGACCTGACTATCAAATGGACCAAGTCAAGCAGCAGACCGAGAGTCAGGGTCAGGATTTACCTAAAGAAAATCAAGATGAAGCTAGTCTAGCCTTGATCAAGGCAGCTAAGGCTTATCCGCCCCTAACCTTTGCTAAGACTATCAAAGAACAAAAAAACGGCTATCTAACTACCAACGAGATAAAAACCTTAGAGATGGTCATGAATAAGGGCCTTATCGATGGACCTACCTTGAACATCATGATTCACTATTATTTGATCAGCCAGGAAAGTTCAAGTATCATCCGGTCGACCTTTGAGCGGACAGTGGATGATTGGAGTCAAAAAAATATTCAAAGTCCGGAACAGGCGCTGACCTATCTCAACAAACGGACTAAACGGATTCAAAAACAAAGACAAAGCAAAAATAAGCGACAAAATACCAAACGTAAGACTTACCAAGAATTACAGCCCGCTTGGTTTAATCAAAAACAAGAGGTGGCAGATAAAGAGGAAAAAATGGACCATGAAAGTGTCCAAGCCTTAGCCGATCGAATTCGGGCGTTGAATAGTGAGGAGGGAGACGAATGAGAAATATTGGGGAAGATATCAGCCATGAGCTCAATAAAGGCAACTTTCGCCAACGCTTAGACCAAACCAAGGCCCAAGTCTTGAGTGATCCGGATGTTAGACAATTTATTGATAAGCATAAAGAAGACTTAGACCAAGAAACGATTGACCGTTCGATATCGAAACTCTATGAATTTGTTCAAGAAAAAGAACGGATAAGGGCGGGGAAAAGACCCAAATTTCCTAATTTCTATCCCAAGCTCATTATGAATTTTAATTATATTGATATTGAATACCAGGCGACTGATGAATTCCTCGCCGCCCAAAAAGAGCGGGAGAAGAAGCAACGGGTCACTTTACTGGAAATGCCTAAGGATTTAAAGGAAGCCTCCTTCCAAAACTTTGACCTGACCGATCCCAAACGGCAAGCTGCCTTGGAGAAGGCTATTGATTTTGTCGAAGCCATGCAGTCTAAGCCCAAGCAATTTCACCAAGGCCTTTACTTACATGGCCCCTTTGGCGTGGGGAAGTCCTTTTTAGCGGCAGCTGTGGCTAATCACTTGGCTGAACATGGTTTCACGACTACCTTGTTCCACTATCCTACTTTTATTAGTGAGATCAAGAGTGCCATCAAAGATAATCGTGTTAACCAGCGACTCAAGAGCCTCCAAGACGCCCAAGTATTAATGATTGATGATATTGGTGCTGAAAGTAATTCGGCCTGGGTCCGTGATGAAGTCCTAGGGGTTCTCTTGCAGAACCGTATGAGTCAAAGCCAGGCTACCTTTTTCACTTCTAATTTTTCCATGAAGGAATTAGAAAATCATTTGGCCCATACTAATCAAGGAGATTCGGAAACCGTCAAGGCGCAGCGGATTATGGAAAGGGTTCGTTATTTGAGCGAGGAAGTAACTATGTCCGGGCGCAACCGTCGCTATTCGGATTAGAGTCACTTCACTTTCCTAAATAAAAGCTTGAATTGTTTCATAAAAAGTGCTTTAATTAAAGCAAGTCAATGATAGAAGACTGAATATAATCAACTTGTATAAGAGACAGGCTAGATGGTGCAAATGCCTGACAGGTTTTATAGGATACCACTTCTTAGACTTTCTATTATGACGTTAGCGCAACGTTATCAGCGTACTAGAGACACAATCGGTGTAAACTAGGGTGGAACCACGATATCAATTTGTAATCGTCCCTTCTGAGTATTCTCAGAAGGGATTTTTTTATAGGAGGAATTTGATAAAATGATACAGTTAACTTTTCCTGATCAAAGTGTAAAAGAATTTGAAGCCGGTGTGAGTGGCCGCGATGTGGCTAAATCCATTAGTAATTCTTTAGCCAAACGGGTGGTGGCTTACACCTTAAACGATGAATTAAAAGGCTTAGATGAAGCCATTGACAGTGATGGCAGCATTCGGTTAATCGACCCTAAGAATAAAGAAACTGAACAAGAAGCCTTAGATATTCTCCGCCATTCCAGTGCCCATTTACTGGCTCAAGCCCTACGCCGTCTCTATCCTAATATTAAATTTGGGGTCGGCCCAGCCATTGAAAACGGCTTCTACTATGACACCGATAATGGTCAAGGCCAACAAGTGAGTGAGGAAGACTTGCCACGGGTTGAAGCTGAGATGGAAAAGATTGTTAAAGAAGACTACCCAGTGGAAGGTAAGGAAGTAAGCCGTGAAGAAGCCAAGGAAATCTTTAAAAATGACCCTTATAAGTTAGAAATTATTGCTGATTTACCTGAAGATGCTACCCTTACCACCTATAGCCAAGGAGAATTTACTGACCTCTGCCGGGGTGGTCATGTTCCATCAACAGGCTATATTAAACACTTTAAATTACTTTCCTTAGCAGGAGCTTACTGGCGAGGGAACTCTGACAATGCTATGATGCAAAGGGTTTATGGAACCAGTTACTTCAATGAAAAAGACCTTAAAGAGGATCTTAAACGTCGCGAAGAAGCTAAGGAACGTGACCACCGTAAAATTGGTAAAGAATTAGATCTCTTTATGATTGATCCTAAAACTGGACAAGGCCTGCCATTCTGGTTACCAAACGGAGCAACCATTCGCCGTCAAGTTGAACGCTATATTGTCGACAAGGAAGTTCAAGCCGGTTACCAACACGTCTATACCCCAATCATGGCTGATGTAGACTTATACAAGACGTCTGGTCACTGGGACCATTATAGTGACGACATGTTTCCAACCATGGATTTTGAAGATGGTGAAAGCTTTGTCTTACGTCCAATGAACTGCCCTCACCACATCCGGGTTTACCAAAATAAGGTGCATTCTTACCGGGAATTACCTATCCGCATTGCCGAACTAGGCATGATGCACCGTTATGAAAAATCAGGCGCTCTATCTGGTTTACAACGGGTAAGAGAAATGACCCTGAATGACTCCCATATCTTTGTGCGTTTAGACCAAATTAAGGACGAATTCAAGAGCATTTTACGCTTCATGCAAGATGCTTACCATGACTTCAATATTACTGACTACCGCTATCGTTTAAGCTACCGCGACCCTAAAGATACCAAGAAATACTTTGATGATGATGAAATGTGGGAAAAAGCCCAATCCATGTTAAAGGAAGCTATGGATGAATTAGGCTTGGACTACTTTGAAGCAGAAGGGGAAGCCGCTTTCTACGGACCTAAGTTAGATGTTCAAGTGAAAACTGCCCTAGGCAATGAAGAAACCCTTTCAACCATCCAATTAGACTTCCTCCTACCGGAAAAATTCGATGTGACCTATGTCGGTGAAGATGGTCAAAATACCCACCGTCCAGTGATGATTCACCGGGGAATTGTTTCCACTATGGAACGTTTTGTAGCTTACTTAATTGAAGAATATAAGGGGGCCTTCCCAACTTGGTTAGCTCCACAACAAGCCATTTTAATCCCAGTGAATGAAAACCAACATGCGGATTATGTCTACCAAGTGGCTAACCGCATGCGCAGTGAAGGACTACGGATTGAAGTCGATGACCGCAATGAAAAAATGGGTTACAAGATTCGTGAAGCCCAAACCCGCAAGGTACCTTATCAATTAGTCTTTGGTGACAATGAAATTGAAAATGGCACGGTAACTGTCCGTTGTTATGGGTCTAAGAAAACGGAAACTGTTGATTTAGATGAATTTCTCAGCATGATCCATGCAGAAATTGAAAGTTATGGTGTAAAAGACTAGTTAAGTTGACAACGTGCTTATGCTTTTAAGCTAATGATTTAGAGACCGATTAGCTTAAAGCTGGCACGTTTTTTATCAGCTAAAAGCAAGTGACTTCAAAAAAGAAAAGTGGTGGGAAAAGATGATCAGGCAAATTATGCGCTTTATCCTGGTAGGTGGGCTAAGCACGCTTCTTGATTTTTTCGTCTTTAGCTTATTAATCAGCTGTCAAGTCCATTACTTAGGGGCTAATGTGTGTGCCTTTATGCTTTCCTTAGTCTTTAACTATTGGGCCAGTATGCGCTTTGTCTTTCAGTCTAGCTTTTCTAAGGAGGAGCGCTGGCAGGAATTTCTCCTGTTTTTAGTCTTAGCTCTTTCAGGCTTGCTGATTCAAGAACTGATCTTATACCTACTGATAGAGCAACTAAGCCTGGACGCCCATCTGGCTAAATTAGCTGGCATCCTTGTGGTCATGGTTTATAATTTTCTTAGCCGAAAAGCATTATTAGAAAGCGAGCAGTGATATGACATTTCAAGTCATTCATGGGGATATTACCCAAGTGGAAGTAGAAGCCATTGTCAATGCAGCCAACTCCTCCCTGCTAGGAGGTGGAGGTGTCGATGGGGCCATTCACCAGGCGGCTGGCCCTGAACTTTTGGCTGAATGCAAGCAATTAGGGGGCTGTCCAACTGGTCAGGCCAAATTAACCCGCGGTTATCAATTACCCGCTGATTATGTTATTCACACGGTAGGGCCAGTTTGGCAGGGTGGCGACCAGGAAGAAGAAGCCCTATTAACTTCTTGCTACCTAGAGTCTCTCCAGCTAGCTGCTAGTATCCCGGTAAAGTCGCTGGCCTTTCCTTTAATATCCGCTGGGGTATATGGCTATCCCAAGGACCAAGCTTTGTCAGTGGCAAAAAGTACCATTCAAAGTTTTTTAGCCACTTATCCCAAAGACCTCGACGTCTTTCTGGTCCTCTATCCCTAATAACTCACAGAGAGAAGGTAAAGCATTAATGAAAGATGAGCAAAAAATCACCGCCCTTCATGATCATGTGCGACAAAAAGTTAAAGCAAATTTTCCGCAAATTCTTGATATCAGTCAGTTCATTTTCCAACATCCAGAATTAGGCGACCAGGAATACGTGTCTTCGGACTATCTTGTCAAGCTCCTCCAAGAAGCTGGTTTTCAGGTAGACCGAGCCTATCAGGGGATTGAAACCGCCTTCCGAGCAGAATTCCGCTTGGGAGATGGGCCTAAGATTGCCTTTTTAGCGGAATATGATGCCTTGCCGGGTTTCGGACCCGATAAAAAACCAGGTCACGCTTGTGGCCACAATTGGATCTCAGCTTCGACTGTAGGGGCAGGAATTGTCTTAAGTCAAATGAAGAAGTTCTTCCAAGGAACGGTGGTCGTGATTGGTACGCCAGCGGAAGAAAATTTTGGCCGCAAGGTTGATTTAGCTCGGAGCGGAGCTTTTGATGATATTGATACCTGTATGCAGATGCACCTCTATGAAAGTACCAACCTCAAGGCCAGTGCCCTAGCCATGAATGCCGTCAACTTTCACTTTATCGGCCGGGCCGCCCATGCCGCCATGAGTCCCGAATTGGGAATCAACGCCTTGGATGCTGTCAACTTGACATTTACTGGGATCTCTTACCTCAGGCAACAACTGCCCAGTGATGTTCGCATCCATGGCATTATTAAAGAAGGGGGCCAGGCCGCCAATGTTATTCCTGAATCGGCGACGGCTTTCTTCTATGTGCGGGCACCTAAATTAGCCACTTATCGTCATGCCATGGATCGGGTCATTAATTGTGCCCGCGGCGCGGCCTTGATGACAGGCTGTCAATTGGAAATCAGCTATCCAGAAAATGAATTCTATGACCTCTTAGTTAATCCAGTTTTGGCCGACCGCATGGAAGATCACATGCGCCTGAGTGGTTTTGACGATATTAGCGAGGAAGAGGAAAAACCTGGGTCTACCGATATTGGTAATGTGAGCTATGCTTGCCCAACTTTTTATGGCAATGTGGGCGTTGGCCAGGGTAAGGTTTTCGTTCATGAAGAAGGCTTTCTCCAAGTGGCTGATAGTCCAGAAGCCCACCAGCAACTTAAGCGAGCCGTGGAAGCCTTTGTCGCTTTAGCTATTGAACTTGATCAAGATCCTGACTTGCTCTTAAAAGTGAAAGAAGCCTTTAAAGCACAAATTAAAGAATAATGTCTTGACAAGGTGAAAGCTTTATAGTAATCTATAAAAGTTGAGAAAAGAAGCAGAAACACCCGTTTCTCGCCTGAGTTGACAAGGACGTCCTCGGGCCGATAGATACAGTGACACAATGGTCTCTAGGGACTATTGTGCAAGTACGGCGGGTATAGTGTTTTATATTCGCCGTTTTTCTATGCCGAAATCTCATTTATTGTTGTCACTTTAACATTCGGAGGTGAAGGTATATCGCTAAGAATAAATTTAACGAATTATTTACTAATGAAGATATTCGTGCAAAAGAATTACGCGTTATCGATCCAGAAGGAGAACAGCTAGGGGTTATTTCAAAAAGAGATGCCTTAGACCGGGCTGAGGAAGCAGGACTCGATTTAGTTCTGGTCTCACCTAATGCTAAGCCGCCTGTTGCTCGGATCATGGATTATGGTAAATATCGTTATCAACAGCAACGTAAAGCGCGTGAACAACGTAAAAATCAAAAGACGATTCAAGTGAAAGAAATCCGTTTAAGCCCAACGATTGATGAAAACGACTTTCAAACTAAAGTACGTCAAGGAAAGAAATTCATTGATAAAGGGGACAAGGTGAAGGTTTCTATTCGCTTTAGAGGTCGCGCCATTACCCACAAAGATTTAGGTCGCGAGGTTTTGGAACGCTTTGCCAGCGAACTTGCTGATGTAGCTACTGTAGAGCAAAAGCCTAAAATGGAAGGACGCTCTATGCAACTACAATTAGCACCAAAAGAAGATTAATTTCAGGAGGATA
Source organism: Aerococcus urinae (assembly GCF_001543175.1). Classification (NCBI taxonomy): domain Bacteria; kingdom Bacillati; phylum Bacillota; class Bacilli; order Lactobacillales; family Aerococcaceae; genus Aerococcus; species Aerococcus urinae. The sequence goes on from NZ_CP014161.1 coordinate 583,556, forward strand.
TATTATGCCAAAACAAAAAACACATCGTGCGTCAGCTAAACGTTTTAAACGTACTGCTTCAGGAAAATTAAAACGTAGCCATTCAGAACGTTCACACCGTTTTCACGGTAAAACCAAGAAACAACGTCGTCAACACAAACAACCAGCAATGGTGCATGTTTCCGACCAAAGACGTATTAAACAAATGCTTGACACTTACAAGTAAGATCAGTTAAGTAGGACGCATCGATAGAGAACTAAGTATAATCAAGGAGGAATAACATGGCACGTGTTAAAGGTGGAACGGTTACACGCCGTCGTCGTAAAAAATATTTAAAATTAGCAAAAGGTTACTTTGGTAGCAAATCAACCAACTATAAAGTAGCTAAACAAGCGGTTATGAAATCCTATTCATACGCTTACCGTGACCGTCGTCAAAGAAAACGTGACTTCCGTCGTTTATGGATTACCCGTATTAATGCGGCTGCACGTTTAAATGGCTTAAGCTATAGCCGTTTAATGAACGGTTTACACCAAGCTAACGTGGATATCAACCGTAAAATGTTAGCAGATATCGCTGTTAACGATGCTGAAGCTTTCACTGCAATCTGTGACCAAGCCAAGGCTGCACTTGAAAAATAAGTATTAAAAAAGGACCCACAGCGGTCCTTTTTATGTTTATAAGTAAAATTTATTGGCCTTAGTCTTTGTCAATATTAGGCGCTTGGCCCAGTTCCGCTTCAACCATCCATAGGGTTTTTTGAGCGTCACGGAGGTAGCCAGTACAGATGTCCTCACTAGCGACGTCGCCTTCCTTACTTGCTGCGTCGACCCCTAATTGATAGTCGTCTGCTAAGATGCGGATAACATCAGCCACCCGATGCATATCTTCTTGGATACTGGTATTCCACTCGCCCTTATGGTCGGGAATGCGGGTATGGTCAGAAAATTCCTTAAGGGTTGAGAAGGGGGAACCATCGATAGTAATTATACGTTCAGAAACAACATCGAGCTGTTCAAGAATATCATCCATAAAGCTATCGAGTTTTGGATGATAGAAAAGAAAACCTTCCCCACGCATATACCAGTGAATTTGATGGATAACGGTGTGGGCTTGAACCAGGTCAGCAACTAATTGATTAAGTGCTTTTTTTGTTTCTGTGTATGCCATTATGTATCATATCCTTTCTCTAGCATTACTTTCTACTTTAGAATAATTATAAAATTAATGTTTTTGAAAGTAAAGCAAGAGCCTTGTAGGACGATTTAACTTTGCTATCGATAAAAACGATCAAGTGTAATATAATAGAAGCCATGCTGAAAAGGCAAAAAAATGTTAGAATAATGTTTATGAAAGTGATAGAAAGGTAGGCGGTCGTTTTGATTGAATTAAAAAATGTATCCGTTACTTTTGAGAGTGATGATAAAGCCGTTCATGCCGTTAAGGATGTGTCCTTATCCATCCAATCAGGAGAAATTTTTGGTGTGATTGGCTACTCTGGCGCTGGAAAAAGTACCTTAGTCAGAACCATTAATTGCCTGCAAAGACCAAGTAGTGGACAGGTTTTTGTTAATGATCAAGAAATTACAGCGCTATCTGAAAAAGATCTACGTCTAGCCCGTAAAAAAATTGGAATGATTTTCCAACATTTTAACTTAATGAAATCCCGGACAGTTGCCGAAAATGTTGCCTATCCCTTAAAGGGGTCCGGCTTATCTAAAGAAGAAAGTCAAAAGAGAGTCCAACACTTACTGGACCTGGTAGGCTTGGGTAACCGGGGCGATTCTTATCCTAGTCAATTATCCGGCGGTCAAAAGCAAAGGGTCGCTATTGCGCGGGCCTTGGCCAATGACCCCCATGTCCTTCTCTGTGATGAAGCTACCAGTGCCTTAGACCCTAAGACAACTAGCCAAATCTTAGACTTGCTCAAGCAGGTTAACCGCGAATTGGGAATTACCATTGTCATTATTACCCATGAAATGGCTGTTATCAAACAAATCTGTGACCGGGTAGCGGTTATGGAAGCTGGCTCTGTGGTTGAACAAGACAGTATTTTAAATATCTTCTCAAACCCGCATGAAGAATTAACCCAAGACTTCATTAGTTCAGCTAGTCCGACTGAAAAAGGTATTGAAACTATCCTGGACAATCCTGATCTATTAAATATTGAGCCGGGTGACCGCCTCTTACGGATTGACTTTACCGGAGCTTCTACTGGGGAGCCTTTGATTGCCTCCTTGACTAAGAAGTATGATTTATTAGCTAATATCCTTTATGCCAATATTGAAATTCTTCAAGGAACGCCGGTGGGGACGCTTCTGATTTCCTTAAATGGAGAACCTAGCCGAGTCCAAGAAGCCATTGACTTTGTCCATAGCAGTGGGTCTCATACTAAGGAGTATACATTCGATCATATAGAGAAGGGGGATAAATAAGCATGGAATTCTTAGAAAAAATCATGCCAAATGTGGTGGCTATTTCCGACCAATTCGTTGAAGCCACTTGGGAAACCTTATTTATGACGGTTATTACCTGCCTCTTTGCCTTTGCTATTGGTTTAGTGGTCGGCGTCTTCCTAGTTCTCTATATGCCAGGAGGTCTTAAAGAAAATAAGGCAGTTTATAATGTCTTAGATAAGGTTGTTAACATCGGTCGGTCGATTCCCTTCGTTATTTTAATAGCGCTTTTAGGGGGCTTTACCCGCCTAATTATGGGGACAGCCATCGGGACAGCAGGAGCTCTAGTTCCCTTAATTGTTGGAACGATTCCTTTCTATGCCCGCCAAGTCCAAAACGCCTTATTAGAAATTGATCCTGGTGTCATCGAAGCAGCCCTAGCCATGGGATCTACCACAACTGAAATTGTTAGCCGGGTTTACTTGAAAGAAGCTATCCCAGGTTTGATTCGGGTATCTGCCCTAACCGTCATTAACGTGATTGGTTTAACCGCTATGGCAGGTGTCGTTGGTGGCGGTGGTCTTGGGGACTTAGCCATTAACCGTGGTTACCAACGCTACCAAAATGATGTAATCCTAGTTGCTACCTTATTGATTTTAATTATGGTCTTCATCAGTCAAGCTGTTGCTGACCGTTTAGTAAAACATTTCGAACATTAAACGAATTATAAAAGGGGAGAATTTTTATGAAGAAATGGAATGTTGTTTTAGCCTCAGCCTTATCCTTATTATTACTAGGAGGCTGTTCAAAAGAAGCCAAAGCGCCAGAAGAGGGCGGTACTGTCACTGTTGGGGTTGCTGGTGAAAATGAAGAAAAAATTTGGACCGAAGTCTCTGAAAAATTGAAAGATGAAAATATTGACTTAAAAGTTCAACTATTCTCTGATTATGTGCAACCTAACCGTGCCGTTCAAGAAGGCGAAATTGACATGAATGCTATGCAACATGTGGCTTATTTATTGGACTATAATAAGAACAATAATGCTGACTTAGTGCCGATTGGTTATACTTATATTTCAGCCATGGTGGTCTACTCCGATACGGTTAAAGACCTCAAAGACCTTCCTCAAAATGCTAAAGTAGCTATCCCTAATGACGCTACTAATGGGGGCCGGGCCTTACTCTTATTAGAACAAGCTGGTGTCTTAGAAATTGACGATAATGCAGGGATTACTCCTACTGTTAATGATATTACCTCGAATCCTAAAAATATTGAGCTGGTTGAAATGGATGCTGCCCAAGTGCCACGTGCCTTGAAAGACTCTGACGCTATTGTTGCTAATACCAACTACGCGGTTTCAGCAGGTTTTGATCCTAATGATGGTATTTTCTCTGATACCGATGACCTTGATAATTTAGGAACTCAATATAAGAATATTATTGCAGTGAAATCTGAAAATAAAGACAATGAAGTTTATAAGAAGATTGTGAAAGCCTACCAAAGTGAAGACGTTGAGAAGAAAATTAAAGAAATCTCTGGTAACGCTGACCAAAAAGCCTGGACCGACAATGATCAACCAGAAGAAGACTTCCATAAACTTCAAGAAGAAGGGCAAAAATAGTCCTAACTTCTTAATGATTACCTACTAAGCATTAAAAGCTTCTATCCACATGAGACTTTAGAAATATCTGTGGATGGAAGCTTTTTTTATTTTGAGCTAAAGAATTTTCATTACTCATGCTAATGGACTTTATGGTAAAGTGGTAATGAACTTTTTACCGGGAGGAATTAGGATGGAAAAAATGCGAATTCGCTTAGCTCAGAGTGAAGATTTACCAGCTATCCAGGCGATTATTAAGGCGGGGGCGGCCTATTTACGCCAACAAAATATTGATCAATGGCAGGATCCAACCGTCTACCAAGCGGACAGCTTATTAAAAGATATTGAAGGAAAAAACGCGTATTTAGGCTTAATCGAAGAGGATGTGGCCGGATTTTTTATTGCCCGGCCTATAGACAGGGATTATGACAACTATTCAATTTGGCAGGGCCAGGGAGACTACCTAGCTTTTCATCGGGTGGCCTTGGCGACTAAGTACCGCGGTCAGGGGCTTAGTTGGGCCTTATTTCAAGCCTTTGAAGACCTAGCCTATCACTTAAAGATTAATGACTTAAGAATAGATACCCATCCCGATAACCTTGGCATGCAGAAGATTATCTTAAAAGCCGGTTATCAGTACTTAGGAGAGATTGAATTAGCGGGTAGTGGCAGACGCTATGCCTACGAAAAAATTATTCCAATAAAAAAATCCAGCTGATGAGCTGGATTTTTTTATTGGAATAATTGAGCGACCTGGTTAATTGATTCTGGATGAATTAATAATTGGCCATGCTCGCGGAGTAGGGCAGGAGCAAAGGGACTCAGCTGACCAAACTCTAAGGCATAGCTAGTCAGATCTGCTTGTCTAGCCTGGGTTAGGTCTTCTTTTTCAAATCTTATAATCACTTGAAAAAGCTCTTGGTAGACATAGACTTCTAGGCTGGCCTCATCCACTTGGTAGGATTTCAGAAAAGTCAGAACTTGGTCCCAGGACTTAAAGGCTAAAGCAAGTTCAGGCCGACCTCCCTTTGTGTCTGCTTCACTAGGGTTTGTAGAGGAGTTTTCCTCCTCGGGACTCATATTTTGTGTAATATTTTCAAGTAGATTTTCCAAGCCATCCTTGTCCATATATTGGCCATCTGCTGTGGCTTTACTAATATAGAGGTCGATACCGCCATTTTTAGGAAGGACTTGAAAAGTTAAAGCTTCTGAATCTTGAAAGCGCTTTGAAACATCTGCTTCTTCTAAGATACTCATAAAGAAGTTTTCAACTTGGCTTTGATCTTTCATGAGGTCTAAGAGGGTAATTCCGCGCGATTCGAGATCATCTTTGGCAATGAATACGCGCATGGTATTATCATTAAGATACTCCATTTCCATCACAAATCACCTCCGAATATTTAGTGATTATCTTTTCTTTAAGCATATTTTGTTTCAACGATTATTTTACCATAAATCAGCTAAAATGAAAAAAGGCATCTTCACCCTCCATTCAAAAAGCTAGAGGATGAACATGCCATCGATTTAAAAAGTAAGGGATCTTATCCCATTTTTCTTAAAGCTTCGTGAAGTTCGATCGTTCTTACTTCTCTTGGCAAGAAGCGACGAATTTCATCTTCATTATAGCCTACTTGCAGACGTTTTTCGTCCATGATGATTGGGCGACGCAATAGTCCTGGGTTTTCTTGGATAAGATCGAATAATTCATTTAAACTGATTTCATTTAAATCAATATGTAATTCTTGAAAGGCTTTTGAACGCGTAGAAATAATCTCTTCAGTACCATCTTCTGTCATTCTTAAGATTTCTTTAATCTCATCGCGGCTTAGAGGTTCTTGGAATATATTACGTTCCACATAGGCAATGTTGTGTTCTTCTAGCCAAGCCCGAGCTTTTCGGCAAGAAGTACAACTAGGGGAAGTATATAATTTAACCATGTCAATTTCTCCTTTAAGGTTTGACTTGTGTTCCGTATACATATACAGTATATCATAAAAGTGAACCGTATACTAGTTCTTTTTTAAAAATAAATGAGCAAAACTTAGTGAAGCTTGTGATAAAATAAGCAATATGGAATTAGGTATTTCAATATAGTCGCTATTTGACCTTTGTTTGATCAATTTTTGATTTTTTAACTTATAAAACATAGCACAGAATAAAACTCTGTTTGAGAAAGCTATTTTTACTATTTATAAGCGAAAAAATCACCAGCTCGATTAAAAAAAGACTTCGTGAATTTATTACTTATACCGTCTATCCGATCAGGTTCGTGATATAATAGGGAAAATTAGAGGAGGTTTTCTTTTCATGAAACGAATTTTTTCTGGGGTACAACCAAGCGGCACGCCAACCATTGGTAATTATGTGGGTGCCTTAAAGCAATTTGTCGATTTACAGGATCAATTTGACACTTATTATTGTGTGGTCAATGAACATGCCATCACTGTTGCCCAAGATCCAGAGACTTTAAGAAAGAATACCAGATCTTTGGCGGCCTTATACCTAGCCTTAGGGGTTGATCCTAACAAATCCGCTATCTTTATTCAAAGTCAGGTCCCAGCCCACGCTCAAGCGGCTTGGATTGTCCAATGTCTGACTCCACTAGGGGAATTGGAACGGATGACTCAGTTTAAGGACAAGGCGCAAAAGCAAGACAATATTTTTGCCGGCCTTTTAGGCTATCCCGCTTTGATGGTGGCTGACATTGTGCTTTATGATGCTGACTTGGTACCAGTGGGTGAAGACCAAAAGCAACATATGGAATTGACCCGTAATTTTGTCGACCGTTTCAATAACCGCTTCGGTACTAAGGAAGAAAAGCTATTGGTTAAACCAGAAATCTATACACCGAAGGCAGGTGGGCGGATTATGAGTTTACAAGATCCAAGCAAGAAAATGAGTAAATCAGATGACAATAAAAAAGCTTTTATTTCCTTACTAGATGATCCGAAAACGATTGAAAAGAAAATTAAAAGTGCGGTAACGGACTCGAGCGGAGAGATTTCCTATGATCCAGAAGATAAACCAGGCGTTTCTAACCTATTAGATATTTTCTCAGCCTTTTCTGACCAAAGCATTAGTCAACTAGAAAAAACCTATGCCAATTCGGGTTATGGCCAACTGAAAACGGATCTCAGCCAAGCGCTAATTGCCGTTTTAGAACCGATGCAAAAAGACTATCAACGTCTCTTAGCAAGCAGTGAACTGGATGACGTCTTAGCAGCTGGTGCTAAACAAGCCAATGAAGTCGCTAACCAAACCCTGGCACGCATTGAAAAAGCGATTGGCTTTAGATAAAAAGAATTGATCATGCATTAATCAGCTAATTTTAACCCTGATTACGGATATATTCCTATGAGGGGGAATAATCATGTATTATGCAAAATTAGCTAATGGCCAGTTGATTAGTTCTTATGAGGTCGATGACCGCATTCAAAGAAAACTATTAGCCCTTAACCAGCAGAGCTTCTACTGCCCAAATTGCGGGCAAGAATTAGTTTATCGTTGTCATTCAAGGAAGAAGCCACATTTTGCCCACCAAAATAATCAATTAAGTCTCAAATATTGGCGCCGGGAATCCCACTGGCACTTGAATAATAAAGAGCAGATCAGGCAAATCTTAGTAGCTAAGGGCTATCAGGCCCATGTAGAAGTAGCTAGTTACACGCCTGACCATCGTTCAGATATCCTCTTTCAAGCAGGAGATGTGGTGGTAAGTATTGAACTTCAGGCTAGCCTACTGACCAAAGAAGCTGTCATCAGTCGCGAGCAGGATTATCACCGAGCAAAAGTGCAGGTTTTGTGGCTACTCAATCCTAAACAAAGAGACTTACGCTTGACGTCTAACAATTTAAATCGCTTAGCCCCGTTTTTTCAGTATTTGCCCTGCTTTGGCACTTATTTGCCTTATTGGGTGGAGGAGACACGCTTAGTTGAAATTCAAAGTTTTAACGATTATGGTCATCTCTTATGCCGTTATCACTTAAGTATTGATGATTATCTCTATTTATTTTCTTACCCCAGGCAAGTTGGCTTACTTAATCAAGAGGGGACTAGCGGACCCGGGATTAGTCAGTTGTTAAAAGTAAGGGAGACCCGGTCTTTAAGGCACAAAATTCGTCAACGACCGCTTAAGGCCGAGAAAAAGCTCCTAGAGCAGCTCTATTTTCGAAAATTGTCCTTAGACGACTTACCGGATACTTGTTTTTTCTTTAGGGGAGAGTCTATCTATATCAAAGAAAAACTCTGGTTATTAGCTGCCTATGTTTTCCTACTTAAAGAAGAAAATTTACTTGATTCAGAGATCTATACTTTTTTACTGAATTACCTTAATCCGCGTCCCTTTAGGCCCCAATTGAGCTTTGCTTATGAGAACTGGTTATGGCAGGTCAGTCAAGCCATGGTAAAATTGCTATAAAAAAGCGATCCGTTTTTGCGGATCGCTTTTTATATGGAAAAAGGTTGCCAAATTGACTTCAATGGCGGATTAATTTGAGACTGTCCTTATCTAAGGAGCGGTATTGTGATTTTTTCTTTGACTGGCTCTTGTTTTCTCTCTCTAAATGAGCAGGCTCGCTAATTTTTTTTTCTGCTTGGGGCAACATTTGAGTGGTCAATTCTTCCAGATCTTGGGCTGTGAAGGCATCTTCGATTCTAAGACCGTATTGGTAGTTTAAGTTATCAAAGATAACTAAAGAAGGGTAGTTCACAATTTCCATTTGATGGGCCAATTGTAAATCCTCTAGAACATCTTCACGGGTTTGCTTAGAATAGAGATCTTCCATCCACATATCAAAGTCAAGGCCAATCTTTTTAGCATATTTCTCCATACGCTTTAAGCTGTAGGATTTCTTTTGACAGCCAAAGACTTCTTGCATGGTCATTAGGAAAGTGCGTCCTCGCTTCTTACCTTGGCAGAGAGCGGCCTTGTATCCCAAAGACACCTTATACATGCATTGGTAAAGTTCATTTCTCTCTTCTAAGCTTTGCTTGTTTTTGGCTAAATTCTTGAAATAGTTCCAAAAGAAGTGGTGGTCCACACAGGAGACGAGGCGGAAGTAGATTTTTTTATCACTGTTGGCAACAAAACGCAATAACTCTTCTTCCAACTCTAGACAAAACGGGTCAATTGGATTAACAAATAAAAAGATTTCAAAGATATGATTATTATGATGTTTATTTGCCATGCTATGACAATTATAGTCCGATTTCATTGTATTCTCCCCCAATTAATGATGATCAAACTGTATAAATTATTCGAATGGATATAATGGTTTATCTAATTGCATCCGGGCAATTTTTGGCTTGGAAGGTCGACGAGTAATATGATAGCTAGATAAAAATTCATTAAAATAACGCTTTGGATCGTCTTCTCCAGGCTCAACTTCTAATTCTAATTCATAATCATTGTAAGTGTAAAAAGAGCAAGCGTCTAATACAAGCTTTTGCTTTTTCCAATTTTTTTCCAAGCGAGTGGTTTTAAATTGACCAATGGGTCGTAATTCGCTAGCGTCTAAACCAATTTCTTGGAATAAGGCGCTTAAGTGTGTTCCAGGCTGAAATTGCCCTGTCTCCATCATCGCTTGTGCACTTTCACGGCTGACCTTATCAGTGACTTCCAAGGATTTGGCGCTAGTCAGTGACTGCTTATAGGTGAGATGGGCATAAGTATCACTTAGCCGAATCCTTAAGGCACTGTGGTTTGCTTTCAAACGAAGAGACTCGGTATCAAAGTACATATTATGTTGGTGCTTGGCTTCATTTAAATGAAGATCAAATAAAGATAAGAGCTTTTGATATTCTTCTGGACTAAGAATATTTTTATATTCTGTTTCAATGCCCTTGTGCATAAATTCACTCTCCTCTTTTCTCCAAGTATTATAACAAGCATTCAAGGCCTTGCCAAAAAACTTGCCTTTAAAGTCAGTAATCGCTGCCTAAAGCAAGAAAAATATGTTTTAATAGTAGGGTAAGGATTATAGTTAAGTTAATATAATTACTTAATAAAATAGGCCAAAAGAATTATTTTTTCAAGTTAAAATTTTATCATAATATGGATGTAAAAGGAGAATCAACCAATGCGTATCGCAATAGTAAGTAACGACAATGAATCATCTAAGGATGTCCAAGCGAGGCTGCTTTCTGCGTGTAAACAGGCTGATTTCAGCATTGACCAAGACCATCCAGATATTGTGGTATCCATTGGTGGGGACGGCACCTTATTGGAAGCCTTCCACCACTATGAAAAACAGCTCGACCATGTCCGTTTTGTCGGCGTTCATACTGGGCACTTAGGTTTTTATACCGACTGGACAGTTGATGAATTGGACCAGTTTATTGATTTTCTCCTCAATGATTCGGGTGAGAGTGTCTCTTACCCGCTCTTAGAAGTAGCTTTAGAAAAGGTGGATGGCGAAAAAAATCACCTGATTGCGCTTAACGAAGCGACCTTGCGCCGTTTTGAAGGGACGATGACTGGGGAAGTCTTTATAAAGGAAGAAAAGTTTGAACTCTTTAAAGGGGACGGCTTATGTGTATCGACACCGACTGGGTCAACAGGTTTGAACAAGTCTCTAGGAGGCGCGGTGGTTCATCCCCGCTTGGATACCCTGCAAGTCACAGAGATTGCTTCTTTAAATAACCGGGTCTACCGCACCATCTCTAGTCCTATCCTGATTGCTGGAGATGAGTGGATCCGGGTAAAATTGGATGATGAATTTTTAGCAGGAGTCTTTATGACCCTGGATCACTTATCTTTTTCCCTAAAAGGAGTGAAAAATATAGAGTTCCGAATTGCTAAATCACGGGTTCACTTTGCCAGGTACCGTCATATGCATTTCTGGGACCGGGTGGAAAATGCCTTTATTGGCCTAGGCGACCGCGATAAGAAAGGATAATTGACGACTTATGTTATTTTTCTCATGGACTTGTGACCAGAAAGTATATGTGAAGACTTTTCTTAGGCAAAAAGGCGTTTCCCGCCGTCAACTGGCTAAAATCAAATACCATGGGGGGACTATTTTAGTTAATAATAAGCGAGTTGGGAGTAAATACTTCCTTTCTTTGGGAGACCAAGTGACCATCATCTACCCGCCTGAGGGGAGTCAAGATCAAATTATGGCGGTGGATTTTCCTTTGGAGATTCTTTATGAAGACCGCGATTATTTAATTGTTAATAAACCGGCCGGCTACACCTCCATTCCTTCACAATTTAAGGATGAATACTCCATGGCTAATTTTGTTAAAGGTTACTTTGTTAGAAAAAATTATGAAAACCAAGTCATCCATGTCGTGACCCGTTTAGACCGCTTTACGAGTGGAGCGATGATCTTTGCTAAGCACAAGTATGCCCATTCACAAATTGACCAATTAATGCAGTCAGGCGGTATCAATAAGCAGTATTTAGCTTTTACCCATTCTGCTATCGACTCAGACCAGCATGGTCTGATTGAAGCGCCGATTGGTCGCAAGGAGGGCTCAATTATCGAACGCTGTGTCAGAGCGGATGGTCAACACGCTAAGACAGAGTACTGGTTGGAGGATAGCCAGGCTGGACTCTACCGCTATCGGGTTCAACTCCATACCGGACGTACCCATCAAATTAGAGTCCACTTTGCTTATCTAGGCGCCCCTCTTTGTGGGGATGATCTCTACGGTGGTAGTCAGGAAGCCGGGCTGGCTGGCCAGGCTTTACACTGTCAGCGCCTGGCCTTCAAGCAGCCTTTAACCCAGGAAGATTTAGTGATTGAAGCACCTTTATCCCAAGACTTTAAAACTTGGTTAGCTAGTTATCAAAAGGGGGACGCCTAAATGAAGGATCAAGAACAAAAAAGACTTAGCAGCTCTAAGCCAGAACAAGAAGTGGAATTGACTCCTGAAGAAATTGTTGACCGCGTTAAAGAAGCCTTAGCTAAACATGATCAGTCGGCTTTGCGTTATGAATTTTTTAAGAACCATCCCTATGACCAAGCCAAAATTTATATCAAACTAAGTGATGAAGAACGTCGTCTGCTTTACCAATATATCTCAGCTAGGGAATTAGCCGATGTTTATGACGTTTTGGATGAGGATGAGCAAGAAGATATTATTGATTATTTAGAGGCCATGGATGACCAATATGCAGCCAATATGCTGGGAGAAATGTACCGGGATAATGCAGCGGATATCCTGAAAAAGTTTTCTCCTAATAAAATTGTCCATTATATGCGCCTAATTCCCATCGAACAAGCGGAAAAGATTAAGACCTTGATGGATTATGAAGATGAAACTGCTGGGGCGATTATGACAACCGAATTCGTCCAGATTAAGGCCAATCAAACCATTAAATCGGCCATGACTCTAGTGAGGGCCAAAGCTGAGAATGCTGAAACCATTTATTATCTCTATGTTGTGGATGATGATTCCCGTTTAGTCGGGGTTCTCACCCTGAGAGATTTAATCACCTCTGATGCTAACCGGCTAGTTTCTGAAGCCATGTCGCCGCGGGTGGTGACGGTGTCGGTTGATGATAACCAACAAGATGTGGCTAGAACCATTCAAGACTATGACTTCCTAGCTATTCCCGTTATTGAAGCGACCGGGGAGTTACTAGGGATCATTACGGTTGATGATATCTTGGATGTTATGGATGAAGAAGCCGTGGCTGACTACTCTGGATTGGCTGGGGTGTCGGTTGACGAACCTTATCAAACACCCGTCAAATCAGCTCAGTCACGGTTACCCTGGTTAATTACTCTCTTGTTTTTGGGGATGGGGACTTCTACCTTGATTGGTCATTTTGAGGATATGATTTCTGAAGTGGCCACTTTATCTTTATTTATTACCTTAATTACCGGGACCTCAGGTAATGCAGGCACCCAGTCCTTAGCGGTTGCTGTGAGAAAAATTGCTAATCCAGATAATGAAGAGTCTACCTTTCTTCAATTGATCTTTCGCGAATTGTTTACGGGTTTAATTTGTGGACTAATTACTGGGGGAACGATTTTCCTAATTATTACCCTCTGGCAAAAGAATATGGTCTTGGGTTTGGTCGTTGGGGTAGCTATGCTATGCGCGATTACAGTGGCTAATTTAGCGGGAAGTATCATTCCCCTCCTTATGGACCGACTTGGCTTTGACCCGGCAGTGGCTTCTGGTCCTTTTATTACCACCTTAAGTGACTTGACCAGTGTTTTAATCTATTTTTCAATTGCTTCTCAGTTTCTGCTTTACTTATCCTAGTCCTATCTTGACAAAGATAGTTACAACCGATAAAATGAGATCAATAATATAAAAAAGTAAGCTTTGAATAGATAAGTAAGTCAGTTAATCATTTGAGCGAGCTCTGTTTGGTGAAAGAGAGTATGAGGCGTTGACTGAAGATGGTCTATGAGCAACTAATTGTGAGCAATAGTGAACACTTAGCGCTTGGTAATCGATAACTTACCACTACATGATAGTGTAGATGGAGAGGTAATCAAACGATTACGAAGTAGGGTGGTAACACGGTGAAGCGTCCTTATAGTATGAATATTCATGCTGTAGGGACTTTTTTTATGGAATGGAGGAATGGGGATCATGCCCATAAAAGTACAAGAAAATTTACCTGCTTTAAAGAAATTGGCTAGTGAGAATATCTTTGTCATGGATGAACGTCGCGCGGCCATGCAAGACTTTCGTTCACTGGAAGTCATTATCGTCAATTTAATGCCGACCAAAGAGGCAACTGAAGAGCAATTGTTGCGGCTATTAAGCAATTCTGCCCTACAGGTTAATGTCACCTTCATTCACATGCAGTCTCATAAGGCAAAAAACACCTCAGCTAAACACCTGGATACTTTTTATCGGACCTTTGCCGATATTAAAGATCGTTACTTTGATGGCATGATTATCACCGGTGCGCCAGTAGAGCAATTGGACTTTGAAGAAGTCAATTATTGGGAAGAATTGGTTGAAATTATGGAATGGAGCTCTAACCATGTCTTCTCCACCCTCCATATTTGTTGGGGAGCCCAGGCTGGTCTATACCATCACTTTGGCATTAAGAAACATTCCCTGGACCATAAGCTTTTTGGAGTTTACCCCCAATACATGGACCATCCGGAAATTTCCTTACTCCGAGGCTTAGATGATGTCTTCTATATCCCTCATTCCCGCTATACTGAAGTCCGTCGCGAGGATATCGAGGCCAATCCCGACCTGGAAGTGCTTATTTCCTCACCAGAAACGGGAATCACCGCTGTCCATAGTAAGGACCAACGTTTTGTCTTTATCTTTGGTCATGTGGAATATGACGCTGATACGCTAGACCGGGAATATAAGCGAGATATCAATGAAGGGATAAATATCAAGGTGCCATTAAATTATTACCCCGAGGATAATCCCAATAAAAAACCTTTATTGAGATGGCGGTCAACCTCAAATATGTTATTTACCAATTGGTTAAACTATTATGTTTACCAAGAAACACCCTTTGTTATTGAACGCATTGATAAAGAAAAATAGTTTTTTTATCTTAAGGCATAAGCCATCTTGCGGTGCTTAATCCCTGCTTCTAAAAAGAGTTCGCTTTCAATTTGAAAGCCGAGTTTTAAATAGAAGGGGACGGCTGTTTCTTGGGCATCAAGGATGCAGCTTGAGTAATGACGGTCTTTAGCAAATTTTAGGCAGGCTTCCATTAAAGCTTGCCCGTAGCCTAAATGGCGGGCGTTTTTAGAGACAGCAACTCGTTGCATTTTTATTTCTTCTCGGTTCAAAGGATAGAGTCGACATGTCGCAAGCGCTTGGCCATTTCGATAGAGGCAGAAGTGGAAGCAAAGCGATTCAAAGTCATCAATTTCAATTTGGGGGTCGACACCTTGCTCCTCAATAAAGACTTGCTTTCTAATGGTAAGAGCGTCATGGTATAGCTTAGAATTGAGCGCTTGACTCATATGAATAGTGATCACGGGGAAGGGCTCCTTTATTTGTAATGATTTTATTATAGGTAAAATCGTTCAGTCTGAAAAGAATCCTTATCTTTTTATTGCTGTTCCATAAAAAGGAGCTTATAATATATACATAAAGGGTATCGATTGACCCTTTGTTAACAAATGTGGTATCTTTTTATTGTAGTACATTAGTTATATACGCCAAAGTCTGTCTTGGTCAAAAATATATAAAAAATAGTTGTGGGAAGTTTGGTCACGTCGAACTTCCCTTTTTTCGAAGATTTTGCTAGATAGGCTAGGTATGTGAGGGGGTGAAAGTATGGAAAATCAGACATTGGCGCAAGTCTTAGCTGTTGATGAGCAAGCCAATCAATTAAGTGAAGCAACCCAAGCAAAAATTCAAGAGCTAGAAGACGAAAAAGACAGCCAAATTGAGCAATTTGAGCAAGAAGCCAAAGCGGAATATCGCCAATATGTCGAATCTTTAAAAAGCTCTAATCAAGAAGCGCTGGAAAGCTATAAGCGTGAAGGTGATGAGAAGAATCAGAAAAGAATCGCTAAGCTGGTTGAGCATTATCAAGCCCAAGAGGCAAGTATTGTTGACTATATTGTAGAGGAGGTGAAAAAGGTATATGTCAATTGCTAAAATGCAAAAAATTTCATTGATCACCAAGCCTACAGATAAAGAAAAATTAATTCAATCCCTGCAAGGTGTACAAAATGTGGAAATTAGCGACTTAAGTAGTGAAGACCAGGAGCTTTCAAGTCAAGAACTTGCCAAGAAAAATAACCGCCAATATGACTATTATCAAAGTTGGTATCGGCGTTCAGAGCAAGCTTTAACGACCTTGTCACGCTACCTAACCATTCAGCCGCTCTTAAGTCGATTGACGACCAAGCGTCCCACATATACCATGAGTGAGTTAATTAAAGCGGTTGACGTTGATCAAGCCCAATCCCTTATTCAAGAGATTGAACAATTATCTAAGGACCGTCAAGAGCTCATTGATCAAAGGCAAAAAGTTGAACAAGCTCAAAATACCATTAGTAACTGGCGAGCTTTGTCAATAAATCCTAGCGACTTATTGGCAAGTAAACACTTTAAAGCTTTCTTAGGCTACTTGCCTAATGATGAAGACCGGTCCTATTTTAATAAGATTAAAGCAGCTGATGGATTAGCGATTGAGGAAGTTTTTTCTACTCAAGAACATATTGGTGTGGTCCTGCTTCAAGATGAAAGGAACGACAATTCCTATAGTGAACTTCTAAATAATAGTCACTTTGAAGAATGGGACTACCCTTACCATGAAGCCCCCGACAAGGTGTATGATGCCTTAGAAGACCACCGCTTATGGCTTAATGGCACTGAACAAGAATTAGTGGAAAACTTTAGGAGCTTGGAAGCGCAGATTTTCAATTTACAGCTTGCTTCGGAGACCTTCTATAATCGCAGTCAGCGGGCTTTGGTTGAAGATTTAGCTCATGATACCAACTATCTCACCTATATTAAAGGTTGGGTGAGTGTCCAAGACCTGGAAAAATTGGAGCAGCAACTTGCTCTTGATTTGGATGACAATCAATATGCGCTCATTAAAGAGGAAATTAGTCAAAAAGAAATTGATGATGACCAAGTTCCGATTAAGTTAGAGAATAATGCCTTAGTGGAACCCTTTGAAGCCATCACTTTAATGTATGCCACACCTAATTATCGTGAGACGGACCCGACGCCCTATCTCACCCCATTTTATATGCTGTTTTTCGGTATGATGATGGGAGACTTAGGTTATGGTTTGGTCATGTGGATTGTCACCTTCCTGGCTTTAAGGTTTGTGGATATGAAAGACTCCATGCGTAGCACCATGAAAATGGGGCATTTACTAAGTTATACGACGATGTTGGTAGGGCTAGCTTATGGATCATTCTTCGGGGCTTCATTACCTTTTAAATTAATTGACCCCTTGAATCAAGCCATGCAATTATTGATTATTTCGATTGCTTTTGGTTTTGTTCACATGATGGTTGCTTTAATTATTAAGGCAGTGACGGAATGGCGCCGTGGCGACTTCCAGGAAATGTATAGTGAAAGCGGTGGCTGGCTACTGATGTTCTTGAGTTTAGCCTTAGTCATTGCTGGTTATGTTTTCAATTACCCCATGCTGATGACGATAGCGGGTGTGATTGCGATTATAGCGGCTATCGGTATGATTATTGTTCCCATGGTTTATGCTGATAAGAAAATTGTCGGTTTTGCCAGTGGGTTATATAACTTATATGGCGTAAGTTCCTATTTAGGTGACTTTGTTTCCTATTCAAGACTAATGGCCTTAGGGCTATCTGGGGGCAGTATCGCCATGGCCTTCAATATGATTGTGGGCTTGTTACCCGTCCCACTTCGTTTTACAGTGGGGATCGTATTGATTGTTGCCCTGCACGGCTTTAACATGTTCCTTTCACTCTTAAGTGCTTATGTGCACGGACTCAGACTTACTTTCGTGGAATTCTTTGGTAAGTTTGTTGAAGGTGGGGGACGTCGCTTTAAGCCGATTGACACCTTACAAAAGTATATTCATTTATCGGATGTTAATGAAAATGTAGAAAATAAATAATGGAGGTATACATTAATGGAAAATTGGTTAGGATTTTTAACTGAAAACGGCGGAATTTTATTTACCTATTTAGGCGCAGCCTTAGCGGTTATTTTAGCAGGTATGGGTTCTGCCCGTGGTGTTGGTGAAACAGGGGAAGCCGCTGCAGCCTTAATTAAAGACCAACCCGAAAAATTTGTGCAAGCCTTAATCTTACAACTATTGCCAGGTACCCAAGGTTTATATGGCTTCGTGGTGGGGATTTTGATCTTCATTCAAGCCAGTGCAGGAATGAGTTTAAGTCAAGGCTTCCAATATTTCTTAGCTAGCCTACCAGTAGCCTTTGTAGGTTTAGTATCTGCTAAATATCAAGGTCAAGTAGCAACTTCTTCCTTACAAATTCTAGCAAAACGCCCTGAAAACAATGTTAACGGGATCATCCTAGCGATCATGGTTGAAACCTATGCTATTTTAGCCTTGGTTATTTCAGTAATGATGGTCTTTTCAATTAGCTAAGCATGATAAAGGAGGACGGATATGGCTACAATTAAGCAACTAACTGAAGAAGTGTACAAAGAAGTCCGTTCAGAAAATGAAGCCAAGCTGGATCATGCCAAAGCAACATTCGAAAAAGACATAAGTGATGCCAAGGAGCAAAGCCAGGCCAAATGGCAAAAACAAAAAGAAAAAGCTGAACGTGACTATCATGATAATCTAGAAAGACAAAAGCAAAGTTATAGTAATCAATTAAATCAAGACCTCTTAGCGAAGAAGCAAGAATTAATTCAGCAGGCTTTTAAAGAAGCTCAGCTGGCCTTAAGCCAACTCAGTCAAGCGGACTTTGTCAGTATGCTGGACCAGGCGCTTTCAGCAATTCCACAAGCGGAAAATACCCAGATTGTGGTTGGAGAATTGAGTCAAAAGCAACTAGACCAAGAAGCTAAGGTAAGCCTGCAAGAAAAATATCCCCACATTGGCTTTAGTCAAGACTCGCTTAAAGGCCACGGTGGGGTAGTGATCGAGCAAGAAACCATGAACTATGATCTGACTTTTGACCAATTGATTCGTGAACAAGAAGATCATCTATCTGTCTACGTTGCTAAACAATTGAATGATTAGAAGGGAGAAGATAGCTGTGACTAAAACAAGTTATGCGAGTTTAAATGTCACTGTACGTATCCATGAAGAAGAATTCCTGGATAAGAGCGACTATCAAGCCTTACTAAGCGCCAAAAACTTGGAAGACGCTATCGCTCAATTACAGCATAGTGCTTATCGGATTCCTGATGACATTCTATCAAGTCGTGATTTTGATGGTTTCTTAATCGACCGGCTCATGCAGGCGATGCAAGAAGTTTATCAAAACATTCCTGACCAAAAGGTTGTCGATCTTTTAGGTCTGCGTTATAGCTATCATAACGCCAAGGTTATTTTTAAAGAGTTATTTAGTGACCAAGACTTTCATCATATGTATTTGCCAGCTGGCCCCTATCAAATCGATAGTTTGAGGCAGGCGATAAAAACTGGAAAATCATCGGTTATTGACCAGCGCATGATTGAAGCCATTGATACGGTGAGAAATTATGTTGAGGACACCGAACAAATTAATGACATTTCGGTGATGCTCGATGATGCCTATTTATCCCACATTCACTATCTGGCTTTAGCCATTGATGATGACCAAGTGACTGAATGGGTGGCTTTACGGATTGATTTAGAGAATTTATCTCTTTTACTACGTGCCATGCAACAGAAGCGGTCGAGTTCCTTCATTCGTTCATTACTCAATGAACACGGCTCTATTTCGCTTTCTTCACTCTTAGAATGGGCTGAGAATAAGGATTATTCCAGTATTTTTAAAGCCTATGAAGTGAAGGATTATGGGGAACATTTTAGCCAAGTCCTATCTGAAACGGAAAGTGAACTATCCAATCAGCAGAGGATTTCACTAGATGGCTTAGATGCGGCTATTGAAGGCGTCATTAGTGACCACTTGCGTGAGGCGCGTTTACAAGCCTTTGGTCCCCTACCAGTCTTGGCTTATCTCTACTTTTTAAATAACGAAGTGACCAATTTGCGCTTGATACTCGTTGGTAAGAGTAACCAAATTGATGAAAATAAGCTAAAAGAAAGGATGCGGCCGATATATGACGAGTAAAATAGGAGTAGTTGGTGAAAAACAAGTTGTCACTGCTTTTCAACTCATTGGTTTTGACGCTTATCCTGTGGTGAGTGGCGACGAAGCTCGCCGCACCATCCATCATTTAGCTGAAAACAATTATGGGATTATTTATTTGACAGAAACCCTTGCCAAAGAAATCCCAGAAACCATTTCTTTTTACGATTCCCAAGTCACTCCAGCAATTATTCTTATTCCAACAAATAATGGCAGCTTGGGAATTGGTAAGAAACGTGTGAATGATAATGTCGAAAAAGCTGTTGGACAAAATATTTTATAGGATGAAGGAGGAAACTAGTTGAAATCAGGAAAAATTATTGAAGTTTCTGGTCCTTTAGTAAAAGCCAAAGATATGGACGATGCAGCTGTTCAAGAAGTTTGCCGGGTAGGGAATTTAAACCTAATCGGTGAAATTATTGAAATGCATCAAGACGTGGCTTATATTCAGGTTTATGAAGAAACCTCAGGAATTAAACCAGGCGAACCCGTTCACCCAACGGGATCTCCACTCTCTGTAGAGTTGGGGCCTGGATTATTAACCAAAATGTTTGATGGGATCCAACGTCCCTTAGATGAATTTATGCAAGTCACTGAGTCGAATTACCTGGTTAGAGGATCAGAAGTCGACTCCCTAGACCACCAAGCGGTGTGGACTTTCCAAGCCACTAAATCAGTGGGTGATGAGGTAGTTAGTGGTGATGTTGTAGGTACCGTTCAAGAAGGATCAGTGATTGAACATCGCATCCTCGTTCCTAACGGGGTGAGTGGGACCATTGAAAGCATTGAATCAGGTGACTATACTCTCGATGATGATGTCTATTCGATTCGCTTAACAGACAGTGACCAAGTAAAATCCTTTGGTATGGCTCAACGTTGGCCTGTTCGTGTCGGAAGACCTTTTAAACAAAAATTCTTACCCCATGAAATCATGACGACAGGACAACGGGTCATTGATACCTTCTTCCCAATCACTAAGGGCGGTGCAGCAGCCATACCTGGGCCTTTCGGTGCTGGGAAAACCGTCTTGCAACACCAAATTGCCAAGTATGCTGACGCTGACATTGTGGTCTACGTTGGTTGTGGTGAACGTGGTAACGAGATGACCGAAGTTATTGACGAATTTCCTAAATTGATTGACCCCAAAACGGGTGAATCGATCATGGAACGGACGGTCTTGATTGCGAATACCTCTAACATGCCAGTGGCAGCCCGGGAAGCCTCGATCTATACAGGGATAACCATCGCTGAATATTTCCGTGATATGGGATATTCTGTCGCTATCATGGCTGACTCGACTTCTCGTTGGGCTGAAGCCTTGCGGGAAATGTCAGGTCGTTTGGAAGAAATGCCAGGGGACGAAGGTTATCCAGCTTATTTGGGCAGTCGTTTGGCCGAATACTATGAACGTGCCGGAATGGTTGAGACTCTGGGCTCTGATGAACGCCGTGGGGCAGTTACCGCAGTGGGTGCGGTTTCACCTCCAGGGGGAGATACCTCAGAACCAGTTACCCAAAATACCATGCGGGTGATTAAGGTTTATTGGGGCTTGGATGCCAACCTCTCCCAACAAAGACACTTCCCAGCGGTTAACTGGCTGGATTCTTATTCTCTCTATCAAAAAGAAGTGACTGAGGGAATTTCAAAAGAACTCGATGTGGATTGGACGGGTATGGTCACTAAGTCTATGGCGATTCTACAAGAAGAGGATAGTCTCCAAGAAATTGTCCGCTTAGTTGGTGTGGATGCCCTGTCTCAAGAAGACCGTCTGACTCTGGTTATCGCTCGTATGTTGAGAGAAGATTATTTACAACAAAACTCTTATGATGAAGTCGACACAAAGACTTCTTCAGAAAAGCAGTTTAAGATGTTAAGAAATATTCTAGCTTTCAATAGTGAAGCGCGTAAAGCCATGGAATTAGGGGCTTATTATGATGAGATTGTGGAAGGAACTTCAACCATTCGTGAGCAAATCGCCCGGATGAAATATGTTCCAGAAGCTGAAATTTCCAAGTTGGATGACTTGAACAATTCAATCAAACCGACTATGCAGGAAGTTGTTCAAAAAGGAGGCGTGAAATAGTGCAAAGAGAATATAAATCCATTGTTGATATTTCGGGCCCGTTAATGGTTGTCGATGACGTATCAGGTGTTGGCTATAACGAACTTGTTGAAATTAAAATGCAAAACGGTGAGTCTCGTATTGGTGAAGTGCTTGAAGTTCAAGAAGACAAGGCCATTGTCCAAATATATGGTGGTGGCTCAGGGATTAATATCCGTGACTCCCGGGTTCGTTTCCAAGGCCATCCTTTGGAATTCGGTGTGTCAGAGGACATTATTGGTCGAACTTTTGATGGCTTAGGGAATGTGGTTGATGGTGGCCCAACACCGATTCCAGAACAATCCCGTGATGTTAATGGTCAGGTGATCAACCCCATGGCCCGGGAATACCCGGATGAATTTATCCAAACTGGGATTTCAACCATCGACCATATGAACTCCTTAGTCCGGGGGCAAAAATTACCTATCTTTTCTGGATCAGGTCTACCCCATAAGGAATTGGCTGCTCAAATTGCCCGCCAAGCGACTGTTTTAAACGATGATGAAAACTTTGCGGTTGTTTTTGCTGCTATGGGGGTTACCTTCGAGGATGCCCAATTCTTTATTGACAGTTTTAAAGAAACTGGGGCCATTGACCGATCAGTAATGTTTATCAACTTAGCCGATGATCCTTCCATTGAACGTTTAGCTACCCCTAAGGTGGCCTTAACGGCAGCTGAATATCTAGCTTATGAAAAGGACATGCACGTCTTAGTGATCATGACCGACATGACTAACTATTGTGAAGCCTTGCGGGAAGTGTCTGCTGCTAGACGGGAAGTGCCGGGACGTCGTGGCTATCCTGGTTATCTCTATACCGACTTGGCCGGAATTTATGAACGTGCCGGTCGGATTAAGGACGCTAAAGGTTCAGTGACTCAGATTCCAATTTTAACCATGCCTGAAGATGATATTACCCACCCAATTCCTGACTTAACCGGTTATATTACCGAAGGACAAATTATTTTGGATAAGGAATTGAACCACCAAGGGATTACCCCTCCGATTGATGTTTTACCCTCTTTGTCACGTCTAAAAGATGATGGGACTGGTGAAGGGAAAACTCGTGAAGACCATGCTGATACCATGAACCAACTCTTTGCAGCTTATGCCAAGGGGAAAGAAGCACGTGAATTAGCGGTTGTCTTAGGTGAATCAGCTCTTTCTGATACGGATAAACTTTACTTAAAATTTGCTGAGCGTTTTGAAAAAGAGTATGTCAACCAAGGTTTCGATACCAACCGAACCATCTATGAAACCTTAGACCTGGCTTGGCAATTATTAACCATCCTACCAAAATCAGAATTAACTCGGATTAATGATAAGTATATTGAAAAATACTATCCGAAATCTGATCAGAGAACGGAAGACCAAGAATCCGACAATAATCAAGCTGATCAAGAAAGTCATGAAGAGGCCTAGTGAAGAAGGGGTGATATTTTATGGCAAATGCTTTAAATGTTAAGCCTACTCGGATGGAATTGCAAAAACTCCAAGGCAATCTTTCCATAGCAACTCGCGGCCATAAATTGTTAAAAGATAAGCAAGATGAGCTAATGCGTCAGTTTATTGACCTCATTCGAAAAAATAATGAGCTTCGTCAAGAGGTTGAAGCGGACCTATCCTTAGCTCTGGAAAACTTTGTGCTTGCATCTGCCCTGGTTAACGAGGCTTACATTGATGAATTAGTGGCCATACCTAGTCAGAGTGTGGAACTTGAAATTCGTCATGAAAATATTATGAGTGTCGATGTTCCTAAGATGAATTTCCACTATTCAGATGAATATCAAGAAGGTAAGGACCGTAACACTTATAGTTTCTTAAATACTGCTAGTGAGTTAGATGACGCGATTGCAACCTTAAATCAAGTCATGCCTAAGTTATTAGAACTCAGTGAAATTGAAAAGACCTGTCAGTTAATGGCTGACGATATTGAATCAACCAGACGACGGGTGAATGCCTTGGAATATCGGGTTATTCCTGATACCAAGGAAACGATCGCTTATATTCAAAGTAAATTAGAAGAGAATGAGCGGTCGACTAAGACCCGGATGATCAAAATTAAAGACATGAACGGGTAATAGTGATGAAGTCCCTGCTTTTGGTCTAGTTAGACCTAGCAGGGCTTTTTATTTGGATATTTTTTGCTATTCTTGAACTATGGACTTCCTTTGGTCTATAATAGAGAAATGTTCTATCAATAAGGGAGTAGAGAGCTTTGTGAATATTACTTTTATTTCTTATTTTAGAACCACTCAAATAGAAGATTGGAGCGAAGATATATGTCAAAGAGATTTGGAGCAGCGCTTTCTTTTCTCTTGTTAACCTTATCCCTTTTGGTTGGTTTAGCTAGTCCGCTAAGGGTAGATGCTGCTGAAAATCAGCCAAGGATTGAGGTTGATCAAGAAGCTCTTAACCAGGGATTAGAGACACCTGGTGTATTAAGAGTAGGGATGGAAGCAAATTATGCTCCCTATAATTGGAGTCAAACGACAGACGCTAATGGCGCCATCGAAATTTCTAATGCTAGCGGGGAATATGCTAATGGTTACGATGTGCAAATAGCCAAGCAAATTGCTGATGCTCTAGGGTTAAAGCTAGAAATCGTAAAGATGGAATGGGATGGTTTGCCACCTGCCTTACAATCAGCAAAAATTGATGCCATTGTAGCGGGGATGTCACCGACACCTGAACGGGAAAAACAAATCGATTTTACCGATGAATATTATGGCTCAGACATGGTTGTAGTGACCCTTAAGGACGGTCCTTATGCCAATGCCCAATCCATTAATGACTTTAATGGGGCCAAGGTAACTGCACAATTAAATACCTTCCACGTTGATTTACTCGATCAAATGCAAGGGATTGACAAACAAACCCCAATGGATTCTTTCCCGACTATGATCTCTTCCTTGCTAAGTAATAAGATTGATGCCTATATTTCAGACCGGCCTGGTGCCCTCTCAGCTGTCGCTGCTAATCCAGATTTAAAGATTGTTTCCTTTGAAGAAGGGAAAGGCTTTGATACGGGGGATATTGCTAACTGGTCATCCGTTGGGCTCCGCAAAGATTCGCCTTTAATGGAACCGATTAACCAAGCCTTAGCGACCATTCCAGATAAAGATCGGGAAAATCTGATGCAAGAAATGGTTGACTTAAATAATCGCGGCGAAGATATTGGCTTTTGGGGTGAAGTGGCCAGCATCTGGTCCACATACAAGGGCCAATTACTTAAAGGTGCTGCAACGACCATGTATATTGCCTTAATATCTACCCTTGTTGGTTTTTTAATTGGTTTATTGATTGCGATTTATCGGTCGATGCCAATTGCTGAAAGTAGCGGTATTGTATCTATTTTATACAAAGTTGTTGAATTCTTGATTACGGCTTATATTGAAGTCTTCCGGGGGACCCCAATGATGGTCCAAGCCATGATGATTTTCTATGGGTCGAAATTATTCCTAGGGATTGATATGAGTTCCATGTTCGCTGCCTTACTCATTGTTTCAGTGAATACCGGTGCCTATCTCGCTGAAGTTATCCGGGGTGGGATTATTGGTGTCGATGACGGCCAGTCAGAAGCTGCTAAAGCAATTGGGATGAACCACTTCCAAACCATGACCTATGTGGTTTTACCCCAAGCTATCCGTAGTATATTACCTGCTTTGGGTAATGAGTTTGTGATTAATATCAAGGACACCTCAGTCTTAAACGTCATTGCTGTTACTGAACTATTCTTTGTGTCCAAATCGGCAGCAGGGACTACCTATCTCACCTTCCAAACCTTCTTCATCACAGCGATTATTTACTTTGTACTAACCTTTACCACTACCCGTTTACTACGCTTGGTGGAAAGGAAGATGTCGGGAAGCGATACTTATACGGTTTATCAATCATCGACTAGTGAGGTGAATATTCATGAAAAATGAGATTTTAACAATTTCTCACTTAGAGAAGAAGTTTGGCGATAATTTGGTTTTAAAGGATATTGACTTTGCGGTTAGCCCTGGCGATGTTATCTCTATTATTGGTTCATCAGGATCAGGGAAGTCAACCTTATTACGCTGTATGAATTTGCTGGAACAACCCACTTCTGGTGATATTATCTACCATGGACAGTCTATCCTAGCTAAAAACTTTGATAAGAATAAATATCGGGCCAAGGTGGGTATGGTTTTCCAACAGTTCAACTTATTTAAGAATATGAATGTGCTGGAAAACTGTGTTATCGGCCAAGAAAAAATTCTGAAAAGAAATAAAAAAGAAGCTGAGAAAACCGCTTTGAAAAACCTAGAAAAAGTCGGTATGGCCCCTTACCGTGATGCCCGTCCTGATCAACTTTCCGGTGGGCAACAACAACGGGTCGCTATTGCCCGGGCCCTATCCATGGATCCGGAAATCTTACTCTTTGATGAACCGACCTCGGCTCTGGACCCGGAGATGGTCGGTGAGGTTCTAGGAACCATGACTGAACTCGCCAAAGAAGGCTTAACTATGATTGTGGTGACTCATGAAATGGCCTTTGCTCGTGATGTTTCTTCGCGGATTTGCTTTATGGACCAAGGGGTCATTGTTGAAGACGGGGAACCTGACCAAGTGATTAACCACCCTCAACATGAACGGACCAAGGCCTTCTTGTCACGCTATTTAGCAGAAAAATAAGATCTACTAGGAGCTGGGACTTGTTTCCAGCTCTTTTTAACACGAACTTAGAAAGAAAATGTGCTCCAGTCACAGGACGAACGTACGCTTCATATAGGGTGTGAGACTTGGCGTCTAGGCTTGGATGATTGGAGCAAGCCAGAATAAAAGCGAAAGATTCGCTTGTTTCTGACTTGTGAAATCACTCCAAGTCTTCCAAGTCGAACCCAACTAAAAATTGCCAACGCACAGACTAGCTGAGCTCGGAAGGGGCAGGGGATGTCCTTTCAGAAAAGTTGAACGATCAAGCAAGTTGAGTTCGAATGCCAGCCTTGAAGTCGCTTCAGAAAATTCCAACGCACAGACTAGCTGTGCTTATGGTATTTTCCTCCAGCGATTCAAGGCTTTGTTGGCATCCTCACATCCTTATAGTTGATCTTATCAACTTTTCCTCCAAGGAATCTCCCTCCCTGATCCTTCCTCACATCCTTATAGCTGTGCTTATGGTATTTTCCTCCAGCGATTTCGCCCTCTAATGTGACTGTCGCACTCTTTTTTTAAAGAAAACTTTCTTAGCTTTATGGGGTTATGATATGATAAATAAGCAAGTTTTTTACTAAACCATAGAAATAAGAACTCATAAAAAGGATGTCATGCATGAATAGAGCAGAAGAAGTAAAAAAAAGAAGGACCTTTGCCATTATTTCCCACCCCGATGCTGGGAAAACGACCATTACTGAACAATTACTCCTATATTCAGGAGCTATTCGTCAGGCAGGGACGGTTAAGGGGAAGAAAAGTGGTCACTTTGCCAAGTCTGACTGGATGAAGATTGAACAACAGCGTGGGATCTCAGTGACTAGTTCGGTCATGCAGGTGGACTACGACGGCTATCAAATTAACATTGTAGATACTCCGGGACACGAGGACTTTTCCGAGGATACCTATCGAACTCTTATGGCCGTGGATGCTGCAGTTATGGTGGTTGACTCCGGTAAGGGGATTGAGGCCCAAACCAAGAGATTGTTTGAAGTGGCTAGCCATCGGGGCATTCCGATTTTCACCTTTATGAATAAATTAGACCGTGATGGCCGTGAACCTATGGAACTGATTAGTGAACTAGAGGAAGTCTTAGGTATCGATGCCTATGCCATGAACTGGCCCATGGGAATGGGAAAGACCTACCAAGGAAACTACGATCTTTTTAATAATCGCTTAGAATTAACTCACCCTGAAGCTAATGGCGGTAATGATTTCTTACCTTTAAATGAAGCTGGTGAACTTGAGGGAAATTATGAAGTGAAAAATTCTCCTTGGTATGAGGAGGCCGTGGAGAATGCACAACTCTTAAATGAGGCTGGAAATCCTTTTGACGCTGAGGCTATCCAAGCTGGTAAGTTAACTCCGGTTTTCTTTGGTTCTGCCTTAACCGGTTTTGGCGTTCAAACTTTTTTAGACGCCTTTGTCGATTTTGCCCCCGCACCTCAAGCGGTCGAAACAGTGGAAGAGGACTTAGTCAACCCTCTCGATGAGCAATTAACCGGCTTTATCTTTAAGATTCAAGCTAACATGGATCCCCGACATCGTGACCGGATTGCCTTTGTGCGGATTTGCTCGGGTGAGTTTCATGAAGGCATGGATGTCACTGTAGCTAGAACGGATAAGAAGTTGAAGCTGAATAATACCACCCGCTTTATGGCCGATACTCGTGAACATGCCAGTTTAGCAGTGGCGGGAGATATTATTGGCCTTTATGATACCGGAAACTTTCAAATTGGAGACTCCATCTATTCAGGCAAGCACAAGGTAAGCTTTAAACCTCTTCCACAATTTACTCCGGAATTATTTATGAAAGTGAGTCCTAAGAATGTCATGAAGCAAAAATCCTTCCATAAGGGGATTAAACAACTGGTTGAAGAAGGGGCTATCCAACTTTATAAAACTTGGCACACCGAAGAGTATATCTTAGGGGCAGTGGGGCAACTCCAGTTCGAAGTCTTCCAGTACCGTTTGTTAAATGAATATAATTCAGAAGTAGAAATGACACCCCTGGGAAATAAAATTGCTCGTTGGATTTCCAAAGACCAACTGGATCCGTCCATGTCATCGAGTCGTAACTTGCTATGTAAAGACCGCTTCGACCAACCTGTCTTTCTCTTTGAAAACCAATTTGCCGAAAATTGGTTCCAACAAAAATATCCTGATGTGCAATTAGAATCCTTGTTATAGGAATCGAACAAGTGGCCTAAAAGGCAAAGGTAGTCCCAATAGGCTATTTATCAGCCTGTTAGTTTTTGAATAGTTGAACAGTTATAGTTAGTTCGTTAATGACCCTTTTTCACCAAAAACACTGAATTTTGGTGGAAAGGGGCTTTATTTTCTGTTAAATTGCTTATAAAGCGTATATTCAAATCGATATTTGCTAAAAATGTATGTATTTTTCCCTTTACTTGTGCTATATTAGGAATCAATATAAAATATCAAAAAAAGGAGTTTTGGCTTCATGAATCAATGGGAAAATAAATTTGTTAAAGAAGGACTAACATTTGATGACGTATTACTGATACCCCAAGCGAGTGATATTGTTCCTGACCAGGTCAATGTCAGTGTTCAATTAGCTGATAATATACGTTTAAACGTTCCGATACTCTCGGCAAGTATGGATACTGTAACTGAGTCAGAAATGGCCATCGCCTTGGCACGTTCAGGCGGTATGGGAGTTATCCATAAAAATATGACCATTGATGACCAAGCGGGTGAGGTTAGAAAGGTTAAACGCTCAGAAAGTGGTGTGATTACTAATCCCTTTTATCTTTATCCTGATAGTACTGTCAGAGAAGCAGAAGAATTAATGAGTCTTTACCACATTTCTGGTGTTCCCATTGTGGAAAGCCAAAGCTCCCATAAGCTAGTGGGGATTATTACTAACCGCGATAAACGTTTTGTTACTGATAGCTCGCGAAAAATTGCTGACTACATGACTAAGGATAATTTAGTCACTGCTCCTGTCGGTACCAGTTTAGAAGCGGCTGAAGAAATTTTACAAAGTCACCGGATTGAAAAGCTCCCCCTCGTCGATGAAGCGGGAAATCTGTCCGGCTTAATTACTTTTAAGGATTTAGCTAATGTCAGAAATTACCCCGACGCAGCTAAGGATGACAGTGGCCGTTTATTGTGTGCTGCAGCTGTGGGAGTGACTTCTGATACCTTCCGTCGGGTTCAAGCTTTAGCTGAAGCAGAAGTTGATGCTATTGTGATTGATACGGCTCATGGTCACTCTCAAGGCGTTTTGAATAAAATCAAGGAAGTCCGTCAATCCTATCCACATCTCACCATTATTGCTGGTAATGTGGCGACTGGTGAGGGAACGAGAGCGCTTTTTGAAGCAGGCGTGGACGTGGTTAAAGTAGGTATTGGACCGGGTTCTATTTGTACTACCCGGGTGGTTGCTGGAGTCGGAATGCCCCAACTAACTGCCATTTACGATGCAGCTCAAGTGGCTAATGAATTTGGTAAAACCATTATTGCCGATGGAGGTATCAAGTATTCTGGGGACATCGTGAAAGCCCTGGCAGCTGGTGGCCACGCAGTGATGCTAGGTTCCATGTTAGCGGGTACTGATGAAGCTCCTGGTGAAATGGAAATTTATCAAGGCAGACGCTTCAAGACATACCGTGGCATGGGGAGTATGGCTGCCATGAAAAAAGGGTCGGCCGACCGTTACTTCCAAGGTGAAGTGAATGAAGCCAATAAATTGGTGCCCGAAGGCATAGAAGGCCGGGTTTCCTATAAAGGGCCTGTTAGTGCTATCGTTTATCAAATGGTGGGTGGCTTACGGTCAGGAATGGGCTATTGCGGTGCCCACAATGTGGAAGACTTACGTCAAAATGGTCAATTTGTCCGCATCAGTTCGGCTGGACTCGTGGAATCTCATCCCCATGATGTTCAAATCACTAAGGAAGCCCCTAACTATTCACGCGGTTAAACCGGCTAAATCTTTGATTGATTAATCTTTTAATAAATATTCTATTAATTAGACAGACAAAAAGGAGTTGGGACAAATCCCAACTCCTTTTTAAAAAGAACTATTTGATCAATCGACGTCTGCTTCTTCAATGGCCTGACTATTTTCACTTTCATTAACAACAATGTTGCCAGAATCATCCACGGTAAAGTGGACATAGGAAATACTTGGGTCCTTTAAGTATAGGTCCGCAACTTGGTTTTCAATTTGTTCTTGGATGACCCGTCTTAATGGGCGGGCACCCAGTTTGGGGTCATAGCCTAGTTCAACAATAGCTTCTTTCACTTGGTCGTCAATGGCAATGCTGATTTTTTGTCCCTTGAGTAACTTGTTCATGCTGGTGAGCATGTGGTCGACAATTTGAATTAATTCTTCCTTGGTCAGCGGTTGGAATTCGATGATGCCGTCAAAACGGTTCATGAATTCAGGTTTAAAGTAATTATCCAATTGGTCCAAGACAGATTGGTTTTTTCCTTGTTGACTAGCGGCAAAACCGACGCTAGCTTCAACGTTACCTGTTCCGGCATTGGAAGTCATGATGATAAGGGTATCTTTAAAGGAAACCGTCCGACCTTGTGCATCAGTAAGTCGACCGTCTTCCATGATTTGTAGGAAGAGGTTGAGAACATCAGGGTGGGCCTTCTCCACTTCATCTAAGAGAATGAGGGAATAAGGTTGCCGTCTGACTTGCTCAGTTAATTGGCCAGCTTCGTCATAGCCGACATAGCCGGGTGGTGAACCGATCATCTTAGAGACACTGTGTTTTTCCATGTATTCAGACATGTCAAAGCGGATCATGGCTTCTTCACTACCAAAGAGTTGCTTAGCAAGCTGACGGGCTAATTCTGTCTTGCCGACACCTGTTGGCCCCACAAATAGGAAGGAAGCAATAGGTTTATTACCTGGGTGGAAACCCACACGGTTACGGCGGATTGCTGCTGATACTTTTTCGACAGCAGGATCTTGGCCGATAATTGTCTCCTTGAGTTCATCCTCAAGTTGCAATAAATTGCTTTGTTCTTGGTCTTGTAACTGGCCAACGGGGATACCGGTTTTAGCTTCCACTAATTTTTCGATGTCTTCGACGGTGATCGTTGGGACTTGTTCAACAACAGCTTCATTATTAGCGGCCATATCCTTATACTTCTTTAATTGGTCGCGGTAATAGGCTGCCTTCTCATAGTCTTCAGCATCGGTAGCCATTTCCTTTAATTTTTCTAATTCTTGAATCTGATCTTCTAAGGCCTCCTTATCCAAGAAGGGAATGGTTAAGTTTTTCTTGGAGCCCGCTTCATCAAGTAGGTCGATGGCCTTATCAGGTAATTGTCGGTCTTGGATATAACGATTAGACAGGGTAACCGTTGCTTCTAAGGCTTGGTCAGTAAAGTGAACATGGTGGAATTTTTGGTATTGGTCGGCTAGGCCCTTGATAATAGTGATGGCTTCTTCTACCGAAGGTTCATCCACTTGAACTGGTTGTAAGCGGCGAGCCAGAGCGCCATCTTTTTCGATACGACGGAATTCATTTAAGGTTGTTGCTCCGACTAATTGCATTTCACCCCGAGCCAAGGCAGGTTTTAAGATATTGCCAGCATCCATTGATGAATTATCGGCTGTTCCTGCCCCCACGATTTCATGGATTTCATCAATAAATAGAATGATTGATTGATTTGAGCTGACTTCTTTGATTAGGGCTTGCATTTTTTCTTCAAATTGGCCCCGAACCCCAGTCCCTTGGACTAGAGAAGCCACATCTAAACTAATAACTTCTTTATTTTGTAGCTTTTCAGGAACTTCTTTAGCTACTATTTTTTGGGCTAAACCTTCTACAACTGCCGTCTTACCAACACCGGCTTCTCCGATGAGGACAGGATTATTTTTGGTTCGACGGTTAAGAATTTCGATCACCCGATTTATTTCTTGGTCACGGCCAATTACCGGGTCGTACTTGCCTTGGCGAGCTAACTCTGTCATGTTGGTTCCATAATTAGCTAATAAGCTATTTCCTTGACCATCATTAGGATGGTGTGGGGGTTCTTGGCCGCTATTATTGGAGCCTCTATCTTGCATTTGTCTAAGTAGTTCATAGAGATTTCCCCATGAACTATTGTCATTATTACTTTTTCCAGCTTGAGATTGGTTGCGAATAATCTCTGCATAGCAGGGTTGGCAAAGGTTAATGGCCTGCCTTTGTCCATTAATATTCGCATACATATGAATGGCAGCTTCGCGTTGGTTACAACGTTGGCATTTCAATAGTGCCACGCTCCTTTCTTAAGAAATTGGCCAATATTTTTAATATACATATATTGTAAAAACACCTTTTTGATAAACATTGACCTTCAATTGTTATTATACATTGACCATGTTTGACATTCAAGTCATAAAGCTTGTTTTCCCATGCTAAAGCCAAGGAGAATTTAATTAAGTAGTTGTCACCATGCTTAAAAAATGGTACATTATTAATGTAACGGTTTTCTTTTCTTTTAAGCGATAGTTGGGAAAGTCGTCAAATTACGTAGATTTAAAAAAAGGAGATTATAATAATGAAAACTCAAGACTTTAATATTACTGCAGAAACTGGTATCCATGCTCGTCCAGCAACCTTACTTGTGCAAACTGCAAGCAAATTTAAATCTGATATTAACTTAGAATATAAAGGTAAATCTGTTAACTTGAAATCCATCATGGGTGTAATGTCCTTAGGAGTAGGCCAAGGTGCAGATGTAACCATCTCTGTTGAAGGTGAAGATGAAGAAGAAGCAATGGCAGCTATCCAAGAAACCATGAAAAGTGAAGGGTTGTCAGAATAACATGGAAAAGTTGAAAGGAATTGGGGCTAGTGATGGTTACGCCATTGCTAAGGCCTTTCTTTTGGAACAACCTGACTTATCCTTTGAAGAAGGAAAAGTAGAAGATGCTGATGCGGAAATTGAACGCTTAACTAAGGCTATTGATGATAGTCGTATTGAGATTGCTAAGATTAAAGTGATTGCTCAAGAACGTCTATCTGAAGAAGAAGCAGGCGTTTTTGATGCGCATTTACAAATGCTAGATGACCCAGAAATGATCGCGACTTACCAACAAAAAATCAAAGATGAAAATCTTGATGCTCAAACTGCTGTGCGCCAAACGGCTGATGGCTTTATTGCTATCTTCAAGGCCATGGAAGATAATCCTTATATGCAAGAACGTGCAGCGGATATTAAAGATGTTACCGATCGCCTTATCGCGCATTTAATTGGTGCAAAAATTCCTAACTTGAGTTTAATTGATGATGATGCAATTGTTATTGCTCCTGATTTAACTCCGAGTGATACGGCACAATTAAACAAATATGTTAAAGGATTTGTTACTGATATTGGAGGACGGACATCCCACTCAGCAATTATGGCTCGTAGCTTAGAAGTTGCTGCTGTTGTTGGGACCACTTCTGCTTCTGAAGCGGTTAGTGATGGTGACTTAGTCATCGTCGACGGTTTTGAAGGGGAAGTTTTAATTAATCCAGACCAAGCCACTGTTGATAGCTATAAGGACAAAGCTAAGGCTTATCAAAAACAAAAACTTGAATGGGAAAGCTTAAAAGATGCGGATTCTCTAACTAAAGATGGTAAACAGTTTGAAATTGTTGCCAATATCGGTTCACCAAAAGACTTACCTGGTGTCCATGAAAATGGGGCTGAAGGTGTGGGACTTTATCGGACAGAGTTCCTCTATATGGATTCAGACCACTTCCCAACTGAAGAAGAACAATTTGAAGCTTATAAGGAAGTTTTAGAATCTCTTAATGGTAAGAATGTGGTTATCCGGACTATGGATATTGGTGGGGATAAGAAACTCCCTTATTTACCCTTACCAGAAGAGTTGAATCCTTTCTTGGGCTACCGTGCTATCCGGATTTGCTTAAGAGAAACGGATATGTTCCGGACCCAATTACGGGCACTCCTACGTGCTTCTGCTTATGGGAAATTAAGTATTATGTTCCCAATGGTAGCTACCTTAGAAGAATGGCGTCAAGCTAAAGCCTTATATGAGGAAGAACGTCAAAAATTAATTGACGAAGGCGTTAAAGTTGCTGACAATATTCAAGTGGGGATTATGATCGAAATTCCAGCAGCAGCTGTTTTAGCTGATCAATTTGCCAAAGAAGTTGACTTCTTTAGTATTGGAACCAACGACTTGATCCAATACACCATGGCTGCTGACCGGATGAATAATAATATCTCTTACCTCTACCAACCCTATAATCCAGCCGTTCTACGCCTGATTAACTATGTGATTCAAGCTAGTCACAAAGAAGGTAAATGGACCGGTATGTGTGGGGAAGTAGCTGGTGACCAAACTGCTATCCCACTCCTTGTTGGTATGGGCTTAGATGAATTCTCTATGAGCGCAACTTCAATTCTTAAATCGCGTTCCTTAATGGCTCGCTTAGATTCTAAGGAATGTGAAGAATTAGCTCACAAAGCCATGAATGAAAAGACCAGTTCAGAAGAAGTGGCCGAAATGGTTCATGACTATGTCTCTAAGTTAGACTAAAAAAATAAACTGATTAAGTGCTGGTAATGAATACTGCCTTCAGTGAAGGAGAGTGATTCAATCATACCAGCACTTTTTTTCTTGGATTGGTATTCACTCTGACCTGTGCTAAAATAAAAGTACTTTGCACAACTTAATAGTAGATGATAAATGAGGGGAGAGGAAAATGAAGATCGGCTTTTTTACGGATACTTATTTTCCACAAACTAGTGGGGTGGCTAGCTCAATTCAGACCTTAAGAGAAGAATTGACCAAGGCCGGCCACCAAGTTTATATTTTCACCACCACAGATCCTAAGGTAAAAGAGGATCAAGCGGAAGAAGGAATATTTAGGTACGAATCCATTCCCTTTCTCTTTTTTAAAGAACGTCGGGTGGCAGTGACGACTTTGCGACCGATTTATAAAAAGGCCAAAGAACTAGACTTAGACATTATCCATACCCATACCGAATTTACCATGGGAATTTTTGGCGTCATGGTAGCCCACCGTTTGCGCTTACCAATTGTGCATACTTATCACACCTGGTATGAAAATTACCTGCATTATATCTTAAATGGTCACTTAGTGCCTAAGGCGGCGGTTAAGTCCTATACCCGTTATTTTTGTCAATTAGCCAATACGGTTATTGCCCCTAGCCAAATGATCCGCCAAGTTTTACAGGAATACGGTGTTGAGCGCCCGATTGAAGTTATTCCGTCCGGTGTCCGTTTCTCAAAGCAGCTAGCAGAGACAGACCGCCAACAATTGAAGGATGAGCTGGGGCTTGAGGATGACCAGCTGGTTCTTATCACGGTTAACCGAATTGCCCAAGAAAAGAATTTAGACAGCTTAATTCAGCAGATGGCTAAGCTTCTGGAACTTATCCCCCAGGCTCGGCTCTTGATAGTCGGTGATGGGCCGGAAAAAGACCACCTAATGGCCCTTAGCCAAGAACTTAAGATAAATCATGCAGTTATTTTTACTGGGATGGTTCCCCATGAAGAAATTAACGGCTATTATCAAATCGCTGATATTTATGTGAATTTATCCGTGACTGAGACCCAGGGAATTACCTTTATCGAGGCCATTGGCAATCATCTGCCTATCGTGGCTATGAAGAATGACTATTTACTTAACTTAAATCGGACAGCTCCGATTGGTAAATTACTCGACCAGGTTGACCAGTTCAGCCAGGCGGTGCTTACCTTAGCAGAGTCAACTTCTGAAAATTGTCAAGCCTTTAAGCATTTAGAGCAGGAAATTTCTGCCCAGACTTTTTATGAACGGGTCCATGCCTTGTATACTTCTTTAATAAGAAAGCAAGAAAGTCAGATGGAAGATGATGATACTAGCTTTTTTGAGAAAATTTCCGAAAATATCTGGCCCTTTCAATAATTTTTCCTTTTCATTTCATGACTTTTTGTTAAAATGAAACAAGAGTAATGAAAGGGGACAGAAAATGCAAGCTTCACAACTAAAAGCGATTATTTCTCGACTTGAGGCCATGCTTGAAGAGGGATCAGATATTGAAGTGAGACGATTTGAAAAAGAGGGCGAGGAACGATGCATGGTGCGCTATGATCGTGAAAGTGAAAGCTTTCTATTAATCGAGCATGGGGTAGATCAAACTTTTCAATTTGATGATATCGACCTAGCCGCTATGGAGATTTATGACCTCATTCAATAATTTGACTAACAAACAGCCTGGAGATTGTCCAGGCTTTTTCTGTAGATAGACAATTGGGCTGATCTTGTTAAACAAAGTTGACTTAGTGTATAATGGGAATTCAGAAGAGAAAGTGAGGCAATTATGAAAAAGACATTAAGGGAGATATGTCGCCTACTTGACGAACGAGGACAATTAAAGAGTCCGCGGCTAAAGAGCCAGGCGTCAGTCCAAAACTTAAGTTACAATTCTAAGGCGGTTTCTGAAGGAACATTATTCTTCTGCAAGGGAGCGCATTTTAAGCCTGCTTATTTAGAACAAGCCCAAGCTTTAGGAGCCATTGCCTATGTGAGTGAGCAGGACTATGGCCTGGATCTCCCCCTTATACAAGTGGAAGATATTCGTTTAGCCATGCCCATTATTGCGGATTTCTTTTACCAAGCCCCTTACCAAGCCTTTCACCTAACTGGGATTACGGGAACTAAGGGGAAGACAACGAC
Organism: Aerococcus urinae; assembly: GCF_001543175.1. Taxonomy (NCBI): domain Bacteria; kingdom Bacillati; phylum Bacillota; class Bacilli; order Lactobacillales; family Aerococcaceae; genus Aerococcus; species Aerococcus urinae. The sequence continues at coordinate 620,650 of NZ_CP014161.1, forward strand.
TACCTTCTATTTAACTAAGATTCTTGATTTGTATCAGAAAAGCTTAGGAAAGGAGCCAACTGCCTATCTGTCTTCCTCAAGTTATTATGATGGAGTTGACCAAGGAGAATCCCACTTAACCACGCCCGAGTCCCTTGAACTTTTCTATCGCTTTAACCATGTCCGCGAGTCAGCAATCGACTTTATGACTATGGAAGTTTCCAGTCAGGCTCTCAAGTATCACCGGGTAGCAGAAGTTCCCTTTGAAGTCGGAGCTTTTCTGAATATTTCCACGGACCATATTTCACCAAGCGAGCATCCCAATTTCGAAGATTACTTCATGAGTAAGCTTAAGCTTTTTGATCAAAGTCAGTTGGCGGTGATTAACTTAGACGCTGACCATATCGATCGAATTTATCAAAGAGCAAGCGATTCGAAAACGGTCAAGGAAATTGTGACGGTTTCGACTAAGGATGAACAGGCCGATTATCTAGCTAAAAACATTGTGTCTGGGTCTGATCAACAACACTTTGTTTTACATGCTCCTGACTTTGAAGGAGAAATCCGGATGAAGATGCTGGGGCGGTTTAATGTAGAAAACGCCCTAGTCGCTATTGCGATTGCCCGCTACTACCAGGTTCCTTATGAAACCATAAAAAAAGCCTTACAAGAAGCACAAACTGAAGGTCGGATGGAAGTCTATCATTCTACGGATAAACGCATCCATGCTATCGTTGACTTCGCCCACAATAAATTGAGCCTAGAAAAACTTTTTGAAGCCAGCCGACAAATGTATCCTAAGGCCCATAGCATTGTGGTCTTTGGCTCTGCAGGGGACAAAGCAATTTCTAGACGCAAGGATTTAGGGGAAATCGCCGCCCAATATGCGGATGAAATTATTCTCACCATGGATGACCCGGGGACTGAATCAGTGGAAAAAATATGCCAAGAAATCAACCAACCCATTCAAGCGGCTAAGCGCCAGGCGAAAATTATCCCTAATCGTCCCCAAGCGATTGACTATGCTTTTCAACAAGCTTCTGCTTATGATGGAGAGGTCGTGGTCTTGATTGCTGGTAAGGGGGATGAAGATACCATGAAAATTAATGGTGTCGACCAAGCTTACCCAACCGATCGCTATTATGTGAAGCAGGCTTTAGAAGAAATACCCAAGCATTAGATAAGAAGGAGGCAAGTATGGTAAGTAAGAAGATAGCTATTTTAGGTTTAGGAACAGTTGGTCAGGGTGTATTCCGCGTTTTGCGCGATCATCAGGCCAAAATTACCAGCCAACTCCACCATGCCCTTGAAGTAAAAAAGATCTTTGTCAGAAGCCCCGAAAAAGTCACCGAAGAATTTTCTAGTCAGGCTGAAATTGTTACTGATTATCAAGAGATTATTGCTGACCCTGACATTGATATTGTGGTTGAAGTCATGGGAGGCATTGATTTTGCCAAGCAATGTATTGAAGGTGCTCTTCAAGCAGGCAAAGCGGTTGTCACTGCCAATAAGGACCTTATTTGTGAACATGGTGCTTCTTTAAGTCAACTGGCTGAAGCTAAAGAACTTGACTTACGCTTCGAGGCGGCGGTCGCTGGTGGCATCCCTATCTTAAACACCTTACGCAATAGTTTTGCTGGCGATGAAGTCACTGAAATATTAGGGATTCTAAACGGAACCTCTAACTTTATTATTAGCGAAATGACCGAAAATGGTTCTAGCTACCAAGAAGCCTTAGCTAAAGCTCAGAAACTCGGTTTTGCTGAAGCTGATCCAAGTGCAGATGTGGATGGCCTTGATGCGGGGCGTAAGGCGGTTATCCTCGCCAAAATGGGCTTTGGGATTAGTCTTAATTTAGATGACGTGATGATCAAAGGAATTAGTGATTTAAATGCGGTAGATATTGAGGTTGCTAGAAATTTAGGTTATGTGATTAAATCCTTGGCAGTCCTCAACCGACAAGGAGAGAATTTTGCTTGTGAAGTGCAAAGTTTTTTACTTGAAAACTCACACCCACTAGCTATGGTTAAACAGGAAATGAATGCCGTTTATACCAAGAGTAAGGCTGGGGGAGAAATGATGTTTTACGGCCCTGGAGCCGGCGAGTTGCCGACAGGGGTTGCTGTTGTGAGTGATATCATCCAAGTCGCTAAGAACCAGGAAAATGATGACTACCAAGTCTTTGCCAATTATCGTTTAGATGAAAAGGTCCACTTGTCTGCTCAAGCCAACTATCCTTATTATTATCGTTTAGCCATCCAGGACCAGAGTCAAGGCCTAAAGACCCTGCTCGATCTTCTCAACCAAGAAGGGATCTCTATCAACCACTTGGGTAATTACCAAGAGGGAATGCTGTATATTTTAACCAGTCCAGGAAGCTATTCTTCTCATCAAGCAATTGCAAAGCAGCTTGACAGCGCTCAAGGAGTGAAATTATTGGCTTCCTATCCTATTTTTAAAGAAGAAAAGGAGGACTAATCCATGCAGCGTGTTATAGTTCCTGCCACTTCAGCCAATTTAGGCCCAGGTTTTGACTCGGTCGGAGTGGCTGTCGACTTGTATTTAAGAGTAGATATCATTGGCCCTAGTCAAGAATGGGAGATTAGACATAACCTGGGGGATGATGTCCCGACTGATGAGAATAACCTATTGATAAAAACCATTCTCGATCTTGCCCCCCAAACACCGCCCCAACAATTATATATGCATAGTCAGATTCCCATCACCCGTGGCCTAGGGAGCAGTTCCAGTGCCATTGTTGCTGCTATTGAAATTGTTGATTATCTCAATCAATTCCAGTGGTCACTTAGCCACAAAATCAATTTAGCCAATAAAATCGAAGGACATCCAGATAATATTGCTCCTTGTTTAGCAGGCGGACTAGTGATTGGAGTAGCGATCAGTTCGGAAGAAGTGATTTGGTCTAAGGAAGTCTTTCCTAATACTCGCCTAATCGCAACCGTTCCTCATTATCATCTGTCGACCAAAAAAGCTCGCGAAGTCCTACCCGACCGCCTGTCATACGCTGATGCTGTTCGGGCCAATGGAATGGGAAATGTTCTCGTTTCCAAGTTAATGGAAGGCAATCTGGATGATGCGGGCCGATTAATGGAACAGGATTATTTCCACGAGCCTTATCGCAAGAGCTTAGTACCTGAATTAGAACAAGTACGTCAACTTTTAAAAGGTGTTCCTGGAGTTTATGGTAGCTATCTTAGTGGAGCTGGGCCTACTGTCATGACCATGGTTCAGGCTTCCCATAGCCAAGAAGTTAAGGACCTGCTGGAGGCTAGCCTTGAAGAGGTCAGCCTCTATGACCTTGCTATTGATGATAAGGGGAGTCGCTTTGAAGATGTGAAAACCCTAGATGAGTTTGAATAATATGCTTAAACACGACTTCTAGCCGCTAGTTTTAGAAGTCGTGTTTTCCTCTATTTTAAAGAGCCCATCAATTATCAAAGCCAATGATTATGCTATAATGTAAGAAATGTAGAGAGGAGAGGGATATGCTCACAGACTACTTCCTACCGACCTGGTTGGTAGATACAATTTATTCCATTTCTCCCCAAGCTTTAAAGAGCTTGAGTGTGAAAGGGATAATAACTGATTTAGATAATACCTTAATTGCCTGGGATTTTCCGGATGCTACCCAGGAATTGATTGAATGGGTCAAAGAGATGCAAGAAAATGGCATTGAGGTCATGATTTTATCCAATAACAATGAACAGCGGGTAAAACATGTCGCAGATCAATTACAAGTTCCATACTATTCAGCAGCTTTTAAACCCTTTCGCAAGGGAATAAGACATTTATTGAAAATTTCCGGCTTAAAAGAAGAAGAAGTTATTATCATTGGCGACCAGCTATTGACTGATATTTTTGTGGCCAACCGGCAAGGCTTGCGCAGTGTCTTGGTCCGACCGGTGACCAACAGTGATAGTGTAGTCACGCGGATAAACCGTCGTATCGAAAGCTTTGTCTTTAATGGACTAAAAAGACGCTATTCAGAATTAAAGTGGAGGGATCGGATTGACTGAGGAAGTCCTTTATTGTATTGGTTGTGGAGCGAGCTTGCAAACAGACCAGCCCAAGGAGCGAGGCTATACTCCAAAAAGTGCCTATGATAAGGGGGTAGAAAGTGGCGAGCTCTATTGCCAACGCTGTTTTAAATTGCGCCACTATAACCAATTAGAAAAAGTCCAAATGACCCCAGCAGAATTTAGGCAGATTTTACATGAGATCAGTGAGGACGATGCTTTAATCGTCAATGTCATTGATATTTTTGACGTACAGTCCACCATTATTCCGGCCTTAGAACGTTTAGTGGGAAATAATGATATTGTATTTGTAGCGAATAAAGTTGACCTGCTCCCTAGTGATGTCAAAAGCAGTAAAATTGAAGCCTGGCTGAAGAAATATTTAAAGGACCAAGGTTTTAAAGCTAGAAATGTCTTCCTAACCTCTGCCGTGAAAAATAAAGCCATCGATGATCTCTTTAGCTTTATTGACCAACACCGCAAGGGCCGCAATGTTTACATTGTCGGAGTAAGTAATGTGGGAAAATCGACCTTAATTAACAGTATGCTCAGGGCCCAAGGCTTTAGCGATAGTGTCATTACCACCAGTCAATTTCCTGGAACTACTCTAGATTTGATAAAAATTCCTTTTGATGAAGCGAGTGACTTAATTGACACGCCTGGTATTCTTAAGGACAGTCAAATGACCAGTTTACTGGATTATAAGAGTATTGAGCAAATCCTCCCCCAAAAACGGATAAAGCCGAGAACCTTTCAATTAAATCCGGGTCAGAGTTTATTCCTAGGCGGAATGGCTCGCTTTGACTACTTAGAAGGAGACAAACAGGGGGTAACAGTTTACTTGAGTAATCAAGTGGACATTCACCGTCGGAAAACTGAAGGATCTGATGAATTCTTAGCCAAACACCAAGGGGGCCTACTCACCCCACCAAGTGCCAGTGAAGTCGAGCGATTTCCCGATCTTGTTGGTCAGGTCTATACCATTAAGGCCCCATGTGATTTGGTTATTGCTGGCCTAGGCTGGCTAAGTATCAAAAAACCAGGAAAAGTAGCTATTTATGCACCTAAAACAGTCGATATTTTTCAAAGAAAACCACTTATTTAGGAGGAAATATGCTAATTAATAAACAAAAAAAGGCAATCAAAAAAGCAGCTCATCATGAGAAGGCCATTTTACAAATTGGAAAAAACGGTTTAAAAGATGAGTTAATGGAACAAATTGACCAAGCCCTAGAGAAGAGAGAGCTAGTTAAAATCTCAGTTTTACAAAATGCCGGGATTGAGACCGACCAAGCTCTTGAAGCCATTGACCAGACCCTAGCGCCTCAATTCGTTTATAGTATCGGACACACGATCGTCCTCTACCGGACTTCCTCAGAGGAAAAGAATCAAAAGCTATCGAAAGAAATTCGCGCCTTAAAAAATAAGGGAGTGTAGTGAATGGCTGATAACAGTCAAAGACAAGGGAATTACAGCTGCCAAGTCCTTGAAGAATCCCAGGAAAGCAGTTCGGCTAAAAAAAGAATTGGTCTTTTAGGGGGAACATTCAATCCCATTCACCAGGGGCATTTGATGGTGGCTGAACAGGTCTATGAAAAGTTATGCCTAGACCGCGTGGACTTTATGCCTAGCAATCTTCCGCCCCATGCCGAGCATAAGGAGACCATTGCTGCCGACAAACGTTTGGCCATGCTAGACCTTGCCATCCAAGCAAATGACCACTTTGCAATAGAAAAAATTGAGCTGGATCGTCCCGGTAAATCCTATACTTACGATACCATGGATATCTTGACCACCCTCCATCCTGACAATGAGTATTATTTTATTATCGGCGGTGACATGGTGGAAAACCTCCCCAAGTGGTACCGGGTTGAAGAATTAATGCAGCTTTGTTATTTTGTCGGGGTCCAAAGACCTGGCTATGATATGCCGAGTGATTATAATATTATCTATGTCGATAGTCCTCAAATTGATATTTCTTCAAGCTATATACGTCAAAGCGTCAATAAGGGATCCAGCATCCGCTACTTATTGCCTGAAGAGGTCAGAGACTATATTGATAAGGAAGGGTTATATCGTGACTAAAGAAATAAGTTATTCCCACAAATACATTGTGGCTAGTCGTGAAGACTTAATTAAGGCGTTAAAGAATAATTTATCAAAGGATCGCTTCGAACACTGTTTACGGGTGGAGTCCACCGCTATCGAACTGGCCCAAAAATATCAGTTGAATCGGGAGCGGGCAGGGATAGCTGGCCTCCTTCATGACTATGCTAAAGAAGACAGTCTGGAAAGCTTGAAGTCCTATGCCCATTTTCCTGGTTTTGATGAAGAGTGGGTGAACTATGGTAATGCGATCTGGCATGGTCCCCTAGCAGCGATGAAGGCTGTGGATGATTTTGGTCTCCATGATTTAGAGATTTATTATGCGATTTATAAACACACCACCGGAAGTATCAACTGGACGGATACGGCTAAATTAGTCTTTTTGGCAGACTATATGGAGCCAGGTCGGGATTTTCCTGGGGTAGACAAAGCCCGGGACTTAACTGAGCGATCCATTGATTTGGCAGTGGATTATAAAATTAAAGAAAATCTAAAACATCTCATTGAAAAGGGACAAAGTATTTATCCAGAGAGTTTAGCGGTATATAATGCTTGGATTAATAAGAAAGGAAAGAGTGAATGACTAATCAATTAAATCGTCCGTTAATGGAGCTTATTGTAAAGGCAGCTGATGATCGTTTAGGTCAGGACATTGTTGCTCTAGAAGTTAACCAATTAACCCCACTGGCTGACTATTTCGTTATTGTTAGCGCTAAAAATGACAGACAAGTCAATGCCATTGTGGATAGTATTGCGGAAGCTGTTGAAGCAGCAGACTATACGGTTAAAGGCATTGAAGGGAAAGACGGTCATGCCTGGGTATTAATTGACTGTGTGGATGTCATTGTCCATGTCTTTAATAAAGAAGTGCGTAGTCATTATAATATTGAAAAATTGTGGAATGATGCGCCATTGGTCAATTTAACGGCTTTATTGGAAAATGATGATGAAGACTAACCAATATGCCTTGTTTAGTGAAGTCTACCACCAAATTTTTGACCAATCCCTCTACCAGGCCTGGCAGAATTATTTAGAAGATCAGGTTGAGAGGCGCTTGACTCATCAAGAGGGAATAAAAATTTTGGATATGGCTTGTGGAGATGGGCGCTTAACCCTGGAACTGGCCAAGACCGGCTATGATGTGACAGGCATGGACCTGTCTGAAGAAATGTTAATCATTGCTCAAGCAGAGATGCAGGAGGCAGGGGTTTACGTTCCTTATTTTCAAGCAGATATGCGCAGCTTTAAAACTGAGACAAGCTATGACCTGATTTCCATCTTTTGTGACAGTATCTGTTACTTAGACAGTCTAGCTGACTTAGAAGCTACCTTTAAGGCTTGCTATGAGGCCTTAGAAAAGGGTGGCCTCTTGCTTTTTGATATCCATAGTTCTTACCAGATGAATTGTATATACCCTGACTTTCAATGGGTGGATAGCTGGGATGATGCTGTTTTTACCTGGCAAAGTGACCAGATGAGGGGGCCTAATACCATCGATCATTTATTGAATATCTTCGTTAAGGATGAGACGGGCCCGCTTTATCAGCGTTTTGAAGAAGTTCACCAGGAGCAAATATGGCCCCTGGAAAGCTATCAAGAGCTCTTACTGGCTCAAGGTTTCAGGGGGATTCAAGTTACAGCGGACTTTAGCCAGGAAAAACCTAGCCAAAAGAGTCGCCGTCTCTTCTTTTCCTGTAAAAAGTAAGTAGAAATTTTTCAGGGAAAGGCTGAGTGAGTTAAGGAGGCTAGAATAACATGTCTGTCTGTGGAATGATTGTAGAATGGAATCCTTTTCATAATGGTCATGCCTATCTGATTCAAGAACTTAGGGGCCGTCAACCGAATACAGTTATCATTGCCATAATGAGTGGCAATTATGTACAAAGGGGCCAAGCAGCCTTGCTTTCTAAGTGGCAACGAACGGAAGTTGCTTTGAAAAATGGCTGCGACTTGGTGGTTGAACTTCCCTTTTGGTATGCTGTCCAACCAGCTGACCTCTTTGCAAAAGGGGCGGTGGGCTGCTTACATGCCTTGGGCTGCCAGCAATTAGCTTTTGGTAGTGAGTTAGAGGATTTTGCGCCTTACCAAGAATTAGCTCAATGGGTGAGTGACCATGAAGAAATTGTGGCTTTGAAACAGCAAAATGAAGCCTTTCATGCCAATAATTATGGCAAGAGCTCGATTAGTCTCCTAGCTGATTTAGTGGCGGAAGTGCCTGAATTAAGGCATTTAAAGATCGATTTCACTGATAACAGTAATGTCTTATTAGCCTATTCTTACGCCAAGGCCAACGCTAAGTATCAAACGCCCATGTCCCTAACTGCAATCAAGCGACAAGGAAGTCAGCACCGAGACGATGATATGAGACCAGGGGCTAATTATGCTTCCAGTACCAGTATTAGAAAGGCATTACTGGAAGATCAGATAGATTGTCGTCAGCTCGACCGGCTGATGCCTAAGGCAATGGTGGAAAAGCTTGAATTAGTCAATTATGACAGTTCCTGGTCAGCTTTGTACCCCTTATTGCGTTATAAAATCTTATCTGAATCCCGTCAAAAGCTGGCAGACTATTATCAAGTTTACGAAGGCATTGAAAAAAACTTAATCGAAGCCGCCCGGAAGGAGACCTGCTATGCCGATTTTCTTAATCAGGTTACCAATAAAAAATGGTCTAAATACCGGATTCAACGGGCGCTTTTGATGATTTTTTTAGGGGTTTCTGACCAGGAAATGCAGGATCATTTAAAGAAGCGCCAACCGCTTTATCTGTTAGGGACTAATGCCAGGGGAAGAAATTATTTAAAAGGCTTAGAAATTACAGATCCATCTTCTTATGCTATGATAAACCGTGTAGGCAAGGAAGAAAGTAAGGCCTGGCCTTTATGGATTCGTGTGGATGAAATCTATCAGCGCATAGTTATGAAAAGTAAAGGAAGTCAGCTTTTCGCTCATCCTCCGATCATGTTATAAAAAATAGTGGAAAGGGAGCAAGTAGAGAAAAAGATTGTCAAGGAAATAACATTGACAAAGCGATTGAAAATCGGTATAATTTTTCTTGTTGCTTAATGGTGGTCAATGATGAAATGGTCTTTTCAAGAACTCCGTATAAAAGCCCAAGATCCCTTAAAGGTTGATCAAGCCTTGGACCTTAAAGCTGATTTAATGAATAAAAATCCAGAAGTCCTCGACTTATCACCAGTAAAGGTTCAAGGGTATTTGATATACGACGATCATACAGTATTGGCTCAATTAGAAATAGCTTTAACTATAACGCTCCCATCTTCACGGTCTCTTGAACCGGTAGATGTGGCAATGCAGTTTCCAATTCGAGAACGCTATATTGAATCAGGTTGGCAAAGTGAACTCGTCCAAGACGAGGATAACTTAGTGATTGAACTTGAGGATAATACAGTGGATTTGGGGAGGGCCATTGTTGATAATATCATCACACATATCCCTCTTAAACGATTGACGCCTGATGAGTTGGAAGCAACAGATTTACCATCTGGCGACGATTGGAATTTAATGACAGAAGCTTCATTTCAAAATGATGAAAAAAAATCGGATCAAATCGATCCTCGCTTTGCCAAGTTGAAGGATCTATTGAGCGATGATACTTCTGAATCATAATCTGAAACTAATTAGGAGGTGTAATGGAGATGGCAGTACCAAAACGTAAAACATCAAAACAAAGAAAACGCAAACGCCGTACTCATTACAAGTTGGAAGTTCCAGGAATGGTTACTTGTCCAAATTGTGGTGAATACCGTAAGTCACATCATGTCTGCCCAAGTTGTGGATACTACGATGGCCAAGATGTGATGTCTACTAATGAAGATGCAGAATAATGATTCTGTTGTGAGAGGTTGGGACCTAGGTTCTAATCTCTTTTTTTTATTTCTATATTAAGGCTTTTAGCTTGATGTTTTCATGCTTTACTGAAAGGACTTTTGCTTTTTCTGCCTTTGGGTTAGACTATACATGTGATTTTACATACTTTATAAGCTTCAACAACTATGATCATTTATTACTATTTAAGGAGGTCAGCCCATGTCGTTTTCATGGACAGAAATTATTATTTATCTCTTGCCTTTTTTAACCTTATTTTTAGCCCTTTATTTTCGTCAGTATTTAAATGATGGACGCCATATCCACTTGTTACCTATTGATGTCATGCATCCTATATTATGGCTATGCTTCCATTATTTAACTGAAACCATTTTTTATTTTTCCTTACTTCCCCTGTATTTTATTATTTTGGGGATTTTGGGGCTCTGGGGCTTGTACCAAGAGGAAAAAGGAGAGAGGGCTTTTCGCTGGACTCGTTTCTTTAGGAAACTCTCCAAGCGTCTCTTTGTCCTGACCTCTATTTCCTACTTACTTATGCTTATCGTTCGTTTTATCCAAGTTATCATTAAATAGGTCTTTTTCGTAAATACTAGAGCAAATAGCTCAGCCTAGAAAGGGCATTTTCCTTACTAGGTTGGGCTTTTTTTCTGCCCTTTTTTAGGAAAGTGGGGGATGTGGTAAAATTTCAAAAATATTTGGGGAATAATGGAGGATTGTGGAGGATTGTGGTAAACTAATATTATCTTAGTAAGCTAGGTGGACCAGGGGCACAGAAAGGCGAAAAATTATGTTAATGGGAGAATATAAACATAATATCGACAGCAAGGGTCGCCTGATTATGCCCGCTAAATTACGCGATGATTTAGGGGAGCGTTTTGTGATTACCCGGGGCTTGGATGGCTGTATTTTTGGTTATCCGAAAGCTACCTGGGACCTGGTCCAGGAAAAGTTAAAACAACTTCCCTTAGCTAAGAAGGATGCCCGGGCCTTTACCCGCTTTTTTTACTCGGCTGCCCAAGAGGTAGAACTGGATAAGCAAGGGCGGATTAATATTCCCCAAACCTTGATCGATTTTGCCCATTTAGAAAAGTCCTGTCGCGTGATTGGCGTCAGTGAACGGATAGAAATCTGGGATGAAGGTCGCTGGCTAGCAGAAGCTGAGTCGCTTTCAGATAATTTTGAAGATATTGCAGAAAACCTGTTTGATTTTGGTCTTTAGGAGAAGGAGGCCCCTATGTCTGAAACATTTCATCATATTACGGTTCTTTTAAAAGAAACGGTTGATGCCTTAAATGTTAAAGAAGATGGTTCTTATGTCGATTGCACCTTGGGAGGTGGCGGTCATACCAGCTACCTCTTAAGTAAACTATCAACCAAGGGCCGTCTTTATGCTTTTGACCAAGATATTCAGGCCATCAACCATGCTAAGGACCGCTTCGCTGATGCGATTGATGCGGGGCAACTGACTTTGATCCATGCCAATTTTGCTCAAATAGAAGAAGAGCTTGCCCAAAGAGGGGTTAAGCAAGTTGACGGCATTCTTTATGACTTAGGTGTGTCTTCCCCGCAATTAGATGATAGAGAGCGGGGCTTTTCCTATAAGCAAGATGCTCCTTTAGATATGCGAATGGATCAAAGTCAATCACTGACTGCTAAAGAAGTGGTTAATGAATGGTCTTATGCCGATTTAGTTCGCATCCTCAAACGCTATGGTGAGGAAAAATTTGCCAAGGCCATAGCTCGTAATATCGAAAACCACCGCCAAAAGGCTACTATTACGCGGACAGCTGAATTAGTGGAAATTATCAAAGAAGCCATTCCCGCTCCAGCCCGCCGCAAGGGTGGTCACCCAGCTAAACGCAGTTTTCAAGCCATCCGGATTGCAGTCAATGATGAATTGGGAGCCATTGAAAGCTCCTTAAGTCAGGCTTTGCAATTAATAAAGGTTGAAGGGCGGATTGCTGCCATTAGCTTTCAGTCTTTAGAAGACCGAATTGTCAAAGTCATGTTTAAAGAGGCCAGCACTGTGGATAATCTCCCTAGCCAGTTGCCCTTATTGGAAAGCCAATTACCCCAAGCTAAGTTTCGTCTAGTAAATAAAAAGCCGATTTATCCCAGCCAGGAAGAATTAGATAAGAATTCACGGGCACAAAGCGCCAAGTTACGTGCCATTGAACGGGTATCGGAGTAATTTGAGAGGAGTCGTTAATGTGTCATCACCAGCACTTGAAAGAGAGAAAGCTAAACTTCAATATGCCCTGCCTAAGGAGGAAATTGATCACACTTATAGTCATTCAGCAAAATCTTTAAATGGTCACTATCATGTGGAGACCTCTACTTTTTTTACGGGAAAAGATTTTTTGCTTTCAGCAGGAATGATTCTCTTTTTAATGGTGGCGATTTTTTGGCTGATTAATGCACGTTCTTCAGTGGACGCTAAAAGACAAGAATTACAAAATGTGCAAAGAGAAACCCAGGCCTTAAAAACGGAAAAAGGCAATCTCCAACAAGAAGTTAATGAACTATCTAGTTATGAAAGAGTTATGCAGTATGCTAAGGACAACGGCTTGAAGCTAGAAGAAGAAAATATAAGGAATGTCACGAATGAAACATCAAAATAGCAAGCAAAACCGTTTACAATTTCTGCATATCATGATGCTCTTGGTTAGTTTTATCTTTGTCCTCTTTGTGGGGAGACTGGCTTATATCATGCTGGGTGGAGAAGTTGATGGGGTGGACTTAAGAGCAAGTGCACAGCAACAATATGGAAGAAGTAGTATTCAATTGGCTAAACGTGGAACCATCTATGATGTTGGTGGTAACGCGATAGCTACGGATGCTACTTCTTATAATTTATACGCGGTTTTAACCTCCGCTTGGGCCGATGAAGGCGCCGAACCCATCCATGTTCCTGATGATCAAAAAGAGCACACAGCAGAAGTTTTAAGTAAGCATATTGATATGTCAAAAGAAGACATTCTCAAACAATTAAATACGGAAAACGCCACCCAAATTGAATTTGGCCAAGCTGGGAAAAACCTTTCCTATGCGAAAATGCAAGAAATTCAAAATGAAAACCTGCAAGGGATCCACTTTGACCCCCAACCTTCCCGCCTATATCCGTCGGGAATCTTTGCCTCTCACGTGATTGGTTATGCCCAATTTCAAGAAGCAGAAAATCCCCTGGATAGTCGCCTCGTGGGGCAATTAGGCTTAGAGAAGAGCTTAGACTCCCATCTGGCAGGAAAAAATGCTATCAAAGATTACCAGGCTGGCCATGACCAAGTCGCTGTCAATGATGCCAATAGTGATGATAATGAAGCGGCTAACAGTGAAGCTAAAGATGGCTTAGATGTCTACACGACCATCGATACCCGTTTACAAACCTACTTAGAGGGTTTGATGTCTAACATCTATGATAATTACCATCCTGAATCGATGACAGCTATGTTGGTTGAGCCTTCTACTGGGAATGTTCTCGCAGCCAGCCAACGACCGACTTTTAACATGCAAACCCGCAAAGGGATTGAAGATATGTGGACCAATCTTTTGGTTGGCGAAGCCTTTGAACCCGGGTCAGTCATTAAGGTTTTAACCATTGCTGCTGCTATCGAAGAAGGGGTTTTTGATCCTGATGCTACCTACCAATCGGGGAGTATTATTGTGGATGGTATCCGCATTAGTGACTGGAATAAGGTCGGTTGGGGAACGATTACCCAGTTAGAAGGATTATCCCAATCATCTAACGTGCTTGTGGTAAAATTGGTTCAAGCCATGGGCTATGATACCTGGCATAAGTATATGGTGGAGTTTGGCTTAACTCAGAAACCTAATTCAGGTTTTTCTGATGAAATAGCGGGTTCGATGAATTATGATGAAGAACTCCAAAAGGCCAATACCGCTTTTGGACAAGGGATTCAAGTCACGCCTTGGGCCCTAATGCAAGCCTATACCGCAGTAGGAAACGGTGGCAAGATGATGAAATTACATGTGATTGACCGCCTAGAAAAAGAAGATGGCAGTATTGAAGTTGTCAAACCAGAAGTGATTTCCTCACCGATTTCTGAAGAAACCGCTCAAAAAACCCTGAAAGCCTTGGAGTCCATCGTCTATGCCCCAACTGGTACTGGTAAAATCTATGATGTGGAAGGTACCCGCCTAGCGGTTAAGACTGGGACAGCAGAAATTTTTGACGAAAAAGCGGGTCGTTACTTATCCGGTGAATCGAATTATTTACATTCAGTTGTCGGCTTTGCACCTTCCGATCATCCCCAATATATTTTATACTTAACCCTAAAGAAACCATCTCCTTCAGCAGGAAAGTTGGCCCAGGTACAGCTTTCAGAAATCTTTGTTCCCTTTATGAAACGGGCGATGGAATATGGGAAGTTAGACCAATCCGACCAAGCCCATTTAACAGCAGTGCCTAATGTGGTTAACAGCAGTATCCAAAGTGGCCAGCAAACCATGCAGGGAAATGGCTTTGTCAACGTTGAGGTGATTGGTGACGGGGATAAGGTGATTGAACAATTTCCACAAGCGGGTACCAGACGGTCTTTAGATAATCGTGTTTATCTCTTAACTAATGGGCAAGTGGAAATGCCTAACTTCCTTGGCTTAGAAAAGACGGAAGCTATTACCTTAGCACGTTTGTTAGGAATTAATCTCAAAGTGAATGGTGAAGGTAAAGTGATCAGTCAAAATATTGAGCCTGGCCGGCCAATTTCTGATGGCCAGGGGCTTACTGTAGAATTACAATAATGAGAACGGGAGAATCATTTATGTTATTTACCTTTATATTGAGTTTTTTAATAACGGTTATCTTGATGCCAATCTTTATCCAATGGATGCATGCTAAACAATTTGGTCAGGAAATTTTAGCCATTGGCCCCAGCTGGCACAAGCAAAAAAGTGGTACCCCCACTATGGGAGGTTTAGTTTTTCTCTTTGCTAGTTTGCTGGCCTTGACGATTCACAAACTTTGGCATTCGTATTTTTCTCTTCCCTTAGTTATTCTAATGCTTTCTTTGATTCTTTTTGCTGGAATCGGTTTTGTGGATGACTTTTTGAAAATTTTCAAAAAACAAAATGAAGGTCTCACATCGAAGCAAAAATTTCTATCCCAGCTTATGGCATCGGCCATTCTGATTCTGGCCATGTATTTTTCGGGGTTAAACATTTCCTTACCGCTTCCCTTTGGCTTTAGTACATCATCTTTTTTAGTGGTTTTTATTTTTGCGGTCTTTTGGATTACCGGCTTTTCAAATGCATTCAACCTCACCGATGGGATTGACGGTTTAGCCAGTGGTAACGGGATTATTAGCTTAACTGCCTATCTCATTATCTTTTTAAAACAAGGACAGATGGATCTGGCGCTTTTTAATGTTGCCTTGATTGCTTCTTTATTTGGCTTTCTAATCTTTAATATGAAAACCGCTAAAGTCTTTATGGGCGACGCTGGCTCTTTGGCAATTGGCGCTAGCCTTGCCGTGATTAGCTTAATGACTGGAAATCCTTGGAGTTTACTAGTTTTCGGTTTTATTTACGTCGTGGAAACGGCTAGTGTCATGATTCAAGTCACTTATTTCAAAAAGACTGGTAAGCGAATCTTTAAAATGACCCCCATCCACCACCATTTTGAAATGGAAGGTTGGAGTGAATGGAAAATTGACTTTGTTTTATGGGGCATTGCTGCAGCTTTAAGTGTTATCGGAATTTTTATTTTTTAGGAGTATATTATGGAGCAAACATCTAGTAAGCAAACAGTAAAGAATAAAAAGGTTTTGGTCTTAGGTTTGGCCAAAACGGGTCTGAGTGTGGTTAAGAAACTCGCTGCCGAAGGTGCGATTGTGACTGTCAATGATAAACAGCCCCTAGATGAGAATAAAGCCGCCCAAGATCTCATTGAGCATAATGTTCGTATTATTTCTGGCTATCATCCGATTGAACTCCTAGACGAGGACTTTGCTTTTATGGTCAAAAATCCTGGCATTCCTTACAGCAATCCTATGGTTCAAAGAGCCCAAGAGTTGAATTTACCGATTTATACTGATATCGAACTTCTAGCCTGGTTTAACCAAGCGGAGGTCATTGGCATTACCGGGTCAAATGGTAAGACAACCACCACCTCTTTATTGGGAGAGATCTTACAAGGCGCTAAGGAATTGATCGGAAAAACGGAAGTAGCCGGTAATATTGGCATTCCGGCCTTAACCGCCAGCCAAGGACTGAGTCGTCAAGACCGCTTAGTCTTGGAATTGTCCAGTTTTCAATTAATGGGAATTGAAACTTTTCGTCCCCATATTGCAGCCATTATTGACCTCTACCCCACCCACTTAGACTACCATGGAAGTATTGAAAATTACCTTGCTGCTAAATGGCGGATTACTAAGAACCAAGGACCGGACGATTACTTACTATTAAACTATGACCAAGAAATCCTTTGGCAAAAGGCTAAGGAAAGTGCTGCCCAAATTATTCCGATTTCTATAGAAAGTGAGTTGGAAAAAGGGGCATGGTATAATGAAAAAGAAGGGACCCTAATGTGGGGGAGTGAGGCGGTCTTAAAACGAGAAGACCTCTTCTTACCTGGTAAACATAATGTTCAGAATGCCTTAGTCGCTCTTGCCATCGCTAAATTATTAGGTGTAAGCAATGCAAGTATCCAAGCAGCTTGTTCCCAATTCCATGGGGTCAAGCACCGGATTCAATTTGTTGATCAAATCATTGGACGGCGCTTTTATAATGATTCCAAGGCGACCAATAATGAGGCATCCATCACAGCCTTACGTAGTTTTAAAGAGCCCTTGGTTTGGATAGCTGGTGGCTTGGATCGAGGAAATGGTGTGGAAGAACTATTAGAAGAACTAGGTCAGGTGCATGCCCTAGTAGCTATGGGAGAAACCCAGGACAAATTTATCGATCTCGCTAATAAGGCAGGAATTTCTCAAATTAGTGTCGCTAAAAATATTGAAGAGGCGACCCAAGCCGCTTACCGTTTAAGCCAGCCAGGAGATGTGATTCTTTTATCCCCTGCCTGTGCTTCTTGGGACCAATACCCTAATTTTGAAGTGCGTGGTCAACGCTTTATCGATGCAGTAGCAGAATTAAAGAAACAGGAAAGCTAAAAAGGAGTTTTACTATGCGAATCGTTTTATCTGGTGGTGGTACAGGCGGGCATATTTATCCAGCCTTAGCACTGAGGAAAGAAATTTTAAAGCAATACCCCCAAGCGGAATTCCTCTATATTGGAACAGAAAAGGGTCTTGAAGGGAAAATTGTTCCTGATTTGGGCATTGACTTTCAGACGATTAGAATCCAGGGGCTAAAACGCTCACTTTCCTTTGACAATGTGCGCACTCTAGCCTATATGGTCAAAAGTATTCATCAATGTAAAAAATATTTAAAAGCTTTCCAACCAGATGTGGTGATTGGAACAGGTGGCTATGTTTGTGCACCGGTTCTTTACCAAGCCGCTAAGATGAAAATTCCAACGATTATTCATGAACAAAATAGTGTTGCTGGTGTCACCAATAAGTTTCTCAGTCGCTATGTTGATAAAATTTGTATTTGCTATCCTGAGGTCAAGCAAGATTTTAAACATCACAAAAATAAGGTGGTCTTTACGGGAAACCCTAGGGCCCAAGAATTAGCTGGAGATACTTCTCAAGTCGATTTAGAAAGCTTTCAATTAGATAATGACCTGCCGACAGTGCTTATCTTTGGCGGAAGCCGGGGGGCGCAACGGATCAATGAGGTAGTTCTGGATATGGTGGGTGAACTACAACACCGGTCCTATCAAAGTATTATTGCTACGGGAGATATTTACTATGAGGATTGGCAGGCGCGTTTCCCTAATATGAAGAACTTTTCCAATGTTAGGATCCTGCCTTATATCAATAATATGCCTGAACTTATGCGTAAGGTAGACTTAGTCGTTTGTCGGAGCGGAGCAACGACGCTTACCGAACTGACGGCAGTCGGTACACCGAGTATCTTGATCCCTAGTCCTAATGTGACCAATAACCACCAACAACATAACGCTGAAAGCTTGGTCAACAATCAGGCCGCCAAAATGATCCTAGAAAAAGACCTCAGCCCCAAACGTTTAATGCAAACCATCGATGAACTAATGGCTAATCCGGGAAAGCGCATCCAAATGAGCCACCAAGCGAAAAACTTAGGTGTCCCTGATGCTAGTGATCGGATTATTCAAGTCATTAAAGATCTGCTTTAAAGGAGGTTATTATGGTTGATTGGGATAAGGAAGCCCGACGCTTTCGTCAACGGCGTCAAGAGGTCGAGAAGCAGGAAGAATTGGCTGCAAGAGAAGGCCAAGCCGATGAGTCCAGTGATGACCCTGGACAAAGTCAAGCGCATCCACAAGAACATTTAGGGCAAAAAGATAAGCAACAAGACCTGCCAGATGAAGAAGAGACTAAGGACGAAGATCCCTCTAAGCATCAAGAGAAAAAGCACAAAAAGACTTTTAATCATAGAAAGTATATCAATTGGACCTATTTATCCCGGTCAAAGAACAAAAAAGTGCAGTTAAAATCAGTCTCATGGTCACGATTGATTTTAGCTGCTGCTTTCCTTTTTATGATTATTTTTAGTGTTTTTTGGCTTTCACCACTTAACCGTATCGCTGCAATTGAAGTAAGTGGGAATAATATTGTCCCTCAAGAGCAGATTCTCTATGGATCAGGCTTACGGGAAAATATGACCTATCTAGGGATTGAATCAAAAACCGGGGTGGTGGATAACCGCTTAAAACAATTGTTCCCCAGTGTCCGCAGTGTTCAGCTGAATGCTAAGGGAAATCGAACGGTTGAAGTTAATGTCCAAGAATTCCGTGCCATTGGCTATGTAAAGAAACAAGATTTTTATTACCCGGTTTTGGAAAATCATATTATTCTTGATGGGGCTATTCCTTATCTTGACCAGGATATTCCCTTATTTACTGGTTTTGAAGACCAAGAACTTCTTCATCTGGCCAACCAACTTTCCAAATTGTCTGATGACTTACTGGCTAAGATTAATGAAGTTGTGAATATTAGCGATGATAATTATCCTAACCACATCGCTTTAAAAATGGAAGATGGCAATATCGTGGTAGGTTTTATCGATAGTATTGCTGACCGGATGCAGTACTACGACCAAATCGTTAGCGAATTAGAAGGGAAAACCGGGGTAATTAATATGGAAGTCGGTAGCTATTTCCAAGAAAAAACTCCTCTAAACGATCCTTTTGTGAGTCCGGAGGAAAAAGCTTCCTACCAAGAAAAAGTGGACCAGGCAAAGGAAAAGTCTAAAGAAAAGCAGGCAAAGGCTGATAAGCATAGCAGCGAGTCTAAGCCAGGAGATAAACCTAAGCCAAGAGGAGAGCAAAGCGGAGTAAGTGAGGAAGTGACTTCTTCACAAAGGCAAACTAGTAGTCAGTCCAACCCTAGACCCGGTACTAATTCGAGCCAGCAGTCATCAACAGTGACTCAGACTAGGTCAAGTAATTCTTAAAATTTATTTATTAAATTGGATTGAAAAAAAAGACTTGTCTCTTATACAATGATTAAAAACAATTAATAGCCCTATTTGCCGGCCAAGTGATAGAAGTAAAAAGGCCGATTACTAACAAATTCGTTTCGTCTTAATAGGATTTATGTTAAAATTAATTGCGATATAGTCATATCTAATACTTATAGAATTAAATAGGAGGTTTCAATCATATGGTTCAACCCAAAACATATGTAGGATTAGACATTGGAACCACTTCCGTCAAAGTCGTTGTTGCCGAAAATGTTAATCAACGTTTAAATATTATCGGTGTTGGTAGTCAACGCTCTGAAGGCCTAAGCCGAGGAGTAATTGTTGATATTGATAAAACCGTCGAAGCGATTAGAAGTGCAGTAAACCAAGCCGAACAGAAAGCTAACATACAAATTGATCGAGTGGTTGTCGGCGTTCCAAGTAATCAAATTAATATTGAACCTTGTTACGGAATGATTGCCGTTTCAGGAGAAAATCGAGAAATCACCGACAAGGACGTTTACAATGTCTTATCAGCAGCTAAAGTGAGAGCTGTACCCCCGGAGAGAGAAATTATTTCAGTTGTTCCTGAAGAATTTATCGTTGATGGTTTTGATGGCATTCGCGACCCACGTGGTATGATTGGCGTACGTTTAGAATTATACGCCAGCATGATTACCGGTCCCAAAACCATCATTCACAACATTAAACGTTGTGTCGATAAAGCTGGTCTCATTGTTGATGATCTCGTTGTTCAACCCTTGGCCAATGGTCAAGTGGCTTTATCTGAAGATGAACGCGATTTTGGAACTATTATCATTGACATGGGTGGCGGGCAATCTACAGCCAGTGTCATTCATGAAGGTCAATTAAAATTCTCTTATGTTGATCAAGAAGGTGGAGAATATGTTTCAAAAGATATTTCCACCATACTCAATACGACTTTAGAAAATGCTGAACGTATTAAATTAGAATATGGCTACGCAAAATCAGACGTTACCAGTCCTGATGAATATTTCCCAGTTGAAACGATCGGGAAAAAAGACCCTGTTCGTGTTGATGAACAGTATCTTGCAGAAATTATTGAAGCACGTTTACAACAAATAATTGAAACGCTAAAGAAAGCCCTAGACCAAGTGGAAGCCTTTGAACTTCCTGGAGGAGTTGTGATCACCGGAGGAGCCGCTTCCTTACCAGGTCTAGTTGATTTGGCTGAGGAAATGTTTGGCACGGATGTTAGGTTCTATATTCCTGAACAAGTTGGCCTAAGAAATCCAAGCTTTACCACAGCATATGGCGTTGTGGCTTATGCAGCTAAGCTACCAGATATTTATCATGTTGCTCAAGGAAAGACCCATTCTGTAAACAGTAATCAAAGTAAACCAAGTTACCAAGCTTCCAATCAAGCCCTTCATCAAGAGGCAGTTGTGGATGAACCAACTTATAAGGATTCTGTAACGAATGATGAGCGTGATGTTTATGCAACAGCTGAAGATGCTGGTCAAGAGTATCAAGATGACAACCAAGAAGATGAAGGATTCTTACAAAAAATACGTCAAGTTTTTGATGATATGTTTAGTTAAGAGGGAATTGCTTATAAATAGGAGGATTAACTATGGATTTAGAATTTGATAATACTGCAGAATACAACAATAACGCTAACATCAAGGTCATTGGTGTTGGTGGTGGGGGTAACAATGCTGTTAACCGCATGATCGATGAAGGTGTTAAGGGTGTTGAATTTATTGTTGCTAATACTGATACCCAAGCCTTGGCTAACTCTAAAGCAGATGCAAAGATTCACTTAGGTCCTAAAGTGACTCGTGGCCTTGGTGCTGGTGCCCAACCAGAAGTAGGGCAAAAAGCCGCTGAAGAAAGTGAAGACCAAATTCGCGAAGCCTTAGAAGGTGCTGATTTAATCTTTATTACCGCTGGTATGGGTGGTGGTACCGGTACTGGTGCTGCTCCAATTGTTGCACGTATTGCTAAGGAAGACTTAGGTGCCTTAACTGTTGGGGTAGTTACCCGTCCATTCACCTTTGAAGGTCCTAAACGTGGTCGTGCAGCTGCAGAAGGTATTGCTAATATGAAAGAATATGTGGATACCTTAGTGACCATTTCAAACAACCGTTTATTAGAAATCGTTGACAAGAAAACTCCAATGCGAGAAGCTTTTGGTGAAGCTGACAATGTTTTACGCCAAGGGGTGCAAGGAATTTCTGACCTGATTACTTCACCAGGTTATGTGAACTTGGACTTTGCTGACGTGCGTACTGTGATGCAAGACCAAGGAACAGCCTTAATGGGCATTGGTACCGCTAGCGGGGAAAACCGTACGGCTGAAGCAACCAAGAAGGCCATTTCTTCACCATTATTGGAAGTCTCCATTGATGGTGCTGAACAAATTCTCTTGAATATTTCTGGTGGGGAAGACTTAACCTTATTTGAGGCCCAAGATGCTGCTGAAATTGTTGGCGCGGCTTCTTCTAGCGAAGTAAACATCATTTTTGGTACCACCATTAATGATCGTTTAGATGACGAGGTTGTGGTAACTGTTATTGCTACCGGGATTGATCCTGAACGTCGTCAAGAAAAACAACGTAAGGCAAAAAAGCAACGTCCGGTTAGCCAACCTACACCAAATTATCAAGATCAAGCTTTCCAAAACCAAGGACAAGCCAGAAATTTAGGCAATCGTCCCGAATACTTTGAAGAAAAACAAGTTCCTAATAACCAAGCTTTCCAAAGTCGCCAAGGACAAGTAAGCCAAGAACCTTGGAATGATTCAGGACGTAATTATGGTGGTCAAGACCCACGCTACCAACAAGACAACCGCTTTACTGATAACGTTAGTGAAGATGATGAGTTAGACACACCACCATTCTTTAGAAAGCGTCGTCGTTAAGATCATGACGATTCAAGCGAATGTAAAACAAATTGAAGGTATCATAGAGGATACTAAGCAATCAGCGTGTTCTTCAAACAAGGTCACGCTGATTTGCGTTTCTAAATATCATAGTCCTGAAGAGGCCATGGCAGTATACCATTGTGGCATCCGTCACTTTGCAGAAAATTATGTCCAAGGCTTATTAGCTAAAAAAGCAGCTATGCCGGATGATGTGATTTGGCATTTAATCGGGCCCTTGCAGTCACGGAAGGTCAAAGAGGTTATTAATGAAATCGACTATTACCATGCCTTAGACCGTATAAAGATAGCTAAAGAGATCGACAAGCGGGCGGCTAAAGCGATTAAATGTTTTGTTGAAGTGAATATATCTGGAGAAACTTCCAAACATGGTCTAACAAAGGAAGAGACCCTTCCCTTCATCGAACAATTAGCTGAATATAAGAAAATCAAGGTAGTTGGTCTGATGACCATGGCTCCGAGTGCCGCCAGTGACTCAGAAGTTCAAGAAATTTTTAGCCAATTGGCAAGCTTGCGTGACCAAGTTGCTGACCAGCAATGGATGCACGCTCCTTGCACCGAGCTTAGCATGGGAATGAGCCAAGACTATCCACTTGCCATTAAAGAAGGGGCCAGCTTTATTCGCGTAGGGTCAGCTTTCTTCAAAGACTAGCCAAAAAGGTAGGAATGTTAATGATTAATTTTATTCAAAATGTATTGCAAATATATATTTCTGTTATCATCGTTTGGGCACTTTTATCCTGGTTGCCAGGCGCAAGACAAAGTCGCTTGGGCCAATTATTGGACCGGATCGTCAGACCCTATATTGACTGGTTCGAACGGATAATCCCACCGATCGGCGGTATTAGTTTTAGCCCTATTGTAGCCATCTTAGTCTTAGAATTAGCCATTAGTGGCTTAAATGTTTTACGCTAGAAGGACTGTTATTTGAGATGACCGATTCGATTTTGATGCATTTCTTGTCAAGTGAGGCGGATTTTGTTGACCAGGTGATTAATTGGAAAAACCGAGTGGCTTCATCCTTTCAACCCTTTTTAAGCCACTTTTTGGATCCTAGAGAGCAGGCCATTGTTTATTCCATCATTGGTAAGGATGAAGACCTAAAGGTTAAAGATTTTGGCGGTTATCCTCAAGCTGAAATGCGCCGGATGATCATTGCTCCTCGCTATGAGGAGATCAATGATAGTGATTTTAACATTAGCCTGATTCAGATTAATTACGCCGCCAAGTTCAACCATATTGAACATCGCCAGGTCTTAGGGACTTTACTGGGACAAGGTTTACAAAGAAATCGAATTGGCGATATTATTCACTCTGACTTAGACTGGCAATTTTTTATTGATGCTTCTCTCATTGACTTTGTAAATAGCCAAATTCAGCGTATTGGAAAAGTCAGTGTTAAATTAGAAGCCGTTGATTTTGCTGATCGTATCCAAGTGGAAGATCCTTGG
This sequence comes from Aerococcus urinae, assembly GCF_001543175.1. Lineage (NCBI taxonomy): Bacteria > Bacillati > Bacillota > Bacilli > Lactobacillales > Aerococcaceae > Aerococcus > Aerococcus urinae. Next base: position 644,523 of record NZ_CP014161.1, read on the forward strand.
CAGCCTTTGGAAAGATCACTAGCTTCTTTTCGCATGGACTTGGTTTTAAGCGAGGGCTTTAACTTGTCGCGGTCAAAGGTAAAATCAGCCATTGAAGCTGGCTTAGTGAAATACAATTGGATGCCCTTAACCAATAGTGCTCAAACAGTGACTGAAGGAGATATTTTATCGCTTAGACATCGTGGTCGGCTGCGCTTAGACAAGGTGCTTAAGGTCAGCAAAAAGGGCAAGTATCGGGTACAATTAAGTCGTTTAGAAAATCGCTAGGAGGTTACTTTCGATGCAAGCTAAACAAGTGAGAGAAAAAAAATTTAATAGCAAAATGCGGGGTTATGATAAAAAAGAGGTCGATGCTTATCTCAAAGAGCTTTCCATGGTCATGGATAATTTGGAGACCAATAACCAATATTTGCAACAAGAATTATACGATGTCAATAACCAGCTCGATGAATATCGTGAACGAGAAGCCTCAGTGAATCGGTCTATAGTAGTTGCCCAACAAGCCGCTGACCGGGTGCGGGCGGATAGCTTGAATGAGGCTGATCTTATTATTCAAAAAGCCGAATCGGAAGCCCAAAAACTCCTACAAACAGCAGCGGATAAAGCCAATACCATTGTTAAAGAGAAATCACGGCTCAGGGAAATGTCGCGCTACTACATCTTCCAAATGCAAGGCTTGATTAATAATGCAAAAGAAGTTTTAGATGATCCGCAATGGCAGGAACTCTTTGCAGATCAAGAAGAAGAAAAAGTTGAGACGCCGGTATTGGACGAAGTCCTAGCTGGGGAGAACTTCCAGGTACGCAACCAGGAAGCTGACCAACTCTACCAAGAAGCTTTGGATGAGGCTAAGCATAAACAAGCGCAAAAAGAATTTTTTGACCAAGCTTCTGGAGACCAACCAGCCCAAATGCCTGAGGAGGCACAAAAACTATTTGATGAAGAAGCGGAGAAACTGGATAGCGATAATTAGAACAAAGCAAATGGGCGCTATTTTGAAGTTGAAAATTTAGCATTTCTTGCGTATAATTGATTGCAATAAGATTTACAACAGAACACGGTTTAAGGTACTTTAATCTGAGCGAGTCTATGTGGGGTGCGAGATAGATGATTAAGGCCTTAGATTATCATCTGTTGACCTGTTTAGCTGAACATGTAGAGTAAGCTGGGCCGTTAGTTGCGTTAAGACTTTAAGGCAGAACTTTATCTGTAAAATTGGGTGGTACCACGAGCACACATCGTCCCTTTGGGCGGTGTGTTTTTTATTTTAATGAGAGGAAGCAATTGATATATGAAAATGAAAGATACTTTAAACTTAGGAAAAACGAAGTTTCCTATGCGGGGAAATTTACCCAAAAAAGAACCCGAACGTCAAAAAGAATGGGAAGAAAATCAGGTTTATGAAAAACGTTTGAGCCAAAATAAGGACAATAAACCCTTTGTTCTCCATGATGGCCCTCCCTATGCCAATGGAAATATTCATATTGGTCATGCTTTAAATAAGATTACCAAGGATATCATTGTCCGTTCTAAAAACATGCAGGGCTATTATAGTCCCTATGTGCCTGGCTGGGATACTCATGGCTTACCGATTGAACAAGCGGTGACTAATTCAGGAGTAGACCGTAAGTCAATGTCCACAGCTGAATTTCGTCAGATCTGTCAAGATTACGCGAGCCAGCAAATCGATAGCCAACGCCAAGACTTTAAACGCTTAGGTGGCCAAGGGGATTGGGAAGACCCTTATATTACCTATACTAAAAAGTTTGAGGCCCAAGAAATCCGTGTTTTTGGTGAAATGGCTAAGAAGGGCTTAATTTATCGGGGAAATAAACCGGTATATTGGTCACCTTCAAGTGAATCAACCCTAGCTGAGGCGGAAATTGAATATAAGGACGTGGAAACCCCAAGTATCTATGCTGCCTTCAAGGCCAAGGATACTAAGGGCAAATTACCAGAGGATACTGAATTTATTATCTGGACCACCACACCATGGACCTTGCCTGCTAGTGAAGCTATTGCAGTTCATCCACAAATCGAATACAGTTTAGTGGCAGTCAATGGTCATCACTATGTCGTTGCTAGCGAATTGCTAGAAAGTTTAGCAGAAAAATTCCAGTGGACCGATTATCAAGTTGAAGATAGAGTCTTAGGTCAAGATCTGGAATTAATGAAGGCCAACCACCCATTCTATGACCGCGAATTACTACTCATCCTGGGGGACCATGTGACCACTGAATCAGGTACTGGTTTAGTTCATACGGCGCCTGGTCATGGGGAAGATGACTACTATGTCGGGGTTAAATATGGCTTAGATGTCTTATCCCCTGTGGATGACCAAGGCTGCTTTACTGAAGAAGCAGAAGGTTTAGAAGGGATCTTCTACGAAGAAGGGAACGACTTAGTCATTGATAAAATGACTAAAAATGGCACTTTATTAAAGGTAGAATACTTTGTCCATAGTTATCCCCATGACTGGCGGACCAAGAAACCAGTTATTTTTAGAGCCCTCCCTCAATGGTTCTGTTCAGTAGATAAAATACGTGAAAAGACCCTAGATGTTATCAATAATGAAGTGACTTGGTGGCATCCTTCTGGTCAACACCGGATCTATAACATGATTCGTGACCGGGGTGACTGGGTCATCTCTAGACAAAGGGTTTGGGGAGTTCCACTACCTATTTTCTATGGAGAAGACGGCACACCAATCATTAGCGAAGAAACGATCGACCATGTGGCTAAGCTCTTCGAAGAACATGGGTCAAATATTTGGTTTGAAAAAGAAGCCAAAGACTTACTCCCTGAATGCTATGAAAATGAACACTCTCCAAATGGCGAATTCACTAAGGAAAACGACATTATGGACGTTTGGTTTGACTCAGGCTCATCATGGGCTGGGGTTTTACAAACTCGAGATGAACTTTCCTATCCAGCAGATATGTATCTGGAAGGGTCTGACCAATACCGTGGTTGGTTTAACTCTAGTCTCTTAACTTCTGTTGCCGTTAATGACCATGCGCCTTATAAGGAAGTCGTTTCCCAAGGTTTTGTTAACGATGGGGAAGGACGTAAAATGAGTAAGTCATTAGGAAACACCGTCTCTCCTAATGATGTCTGTGACCAACGTGGGGCAGATATTTTGCGCCTCTGGGTGGCTTCAGTAGATTCCCGCTATGATGTCCGCATTTCTGATGATATTCTGGGGCAAGTGGCTGAGTCTTATCGGAAGATCCGGAATACCTTGCGCTTTACCTTAGGAAATCTCTTTGACTTCGATGCCAAGGAAAATTATGTTGCTTATGAGGAACTTGACAGTATTGATCAATATATCTTGGTCCTACTTAATGAATTAGTTGACCATGTCATTGACTACTACAATCACTATGATTTCAACAGTATTTACCAAGAAATCATTAATTTCCTCACCCAAGTCATGTCTAGTTTCTATTTGGATTATTCCAAGGATGTTACTTATATTCTCTTAGCCGATGATCCTAAACGTCGCAACATGCAAACGGTAATGTACGAAGTATTGAAGAAAATGACTATTTTACTGACACCAATTATTCCCCATACCACGGAAGAAATTTGGTCCTACATGGGTGAAGCTGAAGACTATGTCCAATTAGCAGACTTCCCTGAAGTAGAAAACTATAGTAATGCTGAAGACTTAAAAGCAAAATGGGAAAAATTCTTCAACTTTAGAAATGATGTTAACCATAGCTTAGAAAGCGCCCGTAACGAAAAAGTGATCGGTAAGTCTTTAGAAGCCAAGGTCATTGTTTATGCTAAGGAAGATAGTCGTCAATTCTTAGAAAGCATCGGAGAAGACCTAAAAACCTATCTGATTGTTTCTCAATTAGATGTTAAGGACTACCAAGAAGCTGATGACCAAGCTACAGATTATGAAGACTATGCCATCACTATTGTTCCAGCTGAAGGTAAGGTCTGTGAACGTTGCCGGGGCGTCTATCCTTCTGTTGGTAGTGTTGAAGAAGCAGAAAACCTTTGCCAACGTTGTGCCGAAATCGTGCTGAACCACTTCCCTGAAGCCCTAGTTAAAGAGGAAGATTAGTTATGTACCAAGGAATTTTAAAGTCATACGATGAAAAACGCGGCTATGGATTTATCCAAGTCCTTCATCCTTATTTTGAAAAAGAGGTCTTTATCCACCGGACGGCCTTAGAAGCGGCCAATTATGAAAAAATGCTAGTAAATGATCTTTTAGCTTTTGAAATTGCCTGGGGGCAAAGAGGCCCTCAAGCCGTCAACGTTCAATAAATTGATAAGCTATCCCAATCGGATTTTTGTCCGCTTTGGGATAGCTTTTTTGCTTGCCTAATTCATGAAGCAGGAGTAAATAAAAACAAAAAAGGGAAGTAAAAAGGTAAACCACTAATAAAATATACAATAATTGTATCTACTTCGTGAATATAAATACAAATTGTGTCTTTTTACCTTGATTTCACGTCATTTTACCAAAATAAATAGCGCTTACATGACTTCGTGATATAATAAACATGTAGAAAATAGTACAAAATTTAGGAGGTAGCGAAATGAAATTTGTAATTGTTGGTACAAACCATGCTGGGATTGCAGCAGCAAACACGATCTTAGATAATTATGGCGAAGGCAATGAATTAGTCATGCTTGACCGGAATTCCAACTTGAGTTACTTGGGTTGTGGGACAGCTTTATGGGTAGGTCGTCAAATTGATGGCTATGAAGGACTTTTCTATACTAAACCAGAAGATTTTGAAGCTAAAGGTGCTAAAATTTCTTTGGAAACCAATGTCGAAAAGGTTGATTTTGACAAGAAAGTCGTGTATGCCAAAACAAAAGATGGGCAAGCAATTGAAGAAGCTTATGACAAGTTAATTCTTGCGGAAGGCTCTGCACCAATTGCTCCTAACTTACCAGGTAAAGACTTAGACGGGATCCACTTCTTAAAACTCTTCCAAGAAGGACAAGCGGTTGACCAAGAACTCAGCAAGGAAGGTGTCGATACTATAGCCGTAATTGGTGCCGGTTATATTGGGGTAGAAATTGCTGAAGCAGCAAGGCGTCGTGGGAAGAATGTATTATTATTCGATGCTGAAGATACTTGTTTGGCTTCCTACTATGACAAAGAGTTCTCCCAATTAATGGATGAAAACCTGAAAGAAAATGGGATTGAGACCCATTACGGTGAATTCGCCCAAGAATATTTAGGTGAAAATGGACGGGTCACTGGACTAAAAACCGATAAAGGCCAATATGAAGTGGATGCTGTGATTAACTGTATCGGCTTTAGACCCAATTCAAACCTTGGTGAAGATCACTTGGAACGTTTTGGCAATGGCGCTTATTTAGTTAACCGCGGTTTCCAAACCTCTGATCCTGATGTTTATGCTGTAGGCGACTGTGCAACCAACTATTCCAATGCTTTGCAAGATACCACCTATATCGCTTTAGCAAGTAATGCGGTGCGTGCTGGTATCGTTGGTGCTCACAATGCTGCAGGGACTGCCATTGATGGCGCTGGTGTCCAAGGCTCAAACGGGATTGAAATCTTTGACTTGAAATTAGTTTCCACCGGTTTAAGCGTTAAGGCTGCCAAAAAGGCCGATATTCCAGTGAAATATGTTGACTATGAAGACTTACAATTACCAGGCTTTATGCCAGAAGAAAAGAATGAAAAAGTAAAAATTCGGATTGTTTATACTGAAGAAGGAAACCGGATCGTCGGTGCTCAATTAGCTTCTCATTACGATATGCACCAATTAATCCACATGTTCTCCTTAGCAATCCAAGAAGAATTAACCATGGATAAATTACAACTCCTGGACATTTTCTTCTTGCCTCACTATAACCAACCTTATAACTATGTCACTATGGCGGCTTTAAGCGCTGATAAATAGCAACCATTAAGAAAATTGAGAAAAGCCCTGACTCGCTGATTTTTCAAAATCAAGTGAGTCAGGGCCTTTTTGATTGATAATTTATTAGCCTAGCTTCTTAGCGAGCCAGTAATAGATGAGCAAAATAATAATGGCACCTAGTAGGGTAGGAATAATGTAAAAACCGCCGATTTCTGGACCGAAGCCAGACATTAATTTTCCGCCTAGCCAGGAACCGAGAATACCTGCAATAACATTTCCAATCACTCCACCGGGAACGTCTCTACCAATGATGGCACCAGCGATTGCACCAAGTACACCACCAACAATGAGGGACCAAATCCAACCCATAGTGATTACCTCCTTTATTTTTGTCTGTTTATATTCTAGTTGAAAAAGACGCTTTTAACAAATAATATGTAAGTTCTGCTTAAGAAATTGAGAGCTTTACCTATTCCTATAGATTTTTGTTACAATAAAACAGAATTTAATTTCATAGAAAAGGGGTAGCCTCATGGAATTCGGTGAAAAAACACTCAATAAAAAAACCATTTACCAAGGCAGTTTGATTGAAGTTGAAAAGCACGTGGTGGAATTACAGAACAAGGAAAAAGCTAATCGCGAGATCATCCACCATGCTCCGGCTGTAGCAATTTTAGCGATTAATGATGGCAAATTATTACTGGTCAAGCAATACCGTAAGGCCATTGAAAAGGCAATTTTAGAAATTCCTGCCGGCTTAGTCGATCCTGGAGAAGACCTCTTAACTGCTGCCAAGCGTGAACTCGAAGAGGAAACCGCCTTTCAAGCTGAAAATTGGCAGGCCCTGGATAAATTTTATGTCTCACCTGGCTATTTAGATGAATATTTACAAGTCTACCAGGCTTCAACTTTAGCTAAAGTCGCTCATCCTAAGGCTCAAGACGCCGATGAGCATATTGAAGTGTTTCAATTAAGCTTTGAAGAAGCGCAAGCGGCTATTGAAAATGGCGATATTTGTGATATGAAGACGATTTATGCCGTCAAGCAGTGGGAAATTGATAGATTACGAGGTGAAAAGAAGTAGGTCTTATGAAGCAAAAGGATCCTTTAATTACCCGACGTTCTTATCGGAAAGCTCGGGAAAAGAACAACCACAAGAATATCTGGCGGCGCCTCTTCAAACAAGAGGACGACTCTGATGACCAAGAAGAAATAGATAATGAAACTAGCCCAGTTGCCCCAGAGAAGCCCGCTGAATCAGAAGCTGATGAGAGCCAAGCTAGCTCATCCGCCAGTCAAGAGGCTGACGCAGACCTGGAAGCGGCTAAAGCAGCTAGCCAGTCTGGGAAACTTGAGGAAGCGGACCCAGATGATAAGAAAGGCAGACTTCACCAAAGGCCTCCAATTGACCGCTTCCTTAATTGGGGAATTGTTATTTTAATTGTAGCTATCATTATCGTGACAGCTATTGCATTTTTTGTATAGGAGAGAAGAATGAAAATTGCTATTATCGCGGCTTTGAGCCGGGAAGTGAATTATTATATTGAAACCATTGATCATTTAGAGGAAAAGACAATCGCTGATATGACCTATTGGCTAGGTAGCTACCAAGGCAAGGACTTAGTGATCGCCCAATCCGGAGTCGGCAAGGTCAATGCTGCCTTAGCTACGACTGTCGTTGCTCTGGAAGACCCGGATGTGATTATTAATACCGGTTCAGCTGGAGCGATTGATCCTAGTTTAAAGATTGGGGATATTGTCTTGGCGGAATATGCCATCTACAATGATGTCGATGCGACTGCGTTTGATAATGTTTTAGGCCAAGTGGATGGGATGCCGGTTAACTACCCAACCGACCCTCAATGGCGTTCAGCTTTTTATCAGTATTATTCTGAACATGCTAGCCAAGCTAATATTAAAGTTGGTCCGATTGTTTCTGGGGATTCCTTTATTGCTAGCCAAGACAAGGTTAGATGGATTCAAAAGCACTTCCCAGGGGCCCTGTGTACCGAGATGGAAGGCACGGCGATAGGGCAAGTAGCTTATCGTTTTAAGATTCCTTTTGTCATTATCCGGGCCATCTCAGATACCGCTAACCATGATGCTAATATAACTTTTGAAGAGTTTATTGAAAAAGTGGGTCGTCAAAGCGCCCAAGCTACGCTGGACTTTATTGCAAAACTTCAATAAGTCTGCTTAGGAAGAAGTATCAGAAAAATATCGGTAAATAAATTGACAGCAAGCTAGATATTTAGTACACTAGTGGTTGTGTAAAATAATGCAGCAGAGTTGAAGCAAGCTCGTCAATAGTTCGCCCACGAATGGTGTAGTGAGTACCTGCGGCTGCATAGGGGAAAGCCTTGGATGAACTACACGAATGCGATCAATTCCATAATTATTTTACTCCAAACTAATTATTTAAAAAATGGAGGAAACAATTTATGTCACGTTATACAGGACCAAGCTGGAAGAAATCACGTCGTTATGGGATTTCCTTATCCGGAACTGGTAAAGAATTAGCCCGTCGCCCTTACGCTCCTGGTCAACATGGACCTAACCAACGTCGTAAGAGCTTATCTGAATACGGTCTTCAATTACAAGAAAAACAAAAATTACGTTTTATCTATGGTTTAACTGAAAAACAATTCCATAACCTATACAACCGTGCTGAAAAGGTTAAAGAAGGTACTGTAGGTACTAACTTCATGACCCTTTTAGAACAACGTTTAGACAACATGGTTTACCGTTTAGGTTTAGCTTCTACCCGTCGTCAAGCACGTCAATTAGTTTCCCACGGACATATCACTGTTGATGGTAACCGTGTTGACATTCCTTCTTACATTGTTGAAGTTGGACAAGTTATCGGCGTTCGTGAAAAATCTAAGGACTTACAAGTGATTAAAGACTCTGTTGAAGGTTTATACGGTCACGTTCCTTATGTTGAATTTGATGCTGATAAACTTGAAGGCTCATTATCACGCTTACCAGAACGCGATGAAATGAACCAAGAAATTGACGAATCACTTGTTGTTGAATACTACAACCAAGTTTAATCCGCTTTTAAAAAAGTCTGTTACAGTTTTTGTAACAGACTTTTATTGTTTACCGGCAGTAAGCCTTTCTTGGTCAATACTTTGCTCATTGCCCTGAGGCTAGTGTGGACTAAGTCCCAACTTTAGCGTATAATGTTTATTATTAGGTACAAAAGCGTCTTTTTAGCAATAGAGGGGGGAAGACAGTGGGATTTATAATTGCTCTAATCATCATCATTGTGATTATTTTGATTGGCTATGGCCTACTCTACTACTTAGGTCGCAAGCAAAGCAAAACCAACCTAGAACTTGATGAGAAGAAACAGGAGATCATGGCCATTCCTGTTGCAGATAAACTCTACACTATCCGGAATAAAAATGTGAGTGGTAATACACGCCGACTATTTGAGGCTGAACAAGCTAAGTGGCAAACCATTAAACAGTATAAGTTGCCTGAAATTGAAGCGGCACTGGTGCAGGCCCAGGCAGATGCTGATAAATTTTCGCTGATTAAGTCTCGAAAAACGGCCGAAGAAACTGAAAAGTTGATTTATGATACTTTGCAAGATGTTCAAAATATTAATCAATCCTTAGAAGAACTCTTAGCTAGTGAGTCAAAAAATGAAGCTTATTTTCAAGAGGTCAATGACCGCTATGCTAAAATAAGAAAACAACTCCTTGCCCATGGTTATGCCTACGGGGATTCACAAGAAACTTTGGAAAAGCATCTTTCTTATATTGAATTGGACTTTACCAAATACAATACCTTAATGAGTGATGCCGACTACTTAGCAGCTCATGATGTTTTAGACCAAACCAAGGAAGGTATTGAAGCCTTAGAAGCGATGATGGAAGAAATTCCTAAGCTATTGGATAAGATTGATAATGAATACGAAGAACAACTTGAAGACTTGAAATCAGGCTATTCGCAAATGCTAGATATGGACTTCCAATTCCCTTCTGGTGTGCGAGTTGACGAAGAAATTCAACAGGTAGAAAAGGGTATCGAGCAATGCTATGCCGCCTTAGCTGAATGCGATTTAAGTGAAACCTCTTCCTTAATGAGTGCAACGGAAACTCAAATTGACCGCAGCTATGAATTAATGGAAGTTGAATTACGAGCTAAGGAATATATTGAGAAAAATCAAGGTAACCTTGAGCAAAGAATTAACCAAGTCCGCCAAAGTAATCGCTATGGGTCACTAGAAATTGACCGGGTGTCACAAAACTATCTGCTCCATGATAATGAACTGGGCAAGTTACAGGACTACGCCGATCAAATTGATCGCATCCATGAAGAGGTGGATACCGTTAACCAACGCCTGGGAGCCCACGTCATTGCCTATACCGATATGCAGAGCGTTTATAAAGAAAAATATGAACAGCTTAATGAAATTGATAAGGCCCAATCCCATATTGTGGGGTCTTTAGCCAATCTCCGGCAAAAAGAACGCGATGCCCGTGACATGTTATACAGCTTTGACTTAGATATGCGTAACATGAAACGCCGGGTTAACCAATACCACTTACCTGGTCTCCCTGATCCTTATCTAGATCGGTATTTTGCTACTGAAGATAAAGTAGGCGAATTGGAACGTAAAATGAACCGGGTTAAATTGGATATGGATGAAATTGACCAACTCGTCAACGAAGTTTCTGAGGCGATTGAGCGCCTGGATTTAGAAACAGAAAATATGATTGACCAAGCCTTATTGACCGAACAAACCGTTCAATATGCTAACCGCTACCGGGCCAACCATCCTGAACTGAATCAAGCCATCGAAAAATCTTCTTATTACTTTAATCAAACTTTCGATTATAAAAAGGCCCATCAAACTATTAGTCAAGCGGTTGACCAATTAGAGTCAGGAGCTTCCAATAAAGTTGAGAACCAATATCGTCAAGAGAAAGAAGAGCGTTTGTTTTAAATATTAATAGGGACTCATTGACCAGTCTCTAAACAAGAAAAGTGCTTCAATCAATTGGATAGCTATTGATTTGATGCACTTTTGCTTTTTATCCATTGATTGAATGACTAGCAGTCACTATTTTGACCGTGTATAAAGGAGTAATCATGTCAGAAATCATTTATTTTGATAATAGTGCAACAACTAAAATTGATCCTGCCGCTTTAAAGTCCCTGGTGATGACTATGGAGAATTATTACGGCAACCCTTCCAGCTTGCATGACCTAGGTAACCAAGCCAAAGCCCTGCTTACTAAAGCCCGTCAACAAATCGCAGAACTCTGTGGCTGTCAGGCTGAGGAAATCTTTTTTACCAGTGGAGGAACCGAATCCAATAATTGGGCTCTCAAAGGGACTGCCTATGAAAAGGCTGGCCGGGGCAAACATATTATTACTTCTAGTGTTGAACACCCCTCAGTTAGCCATACTTTAAAAGAGCTAGAACAAGAAGGCTTTGAAGTGACTTACTTACCCGTTGATAAGGAAGGACGGGTAAATTCCAAGGATCTTCAGGCCGCCTTACGACCAGATACGATTCTGGTTTCCATCATGGCCGTAAATAATGAAATTGGGACCATCCAACCGATCAAGGAAATTGCTGAAATTTTAACCGATTTTCCCACTATCCACTTCCATGTCGATGGCGTCCAAAGTTTGGGACGCTTTGAAAATCCTCTCATCCATTCTCGTGTCGACCTTTACTCCTTCTCATCCCATAAATTTAATGGGCCTCGGGGAGTGGGGATTCTCTACAAAAAGAAAAATCGGACTTTGAAGAATTTAGTAGAAGGTGGCGGCCAAGAAGCAAATCTACGAAGTGGAACCGAAAACTTACCCGGAATTGTGGCAACAGCCAAGGCCTTCCGGTTAAGTTTAGAACGGGCCCAAGAAGAAAATCAGCGCCAAGAAGCCATCCAGACTTTAATCAGAGATTACCTCAAACAATATCCTGATACCATTCGGATTTTTTCTCCTGAATCAGGCGCCTCTCCCCATGTGCTCTGCTTTGCCTTAAAGGCGGTACGTGGAGAAGTGATGGTTCACGCTTTGGAAGAAAAGGGCATTTATGTGTCCACCACCAGCGCCTGTTCCAGCCGGCAAACCGGTCATTCTTCATCGACCTTACTAGCCATGGGCGTTGATGGCTCTTGGGCTCATTCGGCCATTCGTCTAAGTTTTGGCTTTGAAAATACTGTAGAAGAAGCTCAACGCTTTGTTGACACTTTTGAAGAATTACGTCAAAAATTTACTGTGATCCAATAGGAGGTCTTATGGAAACTAAAATCATGATTCGCTATGGCGAATTATCAGTTAAAGGAAAAAATAAACGCCGTTTTATAAATCGTTTAGCTGAAAATATCCGCCAAATTTTTTCCGACTATCCACAGGTTAAGGTGAGTGAACAGTTCGATTTCATGTTTATTGAGCTTAATGGGGTCGATAAGGGAATCGTCATTGATCGCTTACAATATATTTTTGGTATCCAAAGTTACAGTCCCGTCTACGAAATTGACCGCGACTTTGACCTGTTGAAAGAAGTGGCCAAGCAAGTGGTGGAAGAAAAATTAAATGAAAGGGAAATTCATAGCTTCAAGGTCGCTACTTCGCGCTCCGACCACAATTATCATATGGACACCAATGCTATTAACCGGGAATTAGGAGCTTATCTGATGGAAGAATTTCCTGATTTAGAAGTTAAAATGAAAAAGCCCGACCTGACTGTCCGGGTCAAGGTGCGCTTCAAGGACTTTGTGGTGTCTGCAGACTGGATTAAAGGGATCGGCGGTTTACCGGTGGGCACCAGTTCCCGTGGGATACTCATGTTATCTGGGGGAATCGATTCTCCAGTGGCGGGTTACTTAGCCATGAAACGTGGGGTTAGACCCATTGCCATCCACTTTGCCTCACCACCCTATACCAGTCCTCAAGCCCTAGAAAAGGCGAAAAAATTAGCAGGTAAGTTGACTAAATTCGGTTCGTGGATTGATTTTATTGAAGTGCCTTTTACTGAAATTCAAGAAGCGATTAAGGAGCATATCCCTAGTGAGTATTTAATGACCATTACCCGGCGGATGATGCTAAGGGTGGCTGACCGGATACGTGACCAATATCATGCCTTATCCATTATTAATGGAGAGTCCCTTGGGCAAGTGGCTTCTCAGACCGCTGAATCCATGTATGCTATCAATGCCGTGACCACAACACCGATTATTCGTCCTGTTGTTACCATGGATAAACTAGAAATTATTGATATTGCTCAAGCAATTGATACCTTTGATTTGTCGATTCAACCTTTTGAGGACTGCTGTACTGTCTTTGCACCGGCTTCACCAAGTACTAAGCCAAAAGTAGACCGCTGTGAATATTATGAATCTCGTCTTGATATTGACAGCCTAGTGGATAATTGCCTAGCTAAGCTTAACTTTGAGCGAATTGACCATCATTCCTTAGAGGAAACGAGTGCCCAGGAAGAAGCCATGGATGATCTGCTTTAAAAATATAAGCGAGTCGATCAAGGTCGTAAAAAAGAACAATATAAAAAGCTTGCCTCTCTCAATTGGCAAGCTTTTTACCTCTTATTTAGAAAAAATAACCGTAAACGGCAACTCCCAGACTGATAACGACACCTGAAACCAGGGCGAGTAGCATGGCCCAAGTGAATAATTTGCCCCATCTTTTCTTACGTCTTTTTTTTCGTTCTGATTT